>JBAXKJ010000035.1:0-45325 GCA_037137375.1 Prolixibacteraceae bacterium
TGGTTCTAATATTTAGCATTTAAGTAATCAATACGTTATTCCCCATTTAAAGTTTAAATTATGGCAAACTAAATGGATATCCGATTAAAATTTCCAGTTAATTTTTGATCCAAACATCCGCGGGGCTCCCGGTATTTGAGTTGGATCACCAAATAAGCTACCAGTGTTTCCAGCACTTACAATGTATTTTGCCTCTAAAATATTACTTGCCCATATTGAAAGCGTGATCTTCTTGTTGGCTATTTCAACACCTCCGTTGAAATTTAACAAACCATAAGCATCTTGTTTCAATCCGGGAGTATTGGCGTCTTCAAAATAGATCCTGGTTTTGTAGCTATAGGAAGGTATGGCAAATAGAAACAGCTCTTTGCCAATTTCAACCCGTGCATTTATACCGGCGGCAAAACTATGATCAGGTGTAAGCCTGAAGGTGTTGTTCGCATATTGCTGAGCAGCGCCATCCGCATCCTTATCGGCAAAACGGTCATGAATGTACGCGTAGTTTCCAAAAAATTGCAATCCGCGTGAAATGGTGTATTTGATGTTAGATTCTACCCCGTAAGCCGATGCCTTTCCCCCGCCTTTCACCAGGTAATTGAATTCGCCGGTACTGGCATTGGCAATCCAGGCAGAAGTCTGGAAATTCCGGTAGTCGTGGTAAAAAACGCCCAGATCGACCCATAAACGTTGCCTGATCACTGTTTTATAACCCAGATCAAGGCTGTTAAGAATTTCCGCATCAAGAATTTGACCGACGCCTGCGGAAGTAAATTGAAGTACCGGTGGCCTTCTTCCTTTGGAGTATCCGGCAAAAAGATTGGAATTTTCATTAAATGCATATTTGAAACCGGCATGATAGGTAAAGGCAGTCTTGGATTCGGAAATTTCTTTATTATCCCCTACTTTAAAAAACAAGTTTGGGTAGTTTCCGGAAAGGAAACCCAGTGTCGCCGCATTACCACCTGTCATTGCCGCATTATTGGTCAGGCTGAACCATTCCTTACTGATCCGGGCCCCTCCGGTGATACTTAATTTACTGGTTAGTTGATAACTGGCATCCGCAAAACTTTCGATTGACTGATTGGAGGCTTCACTTCTATTTTCTTCCTGGTGGTTGGGAACCAGGGGTGCACCACCCAATTGGCCCAATCGAGGATCGAGCGGAAGGTTGGTCATTGGATAGGGCTGACCATTGGGAGTAACCAGATAGCCGGTATTTAAAAAGAGATGGACCATATTTTGTTCGTTGGGAGAGAACCAATAATTCTGGTTGGCCGTTTCATTCCAGAAACTTCCGCCAATACTTCCGTTCAATTTGTTATTAACGGAGTAATTGTACCTGATCTCCTGATAAAACTGTCTGGCACCATCATCTTCGCTCATGTCAATGGCCGCAGCGGCAGTCCCATCCCCATCCCAGCGCGTATAGGAACCAATCTTTCGGTAAGAACTTGTTGAGGTCCAGAAATTATTAGCATTCACATGATGTTTGGCGGTCAGGGTAGCATCAAAAAGATCTCTCTGGTTAACGAGGTTTTTCCCTTGTTCCAGAGAAGTAACATAACCAAAAGGATCAGTCTTCCCTTGCGTATTCGGATAGGTCATACTCATAAAACCAAGCCCCGGGTTATCATCTTTCTGATAGTTGACTACCAGATCCAGTTTGTCTTTGGCAGAAGGCAAATAAGTTGCAGAGAGTCGACCGGCACCGGTATTTTTACCATTTAGTTTGCCGCCGAAAGTGTTGTTGATATAACCATCCCGGTAGTCATATATACCGGAAGCGCGTACCAAAAATTTATCCTTAATAACGGGGATATTGATGGCTCCATTCAGTTGTTGAGTGTTATAATTTCCAATACCTGCGGTAAGAAATCCGTTGAAATCGTTGGTGGGCTTCTTACTGATGTAATTGATTGCTCCAATCTGCGCACCTCTGCCAAAGAGGGAACCCTGAGGACCCTTGAGAATATCGACTTGCTGCAAATCGAAAAGTTCGACAGCCGCACCGTTGGCACGACTGATTGGAACATTATTGAAGAAGACAGAAATGCGTGGCTGGGCGGCAGGACTAACCTCATCGCTCGTAAGTCCGCGAATCACAAAACTTGGACGATCTGTTCCCTGCATTCTAATTTGCAGACCCGGCACAAATTCTGATAGTTGATCAAGTTCTGAAATGTTATTTTTCTCCATAAAACCCGCATCGATCACATTCATGGTAATGGGAACATCCAGAAGCTGTTGCTCCCGCTTCTGAGAGGTTACGACTACGGCTTCCAATTTTATTTCTTCCTTTTCAAATGTGATATCCAGGTCATTTTGTCCCGGATGAACATTAACTTCCATTGTTTTCGTTTTATAGCCCATGAAAGAAGCCAGAATTTTAACCTTTCCAGCAGGAACCTGGGTTAACAGATATTCTCCTGCAGCATTGGTATTGACACCATATTTTGAACCAAGAATAACGACATTTGCGCCGGAAAGCGGCTGATTATCTGAATCCAACACTTTCCCATGCAGCACATTTTTTTGTATCTGAGCATTTGATATAAAATAGAGGATAAAGAATAGAAGAAGTGAAAGACTTTTTTTCATGTAAAAAGGATTTTAAAAAATTTAGTGATGACTAAGCTATTTTAACATAAAGAAAATATTGTCTACCCGTTCCTAAAAATAGCCTGTCAACCATGAATGCAGTTACTTGATTTTGTATTCGGCATCAATAAAACTTCATATTTTTTTACTGTACGGGTATAATTTGAATTCATTACAAAAATAGTAAAGAGATTTTGATTGGGAAACCCCTGTTTAAAATGGGGTACAAAAAAAAGAGGTCATAAAAGACCTCCTTTCATACTTGTTAAAAAACCGTTTGAACTCTGGTAATTCTATTTAGTAGACCAGCATGTTAGCATTTCCTTGTCTTTTACAAAAACATTGCTTCCGTTTAGTATTGGAGAAGCATAGACCTCTGTTTCTGCCACCTTATATTTAGCTAACTCGACATAATTTTTTCCATTGGGTTCAATAATAATGAGGTTCCCGGTTGCCGGAAGGCTCACCAACACTTTTCCTGCATCCGTCAGCGAAGCGAAGCGATTGTGTGCCGTGGCTTCAAACCATACCTTTTCACCCGTTTGTGCATTCAAACAATATAATTCTCCTTTTTTTGCCTCATGGCCATAGATGAAACCACCCTTAAGAACCGGCGTATTGAAGGAAACACCTAATTCGGCATTCTTCCATATTTCTTTTGTTTCCCAGGCCTCACCTTGCTTTTGGATACTCATCAGCTTGGATCCACTTCCCTGACCGGTGACTAAAACATTTTGACCTTCGTATACCGGTGAATTGGCATTATTGAACATCCGTTGTACGGGACAAGGAATTTTCCACAACAATTTCCCATCCAAGGAGACTCCGCATAAATCAGTCTCAGACTGGATCAGAAGGGTGTTTTTGATGGTCTTCATCAAAACAGGTGATGAATAAGTTGTTGGAAGTCCTTCCAATTTCCAGATCTCCTTTCCAGTATTGGCATCAAACGCCACAACCACCCCATGTGCCTTTCCTCCTAACTGAATGATGCACATCTTATTGGTGACCAGCGGAGAACTGGAAGCGAAAAATTGCGGAACTTCGGTATAAGCCTCATTCCCCCAGATCACCTTTCCGGAATTAGCATCCAGACAATGTACACGTCCGCCGGTTCCAACCATAAAAACCTTACCATCCGCTACAAATGGCGTACTCCGTGGACCGGGATGTCCAATGGCAGGACCCGTAATTTTCGGTGAAGGATTCAAACTGGTTTTCCAGATCTCTTTCCCATCGGATGCATTGACGCACAAAGCAACCTCCATTGTATCCTGCATGACATGCAGGAAAATTTTGCTCTTGACTAAAACCGGTGAAGCATCGCCCAACCCGACTTTTACCTGCCAGGTACTCTTGAGTTGCGCAGGCCATTTTGAAGGCACATCGAAACCACTTACTTTACTGTCGCCGTTTGTTCCCCGCCATCCATTGCTGCTCTGAGCAAGAATGTTACTAAGATTTCCAATCAAAAAAATGACTGTCAGCATGACTGAAAAAACCCTTATCGTCTTCATAATAGATAAATAAATGATTATAAAAATTTAATCCGCTTATCCTATCAATTCAATTTTGTATTTCACCATTCGTTTTTCAAATCACTATTCCCCGACTTACCAGGAAATCACTTTTTAACCAGTATTCTTCCTATAAAGTTAATACTTTCTTAAAGATTATATTCAAAAAAGAGGCCTTTCCTTGTTGTGCCGAAGAGCTATGATTTGATATTTAGCCGGTGTGCCATTTTTTGAGCGGTCAAAGCCAATTCCGTAGCCAGAAAACAGTGATCCTGGGTCATGGCTGTCTCGGTACGGTTGACAACATCACTTACAAGTTGTTCTCCATAAGGCATGTAAACCTGAGAGCAATCATAATACTTCGTTTCCTTTTGGTTCACCAGAAACAGATGATTTCCTCCTTTACGACCTGCGATATCGATGTATTTTCGCATTTCAATGTATCCTTCTGTCCCCAAAATAAAGGTTCTTCCATCGCCCCAAGTGTCGAGGCCGTTTGGTGTAAACCAATCGATTCGGATGTAGCCGGTAGAATGATCGCTGTGGACATTCATATCCCCAAAATCGGCATACTTGGGATACTTAGGATTGTTGAAATTTCCTATCTGCGAAAAACCCACCTCCGCCTGTTTGGACCCGGTGTAAAAGAGAAACTGATCGCACTGATGAGAACCTATGTCGCATAAGATTCCACCGGCCTTTTCAGGATCCCAGAACCAGTCGGGCCGTGTACTGGGACTTACCCTGTGAGGTCCAAGGCCCACCGTCTGAACGACTTTCCCAATTGCTCCGGCCAAAACCAGTTCACCTGCTTTCACTGCGGCGGAATTTCCCAAACGTTCACTGTAGACAATTGAGTAGATACGACCGGTTTTTTTCTGTGTACTCTTCACTTCCTTGAATTGACTGAGGGTCAGGATTCCTGGCTTATCTGTCATGAAATCCTTACCTGACAGCATGACACGAATACCCAGCGGTGCTCTGTCGAATGGGATTGAAGCGCTGGCGACCAATTGGATGGTATGGTCTTCAAGAATTTCAGTTTCGCTAGTAGCAATTTTTACATTTGGATATCGCTTCGTAAAACCCGTTAACAATTCGGGTTCTTTAGAATATACAGCAATCAGTTTCCCTCCTCCTCCGATCAGGGATTCCACCATCCCATAAATGTGGCTATGGTTAAGTCCAATCACTGAGAATCTTATTGAATCTTTAGGTGCAGGTCGTTTCTCTTGCGGCAATATTATCTCAGTGGGACGGTTCGTACTGTGCAAATCATTACCAAAGAGTTCTGATGGTAACATGGTGGCGGCTGCCAGTCCAGATGCAGAAGCAAAGGACTGAAATAAAAAATTACGTCTGTTTGATTTCATGCGTATATAGTTTGTTTTTTAAAGGTCGCATGGAATACCCAGATATTCATTTTCGGTTGGTGGAATAATTGTCTCATGGGTATTTCATATTACTTGATTTTTTTTTACAACTTCATTCTCAATAAAGCTAAGACTAAAAGAGATGAAATGCAATTAAATATAGCATAAGGTTTGCTGATTGTCAAGAATTTTAATTTCTACAAGACGAAACCCCTGCATACGAACATTTTACCGGAAAAGCCGGACCTATATATCTTAATGTATTTCAATAATTAAAGACACGAATCATGGTTTTTTGACACGATATACCAGCTCTTTGTAACCAATTTCTCCTGAGTCTGATATGGCCTCAACCACCACCAGCATTTCTCCGGGAATATCCGCATTGTAAAAAGTAGCAGAGGCCTTTCCTGTGCTATCCGACCGAAGCATTGGTTCCCAGTGTACCAGAGCCCTCAGATCGGGTTTAGACGAATCGGCCGACTGGGCATTTTCATATTTTGGGGCATAGAATTCACGGGGAGTTGAAAACACAGGGACGGAAGCCTTAACAATTCCCGTTGCCTGCTGCGTTCCGTACATTCCCTTCCCTGTTTTGGTATAGACAGCAATGATATTCCCAATGGTAGGAATATCAAATGCGGTTACTTCCGGATAAGTCATGGCATAGGCCTGTGGAAATATCTTTGCGTTTTCATAGATGTCTATAAATTTAATATCACTTGGAGACAAGTACGGAATCGATTCATATTCATAAAGTTGAAGAGGCAATCCATCAACCATTATAAGAGTCCTGGATGAATTTCTGACCCTTGCGACAGGAGTACCCTCGCTCGAAAGCTCAATTTTCATGATGTTTGAATAATTGAACATCAGCACACTGTAAAGACCATAAGACCATTTTTGCTCCTTAGCCACAAGATCCTCCCCGTTAATGATTTCAACAGGTTTTCCACATTGTTCTATCATCTTTTTCCGCGTAGGGGTTAGGCGCAGACCATCCACCACGACCTCATTCAGAAGAATCCCTTCCTTTGAAAGACGAAAATTTTCTTCCACCTTTTCCTTTTCAAAATTATTCTTTGAAAAGGCAAGTTCGATATTGTCAATTTTTTGTATCGTCTTTACATGATCAAAAGAGACAGGAGGCGAAACTTTTTTATCCAATGAAATGGTATAATCCCAATTCTTGCCGGCTTTATTGACGCTCTGTATTAAAAGATTCAGCTTCTGCCCGTATTCATCGTTCAGATTGAATAAAAACCTGCCCAGACTATCCGTTTTCTGCATGTGAATGGTCTTGGTACGTCCAAATGTCATGAGGGTTAAGTCGGCCACTTTTTTTCTCTTGGCAAAAACGAGTCCGCTGACGGTCCCCGAAACTGACAGAAGGGTCTCCGGCTGAAACTCAATTTTATCCGGTGGTTTGGTATAGAGGTACTTCCGCCATCCTTGTGTAAGTAAAAGAGCATCAAGGTCATTAAACCTGTCAGAATCGTTTCTGAAATAATATCCCGGACGCTCTATTTCGCCTTTCAAATCAGATGTTAACAGAAAGCAGGAAAGTATATTCTGTCGCTCACCCTGCATTTCGCCCAGCTGATTCTTATTCAATACCAGTAAGGATAAATTGGCATTTACGGTTTTACCGCTGTAGGATTTTGTCGCGATGGCAAGCCGGGTCATCTCCCTTTGGCCGTAGGTATTCTTGTCGGAAGCCACCGAAATATTCATCCGGCCCTCAGGCTTTTCATTGAAATAGAGTCTTTCAGCCAAAGGGTTCATCAGGCTGTCCGTCATGGTGAAAGCAATAATTCCCTCGGGAAGCCTTTTCCTTGGAATTGCCACTGAAAATACCCCTTCTTTCAATCCTGCTTTTAAGGCGTATTGACTGACTCCCCTGCAAGAAATCAGCAGGTAGATACTGTCATTTTTGAGATAATTGGATAAGGTCCTTACCAGGATTTCCTCCCCGGATTTAAACACCGATAACACATTACCCTTGCGGGAAATCACGGGTAATGGGTAATTGGTCGTTAATGTTTTATTCGAACTAGCGGACAATCTGGCAAAATAGGTTGTCTTGCCATCGACTCTGGTCAACACGAAGCTCCCCATTCCCAGGGTATTGCTTTTGAAATGCGTCATGATTTCACCTTCAGCATTCACGATGTCCCCTTCCACAAATTTCCCTTTCCCATTATAATCCAACGCCTTAAAGCCGACCTTGCTTCTTAGTCCGTCGACCAGTTCTCCGCTTTCAGGGAAGAACTGCAGGTCGAAATAATCCTCATTCAAGGCAATGGTTTTAGAATAACTAAAATTATTTTGGGTTACGAACTTAAGGGTCACAAACTGACATTTTTCGGGGATATGATAATCTACCGGGTATTTGTTCTCCCTGTTTTTAGGAATGGATAGGGTGTCTTTACGGTCATCCAGCGTAATGAAAAGTTTAAGATCCTTCTTGTGGAGGTTGTCAATTGAAATGGGATCGATATTGAATTTCAGCCGACGAAGATTGTTCTGCTCCTTTATCAGGGAGATTTCACCAATCGGCTCAGATTTCAGGTATACAGCAGGTGCAAAAACATGAATATAGGCTTTAAAAATAAAATCAGCTCCAAAATTTTTATTCCACTCCGTGTAAGCCCTTACTAAATAAACACCTTCTGTTTTCACCTGGTTCAATTCGAAGAAACCCTCTCCGATGCCCTCCTGTAGTTTGATGAGTTTTTTTTCAAGTATCCGCTCATCCGGGCTTATTAATTCCACATACAGGATGTGGCTTAATTTGCTTGGAGCATGATTGATGGCATGAACAACGATGGCCTTGAACCATATTATGTCATTGGTTGTATATGCTTTATTATCCAGTTGTAAATAGATTTTCTCGGCCAGTGAGGCCTGGGCACAGATCTTAACCGGCTGCGACCGGGAAGAAACCGAAAATAAGATAGAAAAAGTGATGGTTAGGATCATCACAACACATGAGTGAATTAAAGCCTTACGCAGCGAGCGTCTCAGATCAATAATCATGGTAACTCTTGTTAAAAAGTATAGGATGGTGAAAGTTAGTAATATATTTTTTGAAAATTTAAATACATGAGGTGAAAGTTAAAAGACTTTCTTAATATTCAGCGTAATAGGCTAAAAAAAGAGACACTTTAGATGCTATTGCTTCCTGGTAAGGCATTTTTAATTAGTTTTATCAAATCCAGCAATTGGGTACCCTTTTTAGGATTGAAATAAAAGGCCAACCATCATGAACGAGACTTTCGATTACATTGTTATTGGTTCCGGATTTGGAGGGAGTGTCTCCTCCCTGCGTCTGGCGGAAAAAGGTTATTCAGTACTTACAATCGAGAAAGGCCGGAGGTTTCAATCGCAGGATTTCCCAAAATCCAATTGGAACCTGAAGAAATATCTTTGGCTTCCGCAGCTGGGTTTCCTTGGTTTTCAGAAGCTCAACTTATTCAAACATGCGTTGGTTTTAAGTGGAACGGGAGTCGGCGGTGGCAGTTTAGTATATGGCAATACCTTGATGGTCCCGCCTGCCGCGTTTTTCAAAAACAAGCAGTGGAGCAGTTTTAACGAGTGGCAATCCGTTTTGAAACCGTTCTATGACAAGGCGGGAGTAATGCTTGGGCGCACTAAATTCGAGAAACGAAACACGGAGGATGATTTCCTTCGGGAGGTCGCCAAAGACATGGGGAAGGAAGACTCATTCGACAATGTCTATGTGGCCGTCTATTTTGATCAGGACACGACGCCAAAGGATCCCTATTTTAAGGGGGAAGGCCCTATTCGGAATCCATGCACAAATTGTGCCGGCTGTATGGTTGGATGTCGGGAAAATGCCAAGAACACGCTCGACAAGAATTATCTTTGGTTTGCAGAGAAAAAAGGCGTCGAGATTCTTTCTGAAACGAAAGTCTGGAAGATTGAGTTTATCAACGAAGAGTACCTAATTCATACCAGGAAAACAGCGGGAATCCTGCCAGGGAAAAATCGAGTCTTCAAGGCAAGAGGGCTGGTTGTCGCCGGGGGTGTGATGGGTACCATAAAATTATTGCTGAACCAGAAATATGTGTATAAAACACTGCCTAACTTATCAGATAAGTTGGGTGAAAGCGTACGCACCAATTCTGAGACTTTGTGTACGGCCACCCTCAGCGACCGAAAACTGAATAACAGCATTGCCATCAGTTCCATCTTCAAGCCAGATAATGAGACTTTCATCGAAATAGTAAAATATCCCAATAAATCAAGCCTTTTAGGCCTGCTTGCTACCATTGCAACGGACAAGAAGGGTTCAAACGGATTGCGGATTCTTCATTTTCTAAAGAATATTTTTCTGCATCCCCTGCTGTTTTTGAGGATGACTTTTAATCGCCATTGGGCCGACAATAGTGTGATTTTTCTGGTTATGCAGACGATGGATACAAAAATGAAATTTGTACTAAGAAGGTGGCCTTTCCGGAAAATGATCACGCTGCAGAACAGGGGTGAACAAAAAGTGCAATCATACATCCCTATCGGTCAGGAAGTGATGCACCGCTATGCAAAGAAGGCGAATGCCCATCCCCAGAATTCCATTGCCGAAATATTATTCAACATTCCCTCTACGGCACATATTCTCGGAGGTGTTCCTATGAGCCTGGATCCTGATGAAGGGATGATTAACCCTGATTTCAAGGTACATGGATACCCGAATATGTACATTCTCGATGGGTCTGTGGTTCAGGGCAACCTGGGGGTTAATCCTAGTTTCACCATTACTGCACTGGCAGAATATGCCATGAGTAAAATATAAAAAACCCGCTGTAAACGGGTTTTTTATATTTTCATATCCTCTTAGTTTTTCTTCGGGGCAGCAGGATAGTCCTGAAGAAATACCGGCCAGACATTAGGTTTGGGAACGCTGACCCCTTTATTGTTCCCTCTGAATAATCCTGCTGCATCCGCATCAGGACCATAATAATACATGGGCCATCCTTTATAGGTAATTTGTTTTTTTCCGTAAATGGTTATACTACTAAACAAGGACTTATCCAAAGTTGAAGGAACAACAATTTTGTCGGTTTCATAAATTGGCCAGACACCATTGTTAGTCAGGTCGGCTTTGGTGTATTTGTTCAAATTGGCACTGTCTTTCGCATAGGCATAAAGCGTACGACCGACTATATCTGTAAAATAGGTTGTCTTACCTACACCTTCAGTATAAACATTTGTAGGAGACACCACGTAGTTTTTACCATCAGCACCCACCAATTGTGCATTGGCCATCATGATAGTATAATCAGGTTTTGCGACAAACCACATGCCGTTTACTCCTTCGCCGGTGGTCTGAGTTGCGCTTTCACGAACACCACCGGGAGCATAATAATACAAAGGCCATCCCTTATAGGTTACCTGCATCCCTGAACTGGCGCTGACGGTACCGAAATCGGAAAGCGTCAGACCGGCTGCCAGTTTATCCTGGGTTAATCCACTGACCGAAAAAATTGGCCAGGCGGTTGTGCAACCACCGGTGCAATTATTTAATCCATTGGCATCGAGTGCGAAAAAATACAACGTGTTACCTGCCTTATCGGTGAGGTAACTTCCAAGCTTGGCAGAGGTGCTAAGCTTAATTTCAAAAGGATCAACAGTTTCAGTTTTGGTGCATGATCCGATAAACGTTCCGAATGTAGCTAAAAGCATTAAATGCAAATAAATTCTATTTGTTTTCATGGTGATAAATTTGATAAATGTTAAAGTAGATTTAATGGAAGGAATTAAGCGTATACCCTTAAGTTCGTGCCGGTAAGTTGCGTATTGTACTTCTTCAATGCAGTCAGGGCAGGACCATTTATAACCGTACCATCCGTTGCAAAATTAGAACCATGATTAGGGCAATGAAACCGGCTGGCGGCACTTTCAAAAGAAATTGGATTATATTGCTGGTGAGTACAGATGGAGGAGAGAGCGACAAATGCCCCGGCAGAAGTGCGGGCAATAATAATATTGTCCTTTACAACAGATCCCCCATTATTGTTGAGAGCCGAGTAAGTTGGAGAAGAAAGATCGAGGGTAAAATCGACAGCAGAGGTATTGGTTGTACCGGATGTTGTAGTGTCTGTTTCACTTTTGCTGCAGGCAGTCATGACAGGAGCTATAAATATCATGCCTGCAGAAAACCCAAGTGAGGAGAAGAATGCTTTGCGTTCCATATTCGTTAATGTTTTTAGTTATGAGATTTGAAAATAACAATACTGTTTAGAACGAATCTAAATAGAGAATGTTTCAGAATTTCTAAAATTTGTTAAATATCAATCGCTATTTAGAATCGAGTCTTAGACAATTTTGCTTGTTAAGCAGACCACAAAGAATTTTATACAATTGATTTACTGTATTTTAGACATAATAATTCCCACTCCCAGGGTTTCTCCAAAAAATGGATCTTCTCAGGCTTTCAAAATAAGGATTAATATAAAATCCGGGATTTATTGCCGGGGGGTGGCACAAGGATCAACAGGAAACTGACTGGCAGCCCAATCTTCCCGTCTCAATCCGTATATCAGTTCGTCCAGATATTCGCCGTTCTTAAAAAGCGTTTTTCGAAATTTCGCTTCGAGGGTAAAATGAGATTTTTCGAGGACTCTCTGAGAAGCAAGATTACTCCCAAAGACTCCGGCATAGATCCGGGAAATTTCATAGGTTTCAAAGGCAAACTTCACCATTTGAATTACCGCCTTACAAACAATCCCTTGTCCCCAAAATGGTTCTGCCAGCCAATATCCCATTTCCACATTCTTGCGGTAAATATCCGTTCGAAGTGTTATTCCTATGGCTCCAATGGCCTCCCCTTCGTGATCGATGGCAAACAGGTGAACGGGATCATCAGCATTTGCAAATTGAATATATGATTCAGCATCTTCCTCATGATACGGATAAGGGAATTTATCAATTAAATTCTTGGCGATATTCCAGTTATTGGCATATTTCACCAAACTTGGTTTATCGGAAATTACCCAGGGCCTGATCAGAATGTTCATTCTATAAAATTATATTTTTCTTATAACTTTGATCATACGCTTTCTTCAAAAAAATTCTGCAATCATGAGAAAAGGTCTGCTAATAATGGTTTTACTTCTGCTGATGGTCCGGTATTCGGTCTCGGCCAACGATGGTTATAAATTGTGGCTGAATTTTTCGCCGGTTTCAGAATCTTTACAAAAATCGTATTCCGGGAAGATAACCGGCTTCCTGGTAAGGGGAGATTCTCCTACCATGAAGGTAGTAAGAGACGAGTTGCAGAACGGATTGCAGGCGATGCTCGGCCACAGGATCAATGGGATTTCAGGAGAAATAACCGGCAATATTATCCTGGCGGGGAAAGCCGAAACCATGAAGGAGGTAAAAAATCAAGTAACCGGGAAAGAGCTTAAGGCAGCCGGGGAAGAGGGATATCTGATTAAGACCTTAATTATCAATAATAAAGAAATTCTATTGATTACGGCCAACTCAGACATTGGGGTGCTCTATGGGACTTACCATCTCCTGCGACTGATTCAGACAGGAGCGGACCTCAACAAGCTTGCGATCGTCAGTTCGCCAAAAATACGAGTCAGGATCCTCGACCACTGGGACAACCTGAACGGGTCGATTGAACGGGGTTATGCAGGTCAGTCGCTTTGGAAATGGGAAGAGCTTCCTGGTAAGGTTGATGTCAGATATGCCGCATATGCCCGCGCCAATGCCTCCATCGGAATCAACGCGACCGTACTGAACAATGTCAACGCTAATCCACTGATGCTTACGCCTGAATACCTGAAAAAAGTGGCGGCACTGGCTGATGTTTTCAGACCCTATGGCCTGAAGGTGTTTTTATCGGTTAAATTCAGTTCCCCGGTTAATATTGGGGGCATGCAAACAGCCGACCCGCTCGTGCCGGAGGTAAAGGAGTGGTGGGCTAAAAAAGCTGCGGAAGTATATTCTTACATACCTGATTTCGGTGGTTTCCTGGTAAAGGCTAATTCGGAAGGTCAACCCGGACCTCAAAATTACAACCGAACGCATGCAGATGGGGCAAATATGCTGGCCGATGCGTTGAAACCGTTTGGAGGAATCGTGATGTGGAGGGCATTCGTTTACGACAATAATGTGCCGGACGACCGCGCCAAACAGGCATTAAATGAATTTAAGCCGCTCGATGGGCAGTTTCGGGAGAATGTGCTCATTCAGGTCAAGAACGGGGCGATAGATTTCCAGCCCCGGGAGCCGTTCCATCCATTATTTGGAGCCATGCCGAAGACTCAGCTGATGATGGAATTCCAGATCACTCAGGAATACCTGGGGCAGTCGACCGACCTGTGTTACCTTGCTCCGCTGTACAAAGAATGCCTGCTTGCCGATACCTACTCCAGGGGGAAAGGGTCGACAGTTGCTAAAGTGATCGACGGGACGCTGGAAAATCATCGTTTAACGGGAATGGCAGGAGTGGCCAATACGGGCAGCGATACCAATTGGACTGGACATTTCTTCGGACAGGCCAACTGGTATTCTTTTGGCCGTCTGGCCTGGGATCCTTACTTATCTTCGGCTACGGTTGCGGAAGAGTGGATCAGACTCTCACTGACATCGGATCCTTTGGCGGTTGCTAAAATTTCTAAAATAATGCTGGATTCGCGGGAGATCTCTGTGAATTACATGACGCCACTGGGCTTGCATCATATCATGGGGAATGGTCATCATTTCGGTCCGGGTCCATGGGTGAACAGGGGCCGCGCCGACTGGACGGCGATTTATTATCACAAGGCGGACAGTGCAGGAATTGGTTTTAACCGGTCTCCTTCAGGTAGCAATGCAACAGGACAATATTTCAAGCCTGTAGCGGATAAATTTGCCAACCTGAAAACTTGTCCGGAGGAAAATATTCTGTGGTTTCACCACGTACCCTGGAATTACAGGATGAAGTCGGGTAATACTTTATGGGAGGAATTGGCCTTGCATTACGCTGCCGGGGTGGATGGTGTCAGGAATATGAAGGCTGAATGGCAGACCTTAAATGGTAAATTAGACGCCGAAATTTTCGATTCTGTTGCGGGGAAATTAGAGAAGCAGGTCAAGCTGGCAGAATGGTGGAAGAATTCGTGCCTGTTGTATTTTCAGCAATTTTCGAAAATGGAGTTTCCTGGTAAGGTGGAAAAACCCGATCAAACCCTGGATTTCTACCAAAAATACGACTTCAAGGGGTTAAAATAGATTTTGGGTTACAAATCTGCTCCTTTGGCTTTTGACTCTTCAACACTTACCAGCGGGGCGCCAACTGCTTCTGAATTCTGGGCGACTTGCCTGCTAACGTCCATGTGAAGGGACAAATCGTTGATTTCATTCACGATTAACGAGAGATTTTCGCGTGCCTGAAACCTGTAGCCGTCCATCGTAAATTTGATATTGTAAGGACCTCCAGGAGCTAAGTTGGCCACACAATAGACACCTTTCTTATTTGTAACAGCGGTAATAGTCTTATTCCAAGGCAGATAAGTGATAACAACGGTAACTCCGGCAATAGGTGTTTCTTTTTCGTCGAGGACTTTGCCTTTCAGGATAGAGCTCGTCTGTTGCGCGCTAACGGCATATGTTCCTGAAACAAAAGCGATAAGGAGTAATATTTTTGTAATTCTGCGAATCATGCTGTCTATTTATGCCACAAAAATATCCCGGAGGTGTTACATTTCTGTTACAACAGAATTACATGTCGGTTAATATTTCAATACAGATCAAAAAAAATAGGCCCGGACCTTCCAGTCTGAACCTATTTTCAATACGTGTTAAACCTTACCAGGAAGGTATTATTTCAAGATTTTAGTCGTGATATTTTTGATGCTGATTTCGAGGGCTTCGAATGGTTTTCCTAACCCTTGATTGTCATCCTCCACGAAAAGGTATTTTGCACCGGCAACCTTTTTAGAAGCCCAAATTTTCTTGAAGTCGATCACTCCGGCGCCAACATCACAGATATCATCCTTGATCACTTCGAAGAATGGAGCCTGTTTGGTTTTCATATCTTTAAAGTGCAGCAACTGGAACCTTCCAGGGTACTTATTGAACATGGCAATAGGATCCTGCCCTGCTTTTGAAGCCCAGAACAAATCTAATTCCATGGTAATAAGATCTTTATCCATCTCTGGCATGAAAATATCGTAATAAGGAACTTTTCCGTTGATCTTTGCAAACTCGAAATTGTGGTTATGGTATCCGAACTGAATACCGACGCCCTTCATGATTTTGCCGACTTTGTTCCAGTCACCGATCATTCTTTTGTAGGTCTCGATGTTGCGGTCCTGCTCATTGATCCAGGGTTGGATCACGAATTTTGCACCAAGTGCGGCATGCGAGTCTGCCATCAATTTGGCATTTTCGGTCGTAATACCTGTCGATTCTACTGCTGAATGGCTGCTGATGACATCCATTCCCAAATCACTCACGATTTTTTTAAATTCCGCCGGTGAATGTCCATAAAATTTTCCGTTTGCATACCCTGCCAGCTCCAGAGTTTTATAACCCATATCAGAGAGTTTTTTTAAGGAACCAAGCAGATCTGCGCTGATTGCATCACGAATAGTATACAGTTGTAATCCAACTCCAAATTTCTTCCTGTCGTCAGCAATGCCTGCAAAGGCCTCATTTGCACCGAGTAACATCATGCCTACCGAACCTGCGGCAGAAATTTTTAAGAAATCCCGTCTGTTTTGCATTTTATAAATTATTGGTTAAAAGTTGTGACTTGCTCAATCGCATAAAGATACAATTCTCACAGGAAGCATCAAACCGGTAAATCGAAAAAAACGCTACAATTATCCACCATGATTGATTATTTTTAGCCGCAGAATTAACCTGTTTTCGTAAATCCTAAAAATGTGCCTGTGAAGAAGTTGAAAATTTTTATTTCATTGTGCTTTATAATGACCCTTGCATCCAATCAGTTGCATGCACAGTTTTTGATGGATATGGTAGATACTACCAAGAACATGGGGAAAGGCCTTCTGGGTGTTTATCAAAAATACGACCATATCAGGATCGGCGGTTATATTCAGCCCCAATTTCAGTTAGCCGGCAGCGAAGGAGCAAAGAGTTACGAAGGAGGGGACTTTGGCCCTCAGGTAAACAACCGGTTCATGTTACGACGAAGCAGGATCAGGATCGACTATATCAATTTTGGATCCAAAGACCGGACAGGTCCAGGAGTTCAGATCGTTTTTCAATTTGATGCAAACGAGCGGAATTTCACAGTAAGGGATGTATGGGGCCGCATCTTTGAAAACAAATACAAGCTCTTTTCTTTCACCACGGGAATGTTTGCCCGTCCGTTCGGTTTTGAATTAAATTACAGCAGCAGTGACAGGGAATCACCCGAACGGGGTAGAATGTCGCAGATTCTGATGAAAGGGGAAAGAGATCTTGGGGCGATGGTTAGCTTTGATGCCAGGAGAGATATTGGCATTTTCAACAAGGTAAAAATGGATGTAGGATTATTCAATGGCCAGGGTATAAATGCTGCCGGTGATTTTGATAATATCAAGGACCTGATAGCCAGGATTTCCGTGAAACCGATTCCCCTTTCGAAGAGCCTCACGCTTTCCGGAGGAATTTCCACTTTGCAGGGAGGATTGTTGCAAAACACTAAATATAAATATTATACAGGAACGAAGAACGGTATCCTGACCAGTTTGGTGGATTCAAGCGCCTCCAACCTTAATGGCAATTCCCCCCGAAAATACGGGGAAGCAGATGCGCAGCTAAAGATCAAAAACAGGGTTGGATTCTCGGAGTTCCGGGCGGAATATGTTTTCGGTCAGCAGACGGGTACGGCTTCCAGTAGTGAAACGCCTGTCGCGCTGGTAACCGGCACCGATGGATTTCATGTCCGGAAGTTTAACGGCGCTTATTTTTGCTATGTCCAGAGCCTGTTTTCGCTCAAGCACCAACTAGTTGTGAAATACGACTGGTACGACCCGAATATTCAGGTGAAAGGCAGTGATATCGGAGCCGCCGGTTCAAATTTTACGGCTGCCAACATTCAATACAATACCCTTGGATTTGGATATGTCAATTACCTGACCGAAAATATTAAGCTGGTTCTTTATTATGCGAAGGTGACGAACGAGAAGACTCAATTGAAAGGTTATACAACAGACCTGAAGGATGATGTAATGACTTTCAGAATGCAATTCAGATTTTAAGGTCACTTAATTTTTAGTCTATTCTCCACCATTCTGTTGTTATATTGCTGAAGGAAAGCCTTAAACCTTTTGTAATGAAAGTCGATGGCCGTATCGCCTTTGTCAGCCAGGTTGTTCTGGTAGGTTGGATCTTCTTTAAAACGATAAGCATTCTTCAACGTTTTTCCGTCCGACAGCAGCAGGTAGTCGCCTTCCATAAACTGGTAATACCCGTTCACATAATTCACCACAAATGGGTTATCCTTTTGTTGAAACCTATCACTGCCGAAAGCAAAATAAGGAGCGTCATATTTCAGGTAACCCATGATCGTTGGGAATATGTCAATCTGTTGCATCAAGGTTGAATCCATGCCAACCAGATCGCTGCCGGGATGGTAGAAAATGATCGGAATTGAAAAAATTCCGGTCGTTGTCAGGTACTCCTTTCGTACCCTTGAAGGAAGGGAATGATCCGCTGTCAGAATAAAAAGGGTGTTCTTGTACCAGGGTTTTGTCGAAGCCTCCTTAAAAAATTCTTTCAGCGAAAAATCTGAGTATTCTATACATTTATATAATGGATCCTGACCTCCCTTGAAAACATTCTCATATTTTTTTGGCAGAATATAAGGATCATGCGAAGAAAGGGTAAAGACTGTTGCCACAAAAGGCTCCTTTATTTTTTCGAAATTATTGGCACAATAATTTAAGAACAGCTCATCCGGAATCCCCCAGTAACCATCGAAATCCTGCTTCCTGCCATATTCGTTTTCTCCGAAATATTTCTTGATGGAGAGCATGTTAGTCATCGAGTTGAATCCCATCGAACCATTGGGTGCTCCATGAAAGAACCCGGCATCATAGCCCTTGGTCTTCAACGTAGCTGCTAAGCCGTCCATATCATTGAGCGAGTAACGTGAAGTAACAAAAGGCTGAACCAGAGAGGGGATTCCGGCGATCACAGAAGGGATCGCCTCGATAGACTGACGTCCGTTAGCAAAGGAATATTTCCAGGTGTAGCTGTGCTGGATCAGAGAATCAAGGAAGGGTGTATAGCTCTTGTAATGACCATTATCCAAATCCTTGTTCATGGATCCCACCACTTCTTTTGTAAAGCTTTCGAGAATCAGAACCACTACGTTCATGGGCTTGAAACTTCCCTTAGGGTAACCCGGATGCAGCGGGGAGTAGATTTTCTCCGCTTCCTGTTCCTCAAAAAATTTCACCTCTTCAAAGGTCTTTGCCTTAATAGTCCGGATCATCGAGAAGGGAGTGTTCAGCACTATGGCCGACTCGATTGGCTTTTGAATCTTTTCCAGGGCATTGCTGATGGTAATTGGACGCGTCGTTCCGGTGAAGCCACCGCGCATACCTGCAACAGTCAATCCTCCACCTAACCCTGCAAAAACAAGCCCGCTTAAGAGGTAGACCATTTTTGAACGTACCAGTCCGCTGCTCTTATGGTCGGAATAAATCCAACGAAGAAAAAGGAGCAATCCGACAAAAAGCAAGAGGAGATACCAATATTGAACCAGGCTGTGCAGGACGATTTTCCACAGTTGGGACTCATGCTGAAATTCGGTAAAAACGCTGAAATCAGTCCGCCGGGAGATATTCCTAAAATAGATAACATCGATAAAGTTCGTCAGTAGTGCCACGCCGTTGGTCACAAAGAACAGAATCTTTGCGAATTTCTTATAGGTTTCGTGGTACCTGAAATGAAAAGGCAGCAGCATCAGTAAAATATAAAGGCTGTTGGTGTATAAGACGGCAGAAAGATCAAACTTGATTCCGGAGAGCATTAATTCTGCCAGGTGCCCTGCTGACATATCAGGAAAAAATCCCGCGTTAAGAAGGTAAAATACAAGCCGCTGGAACGTGTATAGAACCATGATGATCCCTAATCTCCAGGCTAGCATCAGAGGCGCATTCCGAACCTTTAGTATGTTTATTTTCATCTTCATCGGTACTATTTTCTTCATCACGAGTGTGACAATCTATCTGCCTTATACGCCTTTCAATCCTTTTGGGTACAATGCATCTATTTATAACTTTCAGACAGGCAGATTATCCAATCGTTTAATGATGTTGTCGATATGGTAGTAATTCTTTATTCCAGAATTTATTGCAGCATCAAAATCCGACTGCTTATCCCCTATCAGAATGGAGTTTGGAAGGTCGATATTAAATTCCGACTGAGCCTGTAATAGCATGCCAGGATTGGGTTTCCTACACCCGCAATCGCCGGTGATTTCCGGAAAGTGCGGACAGTGGTACACTCTGTTTATGGCAATTGACCTTTTTGAAAATTCGGCTATCATCCATTCAGTAAGGATATTATAATCCTCTTCGGTATAATAACCCTTGGCTATTCCAGCCTGGTTAGTTATCACAATCAGGACGAATCCCCTTCTTTGATAAAATTCACAGATTTCGAAGATGCCGTCGATGAAAACGAAGTCCTCCTTCCGGTAGAGATAATTTATCTCTTTGTTGATCACACCGTCGCGGTCCAGGAACAAAGCTCTCTTTGTTTTGAAATCATGCTGTGCCTTAGCGTAATCTTCCGGGATACCGATATCAATGAAATATCCATCGGCATAGAAAGGAGCAAAAAATCCCTTCTCCACGAATTTTTCCAGGTATTCTTTTTCAAAGGAAAATTTCTCAGGCCAGTGGTTTTCCAGGAACCGTTGTTTGTTTAACAGGTAAGTCCCGGCATTGATCTGACCCCTTTCAACGTATTGCTTTTCGATAAACCGGGTAATTCTATTGTCCTGGATGAAGACGGAACCATAGCGCTCGAAGTTTCGCATTTCTTTGAGCGCAATTGTAATATCTGGCTGTTTATTAATGTGTTGCGATTCCATTTGATCCAGATCCACATCGAAAAAAGTATCTCCATTCAGGATAAAAACATGATCACTATCGGATAATTGAATCGATTGAAAGATCGCGCCGCCAGTACCCAGCGGAAATTCCTCGATAGAATAAAGCAGTTCCGTGCCCTCAAAATTATCTCCGAAATATTCCCTAATCTGTTCGTGACGGTAGCCTACGGAAAGGATGATCCTGGTGGGCCTGAACTTATTTACGTAACCCAGAAGGTACTTCAGGAAAGGTTGATCATTAACCGGGACCATTGGTTTTGGGATTCCTGGTAAGAGGTTCTGAAGTCTGGTCCCCAGTCCGCCGGCTAAAATAATTACGTCACTCTTCATCTGCGTACTATTTATTTTGCTTGCCAGGAGGTGAGTCCTTTGCTGCTGAAATTAAAAGCCCTGACTTCCCCACCGAACTTCCTGAGAGTTTCGATGACCACGTGTCTACTGTTTTTCGGGCAATAAAAGAACATGAAACCACCACCCCCGGCGCCTGAGACTTTGCCACCGGTAGAACCAGCCGAAATGGCTGCCTCATATATTTCGTCGATCAGCGGATTGGTGATGCCGCTTGCCATCTGACGTTTGTTTTTCCAGCCAAAATCGAGGATCGGGCCGATCTCACTCAGGTCTTCTCTCAGCAGTGCTTCTTTCATCAGGAAGGCTTGTTCCTTGATTTTATGCATGGCTTCTATCTTGGCCATCTGGTTTTCCCTGACGCTGCGTTTTTGTTCGTCGATGATATGATCAGAAAGGCGGCTGGCGCCTGTAAAATATAGGACTGTAGAATAAGCTAACTCACTGATCAAAGAGGAACTAAGTCGTAAAGGATTGACTATTACGACATCATCGGCCAGAAATTCCATGAAGTTGATCCCGCCAAAGGTTGCCGAGTACTGGTCTTGTTTACCCCCGGAAAGTCCAAGGTCCTGTCTTTCAATTTCATAGGCAAGCCTGGCAATATCGTTTTCCCCGAGAGGTAGTTTTAACCATTCGGCGAAGGCGCCAAGGATGGTCGTCACCAGCGTCGAGGAGGATCCCAGACCCGAGCCGGGAGGGGCATCCACGTGCGTGATCAGCCTAAATGACAGGGGTTTACATTTAAAATCACGGATCACCCGGTTATAGATACCTGCGTGCAATGGCAGATCTGCATGGACCGGCAAGAGCTCTTCTGAACCGTAAGACATCGTAATGTCCTTATCGACAGACTGGAATACGATCTTGTTATCCGTCGTTGGCTCGAGCGAAGCGTAGGCATAGAGATCAATGGTAGCGTTTAAAATGGCGCCACCGTAAATATCGGAGTATGGCGAGACATCTGAACCTCCGCCGGCGAGTCCTATCCTGAGTGGCGCTTTACTTCGGATGATCATTTTTTTATCTGGTTGAAAAGATTGATGATATTGGCATACATCCCTGCCCAGGAATATTTTTTCTTCTCCTCAATCATGTTGGTCTCAAAATTACTGGAAAGATCCGAGGTAAAGAAACGGATCAGTGCATCCGCAATCTCCTTCTTATCGGGCTCAGTGACGAATCCTATTTTCCCGTCGATAATAATTTCTCCAAGTCCCCCAACATTTGTCACGAGCATCGGTTTCTCAAAATGAAATCCGATCTGGGTCACACCACTCTGGGTGGCCGTTTTGTATGGCTGTGCAATGATGTCGCAGGCACAGAAATAGTTCGCCACCTCCTCGTTGGGGATGAAGTCATTTTTAAGGATGATGAATTCTGACAAATGGTGCTCGGCGATGAGATCCTGGTATTTTTTGGAGTCCGAATAATATTCACCGGCAATGATCAGCTTAACTGGAAGTTCCCGGAATCTCTGGTCTGCAAAGGCTTCGATCAGGAGATCAAGTCCTTTGTAATCGCGGATAAAGCCGAAAAACAGAATATACCTGAATTGATCGGAGAATCCCAGATTCGCCAGGGCTTCTGCCTTTGGGATTTTTATACCAAAATTATCGAAGATGGGATGTGGGGAAAAAAGCCTCGGCTTCTTCCTGGTAAACAGGTCAATCTCTTCCAGAACACTTTTTGACATGGCGATAAAGGCATCGGAGGCCTTCACAAAATAGCCGGTCAGCAACCGGTCGCCGATCCGTTTTTCGTGAGGTATGAGGTTATCGATGATGGTGATGACCCTGGTATGTTTGTTACTCCTGGCAATACGGGCAATGGTGCCGAAACATGGGCCCATGAAAGGGATCCAGAATTTAAAGATGAGCAGGTCAGGCCTTTCCCTTCTGATTTTTATTCCGACGCTGATCCAGTTGAAAGGATTGACGGAATTGATGGAGCGGTTAATCTTCAGGTTTCCGGGTGCGGGTGAGTCAGAATATTGACTCTTACCAGGAAAGAGGAAGGAGGGATACTGCAGGACAAAGGTTTCAATCTGAATTTCGTCGCTATGCAATTGAAATTCAGCAGCAAGCCTTTCATTATAGCTTGCCAGGCCACCTCTGTATGGATATGCGCTGCCTGCGATGATAACCTTCATGCGTTATTTTCCTTAAAAAGAAACAAAGATAACCTAAAATGATCCGGTACAAAACGGCTGTGCTGAATCAATGCAAAAAAGCAAAGGGCTGAAACCACCAGATTTCAGCCCTTTCCAATATTATGAGATGAATTATAAAGCTTTGATCTGTTTTTCGCAGGCTGCTTTAACCTCTTTTGCCTTTTCGTCGGCTGGATTCAGCCCGATTGTTTTGTCGAAACAGGGAAGTGCATCGCCGAATTCCTTCTTCGCTTTTTCAATCTCTGCTACATAGCCGGGATCTTTGGCATCCTTGAATTTCTTGGAGTTAATCTTGTCGATGGCAGCCTTAAGGATTGCATTGCCACTGTTGTAATGAGCCACACCCTCGGCGAAATGGGTCTTAGACATCTCAACTTTAAACTTGGTATTCTCAGGAAATTTTGTGAGGCCTTCGCTGATGACTTTCGAATATTCATCGTTTTTCTTCTGAATCTTGAATACAACTGCCTTGTTGAACATAGCATCTTCAACTTTGTAATTATTGGCGGCGCAAAGATCGAAGTATTTGACAGCCTTTTCATAATCTTTTATCTGGAAAGCGCAGATGGCACAATTGTAAAACATGGCATAATCTGCTGGTGCATTCCCCCAAACGGCTGCGGCTTTCTCGTAATTTTCGAGGGCTTTAGCGTAATCTTTGGCTTTAATCGCATCATTTCCTGCATTATACAATTTAGCAGACTCCTGAGCAAAGAGCGAAACAAAACCCAGGCACAAGACCAAAACAACAGCAATTTTCTTCATACAAATCAATCTTAAGTGGTTAGAATATTATAATGTCCCCTCCAAAACTAAAAACAATTTCGAGAATATCAAATAGATGATAACGTATTTTATCATAGGATGATATAACATTTTATTTACCATTACCGACAAACTTGACGCCAAAAGAGAAAATATTGGCAGTAAGTCCATCGCTCCTGATGTATTGACTGAATTTCAGATTGGCATTTTTAAACCCAAGGGAGAAAATTCTCAGCTTTGAGAAGATGTCCGTATAGTTCAGGGCAAGACTGTATTGTTGGCTGTTGAATTTCGAAAGGTCATAGTCGGAAGTGTAATATTGTTCAGTCGAAAGATGGGTCTCAAAAGGAGCAAAATAATCGATTTGATTCTGGATATAATAGCGGAAAGAGGGAGTCAGGCTAAACGACTGACTAAATCTGACCGGAAGATCCACATTGAAGGTATGGGCCTTCAGTCCCCAGTCATCGATATAATAGCGATAGAAACCCTTCAGAACGAACCATTCATTGAGGTAGTAGCTCATCCGCGCGCCAATCGGCAATTTAAAACGGGAAGTGGGCAGGCGCTCGATCGCATCAGCCAATTGATAGACCCGGTGATTTGAAGGTGATGTGTAATTAGGTATATCGCTGATGGCTCCAATGTAATAATTGGGTTTATCTGCAAAATACATTCTTTGGTAAGGAGTAGAAAGCATACCCTCCTGGATGACCAGGTCAAAAAAGAGTGCAGCCTGAAATTTTTGGTTCAGAATCTGTGATAGAAAGAATGACAAGGTATAGGAGTTCCTTCCGGTCTGATCCCATTCCTTAAAATCGGATGGAAGATATGCGGTGGAAACATTCCCTGACTGGTTGTAAACTTTTACTCCTTTGAAATATCCATTTGACTGAAAATTAATGCCATAATCCTTGTATTCCCTAAGTTCTGTAGGATAGATCGGTTTCCATTTATCGAGGAATGCCGTTCCTTTAAATCCGATTTCCGTATTCTTATCATTAAAGAGCTTGGTAACATTACCTCCAAAACCGTAGGAAGTATAATCGAATTCCTTTGAATAGGCGAGATTAGATCCCCAAATAAAATTGCGACTGTCTGAGCTATGGCTATAGTCTGTATGAACAGCCTTTAACACATCACTGTGAGAAGCCCCTGTTGACGCGAGCCAGGGTGTACCTATGGTGTTATAAGTTGTAGGTGTAATGGAACCTGTTGGCGTGGTTATGACAGTTCCTCCGCCGCCTCCTCTGGAAGCACTTGTGATGTTTGTTAAACTTGCGTCTTTGTAATTGGAAGGAGCTAACCAGAAGGGGTTAATATTGCTGGACGAGGCAGAAGTATAGGCAGAAATTCCTGCGTCGATGGTCAGTACATCATTCGCATTCAAAGGAATACTCAAGACGATGGTCGGAGTTCCATCCACAAGTTTTTCGGTCCCGATGCCCCCATTGACCGGAGAGTGACTCCCATCTTGGTTGTAGAGGCTCATTAGAAAGTCTATTTCAGTCGATTCCAATACCCTCTTCTTGTAGACCAAAGACGAATCTGCAACTTGTGCGGTAATTACATGATTTACAGCAAGTAATATAAAAATAAACAATAATATTCTCTTCATCCTGAAAATTTAATTACATCCGCAACCGCCACCCGTCTTACCGCCATTGGCTCCTGAGGCGCCTTCGCGGTAGACCTGAAAATTACCTTCGAACCGCTCATTTTGATGGGCAGCCAGTTTCATATCTGGATCGTTCAGATAGATCTTTTTATATTCCTTGACTGCCACACATGAGGACAGGAGCATTACTGTGCATATCATTGCCAAAATTTTCTTCTTCATGGTTTGACAGGATCTAATTTTATATGATCTGATTTAAATATTTTCCCCTGATCGTCAACAACGACATACTCAAGGCCCTTTAACTGCCTGATTACATTGAGGCCCACATCCTTACCCATTACGAAGATGGCTTTGGTAAGTGCAGTGGAGAGTTCGGCATTCGGGCCGAACAGGGTGACACTGACGATGCCGTGTACAGGCCAGCCGGTTCGGGGATCGATGATATGGGTATACCTTATTCCGTTAAATTCGACAAAATTTTCATAGTCGCCTGAAGTTCCTATGGAGCCGCCTTCGAAGGCGAACCAGGAAAAGACCTTATCCTTATTGAATGGATTGGTAATTCCTATCATCCAGGGTTTTCCGTCCGGCTGTCTGCCCCAGGTCGTAAGATCACCTGAAGCATTGATTATTCCACCTTTGACGCCCAAGGATTTCAGTAATTCAGCACTTTTATCTGCAGAATATCCTTTACCAATACCTCCGAAACCGAGGCGCATACCCTTAAGTTTCAAAAATACCGTCTCGTCCTGCTTGTTAAGGATGATGTTTTTGTAACCGATTTTTGAAGCCGCGGCGGCCACTTCCTCTTTGGACGGCAGTTGTTTCATCGAACCATCAAATTTCCATATCTGGTTCATGGAAGCCCAGGTAATATCGAAGGCGCCATCCGTTAGTTCAGAAATCTTGATGCTCCGGACGATCAGATCGAAGACCTCCTTGTCCACCTTAACCGGCTTAATACCAGCATTCCTGTTCACTTCCGAAATCTGAGTCGTCGAATCCCACTCTGAAATCAGATGTTCGATCCGGGAAACTTCGTGCGCTGCTATATCAATGTATTTGTCACCTTCCTTCTGATTCGAAGCGATCACGGTTATTTCGAACCGGCATCCCATTAATACCAGCTTCCGGCTAAATTTTTCCTGACCAAAAGAGAGGAGCGGGAGAAAAAGTAACAGATAGGACAGAACTTTCAACATTATTTTTTTTCGAAGGAGTGAAGTAGTGCGATATATTCTTTGGGGGGCAAATTTTTATAGCCGGCAGAACCGAGTACTTTTCCGTTTTTATCCAGGACAAGTACAAGTGGGAAGAGGCCTTGTTTGTTGTATGTCTCGGCTAGTTTGTCATTCACTTCCTGCTGTTCTTTTGGCAGGGCATTCGCCTTGCGCTTGGGGAAATCAGCCCGATACATGACCAAATGATCTTTTGCATAATCCATAAACTCCTGTGACGACCAAATTTCCTTTTCGAGTTTCATGCAAGGAATGCACCAGTCTGAACCTGCAAATGTCAGGACGATGTCTTTACCTTCCTGCGCTGCTTTGGCCTTGGCTGCTTCAAAACTAGGCTCCCATGTTTGGGCGGAAACCATCGTAGTTATGAATAAAAACAAGTAAGATATTAAAGTTCTAGCCATGTATTACAATGATGTATTTGTGAATTATAGCACTATTACGTGTCGATACCCTATAAAGTTAGGGGGTCAAACGTTAAAATTCCTCAAAATAGCCTATCTGCCTACTATTTAGAATTATTCAAAGAAAGCAGAAGGGGAATTAATAATGAAAACAATTTCAGTAAAAATCGTCTTTCAGTCTGTTTAAAGTCAGAAATTATCAATGAACATTCTGGCATAAAAAAAGCAAGGGGGGCTGAAATTTTTAGATTTCAGCCCCCCTTGATCCAATTAGCAATTATTTAAAGTTTATCGATGTTTGCCAGCTTCCAGGTATTTAAGAACCCGATACGGATCACATTGGTCATTTTGGTGAGATTTACTTTATAAGGTTTATCTCCGGGCCGGTGGTAATCCTTGTGCATCGCGGCCATGTACGCTATTATAGGAATTTTCTTCTCGGCAAAATAATTGTAGTCTGAGCCTCCGCTTGGATTTTCTTCGGGGGTGTAGGTCATTTTGAGACCTATTTTATAATCGGCCAGGTCCTTTTCCGTAGAAGTCTTTAGCAGATCATAAGCCTTGGTATAAGTTAAATCGCAAATAACTCCGAGAGAATCCTTTTCCGAATCCCTGGAAATCATATCGAAATTGATGTTGGCGAAAATATCCGACTTGATTGGATTGCGCACGAAATAGTGTGACCCCAGAAGGCCCTCCTCTTCACCATCCCAGGCAGCAAAGACGATGGTCCGTTTTGGCTTTACTCCAGTGGCCATGCAGGCTCGGGCGATGGTCATGACAGCCACGGTTCCCGAAGCATTGTCGTCGGCACCATTCCATACGAAGCCGTTGTATTTACCTTTATGGTCGTAATGCGCACCGATCACCAGGATCTGATCTTTATTTTCGCCTTCGATAATTCCCAGCACATTTCGTCCCCGATAGATTTCCGTTGGTTGGTTCTTGATCGTAAAACGGATCGTTTTATTAGAAACCTCCACAGGCGCCGGTTTCAATTTCTCGGCGACAGATTTCTCATAGGCAGGGATGTCAATGCCCGTATTCTTTGTCAATTCGTTCGAGAGACGTTTGGATACCCCAAAATAGGGAATTACCTTATCCAGACTGTCATTCACCAGGGCGAAATTATTATTGTACAATTCGGCAGGGTATTCATCGAATTCGAGGTCGCCACTAAAGAACCTAAAAACGTTTTTTGGGGTTCCTAAAGAAGCAGGACCATTTGATGTATTGAGTTCAATCACGGCAATCGCACCCTTCTCCATCGCCACCTTATTCTTATTCGATTCATAGGTATAGAAAAAGTACCTGTTGTCACTCTTGGGCCTGAACTTTTTGTAGGCGACGGAATTCGTGTCTTTTTGTCCGGGGAAGCCACGTAACCTTAAAATAATTTTACCTTTTACATCAACACCCTTGAAATCATCGTATCCGTTTTTTTCATCCACGAAACCATAGCCAACAAAGACCAGGTTTGCTTCTCCCGACATTCCCCCGGTAGTGGGATTATAACGGCCGCCAAAGGAAAAATCAGTCTCATAATTGAAAGTTTGGGCAAATGTGCTCTTCCCGTTTGTCGTAACCAGTGAAAGTTGATGTTCCTTTGAAGTGATGGTCTTCAACATCGTGAAATCCTGAAAATAGCCTTGCTCGCCAATTTGTGGAAGCACTCTCATGTAGCCGGGAAGGCCGGTTGGCATGGTTTTATATGGTTTCAAACCATATACTTCGAACATACTGGTTATATAATCCGCGGCCATAGCAATGCCTTTGGACCCCGTATTTCTTCCTTCCATCCAGTCTGAGGCAAGAAAATCGAGCTGCCCTTTTACACTTTGATTGGAAATTATGTCCAATCCCTTCTTAACAGGATCTGTTTGACCCGAAGAAGGAAATGGGACTATAAAAAGACAAATGAGTAAAAGGAAAGTCGAATACTTTTTCATCGTTTCAAAAATTTAGGTTTATAGAAAATTTCTATCCAGGAATTCCTGGAATTTATCTTTATACTGTTCACTAACTGGAATATACGCTTTACCAAAGACAATTCGACTCCGCTCGATCGTTTCGATCCTATCGAGGTTGACGATGTAAGAGCGGTGCACACGCATGAACTTCCCTTCAGGAAGCTTTTGTTCCAGTGATTTGATTGAATTGAGAGAAAGCAGTGGTTTAGTTTCCCCGGTAGTATAGACTTTAATATAATCTTTCAATCCTTCGATGTAAAGGATATCATCGAAGTTGATCCGGCGAATCTTGTATTCTGATTTCAGGAATAAGAACTGATTGTTGGCTTCCAGTGTTGGGATGGCAGCAGCCTCCAGTTCGGCCATTTTATGCGCCTTTCCGGCGGCTTTCAGAAATTCCTCATAGCTGAAAGGTTTCAAAAGGTAATCTATCGCATTCAGTTTAAATCCCTCAAGCGCATATTTTTCGTAGGCTGTTGTGAAGATGATCTTGTGGTCTCCTTCGAGTGTGCGGGTAAATTCAATCCCGGTCAGGTCGGGCATTTGAATGTCGACAAAGATGACTTCGGCGTCATTATCAGAAAGAAATTCAATCGCATCCAAAGGATTATCAAATGAGCCGACTAGTTCCAGATAAGGAGTTTTCCGAATATATTCGCTTACCAGTTTAAGCGCCAGAGGTTCATCATCAATAGCTATAGTTCTCAGTTTCATGCTATTGATTTTTGCCTTGTAACGTTGAGTTCGACTTTGAAGGCCTTTTCCGTTCGCTCAATTTTCAGCTCATGCTTACCAGGAAAGAGCAGTCCAAGGCGTTTTCTGACATTTTCGAGTCCGATGCCCGAGTGCTGCATATCACCTGATTTTGCGCTGTTGCCCAGGCTATTCTCTGAAGTGAAACGAATCTGATCGTTGTCGATTTCCATCTTTATATGGATAAATGAAGGATCACGATGACTGATTCCGTGCTTGAACGCGTTTTCGATGAAGGGGATAAATAATAGTGGAGGGATGGGAAAGTCCACAAAATCTTTTGGAAAATCAATTTCCAGCTGGACTTTGGCATTCAGGCGCAGCTTCATTAAATCGATGTAATTATTCATGAAATCCAGCTCATGACTCATTTGGGTCTCCCCGTTTTCCGATTCATAAAGCAGATAACGCATCAGTTTTGACAATTTCAGAACGGATTCCTGCGCGATCGGTCCATCGATACCAATCAATGAATAGATGTTATTCAAGGTATTAAAGAAAAAGTGCGGACTAACCTGATTCTTCAAAAAGGCCAGTTCTGAATGAAGCCTCTCTTTCTCGAGTTCCTTCTGTTTCTTCTCGTTCTCTTTCAGTTTATCTGTCACCCCAAGTCCGATAGCAAATCCGGAAAGCAGCAGAGAAGAAGTAACGTGAGAAAAGAAATTGAAAAGTTGCATGGGGGGACGGGGACTATCTCCCTTTTCGGTTATCCGCTTTATGGACTCTGCAGCTTTTTCCGCATCTATCATATTATGAAGCACATATTCCTCAAACAGGTAAGTCAGGAAGTAAGCGACCAGGATGAGACCGATTAAGATCAGAAAATAAGCTCCTCTTCTGTCTTGAAGAAAGTATCTGGGTACCAGCCAAAAATATCCCAAATAAAACACGACTCCAGCCGCAAAAGTATGCAGATAGAAACTGTAAACCCGGTGGTAACTCCCGCCGCCATAGGCATTGTGCATATACAGCGGGATGATTACGACGATGATCCATCCGATCGTGTGAAGGGTCCAATTGATCGTTTTGTTGGATAGTGAGAATGAGCTGGCCATTTTTTCTCTTTTTTTCAAAGATAATAATTTCAATAAGCAATTTTATTCGTAACGCAAGGCATCTATGGGATTTAGGTTGGAGGCTTTCTTTGCAGGATACCAACCAAAGAAGATTCCAATCGCGGCACATACCAGGAAGGAGACTACGACGGATTCTGTCATGATGACGACCGGCCAGCCCATCAGGGACCCAACCACAGCGCTGATTACATATCCTAATCCAATGCCTATAACACCACCGACTACGCTTAACAGGGTAGATTCAATCAGAAATTGCATCAGGATATCAATGCCTTTGCCACCTATTGACATGCGCAGACCGATTTCCCGGGTACGTTCTGTCACAGACACATACATGATATTCATGATTCCGATGCCACCAACCAGGAGAGAAATGCCGGCAATGGCTCCCAATAAGGTAGTCAGAATATCGCTGATAGAAGTAAAAGTCTTCACCAGCTCAGACTGCGACATCACACGAAAATCATCATCCTCGGGTTTGGAAATCTTGTGCTGTTTACGCATAACGGCCTGCATCTCTGCTATTGCGGCATCGGTTTTATCTTCACTGACAGCAGAGGTATAAATCCCCTGAATGAAGTCAATCGCCAGAAACCTTCGCTGAACCGTCGTGTATGGAGCGATCAGCAGATCGTCCTGATCCTGACCAAAAGAGTTCTGACCTTTCTCGCTCAGCACACCTATCACTTTCATGGGAATATTTTTGAACCGGATAGTCTGACCAACAGGATCCACTCCTTTTGGGAATATTTTATCGACGACGGTTTTGCCCACCAGACAAACTTTTGCCAGGGAGGTGATCTCCTTGTCCGTAAACATCCTGCCATTCTCCACTGCGAATTTTTTGATACCCAGGTATACTTCATTGGCTCCGTAAATGGTTGTCGGCCAGTTTTCATTGCCAAATACAGACTGTCCGCCGGTCCTTACCTCCGGGGATATCGCCGAAATATTCACACATTGTTGTTTGATGGCTTCCAGGTCTGTCATCTTCAGCGTCTGACTTCCTGAATTTCCCATCATGACACCTCCCCTTTGCTGGGATCCCGGCATGATGAAAACCAGATTAGAGCCCATGCTCGACATCTGGTCCTGGATACTCTTTTTGGACCCTTGTCCGATGGCAAGCATGGCAATGACGGATGCGACCCCAATGATGATGCCAAGCATGGTTAGAAATGCCCTGAACTTATTGCGCATCAGTGCATTCTTTGCGATTTTAACGAGATTTGAGTAGTTCATCTTAATATTATATTAGGCTTCCTGATCGACAAGAGGCAGTGTCCTCAGCATTTCTGAGGCCAGCGTCCTTTCTTCTACTAATTGCTCCTTCGTAACCCAGCCATCGCGGAAAATAATGTTCCGGGTGGTTAGTTTGGCGATATCCGGTTCATGCGTCACGAAGACGATGGTCTTGCCTTCGTCGCTGTTCAGCCGTTGAAAAAGTTCCATGATTTCGTAGGAAGTCCGGGTATCCAGGTTTCCTGTTGCTTCATCAGCAAGAATCACCACCGGATCGTTAACCAGTGAGCGGGCGATGGCGACACGTTGCTGCTGACCGCCTGAAAGCTGGTTAGGCATGTGATGCATACGGTCTGCCAGGCCAACTGCTTCGAGCGCTGCAATGGCCCTTTCTTTCCGCTCTTTGGATTTAATCCTGTCGTTGTAAAATAGCGGAAGTTCAACATTCTCGAGGGCTGAAGTCCTGGATAACAGGTTGTAAGACTGGAAAACGAATCCAAGTTTTTCATTTCTCAGCGTCGCTAGCTCATTCTTATTCAGACCAGAGACACTCACTCCATCTAATTTGTATTCCCCTGACGTTGGCTTATCGAGACAACCGAGGACATTCAGCATGGTTGATTTCCCCGAGCCGCTGGCTCCCATGATGGCAACGAATTCACCCTTTTGAATACTTATATTGATTCCTTTAAGTGCGCGGACGGTGACATCCCCCACATAAAAATCCTTTTTCAGATTGATTACTTCAATGATTAGATTTTCCATTTCTTACCTCCTTTGTCCGGGACGTTGAGGCATGAACGGGCTCTTGGCCGCAACTTTGGGCGTTGCATTGGCTTTTTCGGCCGACATGGACAAGATCATCTCATCTCCCTCATTTAGTCCGGAAATCAGTTCATAATTTATTCCGTCATTCTCACCAATTTTCACCTCTTTGCGCTGAATTTCAAACCCGTTTTTTGTCCAGATGAAACTCCTTTTCTGATCACCCCTTGCGGCTACCGGCAAGTTGGGAGACATTCCGCCCCGTGCACTCTCAGGGACCGATTTCAGGTAACCCGTATATAACTCTTCGGAAGGCGTGAATCTGATAGCCTTACCAGGAAGGACGGGGATATCTTTCTTCTCATTCACGTAAATAGTGGTGCTGGCAGTCATCCCTGGCAACAACTTCGCTTCCGGGTTCGGTGCCTGAATGATAACGGTGTAAGTAACAACATTGGAAGTAACGATTGGCTGCTTCCTTATCTCGGAGACGAAACCTGCAAATTTCAAGTCAGGAAAAGCATCAACGGTAAACTCTACATGCTGATTCATACTTACATGACCTATATCAGCCTCATCCACCTTCGCCTCGACACGCATCTGCGTCAGGTCGTTGGCAATGGTAAAAAGTGTTGGCGTGTTGAAACTTGCTGCCACAGTCTGTCCCTCGTCAACCGCACGATTAAGGATCACTCCGTCTATCGGCGAATAGATGCGGGCATAGGCCAGATTAATCCTGTTCTTCTCGTAAACCGATTTGGCATTCTTAAGAGATGCCAGGGCATTGTTATAATTGTATTCTGCCAGATCAAAATCAGATTGTGCGATTAGCTTTTTACCAATCAAGGTTTTGTAGCGGTCGTAGGTCGACTTCTGGTATTTTACCTGGGCTTCTGCCTGATCAACAGTAGACTTCGACTGATCAAGCTGTGCCAGAAGGGGCGTCTCATCCAGCTGTGCCAGCAGCTGACCCTTCTTTACCTGTGAATTAAAATCCACCAGGATTTTCTCAATGACTCCTGAGACCTGGGTTCCTACTGAGACGGTTTTTATTGCTTCCAGCGTACCGGTAGCGGTGATCGTGTTACTGATGGTTCCCTTGCCCACTTTCGCCGTTTCGAAGGAATAGGTCTGATCCGTATTCCTTAGTAGAGTGAAGGCCAGGATGGTAATGACAACAATTGTCAAGACCGATGCAATGATTAAATTCTTCTTTTTCATGGTATGTTGTATTTGAAATATTTTTTAAAGAACAAGTGGGATTCCTTTGTAAAAATCCAGCACTTTGTAACTGAAAATCAGGTTAAATCTGGACTGAAGCAACTTGCTTTCGGAGGTGATCAGGCTGGTTTTCTGGACTAAATAATCGACTGAGTTCAGCAATCCAACTTTAAATTTTTCGTCAGTCACATTATAGGACTCCTTGCTTGACTGCAGTCTTTCTAACCCGGCAGCATATTCCGTCCTGGCTGATTCGACATCGACACATGCCTGTTCAATCTCCTTCCGAAGCGTATTTTTGGCGTTGATAAGATCGAGTTCCGCATTGGAGACCGCTATACTGGCAACTCCGACATTGGTCTTGACCTGCTTTTTCTGAAAGATTGGGATCGATAGGGATAAACCGATGGAAGGATTGATTTTATCGTTCAGCTGACTGGAGTAGTTGGTGCCTTTTAACAGACTGGAATACCCTGTGGACAAACCGGCGCCCATTGAAATTGTTGGCAGGTAATCGGCTTTCGCGATATTCACATTGAGCGCAGCACTCTCTTTGGTCAGTTCCGCATTTTTGATCTGTGGTTTTATTCCGAGCGCCAGGTTATAAATCTCCTGAGCATTGGGCAGGTCGGAATTTAACAGCAAGCTGTCCAGATTCGGCCTGGCAACTTCAAATCCCTTTTCAACAGGCAGTTCCATTAGCTGCATCAGTGTTACCTTGTTGATTGACAACTGACTCTGGGCAGTTGCCAGGGTCGATTTTTCTGTTGCAAGTTCGGACTTGATCTGCAGGAAATCGGCCATAGAAATGACCCCTAAATCGACACGTTCCTTTGCAAGGGCAAGTTGCTCGGTTGTCGACTCAATTTGCTTTTCAGCATTGTTTACATTTTCATAACCAAAAAGTACCTGAAGGTAGGCGTTCAGAATATTCAATCCGACAGATTCCCTGACCGACTCAGAATAATAGTGCCCCCCCGACAGATTGATTTCAGCTTGTTTGATCTTGTTGGAAACCTTCCCGCCATTTAACAGCACCACACTCGAATTCACCGAATAGTTGGAGTTGTTTGAACCATTACTACTACCGTATTGACCGGTAGATGAATCGAATCCTTTGTACCAGTTGAAATTCTGGCTAACAGAAGCATTAAGGGAAGGCAAACGGCTGGCCTGAGCCTGCTCGGAATAAAGCTTATACTGCTTGCTGGACAGGTCAGCTTTCTGCACCTGGATGTTCCTGTTAAGGGCATAATTGATGCAATCTTCCAGCCTCCATGATTTTCCTTGTCCATAGCCTGAGAAACCTGACAGAAGTATCAGGAGTCCGGCAAAAATTAAACTTGTTTGTATTGTCTTCATTGTTTCATTTTCAATTTGAAGCAAATTAACTTTTGGATAATAATCTTTCCTAACAGAATGGACTGTTTGGCGGTTTTTACCGACGTTTGGCATGTTTTTATCTATCATAAATTGAGAACTCAACAATGATTTCTTTAAAAAGAGTTGTCAATTATTTGACTATTTATCATGCAGATCTTCAAAAAATTATAATTTTGTGGACTGCTCTGGTACTTGATTTAAACCAACCTGCGAATGAAGATTTCTACCATACACGCGCGGATTAACCTGATGCTGCTCAGTATCGGTCTAATTTTTCTGGCATTGCTCGTTCTGCTTTTCTTCTCCACAAAGCATCAGGAAAAACTGATTCTAAAAGAATCCCAGAGCCAATTTCAAAACGAGATTAACTCTTTGGTAGCCAACAAGACTGAGGTAATCAGACAAGTCGCTTACGATTACACTTATTGGAATGAGTTTGCAGACCATATAGGAGTTGTCGATACCGCTTGGTACAGTAACAATATCACGACGATACTAAAATCGTTCAGGATGGATTATGTGGCAGTTTATGACACTGTATTTAATCTCACCCATGAAGCATCTATCTCTACTGTGAAATCCCATTCGATCATAACGAAGGAGACGCTTAATTTGCTTAAGGAAAAGCGTTTAATGACTTTCTACCAAGATACTGAAGATGGAATTTTTGAAATTTCCGCCGCCTCTGCGCACTACGAGACTGATCCGACACACCTTTTAACCAAACCCCATGGATATCTGTTTGTTGCCAGAGTGTGGAATGAAGGCTTCCTGAACCGATTATCTACCCTGAGCGGAGCTGATGTGGATCTGGTGAAACCAAATGATGTTGTTGAACCACCTGATACCTATATGAACACGGCTTCAATAAATATTTCTGATCTTAACAATCATATCCTGGCGAAAGTCGTTTTTAAACGATCTTCCAACCTATTGAAATTGTACCGCCAGATTGCTTTTTTCGCATTTATAACGCTTCTGTTTAGTATTATTTTAACCTGGCTGATCTTAAATGTCACCATTCGAAAATGGCTGACCAACCCAATAAAACTTGTTACAAAAATTCTTAAAACGGAGGATATTAATTCGGTAAGTGAGCTCGAAAAATGTCCTGGTGAGTTCAAACAGATTGGAAAGCTCTTTCATGATTTTGTCGATCAGAAGACGGAACTCAGGGTAGCAAAAGAAAAAGCAGAAGAAAGCGATCTGCTTAAATCCGCCTTCCTTGCTAATATGAGCCACGAGATCCGTACACCCATGAACGGGATCCTCGGTTTCGTTGAACTTCTGAAACAACCCATCCTGGGTGGAGAGGATCAATTGAATTATGTCAATATCATTGAAGAAAGTGGGAAAAGAATGTTGAATATCATAAACGACATCATTAGTATTTCAAAAGTTGAGGCTGGACAGACTGAAGTTTTCAACTCCGAGACTAATATTAATGACCAGATTTATTATATCTATACTTTTTTCAAACTGGAAGCGAAGAATAAAAACATTGATCTATATTATAAGAACGGTCTTCCAGACCAGGAATCGATGATTATTACCGACAGGGAAAAAATCTATGCCATATTTACGAACCTGGTAAAGAACGCGATAAAATTCACTCAAAGGGGGTTTGTTGAACTTGGATACGAGAAAAAGGGTGATTTCCTGGAGTTTTATGTCAGGGATACTGGTATTGGAATCTACGCCGATCAGCAAAGTATTATTTTTGAACGCTTCAGACAAGCAAATGATTCTCTTTCAAGAGAATTTGAAGGAGCCGGCCTTGGGCTCGCGATATCTAAGGCTTATGTTGAGATGCTTGGTGGAAAAATATGGGTTGAAAGTGATTATGGGAAGGGTTCCGTTTTCTATTTTTCAATTCCTTATCAAAGACACCTTGTTGATGAAATTATCCCGGCAACTTCAGATTCTGTTGAAAGTGAAATACTAAATATCAGCGGTCTAAAAGTACTCGTAGCCGAAGACGACGCGGTTTCAAATCAATTGATCAGTACCATGATCAGTTCATTTACCAGGGAAATTTTAAAGGTTAAAACAGGTATTGATGCCGTAGAAGCCTGTAGGAATAATCCTGATATTGATTTGGTCCTGATGGATATCCAGATGCCACAAATGGATGGTTACGAAGCCACAAGAATGATTCGTGAATTTAATAAGGAAGTAGTAATCATCGCCCAGACTGCACTTGGACTAAAAGGAGAAAGAAAGAGGGCGCTCGAGGCTGGTTGTACTGATTACCTGGCAAAACCAATTACTTATAATGATTTCTCTGACCTTATCAGGAAATATTTCAACACACAGATCTGAGAATTCTTTGTAAACCTACATAACGCCTGACAATGAAAAAATTAATTTGCTCCGTTATTCTATTATTGGGTTTTATCTGCAGCCATGCCCAGACCAAGGCTTCCCTCTTCCACAATCCGGGTATCTATACTACTTTTGAGATGCGTGAGAACGAACCGGTAAAGGCCATTCCACAGGTGTGGGTCTATTTAAAAAAATTCTATATCGAGTCGAGGTACAATTATGACGACCTGCATTCCTTCTCTTTGTATTTCGGAAGGGCGTTCAGCCTTAGCAAGAAGGCAACCGCAGAAATGACCCCGATGATTGGAGGAGTTATTGGGAGAACAAAAGGTATCTCACCTGCCCTTAACTTCTATTATGAATACCAAAAATTCCAGTCTACCACACAAAGTCAGTATACCATTGTCATGCCAAATGGAAGCGGCAGCTTCTTTTACGACTGGACTAATTTCAGTTATACCGTTTACAAAAAAGTTGGACTTGGTGGTTCAATACAGTTTACTATTCCTAAGACAGGTAGCGCCACAGCTACTTATGGCCCATTGCTAAATATTCGGATCAAAGACTTTTTACTGGAAGGATATGCCTATAATTTCTGGAAAGATGACAGGTTGTGGGCATTAGCCATTCAATATTCAATCAAATAATCTGAAGATGGCACTCAATTTAAATTCGCCGGGATTTCAGGGATTGAGTGCTTCCAAAGTTTTGGAGAAGCAGGCCATAGAAGGCCTGAACGAACTGCCCTCGTCCAAACCCAAAAATATCCTTGCACTTGCCTGGGGCATTGTGAAGGAACCCATGTTTTTACTGCTGGTTGCCTGCGGTTCACTCTACCTGATTCTGGGTGATGTGCAGGAAGGGCTGATGCTACTGGGCTTCGTCTTTGTGATCATGGGTATCGAATTTTACCAGGAGAAAAAGACGGAAAAGGCGCTAGATGCCTTGAAAGATCTGGCTAGTCCCCGTGCCTTAGTGATTCGTGACGGTATTGAAAAACGCATTGCAGGCAGGGAAGTTGTGACCGACGATCTGGTTGTTCTTCAGGAGGGTGACCGGGTACCGGCAGATGCGACAGTCGTGTATTCCGTGAATCTGATGTCCGATGAGTCGCTCCTGACCGGAGAGTCCTTGCCGGTTAGCAAGTCCGAATGGAATGGGACTGATTCTTATTCTCAGCCCGGTGGTGATGAGCTGCCGTTCGTCTATTCGGGATCGATGATCGTTCAGGGTAACGGGATGGTACGGGTCACCTCCATCGGATCCAATACTGAAATAGGCAAGATCGGTAAGGCGCTCGAATCGGTTATTGAAGAACCCACCAAACTAAAGACGGAGATGGGAATCCTGGTAAGGAGACTTGCCATCATTGGTGTTTCACTTTGCTTGGTCGTTATCCTGGTTTTCACCCTCACACGCGGCAATCTGTTGCAAGGTTTCCTGGCAGGAATTACGCTGGCAATGGCCATGCTGCCTGAGGAATTCCCGGTAGTGCTTACTATTTTTATGGCCCTGGGAGCCTGGCGAATGTCAAAGAAAAGCGTCCTTACCAGGAAACCATCGGCCATAGAGACCCTGGGTTCTGCCACCGTTCTTTGCACCGACAAAACCGGCACGCTGACGCAGAATAAAATGACAGTCAGCAAATTATACAATGGCTACGACTTCCATAAAGTCGATCATTCCACTTCTTTTCCCGAAGAGTTTCATGAGATCATTGAATACGGTATCCTCTCCAGCCAGAACAATCCGTTCGACCCCATGGAGAAGGCCATCACTGCCCTGGGAGAAGTTTTCCTGAAGAATACAGAGCATATTCATACCGACTGGCAGATGGTCAAGGAATATCCTCTTTCGAAAGAGCTCCTGGCAATGTCGCGCGTCTTCTCCAATTCTGAGAATCAGCAGCAGACAATCGCCGCAAAGGGTGCCCCGGAGGCCATTTTCGATCTTTGTCACCTGTCTTCTGAACAGAAAGCGGCTTATGAGGTCGCGATCTCAGTGATGGCATCCGAGGGATTGAGGGTACTTGGGGTGGCAAAATCCATGATTGGGGATAAGATCCTGCCTGTAATCCAGCATGATTTTGAATTTGAATTTATCGGACTTATCGCGCTGTCAGACCCAATCCGGCCGACGGTACCCGATGCAGTTGCGGAATGTTACAAGGCGGGCATCAGGGTGATCATGATTACCGGGGATTATCCTGTTACTGCCATGAATATCGCGAGGGAGATCGGGTTGAAAAATCCCGGTGTTGCGATCAGCGGACCGGAGTTACACGCCATGTCCGAAGAGGAGTTGTGCCGTCGCATCCGGGAGGTGAATGTATTTGCCCGGGTAGTTCCGGAGCAGAAACTGAAGATCGTCAATGCCCTGAAACGAAACAATGAGATAGTGGCCATGACGGGTGATGGTGTGAATGATGCCCCGGCATTGAAGGCTGCTCACATCGGTATCGCCATGGGTGAAAAAGGCACCGACGTGGCTCGTGAAGCCTCTTCCCTGGTGCTGATGGATGACAATTTTGCTTCAATCGTAGGAGCGGTGAAAATGGGCAGGCGCATCTTCGACAACCTTCAAAAAGCGTTGGCCTATATCTTTGCCATACACGTACCCATTGCCGGATTATCCCTAATTCCGGTGTTCTTTTCCAGCCTGCCACTGATTCTTTGGCCGGTTCATATTGTCTTCCTCGAGCTGATTATTGATCCGGCCTGCTCTATCATTTTCGAAGCCGAAAAGGCAGAGCGGAATGTGATGGACCGGCCGCCCAAAGCCTTCGATGATCCTTTCTTTGGGGCCAAGAAAATCTGGCTCAGCTGCTCGCAGGGAATCGGAATTTTGGTTATTGTTTTTGCCGTTTACCTTTTCGGGCTCCGGTTCGGATATTCTGAGAAAGAAGTGCGGGCGCTGGCTTTTACCACTTTGATTGCCGCTAATATTGCCGTGATTCTCTCCAACCGTTCATGGTCACGGAATATTTTTCAAATACTTTTCACTTCCAACAAGACTGTCAAATGGGTGGTTGGAGGGGCTGCCGGATTCCTTCTACTAAATCTGAATGTACCGTTTCTGCTCAATCTGTTTCAATTTGAGCGGATTAGCTTCCAGGAAGCGCTGGTTTGTGTGGTTGCCGGCGCCTCGAGTATTATTTGGTTCGAATTTTACAAGGTGTTCAGGATCAGGTAAATTATTTTTCAGGTGCCATCTTTCCATGCAATAATACTGGTTTCTTGCCTTGCTGATTAATCCTCAAGGCGATAATATACTCTTTGCCCTTTTCGAATATCTTTCCGCAGGTCATTTCGATTGTAGCCTTTTGATAAGGTTTGAGTTTTGAAATCATTCCGGAGGCGATCACAGTTTCTTTACCATCTGTCATATTAAGAACCTGTAAATTTGCAGGTTTGGATGGCGCTAAACCAAAATTCTGTACCTCTGCTTTTAGAGTATAACCTTTTGCTGTTGCATTAAATACCGGAAGGCAAGCAGAAAGAATTTGTTCATTGAAATTGACCCATGGCAGCCTCGAATAACCAAAAAGGAGTTTCCCGGTAGTCGTTTTGCCTAATAATTTGGCAGAGAATTCATCTTCCGCGAAATGAATTCCAGCACCATCGAAGGTGACAACCAGGTCTTTGCCTGATTTTTCGGATTTCAGGACTTTGCCGCCTTTGCCATAGTTAACGTTATCCGGATCACCGAAAACCAGGGATTTCAGGTCGATATCTGTTTGTGGATTGAAGTCCGGCTCGGCGGCGATTCTGACCCTGAAGGTCTTGCTCTTGGGATCTTTATCCAAAATTGTCATTAAACGACCTGCTGTCAGCGGAATGCAGATATTTTTGGAGCTGTGGTTATCACTGGCCTGGTCGAATTTTTTCTCTACATCGATGACGGCAAAATTGCCCTGAACGGCACGACCATATTGATCCTGGAATATCTTCAGACGTTCATACTTCCACCATCCTTCCACTTTCCCGTCCGGATGTCTAGAAACTCCTGGCACGTAGGCTTCACCGGCTTCCACTTTCCAGGATACGCCATCTTTTGAACGGAGGTAAAAGGCGATCCGCCCCAGCCAGTCGTTGACGATGAGGTTGTACTGGACGTTATCCCGCCATACGACCGGATCTTCGAACCTGCCTTCGATATCCGGATAGGCTCTCAATGGGATGATTTTCTTATCAGCGGAAAGCCGTGTACCTGTTACCTGGTTATACGGGGAAAGACCTGTCTGGCTGAACCATTGTCCTCCGCCCCGGCAAATCATCAGGTAGGATCCGTCATCCCGTTGAGCGAAGGTAAAATTGGAGTTGCCTTCGATCAGTTTCCGGTCGCGGTTAAGGAATTCGAACTTGCCGTATTTCCAGGGACCGTTGCATCCATCTGCCATATAGTATCCATCAATAACATAGAGCATATATCTACCATCTTTCAGCCGAAAGACCTCTGGATTGTGACCCTTTCCAATGGTGTCTTTAACGACGAAGGGTCCATAGGAATGGTCAGAAACCGCATTAAAGACGATCGAACCTGGCCAGGTGGCGTGGCCTTTTAGGGAACTCTCCAGCCAACCGCAGACGAACAGATGGTACTTCTTATCTTCACAGAACTTGATATTCCCTCCCCAGAAGGACCATTTCCTATTTTCGATGCCATTGGCAATATATCTCGGAACGACGGCCGGGTCACCCCAGGTGTCGCTGGTTAATTCTCCGACGGCAGGCATTGGCAGAAACCGGTCCATGAACCGTCCGCCTTCAATCAGGTTTTTCCACTCTGCAGGTCGTGGTCGTTCGGTGACCTGCGCTTTCATGGTAATGGAGCCGAATAGGAATAACGTGAATGCAGAAAGGAAAATTGATCGTTTCATTAGGTTAAATGTTTGAGAGCAAAAAATGTTTTGTCCAAAATAAATAAAATATCGTTTCAAAATCAGATAAGTTGCCATTTCAATTAATCGTTTAGAATCTAAGATGAAGAAATGTCTTTTACTCGCTTTTGTCCTGAAAATAAGGTAAATTAAGAATACATAAACAAGATGTCAATAAATTTTGAAATAGTAAACTAATTAGTTAACTTTGCAAACACATAGAAAGATCATTGCCTTCAAAGACGATTTTGTGAATTTTAATCTGTCCCAAGATTGTAAAATTCAAGAAAAGATGGAATATGTGCTTGACTTGGTGAGATTTGAAAAACTTATGTAGCTCATCATGAACAATATAACCGACTTTGAGGATCTTTTAAAAAGGAAATACGGGGAAAAGGGTTCACCTGAAAGAGACAAATTCAACGCTGATTCCCTAGCATTCAGATTAGGTGTTATGCTAAAAGAGGCAAGAAAATCAGCCAATATTACCCAGGAGCAGTTAGCAGAAAAAACTGGAACGAAGAAGAGTTACATCTCTAGAATTGAAAAGGGACAAAGTGATATTCAAATTTCAACCTATTACAAATTAATCGAGATTGGGCTTGAGAAGCATTTAATTATCTCTATTAGTTAGCAATCTATCCCATTAAAAACAGAGAAACCCATGTTGTGTAGCTTAACTATAAGTAATTACCATGAAATTCAAGCTAATTTATTTTATGTTTTTGGCGTTCTTTTGCCCCTTTAATTCCATCGGCTCAATACCGTTTCAGATGAAGGGATCAGACAGATACAGGGTGGAAGTCCGCGTAAAAGGTCAGCGTCAATGGAAGAAAATCTTTGTCTACCAGAGTATTAATCCAAACCAGACCTCACAGGATATTTCATGGAGTTCGTTTGCAGCCCCTCAGCCAATGGAGCTTCGTATTTCTTCCGATCTGCAAAAAATGGATTCAGTCCGGATCAGACCCGGAGCCTTTAAGATCGATCATTCTCTGAGAGAAAATTTTCTTTTTGTCACGATTGACAATCCAGTGAAAATCTCTGTTGAGATCAATGGAGACAAGAATCATCCCCTATTGCTTTTTGCAGAACCACCTGAAAACAAGCCTGATGCGTCCAAAGGGGGAAAAGTTATCTTCTTCAAGCCGGGTATACACTCCATCGGGGAGAGGTATCCGCTGGTAAGCAATACTACTTATTACCTGGAAGAAGGGGCTATTCTAATGGGTTCATTCTATGGAAAAGGAATGGTCGAGAATGTGACTATCCAGGGTCGGGGGATCGTCAACTCGGGTCACCAGAAATGGCAGCATCCTACGAAAGGTCTGCTTTCAAACATTTCCTTCGAAGATGGCAGGAACATCCGGATTGAAGGAATTACGTGCATCGAATCAGGCAATTTTCAACTTAAAATACAGTCAAAGGGGGAGAATACCCAAATTTCAATTAAGAACGTGAAACTGATTGGATGGAACGGTAATACCGATGGCATTCATGTGTCGGACATGGATTGGAAAGATCATCCAGTCGTGGGTAATGGTGCGGGAACCCGTCTAAAAGTCGAGGATTGCTTCATCCGGGCCAATGATGATGCAATATTGCTAAATGATGGTGTGGCCTATTCTGAAATGAGAAATTGCGTGATTTGGGATAATGGCTACGGCGCCACATTTTGCATGAGTTGGTGTGGTCACAACAGGGTGGATTCATGCCTGGTAAGCAATTGTTACGTGATACACAAAGAGGGGAAAAATCCGGTATTTCGGGCCAACCATGCCGGGGAAGCCATTCTGCAGCATGTGCGGTTTGAGGACATTACCATTGAAGGCAATGCCCAGACCTTAATCGGCCTGAAAATTGTACACCACAAATATGATCCTGATCCCGGATTGGGTGCCATCCGGAATGTTACTTTTAAAAATATTAATCTGGAAGGCACGACCAACGAGAACTTCCTTGATGGATTCGATGAGGGGCACAGGATTGAAAACATCCTTTTCGATCGGTTGTTCATCAACGGCAAAATGATCCAAAAGGCCGAAGATATGAATCTGAAAATGAATGCTTTTGTTCGGAATGTCAGCTTTGTGAAATAGCAGATTTCCCAGCCTGAATAGAAGATTCGGTTAAGCACTTCCAGAAAATCATTTGAAAATCATTCATCTGCTAGCTCCGGATGCATGGTCCCATGGAACCAACTGGATAACATCCAAACACTAAGAGGACTCTAATCTTATGTCTGACTTTTGATCAGATCATTCAACAATTGGGAAGGGGACTTGCCAAATTGCTTCTTGAAAGACTTACTGAAGGAAGATGGATTTTTGAATCCAACTTCGTATGCAATTTCTGATACGTTTAATTTTCGTTCGAGGAGCAATTCCATGGATCTTTTCAGTCGGACGAAATAGATGAATTCGATGGGGGTCTGTCCTGTGATGGCCTTCAATTTACGGAACAAATTGCTCCTGCTCATTCCGATATCCTGACCTAGCTCCTCGACACTAAATTCATCATTATCGAGATTTTTCATGATCCAATCCACCACCTTGTCAAGAAAAATTTCATCCAGTG
>JBAXKJ010000036.1:0-43072 GCA_037137375.1 Prolixibacteraceae bacterium
GATTCTTATAAAATATTGAAAATTAAAAATTTAGAATAATTAATTACGTATGAAATACTTTCATCTCCTCTTATTTTTCCTGGTTGTCTTTTTGCCGGGATGCAAATCAGAAGAAACTGCACCTGACACAACAGCTAATACCTCAAAACCATCATTGAAAGGGGTGTGGATTACCAATGTCGCTTCTTCCGCGCTTGATTCACCTGATAACATCAAACAAGCTGTTCTAACTTGTAAGAAATCAGGTATCACTGATATTTTCATGGTAGTATGGAACAAAGGAAGAACCCTCTTCCCCAGTGAAACTATGAGAATCGAATTTGGTAAGCCGATTATGGATCAATATTCAGGACGTGATCCACTTCAGGAAATGATTACCGAGGCTCATAACGCAGGACTTAAAGTCCATGCATGGTTTGAGTACGGATTTGCTGCTTCGAATAGTCAGCAAGGTGGAATTATCCTGCAAAAATATCCTCAATGGAGCGCAAAAGACAAATTTGGAAACTTATTGTTATCCTCTGGCGGGTTCGAATGGATGAATGGCATTCATCCCCAGGTACAGGATTTCATGAAGTCTCTCATTCTCGAAGTAGTCACTAAATATGATATTGATGGCATTCAGGGAGACGATCGCCTACCATCCATGCCAATTGCAGGAGGCTATGATACTTACACAACTGATCTTTATAAACAAGAAAATGGCGGACAGGCTCCTCCCCAAAATGAAAAGGACGCTGCCTGGGTAAGCTGGCGTGCAAATAAACTGACTACTTTCGCCGGCAGCCTGTATTCAGCGATAAAAACGGCCAAATCCAAAGTAATAGTAAGTTTTGCTCCAAGCGTTTACCCTTTCGGGATGGACAATTATCTTCAGGACTGGCCTTCATGGCTCGATAAAGGCTATTGTGACCTACTCATTCCGCAACTTTACCGTTATGATATCGCGTCTTACACCCAGACACTCTTATCACAGATTGATTATGTAAAAAAAACACCTGACAGATCAAAACTTCTTGGAGGGGTGCTGATTCAAACCGGTACATGGAACCCAACCGAGGAGTATCTGGATGCCATGATTACAGCTAACAGGAACAATGGGATCAAAGGCGAAGTGCTTTTCTTTTATGAAGGTCTTTTGAAAAATCAGGCCTATTTCCAAGGTAAATATCTTACAAAATAATGCTTGAATGCTACTTATGACGTTTGGACAATACTTCCTCGTGCTAACAATGACGCTTTCAATGACATTCTGTGCAAAGGATGATTCAAAAAAAGATACGGCAAGTAATACGCTGGAAGATCAAATTAAAACCAAATTCTTCGATGAGATAAGTCCTGCGACTAGCATAAGTTGTTTTCAGGGTGCCTATTATCGGAAGGCAATATCGTCGCTCGACAATTGGCTGGGGATTGAAGGAAAAGTTATCCTTCCAACCCTTACTTATGATTTGTCGCGCGAAAACCCAGGCAAACCGGGGACTTATCTCGATAATGCATCCATATATCTGGGAGGCACCTCCGACGGACAAGAAACAGATATTGGCATGACCTGGGAAGTTATAAAAGATGCAAACGGAAATGTCAGCACCGAAAGGAAAGCTTTTCGTCCTTTCATGAGGAGAACTTCCCATAAATCCGGCCAGGCCGCTGTTTACCTGAACGCGCCGGCAGAGAGTAAATACTACTGGTATCCAGGTGATACTATTACAATTGGAGTAGTTTTAGTCGATAATGGAAAACTGGAATTCAATGTGAAAGGTTCCGGGAAAAATTACCAGACAATATTTGATGCCGCCGGCTATCAATATACCTTGAAAGCCCAGTATAAAAGGGTGAATGCCATTGATCAGGTCTCAAATGAAGGAAAACCTGTTCAACCAACCCTTGCCAAAGTTTTGGGAGCAAAATGGATTGAAGCATACCTTTACCGGTATTATAAATCAGAGGCATTAAAAGTACCGATGCACGATAAAAGATACACAGATATGAGATGTCCGGATAATTCTCATTTCAATATTATCATTCCTCCAAACAACACCTCCGCCGAATCAGTTGATATTTACGGAACAAAATAATTCCAAGTCTAGTTAACTATCTTAAAACAATATAGAAAATGAATAGTTCAGGCAAGCAAAACTCCAGGCGTGATTTTTTCAAGAAAGCTTCTGTGACATCAATGGCAGCCATCACGCTTCCTTTGATCGGAATGGCTGAAGAACCTGTGCCAAAAAATGTAGAAAAAGAAACACAAAGTAAACTGATTGTCCCAAAGGGAAAGGGCCTCAAGATTACGGGGACTTTTCTGGACGAAATATCACATGATATTCCACATCAAAATTGGGGGTTGAAAGAATGGGACACAGATTTTGCCCACATGAAAGCCATCGGTATTGATACCGTTATCATGATCCGCTCCGGATACAGGAAATTCATTACTTATCCTTCAGTTTACCTGATGAAGAAACATGCTTGTTACATGCCTTCGGTCGATCTAGTCGAAATGTACTGTCAGCTTGCAGACAAATATGGCATGAAATTTTATTTCGGATTATACGACTCTGGAAAATATTGGGACACCGGCGATATGAGCTGGGAAATTGAAGACAACAAATATGTCATCGATGAAGTTTGGCAAAAATATGGAACCAAATACAAGAGTTTTCAAGGCTGGTATATCAGTGGAGAGATAAGCCGGAAAACGAAAGGCGCTATTACTGCCTTTCACGCCATGGGCAAACAATGCAAAGATGTCTCAGGCGGACTTCCAACCTTTATTTCGCCCTGGATCGACGGGAAGAAAGCCGTGGAAGCCGCCGGCGGAGAAATTTCTAAAGCAAAATCGGTATCTGTTCAGGAGCACGAACGTGAATGGAGCGAAATCTTTGATGGCATTCATGATGTGGTGGATGCGGTAGCTTTTCAGGATGGTCATATTGACTACGATGAGCTGGATGCATTTTTTACGGTCAACAAAATGATGGCAGACAAATTTCACATGAAATGCTGGACCAATGCGGAGACATTTGACCGCGATATGCCTATCAAATTCCTTCCCATCAAATTTGACAAACTCCGGATGAAACTTGAAGCCGCTGCCCGTGCCGGATATGACAAAGGGATCACTTTCGAATTTCCACATTTTATGAGCCCACAGTCTTCTTATCTTCAGGCAGGTCATTTATACAACCGATACAAAGAATATTTTAATCTCTAAAATCCGCCCTTCATGTTGAAAATAAAAGACAAGGAGAACCTGCTGTATGTCATTTTTCTGGCAACCGTTGCCGCTCTTGGAGGATTTCTCTTCGGTTATGACACGGCAGTAATCTCCGGAACAATAAAAAGCGTAGCTACACAGTTTAGCCTGAATGATGCAGGCACCGGATGGTATGTCGGCTGCGCCCTGGTCGGCTCCATTTTTGGAGTAACAATAGCAGGAAAAATGAGCGATTATTTCGGAAGAAAAGTGGTCTTACTATTTTCAGCTGTATTATTTACTGCTTCTGGAGTTGGATGCATGTTCTCCCAATCTATTACCGGCCTGGTATGGTATAGGATAGTCGGTGGCATTGGTATCGGTGTGGCTTCAGTAATTTCACCCCTGTACATCTCCGAAATTTCCATAGCCCGTTATCGGGGAACCTTGGTATCCCTTTATCAATTAGCCATTACCATTGGATTTATGGGAGCATATCTCGTCAATTATGGAATAGGAAATTATGCTGCGCATGCAAAAGCATTAGGGTTGACCGGTGGTTTTTGGGGTCAGTATCTCGTCAGTGAGTCATGGAGAGGCATGCTCGGCGCAGAATCCCTGCCTGCTCTTTTGTTTTTCATCGTTTTGTTCTTTATTCCTGAGAGTCCGAGATGGCTGATAGTCGTTTCCAAACAGAAAAAAGCAATCCTGACACTTAGCAGAATTTATGGCGAAAAGGAAGCAAATGCCCAGGCTGTCGAACTTAAGAATATCATCTCATCCGAGGAAGTTGCCGACTGGCGTTTATTGCTTCAACCCGGATTCAGGGTTGCGCTGTTTATCGGCATTAGCCTCGCAATACTTGGACAATTCATGGGGGTCAATGCGGTTCTGTATTACGGTCCGTCTATTTTTGAGCAGACAGGTCTATCGGAAGGAGACTCGCTTTTCTATCAGGTGATGGTCGGTCTTGTTAATTTCGGCTCAACGATTCTTGCCATGTGGGTAATCGACAAAATCGGCAGGAAAAAATTAGTCTATTATGGTGTCTCGGGAATGATCGTGTCTCTGGTAATGATTACGATCTACTTTCTCGCAAACAGGACGACAGCTGTCTTCCCTTCAGTTGTCTTGCTAACACTTATACTACTTTACATATTTAGCTGTGCAATATCTATTTGCGTCGTCATCTGGGTGTTGATTTCAGAAATGTATCCGGCCCGGATGAGAGGTGCAGCCATGTCCGCAGCAGGACTTTCGCTATGGATCGGCACCTATCTGATCGGGCAATTGACACCCTGGCTGATGACTAACTTATCCCCCGCCGGAGTCTTCTTCTTATTTACTTTAATGTGTTTCCCTTACTTGTATATTACCTGGAAATTTGTTCCCGAAACAACAGGTAAGTCCTTGGAAAACATTGAACTGATGTGGCAAAATAAAGAAAAATCCCATACTGATTCATGAAAATCCACTACGCTTCAAGATTATTGTTCGTTTTGTTTTCCCTTTTGACAATTGTATCTTGTTCATATCCCGAAAACGAAAAACAGTTGCAAACCGAAGTTTTGGTCATCGGAGGAACAACAGGTGGAACTTCTGCCGGGATACAATCCGCAAGATTAAAGGCCAGAACACTAATTGTCGAGGAAACTACCTGGTTGGGAGGAATGATAACCGCAGCCGGTGTCAGTGCCACAGACGGAAATCACGAACTTTCCTCAGGTATCTGGAATGAATTCAGGGAAAAACTAAGGAAGCATTATGGTGGAGCTGCTGCTCTTTCAACAGGATGGGTGAGCGAAACACAGTTTGAACCACACGTTGGCGACAGTATATTTAAAGCAATGGCAGCCGCCGAGAAGGATCTGTCTGTGATTTATGGTTATCATGTGGTTTCCGTCCTAAAAGAAGGAAATAAAATTTGCTGGGCACAATTCCGCAATGGTCAAAATAAGTTACTGAATATAAAGGCGAACGTTGTCATCGACGCTACAGATCTCGGGGATGGACTTGCCTTAGCAGGTGCCGCTTACGATCTGGGAATGGAGTCTAAAAATGTAACGGGGGAAATCTATGCTCCCGACCAACCAAATTCTATCATTCAGGATCTTACCTGGGCAGCGGTTTTGAAAGATTTTGGTCAGGGCACAGACAAAACAATCAATAAACCACTTAACTACAATCCTGAATTGTATAGAGGATCGTGCGCTATGACCGTAGATTCGGTGTTGATTGATTGCAAAAAGATGTTGACATACGGAAAACTCCCTAACAATAAATACATGATCAATTGGCCCCGGCATGGAAATGACATTTATCTGAATGTTGTGGAAATGGATTGGGCCAAACGAAATGAGGAGTTGAAAAAAGCCAAAGAGAGAACTCTTGGGTTCGTCTATTATATTCAAACGGAGCTTGGTTATAAAAATATTGGCCTTGCAGAAGATGAATTTCCCAGCGAAGACCATCTCGCATTAGTGCCTTACCACAGGGAAGGCAGAAGACTTAGAGGCGTGCAACGCCTGACCATCAACCACGTGAAGGAGAGATATATCGGTACACCACTTTACCGGACCGGTATTTCCGTTGGTGATTATCCTGTCGATCATCACCATGCCTGCAACCCTGAAGCCCCAAAAATACATTTCCCGGCTATCCCATCTTTTAACATTCCCCTGGGAACGCTAATTCCTGAGAAAATTGATGGTTTGATTGTCTGCGACAAGGGCATATCGGTGTCCAATTTAATCAACGGAGCCACCAGACTCCAACCTTGCGTCCTCCTGACAGGACAAGCAGCAGGGGCCCTGGCGGCAGTTACTGTGCAAAAAAATCAAAATGTCAGGGATATTAATGTAAGGGAATTGCAGCAGATCTTACTCGATGCAGGTGCCTATCTTATGCCTCTATATGATATCAAACCTTCAGACAAGGACTTTCAAAACATTCAGCGAGTTACAGTATCTGGTATATTGAAAGTAAGGGGAGAACCCTATAAATGGGCAAACAGAACCTGGTTCTCGCCCGATTCGATCATCACTGTTAAAGAGTTTTCAGAAGGATTAAACGCTTATAATTCAACTGTTAAGGTTTCTTCGGACGAATCACTGCTATCATTGAAAAAAGCTTCTACCCTATTCAATATCCTCCTAAAAAGAGAAACCTATCCGGAAATTATCGCTCTCCTCGAAAAAAGGACAGGAAATAAACCCGCTTCTGAATCCAGAATCAATAAGCGGGACCTGAGTATGGTTGTTGATGCTTTGATCCAACCATTTAAGAACAGTAAAATAGGTCTCGACGGACAATATTGACCAGTTGAAAGTGCCAAAGAATCCTATTTGAAAAGAAAATTTTCTGATGAGTATTTTCAGAAACAAATGATATATAACTCCTGTAACTAAAAATCGGTTCACCCTGAAGTTTTTACAGGATATCTGTCTGAGGTATATACAAATCTTTGCAATAAGACAACAAAACTAATCGATATTCGTATAAGATGGGCTGTAACTACCGTTAGATGTTTCTAACTTTGGCGGTATTAATTATTTTTCAATGGCTGGAGAAGACAAAAAACCGAATATATTTTCCGTACTCAAACCTTATAAACTGATGATTTTCGGGCTGATAGGTTTCGCCCTGCTTAGCAATGGAGTCAACTTGCTGATACCTAAGCTTATTTCACATGCCATCGACGATTTCTCAAAAGGCATCTTCCAGTATGAAAGGATTATCATCGAGTTTCTCGTAGCATCTTTGGTTATATTTATTTTCTCCTTTCTGCAGGGATTGTTGCAAACTTTCGCATCAGAAAAGGTAGCCCGTGACTTGCGTACACAATTTGCCGAGAAAATTTCCAGACAAAGTTATTCGTTCATACTGGAGGCAAATCCTTCTAAACTGCTGACCAATCTGACTGCCGATATTGATTCGGTAAAAATGTTTGTTTCGATGGCGATTGTTTCACTGGCTTCTTCGGTATTTATTGTCATTGGGGCCAGCATCCTTTTGATTTCCATCAACTGGCGGCTTGCGTTGTCTGTCTTAATCATCATCCCAATCATCAGCGGCTCGTTCTTCATCGTATTTCGCAAGGTAAAAGTGCTTTTTAAGAAAAGTCGGGAAATCATCGACTGGCTTAATAAAGTCATCAATGAAAGTATCATGGGAGCCGCTCTCGTTCGCGTATTAAACTCACAAACAATTGAATACAATAAATTTCTTGCCGCCAATACCCAGGCTAGAAATTTAGGAATGTCCATTCTGAAGCTTTTCGCCACACTGATACCCATCGTTATCTTTGTCGGCAATATAGCTTCATTGGTCATCCTTGCGCTCGGAGGCCATTATGTAATCAACGGCTCCATGACCCTTGGAGATTTCGCAGCCTTCAGTTCTTATCTTGTCATCCTGATTTTCCCAATTATTATCATTGGTTTTATCAGCAATTTCGTCGTCCAGGCTTCCGTCTCTTATGCCAGAATTCATTCCGTTCTCACAGCCGTGGAAACCGCGGATACCGGCACGGTGAGTACTCCATTAAAAGGGAATATCGGGTTAAACAATATTTCAGTTTATTATGGGGATAAGCCGGTCCTGAGAAATGTCTCCTTCGAAATAGAATCAGGTTCAAGGACTGCCGTGATTGGCCCCACTGCTGCAGGCAAGACACAATTACTTTATCTTCTTACAGGACTCATCCAACCCAACGAAGGAAAAATTCTTTTCGATGGCATAGACATCAATGACTATAACAAGGAAAACTTTCAGCATCAGATAGGATTTGTATTTCAGGACAGCATCATTTTCAATATGAGCTTGCGTGAGAACATCGCTTTCAACGAAAAAGTAACCGATGAATCACTCAAAAAAGCAATTGAAACTGCTGAATTACAAGATTTTATCGCATCGCTTCCGCAAGGACTGGATACAGAAGTCAGCGAAAGGGGGACAAGCCTCTCCGGCGGACAAAAACAACGCATCATGCTGGCCCGGGCTCTGGCGCTTAATCCAACGATTTTGTTGCTGGATGATTTCACCGCCCGGGTGGACAGTCAGACGGAAGAAAAAATTCTCCTTAATCTGGAACGGAACTATCCGGGACTAACCCTCTTGTCGGTCACTCAAAAGATTGCTTCAGTGATTAATTGCTGCAAGATCGTACTTCTTGAGGAAGGAGAGATTCTCGCGAGCGGAACCCACGATACACTCATGGAGAACTCGCCTGAATACGTTCAGATTTTTAATTCACAACGCAGCACCAACCATTATGAATTATAAACTCAACCTTAAGAGGGAGCTGCCCAACAATAAAAAGACAGGCATCATCAAGACGTTCAGGCAGTTGCTGACGCTGATGGGGGAAGAACGGAAGAACCTGTATTTTGCCATGATCTTCATCTTCCTGAATTCGGGATTGAATCTGGTCGGGCCTTACCTGATCGGACACGCCGTCGACAATTTCGTGGTAACCAAACATTATGAGGGTGTTATTCATTATTCGATCATACTCTTTTGCGTTTTCCTCGTAGCGATGGTGAGCGGGTATACACAGACCCAGCTGATGGGACGCGTGGGTCAGCGGATGCTTTACAACCTGAGAAATTCTGTATTCATCAAGTTGCAGGACTTACCCATTGACTTTTTCAATCAAAACAAGGCCGGTGATCTGATATCAAGGGTAAATAATGATACGGACAAGATTAATCAGTTTTTCTCCCAATCGCTCGTTCAGTTCATCAGCAGTATTTTCACCATGATCGGAGCAGGAATCTTTCTGCTTTCCATCAACCTGAAACTTGGATTGACGGCCCTGGCACCGGCTCTTATCCTTTGGTTTTTCACCAGGAGTATTTCTCCCTGGGTGAAGAACCGCAATGCCGTTAATATGAAAAGCACCGGAAATCTCAGTGCTGAGATTCAGGAAAGCCTGAATAATTTTAAGGTAATTGTAGCTTTTAACCGTCGGGACTATTTCCGCCAAAAATTTGCCGAAGTAAACAACGTTAATTATGAAAGCGCTGTTAATGCAGGTGTTGCAAACAATGTGTTTACACCGGTGTATGGCTTTTCCTCGAATATCGGTCAGTTGGTCGTGCTTGTTTTTGGCATCTTCCTGATTTCAATAGGACAATTTTCTGTAGGGTTGCTGATCAGTTTCCTGGCCTATATTTCACAATTTTATAATCCTCTTCGACAGATTGCAGCTTTATGGGCCAACTTCCAGGTGGCATTGGCGGGATGGGACAGGATTTCCCAGATTCTGGTCATGGAAAATAACCTGGAAATATTACCCTCCGGCGTCAAAGAAGAAACCACTGCCCTGCTATCCTTCCGAAACGTTTCCTTTGCTTATAATCCGGGCAACGATATTCTGAAGGAGGTAAGTTTTGATTTAGAGCGGTGCAAGACTTATGCCTTTGTAGGTCCGACTGGTGGCGGAAAGACTACAACTGCTTCATTAATGGCACGTCTCTATGACCCGACGGCCGGACAAATCCTTTTTGACGGCAAGGATATCAGGACGCTGGATTTTGATACCCGAACCGATTCCATCGGCTTCATTCTGCAGGAACCATTCCTTTTCAGCGGGACGATTAGGGATAACATTCTTTATGGGAATAGCCAGTACAAGGATATTTCGAATGAAGATTTATCCAGGGTACTTTCTGAGTCCGGGCTCGATGGGTTACTGGAACGATTCGAAGGCGGACTAAGCGCCGAAATAAAATCATCCGGAGATGGCATCAGTCTGGGCCAAAAGCAGCTGATAGCCTTTATCAGAGCGGTATTGCGGAAACCCAAATTGCTGATTCTCGATGAGGCAACGGCAAACATTGATACGGTTACCGAGCAGCTCCTGGAAGAAATACTGAAGAAATTACCTGAATGCACAACCAAAATTATCATTGCTCACAGGCTCAATACCATCGAGAATGCCGATGAGATATTCTTCGTCAATGCCGGCGCTATTACCAAGGCCGGATCACTGCACGACGCGGTGAATTTGCTCCTTCATGGTAAGCGAGAAAGTTAGGTTTTCGTCAAAATATTTATTATCTTCGGGTTAACATTAAGTTGGAGAAGTGATTGCGCATCGATCCAACCACCGATGCCAAGATACGATCCGGCTTAAAAAACCTTAAAAATGGAGGACCGTATGATGAAAACAACAAACTATTTTGCGACCTTAATTTTTTTCCTCATTCTTGGAAGTGGGATTGGCCTGACATTTTCGATTTATGGCGCCAGGGCAAATACGGATGGCATTCCTATTGAAATCATCTCCTTTGTACTGGCGGTGGTGGTGGCAGCTTCCATTAAAGTAGCCGATCAATGGGAGAAAGCCGTGGTCTTGCGGCTGGGGAAATTTCAGTCGCTTCAGGGTCCTGGACTCTTCTTTATCATTCCGGTAGTGGATACAATTCCATACTGGATCGATCTCCGCGTCATTTCATCCTCCTTTACTGCCGAAAAAACCCTGACCAAGGATACCGTTCCGGTAGATGTGGATGCGGTCCTGTTCTGGAAAGTCATCGATCCGAAGAAGGCAGCACTGGATGTAGCCGATTATCACAGTGCGATCAATTGGGCTTCCCAGACAGCCCTCCGTGATGTGATCGGCAAGACTATGTTATCGGATATGCTGGAAGGGAGGGAGAAAATCAGCAATGAACTCCAGAAAATAATTGACGAGCGTACCGAGCCGTGGGGAATCAATGTAATCTCGGTAGAGGTCAAGGATGTACTGATTCCATCCGCTCTGGAGGATGCTATGTCCATGCAGGCTCAAGCCGAACGGGAACGTCAGGCCCGTGTAATTCTCGGTGATTCCGAGCGTCAGGTGGCTGAGAAATTTGAGGAGGCTGCAAGGTCTTATGCAAACAATCCGACGGCATTACATCTGAGGGCAATGAACATGCTTTACGAAGGGTTGAAGGCAAATTCCACGATTGTGCTGGTGCCCAGTACTGCACTTGAGACTATGCAACTCGGCGGATTGGCCGGTGTAACAGCTCTTGCGAATCAATTAAAACCTGAAGCACCAAATAAAAAGAAAGCGCAAGAGTAACTACTTCGACGGAATATTGATAACTGGCGGGGGAGTTTTCTCGCCGTAAATGATCGACCCTATCAATCCGACCACAATGCCGGGTATGCAAATCAGGCCTGTTATCCATATTAGCAGGCCTTTGTCCAGAATTTGCTCATAACCAGTAGCCGTCAGGAACCGGATAAGTCCAAAAATTACCATGATTATTACAATCGAGATTCCAGCCATAACTGCATAGTTCCTGCCTCGCCTCCATGGATGGACAAGCACATACAACAAACAAGACAAACTACTGTATAACAGTATATTGCCATATGTATTTTCCTTAAAGCCAACAATAATCGAACAGGTGCTCAGTAAGAGGGAGAGTAAGGAAAATCGGATGGTAGTCCTCCGGTGTGCAGCATCAAAAAGGGCGGCAAAATGTTTTCTCATCGGTATTAATTTATCGCATGTTAATTTAAATAAAAAAACATAAATTTCGCATTCAAAATTTTCAAGGTATTTCGAACAACTAAACAACAAACTTTTGAAACATTAAGCCATGAATCCATCCAGAAGAGACTTTATCAAATCAGCATCGCTACTGAGTGCAGGTGCAGTTTTCATTCCAAATCTTATGAGCTGTTCCCCCTCCGGCAGATTGAATATCGCTGTGATCGGTGTGGGTGGTCAGGGTAAGAGTAACTGGAGCAAGCTCATCAATCAAAAGGATCCTAAGTGGAACGAAAATATTGTGGCACTATGCGATGTGGATGACAATCGCGGTGCCGAAGCCTTTAAAACGATGCCAAATGCGAAACGTTTCAAGGACTACAGGGTCATGTTCGACACGATGCACAAGGAAATTGATGCCGTAATGGTCTGCACCCCTGATCATTCCCATTTTCCTGCAGCCATGGCGGCCATGCAGTTGGGCAAGCACGTGATCGTTGAGAAGCCTTTAGCGCATAATATCTGGCAATTACGGACCCTAAAAAAGGCTGCACATCATTATGGTGTGGTCACGCAGATGGCCAACCAGGGACACGCCACCAACGGTATCCGCTGCATCAAAGAATGGTACGAGGCCGGACTGCTTGGCAATGTTACTGAAGTGATCGCCTGGTTCGACGGACCGGACTTTGGACCCAATAAATATTTCAACAAGCCGGAAAGTTTCCCACCGAAAGAAATGCCTGTTCCGGCCAACCTGGACTGGGATTTATGGGTTGGTCCCGCTGCTTTCAGGCCTTATAACGATGTTTATGTGCCGAAAACTTGGCGCAGCTGGTTTGATTTCGGCAATGGTGAACTTGGTGACTGGTGCTGTCATACCCTCGATGCACCTTTCTGGGCGCTCGATCTGGGCATGCCGGATGTGGTTGAAGCCGAATTTAAGACTCCGGTCCCAGACAATGGTTTCGTCTCGGATAAGGCCGTCATCAGGTGGGATTTCCCTGCCCGCGGAACCAAGCCTCCTGTAAAGATGCGCTGGCATGAAGGTGGCATAAAACCTGAAATCCGTCCGGAGTGGCACCTCGAGAAACTCGGTGGAAGCGGAATGATCATGGTTGGCGACAAAGGATGTCTCATGACCGGTGGCCGTCCGAATGATCCCCGGATCTTGATGCCGATGCCTGAGTGGGAAGAGTTCAAGAAAAAACTTCCTGCTAAGACTATTCCAAGAACCTTCGAAGAAAATCCACAAAGGGAATGGGTCGATGCGATCAAGAATGGCAAGACCCCTGGCTCAAACTTCGATTATGCGACCCAGTTGGTGGAGATGTCACTCACAGGCGTTTTGGCAGAGCGATTCAATACCCGTATCGAATATGATGCGAAAAACATGAAAGTGACCAATCATCCTGAACTGGACGTATATCTTAAGGAACCTGCCCGAAAGGGATGGGTCTACGGAGAAAATCTCTGATCCTTACCAGGAAAGTGCCAGATCAAAATCAATTATTCAAGAAAGAGGATTAAACCTTTATATTAAAATGTAGTCAAATTGTCAAATTTTAAAATTACGTAGTTATGAAAAAATTATTGATGGTGTTTTTAGTTGCCCTGGTAACTGTAGGTTCCAGTTTTGCTCAACGTGGTGGTGGTACTCCAGAAGAAAGACTTAAGAGAGAAGTCGATGGACTTACAACTGCATTGAATTTAACTCCGGCACAAGTTGCTAAGGTAACTCCAATTATTACTGAGGCTCAGAAAAAAAGTGCTGATATGTTCGCAAAGATGCGTGACGGCGGTGGTACTCCAGATCGCGCCAAAATGCAAGAAGAAAGAACAAAAATGCAAGCTGAGACTGACAAAGCTTTGAAAGCAGTTTTAACTCCAGAACAAGTAACAAAACTCGACGCATTCCGCAAAACACAGGCTGAAGAAAGAGCCAAGAGAATGCAGGGCGGTAATAATTAAGAATTACCTTCTTCGAACACACTTAAAACAGGTGTCGTGAGTTTTTTCTCATGACGCCTGTTTTTTTTGTCATCATCTGGCGAGGAAGACAGCAAGAATAATGACTGCAGCAATCGCGACAAGAATTCTGATTACCCTATTTTCGAAGACAATCAACCGATCGCATTCTTCAATCTTTTTTCTGACCAATTCGGTCTTTAAGTTTAGAGCCAGAGCCTTCTGGTACCAGCTTTTCGCCGGTCGCAAGAGTTCAATCTTGAGGAAATCATCGCCATGCTGCATCAAATCCATGAATTCAAGTTCTGCACGGCTCAAGTTAGTTTCCGAAGCGTGATGTGCCATAATATTAGTTTCTTGATTCACTCAAATTTAATTGAATTCCAGCTGAAATCCAATTATTTATTATCCCCTTTAGAATTTCTGTTTTGTAGAAAGAGGTAGACCGGAATGCCCGACAATATCAGGGCAACACCAATGGCAGCTTCGCGGGGACGAGTAATGGTTGTATTAAAAATCAAGAAGAGGCAGAAGAGGATAAAAATGATTGGAACGACAGGATATCCCCACACTCTGTAGGGCCTGTAAGCATCCGGCATCTTGCGGCGAAGGATGAATACGCCTAAGGTTGTCGCTCCGTAAAAAATAAACACCGCGAAGACCAGCATGTCTGTCAGCTGATCGAAAGTGCCTGACAATACCAGTACGGAAGCCCATATTCCCTGCCACAACAAAGAATTGGAAGGAACATTGGCCTTGTTGATTTTGGCAATCCCCCGAAAAAAAAGTTTATCCTTCGCCATGGCAAAATAGGGCCTTGCCCCTGTGAGAATGCTGGCATTTGTGCAACCCAGTGTAGTCAGCAGAATTAGCAGGGAGATAAAGACAACACCTCCGGAACCCCAGAAACTCCTCACGGCTTCAACCGCTGCGATCTGATTACCGGCAGCATGAATAGCCTCCAGTTGCGGGATAGACAAGAGCGTCAGGTAGGTCACATTTACCAATAAGTAAATAAGGATCACAATAGAAACACCGATCACGATACCCTTCGGGATATTGGAATTTGGATTCTTGACTTCCCCGCCGATAAATCCCACGGAAACCCATCCCTGGTAAGCCCAGAAGGCGGCCAACATGGCCGTAAAAAAGGAAGAAATTGTAACAGATCCCTGTGTTAAATTACTAATATCCATATAGTTATCAGGAATTGCTTTCACATTCCCCAAACCGAAAACCACGATCACAAATAAACCAGTGAATACCAGGTACATGATACCCTTGCTTACCCCGGCACCGGATTTCAGTCCGGAGATATTCAGCGTGGTTAACAAGAGGATCAATAGAATTGCTGTCAGTTTGACGCCGAAATCCTGGAAAGGAAAGAATACCCCGCCAATGGTAAAATCCTGAAGTGAAGTAAGTACATGAGGCAGAGGAACAATACTATTAAGTGATTGTGCAAAGACATAAGCCAGGGAGGAGATCGTTGCGGTTTGAATCACCGTGAAAAGTGTCCAGCCATAAATGAAAGCAAAAAACCGGTTGTAAATTTTTTTCAGATAGACGAACTCACCGCCCGTATCGGCTAGCATACCCGCAACTTCCGCATTACTCAGGGCTCCGAACATCGTGATGATCCCTCCTACAATCCAGGCCAGCAAGATCCAGACTGAAGAATGAAGTTCCGCCGCCATCGGCGCAATTTTTTTGTATACTCCTGATCCAATGATATTTGCAACTACAAAAATAATAACGTAGCCCAGACCGAGTGTCCTGACCAGATTCCTTTGATTACCCATAATTTCGGAATAAAATGTGAAAGAAGATCATAAAAATAATAAAATATCTTCCCGGGCTACCAAACGAAGGGAATAAACATCTTGGTGTGCTTCATGTAGGTACGGTATTTTTCACCAAAAAACTGAATACATTCTTTCTCATCATACAAGGCAGTCAGATAGAAAAACAGGGTCGAAAGTAGGGCAACAATAAGTAACGGTACAGTGCAGTTTTTTAAGAAAATACCCCAGGTCAAGAGGATAAGTGAGCCGTAAAGCGGGTGTCGGATCCATCCGAAGAGACCTGTTTGAATCAACTCCGTAGTCTTTTCAAACTGGAAGAGCTCCTTTCTTTCTTCGCTCCTTTGAGGTTTGCCTAACCTTATGAGAAGAATCCCGCCCACAATCAGGTAATATAGCGACACAAAAAGCATGAACCAGGAGATTACCTGTTTGGGTCCGAAAGGATCCTCAAACCAGAATTTCACATTTGATACCAGTAGCCAAAGCACCCCTTCCCATCCGAAGAACCGGTAGAAACCATGGTTCCTGTAACTAAAAATACTGCGCAACGACAATACTACAACCGGTACGCTCAACAGGGCAAAAAAGAGTATTTTCATCATAGGTTCTGTCTTTACGATATCAAATAAAATTACATAATATTCAATAAGCAATAGGTATTTTGTAACAAAACATTAATTTGATAATAGAAAACATTTAGCGAACTTTATCACCTCAATTATTCTAAAAATTAGAACTATATCCATATGTCAACTTCTACTTTGAAAAGCATCTTTGCATTTTTATGCATGAATCTGATGGTAATTACGACTTCGCAGGTGAATGCGCAATCCCTTAATGAGATCGAAAAAGGACGGGTATCCTTGCCTAACGGCTGGAAATTAACACCAGTCGGAAAACAACTTCCTGTGGGAGATTTACCCCTCAACATCGCGGTAGCACCTTCGGGAAAAATACTGGCTATCACCAACAACGGACAGAGCGACCAATGTATCCATCTGGTGGACGCAGAGAAGATGCAATTACTTGATTCAATTATTATTGCGAAAGGCTGGCTGGGATTGACATTTTCGAAAGATGGCAAATATCTGTATGCCTCAGGTGGAAACGACAACTGGATCATGCGTTTTCAGATTAAAAACAATAAGATCGTTCCCTTCGATACGCTGGTCATCGGGAAACGCTGGCCGGAAAAAATATCGATTGCAGGAATAGCCGTCGATGAAAAAAGGCAATTGTTATATACTGTTACCAAAGAGAATAATTCCCTTTATGTATTTGACCTGAAGACAAAAACCGTTAAAAAACAGGTTCCGCTTGGCGGAGAAGGATATACCTGCTTATTGACTAATGACAATAAGACGCTCTATATTTCGTGCTGGGGGGATGATAAAGTCATCACTTTTGACACAGAGAAGCAGGCAATCAGAGGTTCCATTCCTGTCGGCGATAACCCCAATGATTTATGCCTGACGCGCAATGGGAAATTCCTCTTTGTCAGCAATGCCAATGACAATTCGGTTTCTGTTATCAACACCGTAGACAACAAAGTCGTGGAGGTCTTGAATTCTGCGCTATACCCGGATTCGCCCCAAGGATCCACTGCCAACAGTGTGGCTTTAAGTGAAGATGAGAAGACCCTATTTATCGCAAATGCTGACAACAATTGCCTCGCAGTCTTCGATGTCAGCAATCCTGGCTATAGCAAGAGCAAAGGATTTATTCCCACAGCCTGGTATCCTACCTGCGTGCGTGTGGTTAAAAACACCATTTATATCACCAACGGCAAGGGTTTGACCTCCAAAGCCAACCCACTTGGTCCAAGCCCCGTAAGTAAGGATGAAGAGGTTGCCCGCCACGCTGATATCAAGAATGCAAAAGTGGAGTACATCGGTGGATTATTCCTTGGTACGCTGCAGTCGGTTCAAATTCCTGACGAAAAACAGCTGAGTATTTACTCTCAGGTAGTCTATAAAAACACACGTTATTCGAAAGATAAAGAACTGACCAGCCTGGGTGAAAAAGGTAATCCTGTGCCGATGAAAATCGGAGACAAATCTCCCATTAAGCATGTATTCTATATCATCAAAGAAAATCGGACCTACGACCAGGTGCTGGGAGATATTAAGGAAGGGAACGGAGATCCTTCGCTGGTATTGTTCGGCGAAAAAATTACGCCTAACCTTCATAACCTGGCCAGGCAATTTGTTCTTCTCGACAATTTCTATGTCGATGGAGAAGTAAGTGCCGACGGACATAACTGGAGTCTGGGTGCCTATGCGACCGACTACCTGGAGAAAAATTGGCCCACCAGCTATGGTGGCAGAGGCGGATCCTATCCGGGTGAAGGGGAACGAAAAATTGCCAACGGTAAGAATTTTATCTGGGATATGTGCAAATTGGCGGGAGTTTCTTACCGGACTTATGGAGAATTTATTTCTGACAATAAGACCCCAAACCTCCCCTCTTTGAAAGATCATTTCTGCAAGGAATACACGGGTTGGAACCTGTCTGTCAGAGATACCATACGTTTCCATCAATGGAAGCGCGAGTTCGACGCATTTCTGGCACAGGATAAGGTTCCTGCCATGAACACGCTTCGTTTTGGCAATGATCATACCGAAGGATTAAGGGTTGGAAAGCCGACACCAAAAGCGCATGCAGCGGATAACGATCTTGCTGTGGGCCTGTTTGTTGAATACCTCAGTCATTCCAAAATCTGGAATGAAAGCCTCGTCATCATTGTGGAAGATGATGCTCAAAATGGCCCGGACCATGTGGATGCCCATCGTTCAACCACTTATATTGCCGGTGGATTTGTGAAACAGGGCTTCGTCGATCACACCATGTATTCAACCAGTTCTGCTCTCAGAACGATCGAGCTTATTTTAGGGTTACATCCAATGAGTCAATATGATGCTTCGGCCGAGCCCATGTGGAGGTGCTTCAACAACACCGCAACGCATCCTCCTTTCAAGGCAGTTCCCAACCTGGTTGATCTGAACCTAAAAACAAAACAAGTCAATAAATTATCGATGCTGAGTGAGAAATTTGATTTCAGCAAGGAAGACAGGATTCCTGACAGACAGTTCAACGAGGTGATCTGGTCGGCTGTGAAAGGTACAGATATCCCTTGTCCCGCTCCAGTTCGGGCCGCATTCTTTACTTCAGAAAAGGAAGGGGACGATGACTAAAACAACCTTGTTTCAGATGAGGTCTTTTCGTATCAGAATTGCCAGTATCATTCTGTCGTGCTTATTATTGGCGGGATGTAATGAAAAGGGTTCCTCTCAGGTCGCCCAGGAACCTGCTACCGCATCTTTTGCAAAAGGAGCCGACATCAGTTGGTTGCCTCAGATGGAGGCCACAGGATATAAGTTTTACAACGATGCCGGCACAGAAGAAGATTGCATCAAAATCCTGAAGGATCACGGGATTAACGCTGTCAGGTTAAGAACATTTGTGGATCCCTCCCTGGATCCTTTCAGCGGACATTGCAGCAAAGCGGAGACGGTAGCTATGGCGGTGAGGGCCCAAAAATCAGGAATGAGGATCATGATCGATTTTCATTACAGTGACAGCTGGGCTGACCCCTCCAAACAGAAAAAGCCAAAAGCCTGGGAAGGCCACGATTTCCCTATCCTGCTTAAAGATCTATACGATTACACTTTTGAGGTGATGTCGGCGCTTAAATCTGCCGGCGTTACACCCGAATGGGTACAGGTAGGAAATGAAATTCCTGGAGGAATGGTTTATCCCGAAGGGAGTACCGCCAACTGGAATCAACTGTCTCAATTATTAAACAAAGGATACGATGCGATCAAGGCTGTTTGTCCAACTTCAAAAGTGATTCTGCACATCGACCAGGGAAATAACAGTCAACGCTTTATCGGGTGGTTCGACAATGCAAGAAATTATGTAACGAAATACGATATCATCGGTTTATCCTATTATCCTTACTGGCTGACGGGTAGTCCTGATTATACCCTTTCTATTAATGATCTGGGCGCCAATCTGACGGATTTGGCTTCCAGGTATGGTAAGGAAGTGATGGTTGTAGAGGTAGGCGGCGAGGATACGAAAATTCAAAACACTTACGACATGCTGGTTGCCACCCTGAAAAAGGTTGTTGAAGTTCCGAATAAGAAGGGACTGGGCGTTTTCTACTGGGAACCTGAAGGAGCCAGAAGTTGGAGCCGGTATGCCATGAGCGCATGGGGGGCTGATGGTAAGCCGACACATGCCATGGATGCTTTCCTGGTGAATTAGTTACCTTGTATCGTTGGTTGAACCGTTGACCAGGTCGTCGATGGATACTTTTCTGCTGATATGCCCCAGGAGATGCTCCAATTCTTCCGCACGAAGCATGTCCCTTACTTCGGCATGAGCCTCGGCAATTTTCAGTTCTATTCCCCTGTTCCTGAGTTCCAAATAAAGTTTCCTGATCAAACCGGCCCCTGCAGTATCGACATAAGGGGAGGTACTGAAATCCCAGATAACACATTTAAGTGCCTCGCCTGATGCGAGCACTTCAGAAAGAATACCGATTCTGATATTCTCCACATTGAAATACAGGATGGATGCCTCTACGCGTAATAACAGTAAACCAGGTATCAGTTCATTATCGGGATGACGACCAATATCGGTATACCTTTTCGTACCCGGAACGCGCCCAAGGAAGGCAATATGCGGATTCGAAATTGCAATGAGGATCATTACGATAGAAGAGATTGCCGCCAGGACGACTCCTTTAAGTATGCCAAATACCAGGACGCCTCCAAAGGAAATCATGGCCACGCTGAATTCCATCCGGCTGATTTTCCACAGTCGCTTCAGGCCCTTAATATCAATCAGACTGCTGATGGCATAGAGTAATATGACCGAAAGCACCACATCGGGAAGAAATTCCAGCGGTCCGGTAAGGAACAGGAGGCATAGTCCGATTGTCACAGACGCAAACACCAGTGAGAGAGGTGTTTTCGCTCCGGCCCGACTGTTGATGGCGGATTGAGATAGTCCGCCGCTGATGGGAAATCCCTGGCCGAATGCAGCAGCGGCATTGGCTGCTGTCAGCGCCAGTAGCTCCTGATGGGTATCAATTTCGTACCCTGCCTCATTGGCAAGGGTCTTGGCCGCGGAGACGCTTTCGATGTAGGCAAGCAGGAAGCAAGCAAAAGCGAGGGGAATTATGCTGTCGATATCTTCGATCTTCATGTCAGGGATTTTCAATCCGGGCAATCCTTTGGCGATAGTACCGGTCAGGTGGAAGCCTGCATGGAGGAGGGCCGTGTTCGAGATCAGGAGGATGGAAGCGATGACCAGAAAGATGGAGACCGGCCTTCCTGGTAAGATTTTCTTGCCAATGACCAGTAGAACCAGTGAAATTAGGCCGAAAAGCAGGACCGTTGGATTGGTCTCAGGCAAATGTCTGAAGAGCGAAACCGCCCGGTCAAAGAATCCCAAACCTCCGCTTTCTACTCCAAATAATTTTGGCAACTGGGTCAGGGCGATGGTGATTGCTGCGCCTGCTTTGAATCCAAGAAGCACAGATTCGCTGATAAAATTGACAAAGCTGTTCAACCTCAACAGCCAGGCCAGCAAACTGATAATGGCCACCATCAATGCAGTCAGGGAGGCAATCCCGATCAGGTGGGCCGGATCTCCTCCGCTCATGGTTGCCAAAGTAGTTCCAATCAGCAAGGAAATGGCAGAGGTGGGTCCGACGGCGAGCTGCATCCCTGTTCCAAAAAGGGCATATAACAATCCTCCGATCAAATAGCCGTAGATGCCATATTGGACGGGCAAGCCTGCGAGAGAAGCGTAAGCCATTGATACAGGAATGGCATAAGCAGCGAGTGTTATTCCTGAAAAAGCATCACTCCTGAGGTCTTTCAGGCGATAGCTCTTAAGCCATTGAGAGGGTGGAAAAATATTGTTCCACATTTAATATCCTTGAAATATCAGTGATGATGCCTTCTGCGTAAAATCCCGCCGGAAGCTTCCTTGATGGTACTTGCATAAACAAATGCGTTGGGATCAAGCTCATAGACCATATTCTTGAGTTTGCGGAGTTCGAGACGCGAAATTACAGTGAAGATGATATCGCAGTTGGAGCTGATCTCGTATTTCCCGGGCAAAAACCCCCTTTCTCCCTTGTAAACAGTGATGCCCCGACCGAGTGTGTTCACCAATTGATATTTGATTACCTCACTCTTACCCGAAATAATGGTCACACCGGTGTGCGCCTGAATCCCTTCTACCACATAATCGATACTTTTCGTGGCAGTAAAATAGGTCAGCATAGAATATAAGGCCGTTTCTATCCCGAATTTAAAGGCGGCAATGGAGAAAATCAGGATATTGATTCCGAGAATGATTTCCGTGATGGTGAAGGAGGTCCTTTTCAAGGTATAAATTGCGAGTACTTCGATACCATCCAACGAAGATCCAGCCCTCATCACCAGGCCAACCCCGATACCCAGGAATACTCCACCAAAGATGGAAATGAGCAATTTGTCGGAGGTCAGCGCTACGTCAGGCAGGATCGCCAGGCAGCATCCCAGCATAACTACCCCGATTAACATTCGGAACGCGAACCTGTCACCCACAGAAAAATAGCTCACGATGATGAATGGCAGATTCAATATGAAGATTACTATACCCAGATTAAATCCATAAAGTTCGTGAACCAGAAGTGAAATACCCGTCACCCCTCCGTCGAAAAAATGATTAGGAACCAAAAAGCCTTTGAGCGCATATCCGGCGAACAGCACTCCCAACAGCATAAACATGATGTCCTGTAGGACTTCTACTGGCTTAGCGTGTTTCTGATGAAGGGCGGAGGCAGACAATTTGGCTTTTATATGCTGGAGGTTTTTCTGTTTCTGTGCTTCCCTTGCCTTGATGGCCGTATCGGTAAAATAGTGGTGCGTAGAAAGAAATTCAATTTGCATTAATTCCCAGTCGACAGTGGTTTTTACCGTACCGAATTTCTTGAACTCCTTAAATAAATTATCGGCATAGACCTGGTAGCTCTCTGTGCCCAGATAATAAAGATCTGCATCGCAAATCAATTTCCCGAGCAGATCTGTCGGAATCTCATGAAGTTTTGTATTCATGATCAGGCGGCAAATAGTATCAATCTGAGCCTCATTATAACCAAAATCCGGGAGATGCTTTCTTGCCAGACGGCAGGAAAGCTCTTCATGATCCTGATGATGCTGCAAATAACCTGAATCGTGGAACAATGCAGCTGTCTTTAGCAGTATCAAATCCTCGTCGGAAACATTTTCAGCCAGTGCAAGGTGCTCCGCTGCATCGACGACATTCCTGGTATGACCTGCGTTATGGTAGGTCAAATAAACCGGCAATCCCGATTCCAGCTTCTCTATCAGGAAGGAGTATACTTGTTCATAGTTCATAGCGTCGATTTTACGTTATTCAGTTTAACACCTCATAAATCAGAACTTCATCCGATTTATTCTTTAATACGACAGAACCGATCAATTTGCAATTAAAAGACTGCTTTACTTTTTCGTAGCCCGCTTTTGAGATGATGATCTGACCAGTGCCGGCTGCTCTTTGCAGGCGCTGCGCCGTGTTCACCGTATCACCAATCACGGTGTAGTCCAGTCTTCGCAAAGTTACGGATCCGATATTTCCAGAGATCATCTCACCGCTATTGATTCCGATAGAGACTTCCGGCAAGAAATCTGAACTTTCCTGCAAAGTTTTGATCTGATTCCTGATAGACAGACAAGCTTCGATTGCCCGGTCAAAATGGAATGGACCTTTAAAAACTGCCATCACACAATCCCCAATAAATTTATCAATGATACCCTCCTGGGCAATTATTTCTTTCACCATCAGATCAAAATAACGGTTCAACAGCGCCACCACCTTATCCGGCTTTTCCTTTTCACTGATGGAAGTAAAGCTGCATATATCGATAAAGGCGACAGTAGCATCCACATTTTCATTTACCATGATAGAGCTTTCATATTCACGGCTGCTCATAAAATTGAGGACATTCTCGTCTACGTACATCTTAAGGATATTGTTTTCCTTTATGGCCCTTAAAGTTTCCCTTATCAGGCTAACATGCTGGATAGTCTTTTCCATGGTCATCTCCAGATCCTCAAAATCGACTGGCTTGGTGATAAAATCGAACGCCCCCCGGTTCATTGCTTTACGGATATTGGTCATATCACCATAAGCGGAGACGATCACAGTTTTCACCAGTGGATTGGTTTCATTCAACTTGGACAGCAGCGTTAAACCATCCATTTCAGGCATGTTGATATCGCTTAAAACTATTTCCACATCAGGAAATTGCTGCATTTTCTTGAGCGCGTCCTTCCCGTTAACGGCGAAGACAAATTCGTATTTCTGTTCCCTGATTTTCTGGCGAAATTTCTGCCGGATGAGGATTTCCAGATCTGTCTCATCATCGACAATTAAGATCTTAATCATAATTTCTGTCTATACTGGTAAATTAAAGGAGAAAACAGATCCCTCCCCTTCTTTGGTTTCAACCTTCAATTCTCCACCATGCCCCTGTGTTACAATCTCATAACACATAGACAATCCAAGCCCGGTACCCTTACCTGCGGGTTTAGTCGTAAAAAATGGCTGGAAGATTTTTTCAATATCCTTTTGAGGAATACCATCTCCATTGTCAATCACCCTTACCTCGACGCTATGACCCACCTTTTTGGTTATTATTGAGACAGCGGGTTCGAAAGCTTCTCCCAAACGTTTCTTCTTATCCGAAACCGCATAGAAAGCATTCGTCAGAAGATTTAGCATTACCCGCCCAATATCCTGAGGTACGATGGTTATTTTCCCAATAGCAGGATCCAGTTCAGCATCAAATTTCGAATTGAACGACTTGTCTTTCGCCCGTAATCCATGGTATGCAAGTCGCAGATATTCATCGGCCAGGGCATTGAGGTCGGTCGGCTCCTTTTGTCCTGAACTCGCCCTCGAATGCAGCAACATACCTTTGACAATACTGTCCGCCCTCTTACCATGAAAATTGATCTTTTCAAGATTTAGCTTCAGATCGGAAATGATTTGCATGGCTTCGGATGTTTTACCCTTGTCCATCTCCTCCTGCATTTCATCCAGCAGTTCAGTACTTACTTCTGAGAAATTATTGACAAAGTTCAATGGATTTTGAATCTCATGAGCGATTCCGGCCGTAAGTTCCCCCAGAGAGGCCATTTTTTCAGATTGGATCAGTTGTGATTGGGTAGTCCTCAATTCTGTTAAAGTGCTTTCAAGTTCCTCTTTCTGCCTGGTAAGTTCGGCTGTTCTTTCTGCTACCAGCGCTTCCAGCTCCACTTTCCTGATAGCAATGGCCCTGTTGAGCTCATCCTCATGCTGACGCCTGATCCTCTCCTTTTCCGCCGCTTTATTTTGCCTGTTCTGGCTGAAAAGTATGGCAGCCATCCACATATAGGATAGTGCAGTGGCGCTCTTGAAATATGTTTCCCAGGATTTGAACAATTCTTTGCTGACCAACTCCACTAAGTCTCCTGAAAGAGAAACCAGAATGAATGGCACAAACGCCATTATGAACATTTTTAACCCCTTGAATTCCTGCTGCTTCAACACAAAAACAAACATAGAAACAAGAAAAAGATGCCACATCCAAATGGTATAAGTCTCGGCAGAAAAAATGGCTTCTACAGCAAAAAGACCAATAGCAATGTAGAGGGCGTTTCTGAATAGCTTCTCAAAGTGTGGAAGCTTGTTCAACTTTGAAAATCGGCGTAGTCGATCCGTAAAAATCACACTAACAACAAACGATGCAACTGAAAGAGCCATAAGGATTCATTAAAACATCTTCAAATTTAATGAAAACTACAATAGCATGTCTCAATTAATCAAAGCTGTAATAGATTATTGATTAGCCTAACCTGGAAATTACATCGAACATTTTATCTCTGGTAATTGGTTTGACAATATATCCATCGCATCCGGCATTCAGGGCTAGCTCCTTTTCCTCTGGAAAAGCACAGGCGGTCTGCACCACAACAGGCAATTCCGGAAATTCAGCTTTCAATATTTTGGTAGCTTCCAAGCCTCCCATCACCGGCATTTTTAGATCCATCAGAATAAGGTCATATTTTTTAGACCTAACCTTTTCAATTGCCTCCTTGCCGTTTATTGCCAAGTCAACACATTGAACCTTACCCTTAAGAACAGTTTTGAGATAATGAATATTATAAAATTCATCATCCACAATCAAAATACTCAACTTTTCCTTATCAATTATATTAGACCTCTTGGCAAGAGTCCCTTGAACATCCGGGTAGGACTGCTCCAATGGAATATTAAAATAAAATCGGGACCCTTTGTCCAACTCAGACTCGACTCCAATCTTGCCCCCCATGATATCGATGAGCTCTTTTGCAATGTTCAATCCTAGTCCGGTACCCCGGATGGCCATGGAAATTGCTTGTTCCCCTCTGTAAAATGCGTCGAAAATCAATTGCAATTCATGCTTTGAGATTCCCATTCCGGTATCACTCACAAAAAAACCGATCTGGCTATTATTAACCTCAAAACCAACTTCAATGTGGCCATCAGAAGTATATTTTACTGCATTGGACAAAAAATTTGTTAATACCTGTCTGATCTTATTGAAATCAGCATTAATCATCAGGTTCCTGTATTTAAAAGGAGTCTTCTCTCTGATATGAAGGCCTTTGGAAAGGTTGGGATGATTGAACATCATACAAATCTCAGCGATCAATTTAGAAGGACTGAATTCCGATATCTGTAAAGGCATCTTTTCGCTCTGCAACCTCGAAAGGAGAATTACATCGTCGATAAGAGATAATAACTGATCAGAACTGTTATGAATAATCTCCGCATAAGCATTTTTCTCTTCTTCATCGGCTTCCTTCATCAACTCGGAAAATCCCATGATGGCGTTCATTGGAGTACGTATCTCGTGACTCATATTATTCAACAGGGCAAACCTGAGCCGGTTATTTTCCTCGGCACGTTGTTTGGCCTCAATCAACTCATCCCTGTTTTTCCTCATCTCTGTGATGTCCAGGGCAACACCAATCATGGCAATGAGCTTACCATTCTCGTCCTTTATTGCTGAGGATGAGAGTAGAATAGGGAAAAAGGAACCATCTTTTCTCTTGTTCATGATTTCGCCTCTCCATCCTCCTTCGACAGTCTTTGTCAAAAAATTTCGTACCTGATAGTCCTTCAATTCTGGTGGCCTAACGATGCTGATATGCTGCCCTATTAACTCATCTAATTTATAACCGTACGTATTTAGAAAAGATTCATTCACGTATATGATCCGATCTTCAGTATCTGCGATCGAGACACATTCGCTGATACTTTCGAGTGAATGGGCCAGCAGATTAACCAAACGCTCAATTTCCTTCTTTTCAGTCACATCTTGTATAAGACCCAGGACAACACCTTGCTCCCGATCGTAATAAGCTGTTGAATGAATATCCTTTATCTCTCCCGTATCGAAACACTCTATTTTAAACTCTACATTGTAAGGCACATCACGCTTTATCAAATTATCAAGTGCGTTATCCAACAATTGATTGTATTCCTGGATTCGTGCCTTTCGGACAAAGTCAAGATTCAACTGATTTCCTTCTGCCCCATAAATCTTTATTGCCCCTTCAGAAGCAATGAATTCGCCCGTATTGATATTGTACTCCCAATGACCCGATTTTGAAATAAGCTCTGCCCGATGAAGACGATCCTGACTGGCCCGCAACTGTTTATTCACCTCTTCATAGGCCTTCCTGGCTTCCAACTCCTGCATTTGTTTGTATCCGATCTCGGCAAGGATCTCAGTGAATGCCTTTATCGCTGATATGTATTGATCAAGACGTTCCTTTTCCCAAACAGGTACCCTGGATACTGCCTTCAGATAGGATGACTCATCAAAACCGTATTTTTTTGCCTGCTTTTTAAAAAAATCAAGATCAGGCTTTTCAAGAAAAAATTGCCCGGTGAAGAAATTTGCCAGATGTTTCCCACCAATGATAATCGGAATCGCATTATCGACCAGGCCATGCGGACACTTATATGAAACGGCGGGATTTGCCTCATGAAGGTGTTCATTGATATATAAATCACTCTTGATGCATTCTTTTTCACACTGGGGATGTAAACGATGGAATTTGGTGCAGATATCCTGCCAGTCAGAAGCCATGAGGATGTTTCCTTCCAGGTCAATGATGGCAGATGGAAATGAATAGATTTCATTCAATTTATCCTGCAGAGATTGAAATAACCGCAGGTCAATCAGTTCATTCAACTTATATTCCATTGATTGGAATCCTAATTTTGTTTAATAACTATCATTTACCTCATTAGGCGGACAAAAGATAATAAAAATATCCATTTAATTGATTAATGCCCTGAATACAGCTGATTAAATAATAATTTGAAGGTGCTGTATGTTTGAGCCCTGAAGGTAATCTCGGGACCGAAAGCATACAATTTACCTTTGCCTACATTGGCTTCAAAGGCGGCAACTCCGTCCTGCAAATATTCCTGACCATATGCCCATCCACTCCTCAATGGCTGAGCGCTGCCAAACCAGGCTATGGGCGTCACAATCCTTTGGGCAGAGATTTCAGGATTAATTCTGAAAACCGGGCTCGAATCGAAGAAAACATCTACCTCCGATGCCATTCCCCATGCTGCCTGTTGAGCCGAATCAACCTTCATTCGAAGGATACTGCCTGGAATGTAAAACTTATCGGAGGATAGCGGAACGGCCTTCCCCTTTACCATTTCGACCAAGGCATTTTTCACAGGAAGCTTAAGATGATACGCAAGATTGGTACTTCTGCCAATGGTAACGATGGTGCCCCCGGCCTCCATGAATTTCTTCAGCTCAACGATAGAAGTATCTGCGGAGATCTTTCCCCACTGGTACCTGTACTCTGCCGGAATATCGGTTATTTTGGTTGTATCCCGTGGTCCGGAATTTTCAGATTGAACGGTCGATGGGATCGCCCCGCTGACAAAAACGATAACATCATATTTCTTTCGCAGGTTCCCGGCGTCGATTTCCTTTGCATAAATAGTGCTATACTGGAAATGGTGCTGCTCCATGATCCACTTCAACCAACCCGTGTTAATAGACCCACCATAAGTATCCCAAAGAGCGATCCTTGTGGACGAAAGTTTACTAGTCAGGGAAGAAGGACGTTTGCCAACAGGCGACACCTTAAGGTTCAATTCTTTGGAGGCTTTAGCCATTAGCTCTTTTGCCTTTTTTCCGGAAGGAATGAAGAATGAACCTTGTGCTACACCAGATTTGCCCTCCGTCTGGCCTTTTGTCCTGAACACTTCTACCCCTGACTGAAGCAGGCTATTCACGGCTGCAAAGGCGTTGGTGCACCTCGAATCCAAAATATATCCAGCCGCAGGGGAGGCGTCGGAAAAGGCAGCACCCGGAGCCTGAATTTCCCCGTATGGTATCGTTTGGAAGGGCCCGTCGAAAGCATCCTGCAGTCGGCTAAACCTGATACCCATTGAGAACGCCGGTGTCCATCCTGCTATGTCATAAGGTCTTACAGGCGGACCACCCGGGTAAAGGAAGTCATTCGGATGATCCTGCGGTTCGAACATATCCAAAACATGAGGCCTGAAAGCCTGGTTGGTCATGATCACGTAAGAACCGGCAGGATAGCTTTTCCCTCCCACAGTAAATGTAGTGGTGGCTTTTTTCACACAGATTCCGGATTGTATCAATGCGTTGACGAGCTTGATGGCCGTCGGAAAATCAGGTTGATCAGAAGGAAGAATGTAACCCCTGGGATCCCGCTTAACAGGATCCTTAAGCATGGCAAAATATTTAAGAGGAATTGAATCCACTCTACCCCAGAAAGAATTGGCGGTGGTATCCGCGTTTCTCCTGCTTCTCGGCGCACCCTTATAGGCATTCGAGATCTCCTCCACCCGTTTGGGAGAGATCGTCCAGTTATCGCGACTTCCTGCCTGAATGGAACCGTTCCCCATACTGTATATATTATAAAGCAGGTGTTCCTTGTTTCGGGCGGCATAGTCCAGGATGGCATAATTCAATGAGACTGAATAATCGATCGAGTTTCTGAAGTACCATTTCTGGGGCATGACCGGATAAGGTGTATTGCCGCTAGGCAGTAACCTGGAAGGCACCAGCGGGATAGAAGAAGGTGTTGGGTTGCCGACAATCTCCGTCAGTATTCCTATCATGTTGTGAAAATAGGAGGTCGTCCGCAATCCGCCATTGTACCAGGTGGAGAACACAGAGCCACCTCGCTCGGTATAGCCAGGCTTGCCCTCAACATTGAGCCTGTTGATCATCGCTGCTCCAACAGCATCGATACCGGTGACCACCAATGGGTTAAATAGGTAGTTGAAAGGATCCCGGTAGGGTGGACCGGCGACAACAGATCCGGGAGGCCCGGCCTGGTGATGGTTATAGATGATCTGAGGCATCCATTCCACATAAAGCTGCCGGCTGATATTCTGGGTCTCTTTCATGTTCATCATATAGAAATCACGGTTGTTGTCGTGACCTACATACTTTTGGTACAGTCTGTTAAGCTGAGAAAAGGATCTCTTTAACGTATCCGGATAGCTCATGTACCAATTGGAGACAAGCTCCTGTCCATCCGGATTGGCGTGTGCCATCAATATAATCACCTCGTCAAGAATCCTCTTGGTTTCCTGATCGTTTCTGCTGACTAGTTGCCATAAAGTTTCTATCAACTGGTGGGTCCCCACTACTTCTGTGGCATGAAGTCCGCCGTCAATCCAGACGACTGCCTTTCCTTCAATAGACAGCGTCCTGGCTTTTGCTTCGGGCACATTCTCTGCGTGGGCCATCATTTGTGAGATTTCCTTGTAACGGCTTAGGTTTTTAATGTTCTCAGGCGAAGAAACAATCATCATATATTGAGACCGCCCCTCCTCCGTCTCTCCCATTTTTACCAGTTTTACCCGATCAGAAGCGGCGGCAATTTTCTTAAAATAAGCCTCCGTCTGGGTATAGGTAGCAAGTTTGTAATTGTCGCCGATGGCAAAACCAAAGTGCTGTTTGGGTGAAGGTAAATTTTGCGTTCGTCCGCTAAAGAAGGTAAAGGGTAGGATCAGAAAACAAATAATAATTCTCAGTCTCATTTTGCCGGGCTGTTAGTTGATATTGATATCTTATAAAATCCCGAATATAGTAAAATTGAATTCAACCGAAACCAAAAATTAAAATTTTTAAGCTACCGTATTTCATCGTTCCTCTTGCTAACTTTACGCCTGGTAAGTGTGGAAATGCTTCCTACTTATCCGACGTTTTTTGTATTTTTAGTGGACCAAAACAACTGGAAAAATGACTGAGCAGCCTTGCGCCTTTTTGGATCAATATTTTGAAAGATCAGCAGGTCAGTACCCTGACGCTGTTGCCATTGAGCAGGGCGATAAAATTTACACCTATTCCGGGGCAGACTCTCTTGCTAATCGGTTGGCGCATTACCTGAAAGGAAAAGGAGTCGGTCCAGAAGAGAAAGTGGCCATTCTTTTGCCTCGTTGTGCCGAAGTCTATATCGTCATGCTTGGAATATTGAAGGCTGGTGGCGCATATATCCCGCTTGATTCCGAGATACCGGCAGAAAGGGTAAACTTTATCATGGAGGATTCGGGGGCAAAACTTCTCGTTTCATCCCAGGAAATTTTGGGACGTATATCCGGAAAACTCGGGTCGTTCCCGCTGTTTGATCTGGATCAGCTATCCTCCCTGCTACAATCATTCCCGGATACTAAACCTGAAATCCGAAACCGTTCGGGCCATGATCTTTGTTACATCATCTACACTTCAGGTACGACCGGAAATCCCAAGGGTGTGCTACTGGAGCACAGGAATGCCGTTAATTATATTGAAGGGGCAAGGGAAATTTACCCTGTTGACTCCTCCATCCGTGCCCTGCAGGGTTTTTCCGTCTCCTTCGATGCTTCCGTGGAAGAGATTTGGGTACCATTGTCTGTCGGAGGCACTTTGGTTACCGGCACTTTCGACATCATGCGATCGGGTGATCAGTTTGCCGCTCATCTGAATCGCCTCAACATTAACTTCTTATCCTGCGCACCGACATTATTATCGATGGTTCAGGAGGATATCCCTGGACTAAAGATTCTGATCTTTGGCGGGGAAGTCTGTTCTACCGATCTCGCCCACAGGTGGTGCAAACCAGGTAGGGTCGTCTTCAATACTTATGGTCCAACTGAGGCTACCGTCATCGCTACCTGGTCCATATTGAACCCCAACGATCCGGTGACTATCGGTAAGGCCATGCCTGGTTACGAAGTTCTCATTGTCAATGAAAGACTGGAACCTATCGGGGAAGGTGAAGAAGGCGAGATCCTGATTGGTGGGGAAAGTATCGCGAGAGGCTACCTCAACCGTGCCGAACTGACCTCACAGAAATTTATTGAAACCGACCGCTTCAAAGGGGTTATGGAGCGTTATTACCGGACCGGAGATATCGCCAGGTATGCTGAAAACGGGGAAATTAGCTACATCGGACGCATCGATGCCCAGGTAAAAGTAAGGGGTTTCAGGGTCGAACTGGCAGAAATCGAAGGACTTCTGCTGCAATTTGAAGGAATTCAGGCAGCCGCAGTTTCACTAAATACTACTACCCAGCAATTAGCGGCATTCGTGGTAACCGATAAGAAAACGGAGCTAAACAGGGAGGAAATTGCTGCTGGTTTGCGTTCCAGGTTACCCTATTATATGATCCCATCGACCCTGGATGTACTTAGCGCATTGCCTATGACTACCAGTCAGAAGATCGACAGGGCCAGGCTTCCGGTACCAGAAACGCCACTTGGATTTTCATCAAAGAAGGAAATCATCCCTCCTTCGAGCGAAATTGGAAATAAACTGGTGGAGACCATCGCCAGGCATATTCACCGCTCCGATATCTCCATGGATGATAATTTTTTCGAAGATTTGGGCGGGCATTCACTTTTGGCGGCGCTTGTAACTTCGGATTTGCGAAAGGACCCGGTGTTTGAGAGTCTTTCTGTTGTGGATATCTACAAGTATCCTGTTCTAACTGACCTGGCTAAGGCCCACAGCCACAAACAAGCAAAAACCGAAAGTGAAAAGCCGCGCGAAGTTCATCAGCCATCCAACCTGAGCTACTATTCCTGCTGGATTTCCCAAGGCATCTCCCTGTTTTTCATTACGCTCGTATTCGGAATCGAGTGGATGGGTCCCTTCTTCGTTTACTCCTATTTCTATCAGGCCGAATATAGTATCCTGGAATCCCTGATGATGATGCTTATCATGTATTTTGCTACCCTGCCGGCGATCACTCTATTTGCCGTTTCGCTTAAGTGGATGGTCATCGGGAGAATAAAACCCGGCAGATATAAGTTGTGGGGAAGCTATTATTTCCGGTTCTGGCTGGCAGATAAACTGGTGAACATTTCACCCATCTCCTATTTTACCGGAACGCCCATCATGAATGTCTACCTGAGAATGCTGGGTGCAAAAGTGGGCAAGAACTGCTATATCAATACATCAGCCATTTCCGCTTTCGACCTGTTTTGTCTGGGCGATAATGTCAGTATCTGTACGGATTCACACCTGAAAGGCTACACCATTGCGGACGGGTACCTTTACATCGGAAGGATAGATCTGGAAGATGATTGTTATGTGGGAACCCGCTGCTGTCTGGGAAATGATACCAGGATGGAGAAAAATTCTTCCATCGAAGATTTGACACTGGTTCAGGAAGGGCATGTAATTCCGGCAGGTGAAAACTGGGGCGGATCACCAGCCATCAAACTTGGGATGAATGGAATCCAGGAACGCGTACCGCCCTGGTCCAAACGCAACATCTTCTATTCTGTGAGCGTATTCCTTATTCCCCTCATTACCATGATCGCCTACTTTCCGGGAATGATGGTCATCACGCATTTCGATTATAGCTCCGAAACCTGGTTTAGCCTGCTGCCCCACATTTTCCTGGTAGGCATCATTTTTATCGTGATACTCGTACTAATTATCACGATTCTGAAATGGATTTTGCTCGGCAATATCAAGGAAGGTGTGTACCGTGTCAATAGTGGATTCTATCACAGGAAATGGTTTTTTGATCAGCTGATGAAACTTAGCCTGCAGGTTCTGGGCACCTTATATACCACGCTGTATCTGCAAATATGGTTCAGAATGCTTGGCGTAAAAATGGGCAAGCGGGTCGAAATTTCAACGGTTGAATTCATCTCACCCGATCTTCTGGTAACCGGCGATGAATGTTTTCTTGCTGATTCGGTATCCATTGGAGCCTCCTCCGTGCGTAACGGGTATATTAAAATTGCCAGGACCTACATCGGTAACCGCACCTTCGTGGGAAACAGCGCCGTGATAAGTCCGGACACTCAACTCGGGAACAATGTCCTGGTCGGGGTACTCTCAAAAGTCAGTGAAAAGGATTTACCCGCAAAAGACGGAACATCCTGGTTTGGATCGCCGGCTGTTTTTCTGCCAAGAAGGGATATCAACACGGAATTTTCAGCAGAAAGGACTTACAAACCTACCAGGAAGCTATTCATCCTGCGTTACAGCATCGAATTTTTCAGGGTGACCTTACCTGCAATTTTATTCCTGACAATGGCCTCTCTGGTCTCAAATATTACCTCCTATTTACAGGTAGAAAGGGATCTTCCTGAATTGTTCGTGATTTTCCCCTTTCTTTATCTGGGCACTGCCATATTGGGAATGTTCCTAACTTTATGCCTGAAATGGATCGTGATCGGACGATATCGCCCGGCCAACAAACCTTTATGGAGCGGTTATGTTTGGAGAAGTGAACTGGTAACCGGTGTATATGAAAACTTCCTCGTTCTTTACTTTTTGAATATGCTGACCGGCACACCGTTTATCACCTTCCCGCTAAGGTTGCTTGGATGCAGGATTGGGAAAAAGGTGTGCATTAATACCACTCAAATCACAGAATTTGACCTCATAAAAATGGGGAATTATTCTGCTGCGAACGACAATTGCACCCTGCAGACGCATCTTTTTGAGGATCGTGTCATGAAAATGTCCTATGTCGATATTGGCAAAAAGTGCAGCGTTGGAGGTATGTCAGTCGTTCTTTATGACTCTAAAATGGAGGATGGCTCCATACTGGAACCGCTATCTGTGCTGATGAAAAGTGAAACACTGCCTGCTAATAATATTTTTATCGGGGCCCCTGCCCGAAAACGCTAAAAGAAGCCTTGAATATGACACTTCCACATTATGCCTTTATTGATATCCTGATAAGTCTGGTTCTTGCTTTCATCATGTTTGGAGTAGGCTTGTCGCTTACTTCGACCAGTTTTAAAAATGTCTTCTTTTATCCCAAGGCACTTGTAACCGGACTATCTTCCCAGATTATCATCCTGCCAATTATTGCTTTTACGATCACCTTTCTGTCCAATTTACCCTTGCCTTTTAAAGTAGGACTCATCATTCTTTCTGCCTGTCCAGGTGGCACAGTATCCGGCTTCATTACCTATTTCTTCAAAGGCAATGCCGCCTTGTCGATCACGTTCACCTCCATCAACAGCATCATAACGCTGATCACTATCCCGTTTATTGTTAACCTGAGCCTTGTTTTTTATTATGGAAAAGGTACGGAAATTCAACTATCCTATCTCGAAACAATCATTCAGATATTCTCTGTGACCATTGTTCCGGCAATTTTGGGTGTTTTAGTCAGATCCTACAAACCTGAGTTCGCAATGAAGGCACAGCGTCCACTCAAATTAATTTTACTTGCTGCACTGGGCGTCGTGTTTGTCATCAAGTTCTTCGCCGCAGAGCAGAGCGGTGGTTCAGGAGTCACGCTGAAGGAGGTTTTGACCATTATACCCTTTGCCCTGCTGCAGAACGCCTCATCGATGCTGTGGGGATTCCGTTTCGGAAAATTCAACGGACTGGGAGAGCGAAATTCCTACACCGTCGGCATTGAGGCAGCCGTGCAAAATACGACACTGGCCTTCCTGGTAGCAGGGACACTTCTGCATAACCAGGACATGGTGAAACCCTCACTCATCTATGCCTTGTTCTCTTTCTGGACCGCGATATTTTATACTTTTCTTATCAAGAAGAGCAATGGATTGGGACTTTTTTCCGATTTCAAGTCCTGAGATCCATTAATATTGATGGACCTTCTGATTTGCTGAATTACATTTTGTAAGGATTTTCCCTACATTGAAATCATCTTTTCGCCGACTCCGATTCTCCGAACCCCTTACTGTCCAACTTTTGCTACCGGGGTAAATTTGTTTTACAAGCTGGAAGAAATAAAAGCTAAAAAAAAGTAAAACAAATTAATTGCGAAGCCATGAATTCAGATCTCTTTACCAGATGGTTACAGACAGAAGCTGAAATATTATTTCAGCAGGATTTGACTCCTGAACTGTTTATGAAAAGAGTAAAGCCTTTATTAGAAGCGCTTATCAAAAAAAACAAGACAGAGATTCTTTCCGAAAAAGATTTGCAGGAGATTTTAATTGAAGCTAAGTCCGAAAAAAATTCTTCTTCAGTCAGTCAAAACAGCTACTTCGACATTGTCGACCTGAGTCTTTACCGGGCAAACTAAGAGAGCTGGGGGTATATTAGCAATTTATGGATAAATCCGTTGGGGACACCGACGGATTTATTTTTTTATATTCGCAGCTCTATTTCCAGATTATGATCCAATATTTCCGGGGTTGCCTGTTAATCCTTCTACTTTTCTTTTCGTATGCTGCAACTGCCGGTAACGATTTGCCCGGGAATAATGCCGGAAGTAAAAAGGACACTCTTCTTCAGAAAAAAACCATCAACAGCGAATATAAGATTCATGCCAGAAAAACGAAGGGTGCGATCCGTATTGATGGCATCGTCGATGAGGAAGATTGGAAGAATGCCGGGAAGGCAGCCAATTTCTACATGGTCCTTCCCTATGATACGGGTCATAGCGCTGCGAAGTCGGAAGTTCGGATGTTATACGATGAAAAAGCCTTCTACGTGGGTATTGTTTTTCACGACACCCTACCGGGAAAACGCCCAGTGGAGTCTTTGCGCCGGGATTTTACTTTCGTGAACAACGACAACTTTCTTTTCTTCATAGATCCGTTTAACGACCAGACGACAGGATATTCTTTCGGCGTCAATGCCGCTGGCGCCATGTGGGATGGTACGATGAGCGGAGGCGCAGCATCAAATATGGTTTGGGACTCCAAATGGGAAGTCAAAACGAAGAACTATCCTGATAAGTGGACGGCTGAATTCAGGATTCCTTTCAAATCCATCAGATATAACAACGATATCAATCACTGGAATATCAATTTTTCACGACTTGACCTGAAACTTAACGAGAAATCATCCTGGGCGCCGATGCCCCGACAGTTTCCTACCGCGTCACTGGCCTATGCCGGGCAGGTAATTTGGGACACTCCTCCATCTAAATCAGGGATCAAACTTTCACTGATTCCCTATATTTATGGAAGCATGTACCGCAATTTTGAAAAATCGGGACAGAATGTTTTCAGAAAAGATATTGGGATGGACGCCAAGATCGGCCTCACTACTTCCCTGAACCTCGATCTGACCTACAATCCTGATTTCTCGCAGGCCGAAGTCGATGACCAGGTGACCAACCTCGAAAGATTTGAACTGTATTTCCCGGAGAAGCGGCAGTTCTTTCTGGAAAACAGCGACCTCTTCAGCAATTTCAGCACGTCCAATATCAGACCGTTCTTTTCCCGAAGGATTGGACTGGACGCACCCGTAACAGGAGGCGTCAGGCTCAGCGGCCGGATTGGCCAGGACTGGCGCATCGGTATGATGGACATGCAGACGGGAACCGAAGGGGATTACCTCGCACGTAATTTCTTCGTCACCTCCGTTCAGAAAAAAATCTTTTCGAGGTCGAACATCGCGGCCATTTTTGTCAACAAAGAGCAGCTGAATATCCCTGCCTCATGGAATGGGAACAGCTACAACCGTGTCGCCGGACTGGAATACAACCTCGCCAGCAGCAACAACTTCTGGAATGCCAAACTCTTCGGACAAAAATCTTTCACCCCGGACAAAAACGCTGCCGAGGAGTATGCCCAGGGACTCAATATCATTTATTCAAGGAAGTCATACCTCCTTGAATTATCGCAAATGTATGTAGGAAAGGATTTTAACGCTGAGACGGGTTACGTACCGCGTAACTATTATTTACGTGTTAATCCGCGTGTTACCCTAAAATTCTATCCAAAAAAAGGAACGATCGAAAATCATGGTTTCGTCGTTGATGCCGATAATTTTTACCTACCGGGCGATCTCACCCTGACGGATAAGCGGTTGGGTTTCAACTACCTTTTTAATTTCAAGAACCGGGTGCATCTGGAATTCAAAACTAATTTATGGTACGTGTTGCTGAGGCAGAATTTTGACCCTACCAATCTGGGTGTCAATTATATGCAAAATGGAACGAGTTATAAATGGCAGGATTTCTCCTTCCTTTTCAATTCAGACAACCGCAATGCCTTTAAATACGATCTCTCTGGTGGTTATGGCGGATATTTCAATGGGAACCGATGGTTTGTGCAGGGAGCCCTCAATTACAGGTATCAGCCGTATGGCTATATATCAATGATTTACAGCTATAATAAACTCATATTACCCTCACCCTGGACCAACACGGGCTTTTGGTTGATCGGCCCGAAACTCGATCTCACTTTTACCGATAAATTGTTCTTTACGACTTATGTTCAATACAACCAGCAGGCAGATAACCTCAACATCAATGCCCGTTTTCAGTGGAGGTACAAGCCTGTTTCAGATGTTTTCCTGGTCTATACCGACAACTATTTCCCCGGAAATGGGAACGTCAAGAATCGAGCTGTCGTGCTGAAGATGACCTACTGGTTTAATTGACAAAAATCTTCCTTTTTCTTAATTCTATTTAGTTCCGCCTGTTTATTTTTAAATGCTTCCTCCAGATCATAATCATCTTGTAATCCTAACCAGAATTTAGGTGAAGTTCCAAAATACAGACTCAGTCTAAGCGCTGTATCTGCAGTGATCGCTCTTTCTCCTTTGATAATTGCAGAAGTTCTGGTCTGCGGAATTCCAATATCCTTAGATAACCTGTAGACTAGACACGCTGGATACTTTGACCACTCCGAGCCGTTTAAATTAACTGTCTTATAATTTTCTCAAATTTAACAACTTGAATCTGGCGTAAATGATTTAGTAATCCCCCGGTGAGACGTGGTTTTTAGTCCGGCTTTCCCAGTAACACACTAGAAAGACGGACTTTTCTTAAAATAAGCTGACAAAAATTTGCAAATAGTTACCTAATTAGCTAACTTTGTCTCGTGAATGAATATTTTATCAGAAACATTTTTTACTACAAATGCTTCTATTTGGACTTCTTTGCGACACTTAAACCAGATGTTAAAAGGAAATTCAACTGGACGTTGAAATTAATAGCAACAATCGACAGAGTTCCTGCTAATTATTTCAGACACATGGAGGATACTACTGGACTCTTCGAAGTCAGAGTGGAAGTGGGTAGTGATATTTATCGAGTATTTAGCTTCTTTGATGAAGGACGACTTATCATCCTGCTTAACGGATTTCAAAAGAAATCTCAGAAAACACCAAGAAGTGAAATTGAATTAGCTGAAAAACTAAAAAAACAATATTTCGATGAAAAATCCGAAAAATAACAACTTAACATCTTTTACTGATCATTTGGATACGCAGTACGGTAAAAGGGGAGCACTTGAGAGAGAAGAATTTGAAGAAGGTTTTGAATCTTTCAGAATTGGCGTCATGCTTCAAGAACTTCGTAAAGAGCAAGGAATGACACAGGAGCAACTTGCCGCAAAATGCGGTACAACAAAAACCTATATTTCAAGAATTGAAAATGACGCTTCTGATATACGGCTTACAACATTAATGCGAATTATTCGTCAAGGATTCGGAAAACATTTAAAAATGAGTGTAGAGATATAAGCTGGACACGCCGTATCCTCAAAGTCCAGTTAATCCTACCAATAAGCCGTTTTGTCCGAATTTAATTGCAGTTGTTGAATCGATTTTGTTGATTCGTCAATTATTAAATCTTAAATTCGAAAACGATGAATCAAGCACCTATGATTTTCGCATTGAAAGAATACTCAATCCTATTCTTTTTGCTTCCTATCGGGTTGCTATTTCCTATCGTAGGATTGCTCTACCTGAAATTTCGCGACTATATTGCCAATCGCATTACTAACAAGCTATTGAGTTTCAATATTCTTGCTGTGGTTGGTTTAATTTTAGCGGCAATTCTCATTACATTATTCGGCTCCATCACGCTTGGAATAAAATCAGGATGGGAGAAATTTAGGTTCTTTGAAAATCTTACTGTTTCTGTTGTTGTTCTTTTGATGATAGTATTACCCATTGTTAATGTATTCAGGTTCATTGAATTACTAATTGACAGGAAATTTCAAAATGTATCACTTCGGATTGTGCTGAATTTCCTTACTACTTTACTGGTCCCCTTTGCAGCATTTTTCCTGATGTACTATCTTAAATGGGGTGGAAATTGGCATGCCTACGAGTTTTTACAACTCTCCTACATTTTTATAGGAATACTGATTATAGCTTCTTTCAGATCCTTATACAGTTATAACATACACAAAGAGAAGGAATTAATCAGGCTAAATGAATCAAAACTCTCCCTTCTCCGCGAGTTAAAAACGAAAGCAGAATTAAATTCGCTGCATTCACAAATCAATCCACATTTTCTCTACAATGCACTCAATTCAATTGCAGGATTGGCGCACGAAAATGCCGATAAGACCGAGTACATGGCACTCTCTCTCTCAAAATTGTTCCGATATTCAATCAACAAGGAAAAATCCGATTGGACCACTTTGGAAGAAGAACTGGAGATGGTCAAAATATATCTGGAAGTTGAAAAAGTCAGATTTGACGAAAGGCTGACCTATTCCGTTGAAATATCAGATACCTTAAGGGAATACCGGATTCCAAGGTTCACGATTCAACCATTGGTAGAAAATGCCGTGAAACACGGTATTGCAAAATTAATTAAACCGGGTAAAATCGGGATAGTCGTCACTTTAGAAAATAATTGGCTGACCATTGATGTTTATGACAGTGGACCTGCTTTCCAGGATGATTTAAACCCGGGTATTGGGCTGCAAGGAATTTATGACAAACTTGAAATTTTGTATCCCGACCGTTTCGAAATGAACTTCTCCAATTCTCCCCTTAAAAAAGTGAGCATCAGACTTAAATAACATGGCAAATTACAATACGCTGATTATTGATGACGAAAAGATTGCCAGAACCAGGCTTCGCAGATTGCTGGAAGAGTATCCTGAAACATTTCAAATAATAGCTGAAGCCGGAAATGGGATAGAGGCGCTTGAATTGATACGGAGTTTGAAGCCGGATCTGATTTTTTTAGATATCCAGATGCCTGGAAAGACTGGCTTCGAAATGCTAAAAGAAATGGAGGATTTTCCTCTGATTATATTCTGCACAGCCTACGAAGAATATGCTTTGAAGGCATTTGAAACCATGGCGGTCGATTATCTCGTGAAACCAGTCCTGCAAGACCGACTAGCTCTTACTGTTGAGAAGCTGAAGAGGGTTAATGCAAAGTTCCAAAAAAATCAGATGGAAGAACTAATTGAATTGATGAAACAGCATACCGAACCACAGAAGTTGCACTCAATTCCGATTACGATTGGGGAACGTGTAATCCTGATAAAACCCGAAAAAATATCGTATCTCTCTGCCGATGAGAAATATGTAGATTTATTCACCCTCGACGGAAGAAAATTTACAACCAATTTGAGTCTAAAAAAACTGGAAGAAAGGTTACCTGCCAATTTTAAACGAATCCATCGCGGTATTATTGTCAATTCCGATCATATCAAAGAGTTTCGAAAATATTTCAGAGGCACTTACATCCTGGAGCTCATGGACGAACCCAAAACCAAACTCGAAACCGGCCGAGCCTATGCCAATGAAATCAAGGAATTATTGTCCATTAAATGAAACTTTGGAGTTAGCTTTATTTTATTGGGCACCCGACAACGTTTATTAATCAAAAAGGCGAGAAAATTTATAAATTCAGAGGAGAAGGAGAAAATTACTATCATGAAGTTGATTCAAACAGGAAATAAACTACATCTAAATTAACCTTACTCATAATGAAAAAAAAGCACCTCATTTTACTATTATTCTGTTTCACGTACCTATTTTCTGTAGCACAAATTTCTGGTCAGGTTCTTGATTCTGATGGATTACCTATTAGTTACGCTACTATTTTCAATTTGAAAAACAAAATGGGTAGTATCTCCGATTCGATTGGCCGTTTTAGACTTGATGCTTCAATCTCTGATTCAATTAGAATCCAGCATATAAGTTACAAATCCAACAGTTTCAAAATATCGAACGATTTGGACAAGTATCATCTTCAGCGAAATATCAACGATCTAAAGGAAATAATCGTTTCAAAAAATTATGCAGCCTGGCTATATTTCAAGGGATATTTCAACACGGTCTCAAAAATGAAAAATGAATCTAGAACCAGAATGTATGGTAGAGCTGCTAAATTATTGAATGCAGATACGTTAGAAAAGGTATCAATGGATTTGGACTACAAGCGAAACAATTCAGGAAATAATCCAAACAAATTTTCACACAATCGTTTCATTGAAGTCCAAAGGTACAGGGAACAATTCAATGCTCGCCTTGATACATTCTCAAATAAGCTGATCAATTTTCGTTTTTTTCCGGCAAAAGGGTTACCTGGTTTTAAGAAGGCATCTTCCAAAGAGAAAGCAATGAATGATTACTATATTTTCCAAATATCTGTAGATTCCTCGTTTTTTAAGCTTGATTTTATACCAAGAAAAATCGCACCTCCTAATAGCCCTATCTATGAAGTAATCATCGCAAAAAAGGACACTTGCATGATCTCCTTTGCAGTGGCATCATGGCCATCCCCCTTAAATGCTAATTTAAAGGACAAAGTACACAAACCTGAAATGATAGACAATGCTTCTTTCTACAGGATTGAGTATAAGAATGGACGAGGAGAAATTTCAGAGACATATTCTGTATTCAATATGTATTACTCAAATAGTCAAAAAATTAATTGCATGAGATATTCAATTCATATGAAAAAATATACCCACCACTCCGAAATAATTAAGAATAGATTGGGTTCATGGATGATTAATAACAGTTTCATATTCAATAGAAAATTGAAATCAAAGTATTCCGACCAATTTTGGAAGAATTCCGATTTTCCAAAAGAAGTGCCTTACGACTTTGATCATCTCAGAAGTCTAAAACTTAAAAAAAATGAGCAGCAATGAGACCATCCCTTTACCTCCTGATTTTCTTTGTCTTACTACTACTATCCGTATTTAGTCTAACACACCTCGACAAGGTTTATACATTGACATTTTGGTTTCTTGGGATTCACCTTAGATTAAAACTATACCATATTCCAAGCAGTTAATGAAAGATTTTGCAGGAAGGGATGTCGAGTT
>JBAXKJ010000037.1:0-42901 GCA_037137375.1 Prolixibacteraceae bacterium
TACAAATCACGTGCTCTGGCCAACTGAGCTAATTCGGCAAGTGGGTAAGCTACCTGCGTCGCACCGCTACAACCATCTACCCTTGCTGTCTTCCGACCCTGGGGGAGTTCGACAGGAGCTGATCGCGCAGGACTTACCCGCCGCAAAAGTAGGAAAAAATCGTTTTGTACCAAACAAAAATAATCTTCAAGACATTTATTTTAATTTTTAAGCCTCATAATTTTAAATTTCAACTACTTAACCAGATAAAATATTTTTCGAACGGCTTAGCAATTGGAAGGTTTTAGTAAATTTGGAATATATTTGTTATTCAATTCGATACATAAAACAAAAATAATGGAACAGGAACACCAATCTCTCAACTATTTCTCAATGATGAATGGTTTGTACTTAGGCCTTGGTCTGGTACTTAATCAGTTGATATTCTATGTTATAGGAAATCCTTTCTCCACTGCTATGGGGCTGCTGGTGTATGCGATCCTGATTGGCGGGTTAGGTTATGCCATGTGGTCTTTCGCCCGGCTCAATACTGAAGAAGGGCTTCCTTATTCAAGGGCGCTTGGATTGGGAACGCTTGTCTCCCTTTTCGGAGGCATCATCTTTGGATTCTTCACTTTTATCCTTTACAAATTCATCGAGCCCGGATTGTTGGATAAATTCCTGGCAACCCTTGAAGAAAAATTACTGGAGCAGGGTTATAAAGACGATATGGTGGAAGCGATGCTTGCAACCTATAAGAAAGTTACCTCTCCGGCTATTCTCGCTTTTCGCCAGGTTTTCAGCATCACTTTTTTTGGATTTATCTTTTCCCTTATTCTAGCAATATTCCTGAAGAAAGAGCCTGAAAATCCATTTTACGGGGTTGATCAGGAGGAAGAAGAGGATTAATTATGGATATTTCTGTTATTGTTCCATTGTACAATGAAGTAGAATCTTTGCCTGAGCTAAATGCCTGGATTGAAAAGGTGATGGCGGCGGGTTCGTTTTCCTATGAGGTCTGGTTTATTGACGATGGCAGTAACGACGGATCCTGGAAATGGATTGAGGAGCAGTCGAGGGTCAATCCGACTGTCAAAGGTGTCCGATTCCGTAGAAATTATGGAAAATCAGCCGCTCTCCATACAGGTTTCAAGGAAGCCAGTGGTGATGTCGTGATAACCATGGACGCCGACCTGCAGGATAGTCCGGATGAGATTCCTGCATTATATAAAATGATCAAAGAGGAGGGCTACGACCTGGTCTCAGGTTGGAAGAGAAAACGATTCGATCCGATTTCCAAGAGATTACCGAGTAAATTATATAATGCTACTGCCAGCATGGTGACGGGTATCAAGCTGCACGATTTCAACTGCGGACTGAAGGCCTACCGCAATGAGGTGGTGAAGAGCATCGAAGTTTACGGTGAGATGCATCGGTACATCCCATATATTGCCAAACAAGCCGGCTTCTCAAATATCGGGGAAATGGTTGTCAAGCATCAGGCCAGAAAATTTGGGACGACCAAATTCGGATTGAGCAGATTCATTTTCGGATACCTCGATCTGATGTCCATTTCATTCATTTCCCGCTTCGGAAAACGACCCATGCACCTTTTTGGCACCCTTGGATCGCTGATGTTTTTATTTGGATTCCTGGCAGTAGCCTGGCTGGGTGGATTCAAGATTTATATGCAACTCCATGGAATTCTTGAAGAACGGGTAACACAGAGTCCCTATTTTTACCTAGCCTTAACCTCCATGATCCTTGGGACACAGCTTTTTCTGGCAGGATTTCTAGGCGAACTTGTCTCCAGATCTTCAACAGACAGGAACCATTATCTGATCGATAAGAGAACTATGCACAAAGGTTAAAGGGTAAAGGGTAAAGGTTAAAGGTTAAAGGATAAAGTAGGAACGCTCTGATCAATATTTGCAGACAATTATAACTTATAACTTATAACTCAATGCAAGAAGTACTATCTTACAGAGTCCCTTACTTTATCCTTTAACCTTTTTACTTTATCCTTGTTTAGTCATGGAACTATCTGTTTTAAAGGATATTGTCATAATTTTCGCCCTCTCTTCCCTGGTAAACTATCTTTTTACCCGGATCAGGGTACCTACTATCATTGGATATTTGCTCACGGGTGTGATCGTAGGACCGAAACTCATGGGTATCATCAAAGCCCCTCAGGAAATAGAGCTGATGGCCGAAATCGGAGTCGTCCTGCTGCTATTTATGATCGGGATGGAGTTTTCCCTGAATCACCTTTTTAAGATCCGGCGACGGGTATTCCTGGGAGGATTTCTTCAACTGACGCTTACCACCCTGGTTAGCACATTATTGGTCCATAGCTACAACCTAAACTGGAAAGCAGCTATTTTTGTCGGTTTCCTGACAGCACTAAGCAGTACAGCTGTAGTCCTGAAAATTCTGCAGGACCGTTCGGAGATTACTTCCAACTATGGCAGGACCGTCCTTGGGATCCTGATCTTTCAAGACATTGTTTTGGTTCCTCTGATGCTTTTCACTCCTTTTCTGGGTGGCGGAGATATTGATTATGGCGGACAGCTCGGGATGCTGGCCCTCAAAAGTGTGTTCATCATCGGTTTCCTCTATGTCGGAAATCGCTGGCTGATGCCCAGGTTGCTGCATCAAATTGCACTTACCCGTAACCGGGAATTATTCATGATGATCGTATTACTGATCTGTCTGGCTGTTGCCCTTTTGACCTACCAAATGGGCATGCCTCTTGCCTTTGGGGCTTTCCTGGCAGGACTGATGATCTCCGAATCTGAATACAGCCACGACGCCTTCGGAAACCTCATCACTTTCCGGGATACCTTCACTAGTTTCTTCTTTGTTTCGATCGGAATGCTGATGGACCTTGGTTTTGTGGCCAGCCATCCCGGGGTCGTGATAGGAGCAGTCATTTTGGTGGTCTTCCTGAAATTTGTGGTGGGGAGTTTTACGGCATTTCTGCTCGGGCATACCTTTAGAGGGACCATCCTGGTAGGAATTGCCCTGAGTCAGGTGGGTGAATTTTCTTTTATTCTAGCTAAGCTTGGGAAAGATTTCTCGATCCTGGATGATTATTTTTATCAGCTTTTTCTGGTGGTGGCCATCATCACCATGTCAATTTCGCCCTTCCTGATCATGCTTGGATGGAGGATCGCCAACTTACTTCTTAAGCTTCCCTTCCCGAAATGGATTATCGAAGGACTATTTCCTTTGAAACAGATCGATATTCCTCCGCTTCAGAACCACCTGGTTTTAATTGGCAAGGATTCAAGAGCTCAAAACCTTTCCAGGATGGCAAAATTTCATAATCTGCCCTATGTTTCAATTATTTTCGATCCCGAGATTGCCCGACAACGCCAGGAGAAGGGCGAGACTGTGGTCTATGGTGATGCCTTCAACCTTCCCATCCTGGAGAAGGCGCAGGTAGCAAATGCACATGTGGTGGTGATTTCTATTGGAAAACTCGACATTCTTAAGATCATCATCGGCAGAGTCAGGCTCCTGAATAAACACGCATCCATTGTGGTCCGAACGCGGCACATAGAAGACATTGAAGAGCTTTACAGGATTGGAGCAACACACGTTATACCGGAAGAATTCGAGACAGCTATTGATCTGTTTGAAAGGGTGATGGCTAATTTTTTACTGCCACGTTCTGAGATCGACCTGGCCATCGACAGGATCAGGAATGACCACTATGGAATATTTCTTGAGGAAACTACCAGTACCAGGTTCAATATATCAAAAGACATTCCTGAAATGGAGATCATTCCTGTGGAAGTTTTGAAGAATTCTGAGATGATTGGCAAAACACTTATTGAGAGCCAGCTGAGACAACTTTTCGGCATTACACTGGTTGCCTTGAAACGAGATCAGAAAGTGATCGATCACCCCAAACCATCTTTGGTATTCTGTGAGGGTGATGTAGCCTATTTTCTTGGTAAAGCGGAACAGATTACCAAGGCTGGATCGCTCTTTACCGGAACCTAAAAAAAGCCTGCAGTGATGAACTACAGGCTTTTTCTTTCAGGTTAAGCGGAAATTATTTTCCCCCAAAATGGTAGCTCAGACCCACTGCGAATCCGAGGTTGTGTTTCTTGTATGTTTCAAAGTAGCTGCCGATGGCTGGATCAGCATCCTTAAACAATTTATTGGCGTTATCATAGTTGGTAACCAGAGCACCAAGATCTACCGTGAAATTCGCACTTGGCTTAAGCTCAAATCCTCCGGAGAAAGTGTTGGAATTGCTGTAATAGCTGAAATCACTATTAAACTGTTCGTATACGCCCATTTGAGTATGAAGGTAACCTAAGCTGATAGCAGCAAATTTGCAGAGCTGGTACTGAGCACCAACGGCAGATTCCCATTCATTATTCTTGATAACCCGTGGCTCACCATAAATATTATTGCCCCAATTAACACCCTTGTCATTATAATTGTTGTAAGAAACAGACAGATTGAATTTCTTGCTAAATTTATAATCGACACCGACAGAGAAAATGGCTGGAAGATCACTATTCGTAGTGGCCTTGTCAGGGAACATCCCGGTATCGTCAACTTTGGTGGCATTGGTCAATTCAAGTTTCGTCTTAAACTCGTATTTCATACCGATGTTCAGTCCTTCGACAGGTGAGATATTTAAACCAAGGATAGGTGTGATGCCACTACCGGTTTGTTTCGTGTCAACTGATTTATCTTTCAGTGAATTTCCTGTTGAAATTAATGACGCAGCCTGTCCGTTAAGATTGGCAACAGCACCAAGGAAAGTTGCCTGAATGGTAGAAACCGGCATAGCATTGATCTGAGCCTGAGTTGCACCAAAACTGAGTAATCCGCCTTCGATCTGAGCCCTTTGTGCGGCAGAAATGTATCCAGCGCCAAGAAGGGTCCCCAACGTATAACTTCCAGCTCCTGCTGCGATCAATGGGGCAACATTAGCTGCTGCACCTGTTGCCTGAGCGGCAAGGCCTGCCAGAATTGGAGGAACTTCTGTGGTAAGATAAGTGGATGCTGTCTTGTAAGATCCGTTTGCCATAACCTGAATACCGGTAATCGATCCGGTATAGGTATTAGTGGCTGGAATATAACGCAAACCACCGTAAACTGAAATCATATCGTTAATCTTATAGGAGACACCGGCCTGAATTCCCCAGAAAACAGACTCCCCTTTGAATGCAATGTTCGTCTTGTAATTGGTAACATTCTGACCAAGCGCCTTCAATCCTGCCAGTCCGGGAACAAGTTTAGAGATTGTCTTTTCGAAGGAAGGCAATCCTGTTCCGTATTCTGCGCTACCCCCACCACTATTTGGACCCAAACCAAGAGAAAATGCCAGCTTATCCATTTTATAGATGGCAAAAGCGGTTGGAAAAACCGGTACATCCACTTTGCCTTCATAAGTCGAGGCATTCAGTAGTGGAAAGGCGCTCTCAATTGTTTTGGTCTGAAAAAGAGTTTGATTTTGAATGGCGATGTAAAATCCGTTGTCCATTTTCATTAATCCAGCAGGGTTATAGTACACCGCATCAGTAGAGGTTGATGCATTTCGAGATAACATTCTAAGATACTGTGCACTCTGATTGCCGTTAGTCAGAAGTCCTCCGGCAAATACAACCCCAAAACACATCAACAAGCCCGCGGTTACAATAAGTTTTTTCATAATTTTAATTTTTGATTGGAACTATATTATTTGAATAACATTCAATTTTATTTGGGAACACCAAAAAAGGATTAATCAATCAATAGTCAGTCGGTGGAATGCCCTAATTCAATGGCGAAGATAAAAACATTTTAGTTAATTCCAAACTGCACATAATTGACATTCAGGATATTGGATTGTTTTGTTTGAATATTCGAAAATTCACCTTTGTCTAAAAGAGAGGATGTGGTGCATAGAATTGATTACCGGAATTTTTTGATAAATTTGAATTTCCTAAGAGTCTTCAAACCTGAAATTTATTCAGTCATTTTAAATATTCACCAATGGATCAAAGAGTCAAGAACGTTATCATCGCGCTTGCGGTTGTTCTCTTCGGATTACTTGCCTATTATCTCAGCTACATTATTGCTTACATTCTCATTGCGGCCGTCATGTCCTTAATCGGCAGTCCGCTGACAATGCAGTTTCAGCGTATTCATTATAAAAAATTCAAAATAGGAAGAAGTGCTGCGGCTTTTTTAACGATCCTGACGCTTTGGATTGGCTTCATTGGTTTTTTCAGTTTCCTGATACCACTCGTTGCCTCTGAAGTCAACCAGCTTTCGACCATCGACATTAACGATGTGGTGAATTACCTGAACACTGCCTTCGAACAGATCAAGACCAATTATCCCGGACTGGTATCCAATATTACGCACAATGCAAGTCCGGAGACCTATATCAAGACTCAGCTCTCCAGCTTTCTGAACTTCGGACAGGTAAGTTCTGTTTTCGGATCCATCGCCACCGTCATCGGGAACATTTTCCTGATGTTCTTCTCCGTCTCTTTTATCTTATTTTTCTTTCTGAAAGAAGATCAGCTTTTTCGCAGATGGATACTGGTATTGTCGCCGGTAAAATTTGAAAACAGAGTGGAAAAGACCATGGACTCCATCAGCCTGCTTCTAAAAAGGTACCTGATCGGCATGTTGCTTCAGATGCTTGGGATCGCGATTCTCTCGGTTACGGGATTTACCATCATCGGAATGGGATTCTCGCATGCAGTTGTTGTTGGCGTCTTTGCAGGACTCATCAATGTAATACCTTATATCGGTCCCTGGGTGGGCGCCTTATTCGGACTGATTGTCGCCGTTGCCAATCACCTGGATGCGAGTTTCACTGGCGTTACACTTCCATTGATGGTCGGAGTAGTAATTGTGGTGATGGTCGTGCAATTCATCGATAACATGGTTTTCCAGACAATCATCTATTCCAACAGCATCAAGGTCCATCCGTTGGAAATATTCTTTGTTACCATGATTGCTGGGAGCCTGGCAGGTATACCCGGAATGATACTCGGCATCCCGGCTTACACGGTTTTAAGAGTGATAGCCGGTGAGTTCCTTTCTGAATTTAAAGTTATCCAGAGTCTGACTAACTCCGAAAAATAGGCTATTTAACCGGATCGGAACACTCCTCTTCCGCAATCTCCCAGATAGGTATCACGGGAAACAATTTCATTAAAACGGAAATAATGATCACCGCCAAGGTAATCGTACCGATGGTGATGGCCGATTCGACAATTGTCGGATGATAAACCATCCAGGCATCAGGAACATTCTGTTTGGGCAGAAAGGGGGTTTCCATGGTTGGCACCACGATCAGTAGCCTCTTGAACCAGGAAGCTATTAAAACGGAAATGGCAATTAATAACATTGGAAATGGCTTGCGCATCTTCTTGAATAACAACAAGATCATCGGAATAATCAATCCAAGCAGTTGGACACTCCAGAACATGAAAGCAAATTCACCGACAAAGAGTTCTTTCAAGTGAATGGCTTCAAAAGTCTTCAATTTATAGGCTGGAACCAGATATTCGTTGATGTTGAAATAAAAATAGACAATGGAAACAAGAAAGAGCAGTTTTCCCATCTTGTCGAAATGTTCGGCGGTAATATACTTGTTAAGTTTATAACCATTCTGCACAAAATACATCAGGATGATTACCGCAGAGGAACCGGCGACAAAGGCTCCTGAGATGAAATAGGGCCCGAAAATAGTGCTGTCCCAGCCAGGACGGGTAGTCACGGCAAACAACCAGGAGGTGACTGTATGTATGGCAAATGCCGTCGGAATGATTAGTATCAGCAGTATCCTGATGGCTTTCAAAAGAACTTTATATTGTTCCGGTTTATGCTGAAAATTAAAGGAAAGCAGGTCGTAAGTCTTTTGAAGCCAGGGAGGGAAATGGCCGATTCTTCCTTTACTGATGGCCATATCCGGAATCATGGTAAGGACATAAAGTAAAATACTGAGTACCATGTAAGTCGTCACAACGGTGACATCCCAAAGAATTGGTGACTGGATCCTTCCGTACATGAAAACATAGGGAAGTCTTTCCGGACGTCCCATATCTGATACGATAACCAGTCCTGCTACCGCGGAAAATGCAACGGCAATAATTTCTGCAATACGGCCGATCGGTTTGATCCATTTATATCCCATCATGCCAATGACTGAGCTGATAAGCATCCCTATCAAACTGGTTGCGACGAAAAAGACAAAATTGGAAATATACATTCCCCAACTAACGTAATCCCTTAGTCCTGTCACAATTAATCCTTTGTCAAGCTGAATATAATAGGCGTAAAGGCAGACCAGCAGCAGGGTGCCAAGACTCGCCATCCAGATAAAGAAACCACGGTCGACTCCTACCGGCCTGAGAATGTCGGAGGCGATGCGGTCCAGTCTTTTGTCCTTGAGAAAATTTGTATTGACTTCAGATGCCATAGTTATTATTGTTTGGGTTATTTTTACTCCTAATTTTGTAACCGAAGGCTAAATCTACATATTTATTTTAAAAACTGAGTTAGATGATTGATTTTTTGCCGTTGAAAAACGAGATAAAAGGAGAGCTCTTAACCGATGAATCAACGTTAACACTCTATTCGACAGATGCATCGGCCTATAAGGAACGACCTTTGGCTGTCGTTTTTCCGAATGACAAAGATGATATTCTAAGGGTAATCTTATTCTGCAAAAGACATCTGCTTGGCATTATTCCACGTACGGCAGGAACTTCCCTCGCCGGACAAGTCGTCGGATCCGGAGTGGTGGTGGATGTTTCACGCCGCATGACGCAGATCTTAGAAGTAAATCAGGTTGAAAGCTGGGTCCGCCTGCAACCGGGCGTCGTTCTGGACGAACTAAATTTGCACTTAAAGAAATCCGGGCTCTTCTTCGGTCCGGAGACTTCGACTTCTAACCGCTGCATGATCGGCGGTATGGTTGGAAATAACGCGTGTGGTGCGCATTCACTCATCTACGGAAGCACTCGGGATCATCTTCTGGAAGTAAAAGGGTTCCTTTCCGATGGCACTGAAGTCCACTTAAAACCTCTGACTCCAGAAGAATTTAGGGAAAAAACAATCGGCAGTAACCTGGAAAGTGCACTTTACAGGCAAATAGACAAAATACTTTCCGACCCTGTTAACCAGGAGCAAATTATTAATGAATACCCTGAGAAAGTCCTTCGACGCAGAAATACAGGTTACGCACTGGATGAATTATTGAACACTGCGCCTTTCACCGAAACCACTGCGCCATTTAACTTCTCCAAACTGATCGCCGGATCAGAAGGCACCTTACTTTTTATTACGGAGATCAAGCTCAATCTCGTTCCTGTACCGCCCAAAGAGGTCGGATTGATGTGTATCCATTTTCATACTTTGGAAGAGGCGATGGAAGGAAACCTGATAGCCCTCAGGTATCAACCAGGCGCCATCGAGTTGATTGATGATGTAATCTTGAAGTGTACCCTCGATAGCATTGAGCAAAGGAAAAACAGGTTCTTCGTCCAGGGAGAACCCGGCGCCATCCTGATAGTTGAGTGGGCACGCGAGACCAGGGACGAGATTGACAACCTGCAGAAAGCCATGGAAAGTGAACTCAGGGCCGCCGGCGTAGGTTACCATTTCCCGCTTGTGGTTGGCGATGACATCAAAAAAGTATGGGCGTTGCGCAAGGCGGGTCTTGGACTGCTTTCCAATATTCCGGGCGACTCCAAACCCGTATCACTGGTTGAGGATACTGCAGTCGACCCAAAAGTATTATCCAGTTACATTGCTGAATTCAAACTGATCATGGCCTCACATGGACTGAGCTGTGTCTACCATGCGCATATTGCCACCGGTGAGCTTCACCTCAGACCCGTCATCAATTTGAAGGACCCCGAAGGAGTTAAATTGTTCCGGACAGTTGCGACCGAGATCGCCCATCTGGTAAAAAAATACCGCGGATCACTCAGTGGAGAGCATGGTGACGGCAGGTTGAGGGGGGAATTTATTCCTGTCATACTGGGAGCGCACAACTTCGAATTGATTAAACAGGTGAAGCAGTGCTGGGATCCTGATAATATTTTCAATCCTGGTAAGATCGTTAATACGCCTCCGATGGACAGCTCCCTGCGAATCACTCCGGGTGAGAGCTATCCTGAATTCAAGACATTTTTCGACTGGTCAGACTCACATGGATTCGTTCGGCATGTGGAGAAATGCAATGGATCCGGCGATTGCCGCAAGTCAGAACTGATTGGCGGAACGATGTGCCCGAGTTATATGGCCACACGAGAGGAAAAGAATACCACCCGCGCGAGGGCCAACATCCTCAACGATTACCTTCACAGCCGAAAAGGTGCAGACGTGTTCAAAAGCAAAGAAATTTACGATATTCTCGACCTTTGCCTTTCCTGCAAGGGTTGTAAGTCTGAATGTCCGTCGGGAGTGGATATGGCCAAAATCAAGGCGGAGTTTCTGCAGCACAAATATGACAGGGAAGGATCTCCGTTACGGTCAAAACTGGTAGCCAACATCGCTTCACTCTACAGGATGGGATCCATATCACCGGCAATATTCAATTTCTTTGTCCATAACAAACTCTCCTCCAGCCTTCTGAAATCAGCAACTGGTTTTGCCCAGAAAAGAAGCATCCCGGGACTAGGGCAGACAACCCTAAGAAGTTGGTGCAGGAAAAACCTAAAATCCTTAAACGACGCTCTTAAAGAAACGAAGGGGTGCCTCTACTTTTTCGTGGATGAGTTTACCAATTTCAACGACACGGAGATAGGCATTAAGGCCATCAGAGTACTTAATAAACTGGGATACAAAATTTTAGTAATCGATCATGAAGTGAGTGGAAGAACTTTCCTCTCCAAAGGATATGTGAGAAAAGCTGCGGGGATAGCGGCAAAGAATGTGGCAATTTTCGCTCCGTTGATCGACGAGGCACATCCGTTGGTTGGAATTGAGCCCTCTGCGATCCTCACCTTCAGGGATGAATATCCGGATCTTTTGCGCGGGGAACAGAAAATTGCGGCACAAAAAATGGCAAAAAATTGTCTGATGATCGACGAATTCCTGGTAAGGGAATGGGAAAAAGGAAATATCAACAAGGAGAATTTCACTTCTAATAATCTGACTATCAGGCTTCATGGTCATTGTCAGCAAAAAGCAATCGCCTCTACCCTTCCGACGAAGAAAATGCTCTCCATCCCGGGAAACTACAGGGTGCAGGAGGTTCCGTCCGGATGCTGTGGCATGGCCGGATCGTTCGGTTACGAAAAGGAACATTACGATCTATCCATGAAAATCGGGAACCTGGTGCTGTTTCCTGAGATCCAAAGTCTGAAACCTGAAGTGATTATTGCTGCCCCGGGGACTAGCTGCAGGCATCATATCCTCGACGGGACCGGCAGGAAAGCCGTCCATCCCGTCGAGATTATCTATGATGCATTGATCTAAAGCCTACTACCAAATCTTTGCTCGTTTTTCAGGCTCCAGATACATTTTCTGTCCTGGTTTCACATCGAAAGCTGCATAAAATTCAGGCAAGTTTTGCAGTGGACCGAGTACCCTGAAACGACCAAGTGAGTGGACATCCTCCTTCGTCCTTCTCTGGATTTCTTTGTCTCTGGTGTTTTGTCCCCAGATATGCCCGTATGCCAGGAAAAAGCGTTGGTCCGGAGTGAATCCATCGATCTTCTCCTTCTGTGTATTGGCGGTTTTGAATGCCTGGAATGAGATATTCAATCCTCCCAGATCGGCGATATTTTCACCAAGACTCAATTGTCCGTCGGCATGTAAACTATCCAACACAATGAAGCTATTATACTGATCGACTAGCATTTTGGTCCGTTCGTCGAAACGCTTGGAATCTTCTGGGGTCCACCAGTCGGTCAGGTTACCTTCCTTGTCAAATTTCCGGCCCTGATCGTCGAATCCATGGGTCATCTCATGACCAATCACCACACCGATCGCACCATAATTGACTGCATCGTCACCATCTTTAAAGAAGAAAGGTGGTTGTAAAATGGCAGCTGGAAAGACGATTTCGTTCTTATCCGGACTGTAATAAGCGTTCACCGTCTGCGGCGACATTCCCCACTCTAATTTATCGACAGGTTTATTGATCTTGCTGAGGTTAAAGTCAATGGCGAATTTTCCGGCACGCAAAACGTTCATCACATAGGCGTCGTCTTTGATTTCCAGTGCGGAGTAGTCTCTCCACTTATCAGGATAGCCGATCTTGACGTTGATAGTTGCCAGTTTCTCCAGAGCCTTAGTTTTGGTTTCAGGACTCATCCACTCGAGATTCTTAATCCTCTCACCCAATGACACCTTCAGATTAGAAACCAGCTTTATCATCCTGTCTTTAGCCTCCTGAGGAAAATAGGCCTGGACATATAGTTGCCCAAGCGCCTCGCTCATGGCGCCACTGGTTTCACCCTGCACCCGTTTCCAACGAGGACGCATCACGTTTGTGCCCGTCATGGCCTTGCCATAAAAATCGAAACTTGCCTTTTCAAAACTTGAAGAGAGGTAGGAAGCTGTCTCGTTCAGAAGGGACCATTTCAGATAGATCTTCCAATCGTCGACCGGAATGGTAGACAACATGCCGCTTATTTCTTTCACGAAATTGGGTTGATTCAGGTTGACAGAACCCGGATCGCCGATGCCAAGATCAGCAAAATAATGGTTCCAGTTGAATGATGGAGCCAGTTTTGCAAGTTCCGCCGTCGTCACTTTATTATAGGTCTTGTTTGGGTCACGTCGCTCGAGACGGGACATTGCAGCCTTCGCCAGTTGAGTTTCAATGGTCATCACCTTCCTGGCATTCTGCTCCGCAGAGGCATCATCATTGCCAGCCAACTTGAACATCGAGGTAACGTAAATCAAATATTTTGCCCGAAGGTCAACCGACCTCGGATCTTCGTTCAGATAATAATCCCGGTCGGGCATCCCCATACCTGCCTGTGTCAATTGGGCAATGACCATGGAGCTATTCCGGGAGTCGGCTGAGCCGTAAATTCCAAACAGCGGATTAAGTCCGTATTTGTGCATGCGGGTAACAGCTTCCTGAACCTGATCGATTGTACTAATCTGATCGATTTCCTTCAGATAAGGAGTGACAAATTCCAGTCCCTGCTTCTCAATTTTGGCGGTATCCATGCCCGAATTGTACAAAGTGGCAATCTTGTCAGGGATTGAACCCTTTGGATTATTGGCGGCAGCAGTAGTTTTCACCAAATCTCTCACCTGCTTCTCTGCCACTTCGGCCAACTGGTCGAAGGAACCAAATCGTCCGCGATCGGCAGGCAGGGGATTTAATTTCTTCCATCCGCCATTGGCGTAGGTGTCAAAATCATTACCAGGAAGGACCGTCTGGTCGAGATTAGCGGGATCAATGCAAGGAGCAACGGCCTTCTTAGCCTCTCCACAAGAAAGCAGTACAGCTGCAATCATAGCTAGCGAAATTGAAAAAATGACTAATTTGTTCTTCATTTTGTTGAATCTGATTATTTTGGTAATAAAGATATTTATTTTAGATAAATTGCATATAAATTTATTTCGTGGAGAGGTATTCCGGGCAATTAGACTGCCGTTGAACCAAAACGTTACATCCAAAATGGCAAAGAATAAAGAAATAATTTTTCAGTTTGAAAAGGCTCTTTTGAAGACTTTTCTTTTTTTGCTAGTCAGCTGTATTTTAACTCCTTATACTTTTGGACAAAAAGAGCTCACCGCTAAGGAAGTGGTAATAAAAGCATACGAGAAAATGAAAGGGGAATCAACCGGCTTCAGTTCGATGAAAATGGATATTATCCGGCCCACCTGGAACAGGACCATTTCCTTTAAAAGCTGGAGTAAGAGTACCGAACTCGCCCTATCCCTGGTGACTGCTCCAAAAAAGGAAGAAGGACAGACTTTCCTGAAAAGGGGAAAAGAGATGTGGAGCTGGAATCCAATAATCAACAGGATGATAAAACTGCCACCATCCATGATGTCGCAAGGCTGGATGGGGTCCGACTTCACCAACGATGACCTGCTAAATGAAGCCTCGATGGTAGACGATTACAGTCACCGGCTTTCAGGGTACGAAAAGGTGGGGGATAAAGATTGCTATCTGCTCGAATTAACACCTAAAGAAAATGCCGCCGTCGTATGGGGAAAGCTGAAAATGTGGATCTCGAAAGGCGATTTCCTGCAGATGAAAACGGAATTTTTCGACGAGGAGGGCAAGCTAATGAAGACCCAGAGCGCCTTCGATATCAAGAAGATGGGTGGTCGGATTATTCCGACCCGCGTAGAACTGAACCCGGCGGATAAACCGGGAAACAAGACGGTTATTACCTTGGAAAGCGTTGAGTTTAACAAGGCCATACCGGATCAGTTCTTCTCACAGCAAAATATGAAAATAGTGAAATAATAGTGGACCCTGAGCCAGAACTCACCTGGACCTGTCAAAAGCCCCCATCGACATGCTCAGGAACCGGTGCACATTTGAAAAGATAAAATAGATTGAAATGTTTTTAAAGATTGCATGGAGAAATATCTGGCGCAATAAGACCAGAACCCTACTGACGCTGAGTGTCCTGTTCATCTCAGTGTTTCTGGCCATCGTGATGACTTCCGAAGAGGACGGAACATTTGGAAAAATCATCGACAATGTCATCGATATGACCGGTCATGTTCAGATCCAGAACACAGAATATTGGGAAAACAAGAGCATCAACCAGGGGGTGATACTGGATTCCGCCCTACTCCGAAACCTCAGAAAAACAGAACACGTCAGTAATGTTACTGCCCACCTCGAATCTTTTGCCCTTGCCTCCTACCGGGATATGACCAAAGGGGTGTTGGTCTTCGGAATTGTTCCTTCCGAAGAAGAAAAATTTGCCGGGTTCAAACAGCGGTTCCTAAAACAACAAAATAAGGAGACCCAGTACCTGAGAGATGATGATGACGGGGTAATAATTGGAGAAAAGCTCGCCTCGTATCTCAAAATAAACATCAACGATACCCTGGTGTTGATTTCGCAGGGCTACCATGGAGCCTCCGCAGCAGCCCTCTGCCCGGTGAGAGGGACCATCAGATTACCCTCGATCGAACTGGAAAGCCGGATGATCTACATGAGCAGGGTGGCAGCCCAGAAATTTTATGGTGCGGACGATCTGGTAACCGCTATCCTGATTAAAGCGGACGACAGCCAGAATATCAATCAACTCAGGAAAAATATTACTCCCCTTCTGCCTAAGGGTACCCGCATTAAAAGCTGGGACGAAATTCAACCAGAGCTGGTCGAAATGATCAACGGAAAATATGCAGGGGGCAATTTTGTCAAGGGAATATTTTATATGATCCTGGGATTCATCATCTTCAGCACGATGGTGATGATGCTTTATGAACGCAGGAAAGAATTTGGGATCATGGTAGCCATCGGAATGCAGAAAAACAGTCTATCCATGGTTGTTTTTCTTGAAGTATTGCTGATCGCTTTTCTGGGAACCCTTCTTGGATTGTCAGTAGGTTATGGCCTCACTTCCTGGTTGTACCTGCACCCGATACCCCTGACTGGTGAGATGGCTAACACCGTCGAAGAATACGGCTTCGAACCGTTTATCTTCTTCTCGAAGAACCCAGCTATTTTCTATCTGCAGCCGATCACTGTATTTTGCCTCACGGTGGTGATCTATCTTTTCCCCTATTTTTCGATCAGAAGAATGAAGATCATCAAAGCCATTAGAATCTAAAATAAACAATAGATTATGAGCACCTTGACGAGTATAGCATGGAAGAATATCTGGAGAAATCGTCTCCGGAGCCTCATCATCATGAGTGCAACTACTCTGGGTATCTTTGCCGGATTACTTATCATTTCCTTCTCCATGGGAATGACAGAGGCGAGGGTCTCCACGGCGCTGAAAACTGAAATTTCACACATCCAGATTCATCAACCCGAATTTCTGGTACGTGATGATATTAATATGCTGATAAGTCCGGCTGATTCAATCGAAACTGTCCTTCGGATGAATGTGGCGATAGCCGGTTGTTCCCCCAGGATCAGGCTTAACTCCATCATTTCATCGGCCGAGACGGGTTCCAATGTGAAGATTACCGGCATCGACCCGGCTAAGGAAAAGCAAGTTTCAGATCTTTACAGCAAGATAATTGAAGGCGATTATTTTGAAAAGGAGCGGGTGAATCCGGTAGTCCTGGGACAAAAACTGGCTGAAAAGCTGAAAGTAAAACTTAACTCGAAGATTGTCCTGCAGATTCAGGACCTTCAGGGAAATATTTCCCCGGCGGCATTCCGGATCTCCGGAATTTACAAGACGACCAACAGCCTATACGATGAGTTCAATCTTTTTGTCCTGAACAAAGACCTGAGAAAACTTACCGGCATTGAAAATGAATCGTGTCACGAAATTGCCATATTCCTGAGGGATTATCAACAATCAAAAATTGTACAAAATGAATTAAAACACCAGCTACCCCGATTGGAAATTCTTACCTGGAAAGAGCTGGATGCTATGTTAAGTTACCTGAGCGGAGCCATGGACCAATACCTCAATTTTATCATGGTTATTATCCTGATCGCCCTGATATTCGGTATCGTCAATACCATGATGATGTCCATACTCGAGCGGGTTAAAGAACTGGGAATGCTGATGGCGATCGGCATGAATAAGTGGCGGATCCTGGTCATGATTGTATACGAGACGGTATTTCTCACACTTACCGGAGCTTTGTTTGGAATATTCATCGGGATGGTAACGATAAGCTATCTTGGCCATCACGGCATCGATCTTTCCGTGTGGGGGAAGGGATTGAGCCAGTTTGGCATTGCCCCGGTTATTTATACGACCATCAAAACTTCCTATGTGGTCGATGTGGTCTTCATGGTAATATTTACAGGATTTGTGGCTTCTGTTTTCCCGGTTGTTAAGGCACTGAAGCTTAAACCTGTAGAGGCACTAAAGACGGACAATTAAAAATTTAAATATGATTGATGTTAAGGACATTGTAAAAGTTTATGATGAAAAGGGGGTCCTGGCTGTGACGGCGGTGGATGGCATCGATTTATCATTTGAGGAGGGTGAATTTACGGCAATTGTCGGACCTTCCGGTTCCGGTAAGACGACTTTATTGAATATGATCGGTGGACTTGACCGGCCTACAAGTGGAAAAATTCTGGTGGATGGTCATGACATTTGGGAATTAAATAGTTCTGCGTTAACCGATTACAGACTTCATCACATTGGATTTGTGTTTCAGGCCTATAACTTGATACCAGTTCTTACAGCAAGGGAAAATGTGGAATTTATCCTTCAGCTTCAGGGAAAATCAAAGGAGGAAAGATCAGTCCGCAGCAAGGAATTGCTGGCGGCCGTTGGACTCGAGGATAAGATGAATAATCGTCCTGCCACGCTATCCGGCGGACAGCAGCAGCGGGTTGCAGTTGCCAGGGCGCTTGCCTCCAGGCCTAAATTCATTCTGGCTGATGAACCGACGGCCAACCTCGACTCCAGATCGGCAGGCAACCTTCTTGATATCATGGAAAAACTCAACAAGGAAGAGAAGATCACGTTTATCTTCTCCACACACGACCCCAGGGTCATGAATAAGGCCAGACGGGTCGTGCTACTCGAAGATGGTAAAATTTCGAAAGACGAAAGAAAATGAGCCCTCGCAGGATCCTCCTGTTGTGTCTTCTGATAATTCTTCACCTTAGCAGCTTTGCTCAGGCCCCTCCTGCTTCCGGCGATTCCCTGATTGCCAAATCGACCAAAACTTCCTTGAAAGGTTATCTGTCCGATTTGTTTTCACCGCAATTCAACAATATCGATAATCAATGGAAAATTGCTAATTACCTGCATCAAAGACTCAATTTCGCTTGGACACCTTCTACCAGATTCACCTTTTCTGCCCAATTGAGAACCAGGTATATTTACAATCAGGCGGGTAGGGATACTTCATTTGTTAATATCCAGGACGGGGTGGTCTGGCAGAAAAATAAATCCTATTTCAATACGACGCTCGACAGGCTTAATCTGAAATACACGAAAGATAAACTAGAGGTAACAATTGGGCGACAACGGATTAACTGGGGACAATCGTTCGTCTGGAACCCGAATGATCTGTTCAATTCCTATTCATTCTTTGATTTTGATTACATCGAACGACCCGGTGCAGATGCCATCCGACTTCAATATTATAACACTTTCACCTCTTCGACCGAACTGGCAGCCAAGATCGACCGATATAACAAGGTGACTTTAGCCGGATTGTACCGGTTCAACCGTTCAGGCATCGATTTTCAGCTTTTGGGAGGATTGCTTAGCAGTGAAGAGGTTGTCGTAGGAGCGGGCTGGACTGGCAGTATAAAGTCTCTGAGCCTGTTTGGCGAGGGATCCTTGTTCAGGCCGGTGAAGAATTTTGCCAGCAACGGTGGAATGGCCATGATTGACGTTGGCTGCAGTAAGATATTTGCCAATAACCTGAGTCTACAGTTGGAAGGACTGTATGTTTCAAAGAAACCTGATATCAATAGTATGATTACTCTCTTTCAGTCTACACTCGATGTGAGGAGAATTGCCTTTGCACAAGTCAATCTTTTCGGAAGTTTATCCTATCCGATTACGCCGCTCATCAACGGATCTCTGGCGGTGATGTGGTTCCCCGGAACAGGTGGTGTCAGCGGAATTTACACCGGACCATCTCTCGATGTTTCGCTTGGAAATAACCTGAACCTGTCGGTTATTGCACAATATTTCAAGGGGGATTTCCCGAATGCAGTTCAGGTGCAAAATGCGGTTCTGGACCAATTAAAGAAACAGACGCTGATGTTCTCTTTTGTCAGATTGAAATGGAATTTTTGACAATCGCTTCGACCTCTTCCGGATTAATTGGTACCCGGGTTCCCAACAATCGTGCACCCGTTTTAGTTACCAGGATATCGTCTTCCAGGCGAACGCCTCCGAACCCAATGTATTCTCTGGCCTTTTCAAAATTGATAAATTCACTGTTGATTTTCTCCTTCTCCCATTTTTCAATCAGGGCAGGGATAAAATAGACCCCTGGTTCATTGGTAATTACGAAACCAGGTTGCAACCGGCGACCTAACCGCAGATAGGCCGTTCCGAACTGATCAATCGGCCGGATCTCCTCGTCATAACCCACATGAATTTGTCCGTAATCCTCCATGTCGTGCACATCGAGTCCCATCATGTGACCCAGTCCATGGGGGAAGAAAAGCGCATGAGCCCCCTGCGCAACCGCTTCGGCCACATCACCCTTCATCAGGCCCAGTTCTTTCAGCCCTGAGGCAATCACGGTAGCCGTCTCTAAATGCACTGATTGATAAGTGACTCCAGGTTTCGTCAACGAAAATGCCTTGTTATTAGCGGCCAGTACAATGTTGTAAATGTCCAGTTGCCGCTGACTAAATTTCCCCCCTACCGGTATGGTGCGGGTGAAATCCGAGGCATAATGACCATTCGATTCCGCCCCTGCATCCACGATCATCAGGCGACCCGGTTCCAGAAGAAAGGAATGATTATGATTGTGCAGCGTCTCCCCGTTTTGGGTAAGAATAGTTGGGAACGAGGTACCCGTCCCACGTGAAAGGGCAATTCCTTCAATCAATCCGGCGATTTTCTGCTCCGGCGTTCCAGGTTGGGCCATCTTCATAGCAGTTACATGCATCTCGTAACCAATGGCACAGGCACGTTCGATCTCCTCGATCTCGGCCTCATCCTTGATGGATCGCATGGCCACGCAGGCATGAATCAATGCCATAGAGGCGTATTCTTTTAATTTACAGGTTTTTATACCCAGAAGACTGCTAAGTTGCATCTTGTTTTCGGCCCGGTAAGGGGGGAGGAAATGAATTCTTCTTCCTGACCTGACAGCCCTTTCAATGGTCTGACCGACCTTATCCAAAGCAGCCGTAATCTCAACGCCAACGGTGAACGCTTGCTCGGCGACGGATTTCTGGGGGCCCATCCAGATGATATCCTCGATCTCCACATCATTGGCATAGATATAATCATAGTTATTGTCTACATCGATGACCCCGAACATTCCCGGTAGGTCTAGTCCGAAGAAATAAAGGAAAGTACTGTCCTGTCTGAAATGGTAGGTATTTTCAGAATAGTTCATGGGTGACTCCTGATTTCCGGGGATCAGAATCAATCCTGAACCGATTTTCTGACGTAGAACAGCACGCCTGCTGATGTAAATTTCTTTTGCGAACATGATAGGATATATTAAAATATTTAACCTGAAATTTTTGATGGTAATCCCTTCGTTAGGATTTTCCGGTTCGACTTTGATTTGGGAAAGAACATGTCCTCCGGAGTCAGACCAACTTCTTTGATAACCTTCAACCCATATTCAATCCGGTTGATGTCGTCGTTTTTGGTATTATTGGTCCCGAAGGTGAATTTGACGCCAGAAGCCTTGGCTTTCCTTATAAAAGCGATGCTTGGAATCTTGTATCTGCAATTGATTTCGAGGGCGACCTGATTTCGGAGCAGGGCATTGATGACCTTGTCCATCCTTTCATTGGTCCACAATTCACTGTACATAGGAGCAATTTTCGCCGGTAGGAAGGTCGGATTGACATAAATATCCACCGGCTCATTGTCCATGATTTTTTCGATTTTCCCGACCAGCATTTCCATGAATTGCTGATTGTTGTCGACATATGTTTCATCCGGCATCCAAAGGCGCATCCTTCGACCTTTTTGATCGGTCCAGGTCATGGCATCCGTAAAAATATAATCAAACCCTGCCACTGCCTCAGGTGAAAAAAGTGTCACCCATTCGCGGCCTTCACATTGCATAGCCTTGAAGACAGGCTCCTTTTCCAGACTCTTCAGGTAAACATTCAGCGTGGAATCGTTGGTGACTGGAAATTTCAGTCCGCAGTTGGCCGCGATGCCGTAATTCAGTCCGCTCTCCCGGGAGTGCTGGGTAGCCTGATCCATTGTCAGACCTCCCTTAAGGTGGATATGATAGTCGATCAACGGAAATCCTCTCTGGTTCAGGCTGTCAATCACTTCAGACACCGAATCATTTTTGACCGATCCATGGGTAATCCTGATAGTGCCGGGAAGGGGTTTGATCTTCATTTCAGAAACAACAAGTTCCCCGACATCACTTGTTTTCCGCAAGCTGATGAAGCTCCTGGAAAGGACCATCCCCGTCAGGTTCTCAACTCTTTTTAAGGATTGTGGTTCGTAATATTCGCTAATCAGTCTGTCGTTTACTGACACGCTGATGTAGTTTCCATGCACCTGAACATTCAAGGTAAACCACTCATTATCAACTCCTGTGCGGATATAGTTATTGCGGATATTATTCATGCTACCCGTCTTCAGGGCAGAGCCGGTGCTATAATCGCTGTTGTTTATCATTACCGAGTATCCCCGGAAATTTCTCTCATCAAAACTTTTAGAAGTAGAGAAATCCAGTTGTCCGATCGCACCAGGGGTGGTCTTCATTTTTAAAGTCAGTTCGAAATTACGAATCCTGAAACTTGAGGTGATGGATGCGTTTCCCCTGGCAAGGTAAAACTGGTCGTCCATGATCGTCACGTCCTTCGTTTTCCAGTATTTACCCAGATTGTTTTTGTCGATGGTTGTCACTTCACCAATTTTCGGTCCCTTGTAACTGGCAACAAAATACACGATCAAAGAGAGGACGATCAGTGCCGGCAGAATTCTTTTAATAAGCATATCAGAACTTTTAGTTGGTACTTAGACGATTATATTATCAGGATTTCGCGACTTTTCTCCTGTAATTTTCTACTTCCCAGTTATCGATAAAAGCAATCTGCTCGTCATTCATAAATTTAGGTCCGCCGAAATCCTCAGAATAAAAACTGATCTTCAGTAAATTTTCATATACATCCATCACATTTTCAGCCGATTTCAAGCTCTCTTCCACAGCGATGACTCCCCTTTTCTGCAAAACCAGCACCTTTGGCAGATAACCATACCGATTAAAATAGCCAGTAACTAATTCAGTAGATTTCTGTAGATTTTCCACTTCGTTTTTCTGCTCCGGGATATAAAGATAATGAGCTTTGCAATACACTATGTCATCGGGAGAAAAAGATTTACATGCCTTGCTGAAAGCCGCTTCGTCGAGGGTGAAATAATCGGTAAGCTTACTTCGCATGGCTAACGTGACGAAACCTTTGTAGCCGGGATGGACCATCTCAATATGATCGGTAAGGACTGATTGCATTTCATGTCTTTCCTTACCAGGAAGTTGCCGGCTAAGCTTGCCGTCGATCGCGTTCATCAGTTCGGAATAGATTTTCTCTATCTCTTCGGTAGTATCCGCACCAACGAAAACACCATGATTTTCGAGGAAAATCAGCTGCGGTTCGTATCCGAATTTCTCTGAAAACTCCTTAATTCCTCCGGCAACTTTCTTAAACAGGATATACCCCGGATCGGTGTAAGGGACAAACAGTGCTTCCTCTCCAAACAATTCTTTGCATGCCTGCTCTGCCTGCATGGAACACATCACCCCATTGACTTTCGTCGGATGCGTATGAACCACATATTTGTATCCTATCAGATCGTGCAAAGAAGTCTCCACAGAAGGACGCAGGGTCTTGGGAGAAACGATGGCCTCATGCAGGTCGGCTTTCACCTCATTCTCCCGCAGAAGCGGGTCCTCGCTATATTTTTTCTTCGAGACCAGACTGAGTTTCTCCCGCGAAAGAGATACAAATCCGGTTTCATCGATAGTAGCCAATGAGATACCGCTCGCCTTGATCCATATCTTCTCTTCATTTTTAAAAGAAGTATTGCCACCGCCCGCGATGACGAAGGAAGGGTCTTCACCAAAAAGCCTGGAGACCGCGATCAAATTTTTTAGTCCTTGTTCCATTGTATATTATTTGTTTTTTCGAGTACTGTACCTCTAAAGCTTCCGGATTGCAAATCCGGAAGAGCGTTAAGCTTATGCTCCTCCGGATTTGCAATCCGGAGGTATACGCAACTGAATTTTGGTCTAAAAATAAGATAATTTGTTCTTACATTTGCCCTGATTTTATCCGTGTGCTTGAACACCACGTAAAAAACAAGTAAAATGAAAAGATCCGTTTCCGTCCTGTTTATGCTTGCAGGCATCCTGTTTGCAATTTGTTTGTTGATATCCAACATCTTAGCAACAAAAATCATACTAATTGGTTCCTGGGCCGCACCTGCCGGAGTCCTGATTTTCCCCATTGCCTACATTATCAATGATGTCATCGTGGAGGTTTGGGGATACCGGAAAGCCCGTTTAATTATTTGGTCCGGATTTGCTGTTAACCTGTTGGCCGTATTGTTTTTCAGCCTTGCCAATGCCTTGCCGGCCGCTCCTTTCTGGCACAACCAGGAGGCATTCAGTACAATCCTGGGCAGTACGCCGCGTATTGTGGCTGCCAGCCTGATGGCCTATCTCACAGGATCCTTCTTGAATGCCATCGTGATGAGTAAAGTGAAGGTCCTCATGAAGGGAAGAAATTTTTCGGTGAGGGCCATACTCTCGACCTTGGTTGGAGAAACTGCCGACTCGCTGATTTTCATCTTCATCGCATTTGCCGGCAATCTTCCGCTTAAAGCTTTGATCATCATGATTCTGACGCAGGCTTGTTTGAAGACTGTTTATGAAATCATGATTTTACCTCTGACCATTCTTGTCGTAAAATGGGTCAAAAAAGTGGAGGGATCTGATATTTACGATACTGCTGTTTCATACAATCCATTTCTAATCAATCAGGTCTGATGACAAGCTCAAAAGCATTGGTTGTTTTTTCGGGTGGACAGGATTCTACGACCTGTCTGTTCTGGGCCAAAAAACATTTTGATCAGGTGTCGGCCATCGCCTATGATTACGGTCAAAGACACGTGGTCGAGCTGACTGCCGCAAAACAAATTGCAGAGGTAGCAGGTGTGCCACTCACTATTTTCCCATTGGATTTACTGAGCAGTGTCTCTCACAATGCATTAACAGACAAAGGGATGAATGTTGAGTCGGAACAACCCGATCATCGTCCTCCCAACACATTGGTCGAAGGTAGAAATATGCTCTTCCTCACCTATGCCGCCATTTTCGCCAAAGCAAATGATATCCACCACCTGGTTACTGGAGTTGGTCAGTCCGACTACAGTGGTTATCCGGATTGCCGCAATGATTTTATCCTGTCGCTAAATCAGACCCTTAATCTATCGATGGATTTTGAATACCACCTTCATACCCCGTTGATGTGGCTGGACAAATCTGAAATATGGCAGATGGCCGACGAGCTGGGCGTCTTTGATCTGGTGAAAAATCAGACGATTACCTGCTATCATGGCATTTCAGGGGAAGGTTGCGGAAACTGTCCTTCCTGTAAACTAAGAAACAGAGGATTGTTAAAATACTTAAAATCAAAAGAAAATGGACGAACTTAATAGCTTGGGTAAGTCATCAACTTACGGATTCAATTACAACCCGGAAGTACTGGAGACCTTCGAAAACAAGCATCCCGGCAATGATTACCGGGTCAAATTCAACTGCCCTGAATTCACTACCCTTTGTCCGATAACCGGTCAGCCGGATTTTGCCACGCTCTATATCAGTTATATTCCTGACCTGAAAATGGTCGAAAGCAAGAGCCTGAAACTCTATCTATTCAGCTTCCGCAACCATGGGGATTTCCACGAAGACTGCGTCAACATTATCATGAAGGATCTGATTCGACTGATGGATCCCAGGTTCATCGAAGTGTGGGGAAAGTTCACCCCACGCGGTGGAATCAGCATCGATCCTTATTGCAACTATGGAAAGCCGGGCACGAAATTCGAACAGATGGCAGAATACCGGCTGATGAATATCGATCTCTATCCCGAAAAAGTGGATAACCGCTAATAAGAAAGGCACCCTTGAGAGGCGCCTTTCTTATAGGGGTTTTGGAACTTATGCCTTGATGGGCTTCTTGTAACCATAAACAGAAGCTGCACCTAATTCCTCTTCGATACGCAGAAGCTGGTTGTATTTTGCAATACGGTCTGTGCGGCTCAATGATCCGGTCTTGATCTGACCTGCATTGGTAGCTACAGAGATATCAGCGATGGTTGTATCTTCAGTCTCACCTGAGCGGTGTGAAGTTACGCTGGTGTAACCGGCACGGTGGGCCATTTCAATGGCATCCAGTGTCTCGGTCAGAGTACCGATCTGGTTTACTTTAATCAGAATAGAATTGGCAGCGCCAAGTTCAATACCTTTCTTCAAATACTCCACATTGGTAACGAACAAATCATCACCAACCAACTGGCATTTGTGGCCAATTTTTTCGGTAAGCATTACCCAACCATCCCAGTCATTTTCAGAACATCCGTCTTCAACAGAATCGATTGGGAAATTTTCAACCAGGGAAGCAAGGAATTCGACCTGCTCCTTGTTGTTACGTTTGGCACCCTGAGGACCTTCAAATTTGGCATAATTGTAAATGCCATCCTTGTAAAACTCAGATGCAGCACAATCGAGACCAATAGAGATTTCTCCTCCTTCTTCCGCACGACCCGGTTTGTAACCTGCATTCTTAATAGCCAGGATGATGCTGTTCAAAGCATCTTCGGTGCCATCCAATTTTGGGGCAAAACCACCTTCGTCACCAACAGCGGTGCTGAGGTTGCGGTCGTGTAATACTTTTTTCAGGCTGTGGAAAACCTCTGCACCCATGCGCAGGGCTTCACGGAAAGAGGAAGCTCCGATCGGACGGATCATGAATTCCTGGAAAGCGATAGGGGCATCAGAGTGAGAACCACCATTGATGATGTTCATCATCGGAACGGGTAAAGTTCTGGCATTGACACCACCGATATAACGGTAAAGAGGCATTTCGAGGTAAGCGGCTGCAGCTTTCGCGGTAGCAAGGGAAACACCCAGGATGGCGTTTGCACCTAAATTAGATTTTGTCTTCGTTCCGTCAAGTGCGATGAGTGCGTGATCCAGGGCTACCTGATTCATAGCATTCAACCCAACGACGGCTTCGGCGATGATCGTATTGACGTTCTCAACCGCTTTCAGGACACCCTTACCAAGATATCTTTTTTTATCTCCGTCGCGAAGCTCAATTGCCTCATTTTCTCCTGTTGACGCTCCGGATGGTACAGCAGCACGGCCTACAAAACCGCTCTCTAAGGTTACTTCAACTTCTACGGTAGGATTACCGCGTGAATCAAGAATTTCTCTTCCGACGACTTTACTGATTAGCATTTTAAGTGATATTTATGTGATACAATTTCAAAAAACGAACAAAGATAATTAACATGATTCAAGATTCATACAACCAAGCTTACCTGAACAAATTGTTAATGTAAAAATCACGTTGCTAATTGAAAATCGTCATCAAAAAAGTAATCAAAAAGGAAATAAGGAGAAACAGTGCTTGATAAAAGATTGAATTATTAAGGGTGAAAAAGGATAGTATATTCATGACAAACATTCAATTACGATTAATTTTTCTTGATTTTTCTCTGTATCTTCCTGATTGCCTGATCGATAGACTTTTCCGGTTCTATCACATTGTATACTCCCCAGAAATCAGGATCGGCAAAACCGGAAACCTCGTCCATCATCACCACATTTTGCTTCAACTTTTCGGCGGGCTTGGCATTCTTGATCTGACTTTTCTCCCAGTCGGTGACGGCCATCTCAATACTGCTTGAATAATGGGTATTAAACAACCTTCTCTTCCACTCAATCTTGAAAACCAGTTCGGCCCTCGAATAACCAAAGATCCATTTACCGTCTTTTTCACGGTAGTTCACCTGGTAACTGGCCTCCGTAGGATAAACTTTGGCACCTGCTGGTTTCTTTCTGATGAAATACTCTGACGCCATTGCCCTGTTGGTGACATTCAGGCTGAAAGTCGCGCTCAGGATGGCCAGACTCTCCGTATCGACGTACAACTTACCAAAATAAAGTGGCTCCTCGATATGTGGAAACTGTTGAAAATCGATGATATACATGAGCCTGTCGCCAATCTTTGAGACATTTTCAATGGTAAACTGGTAATTTCCAACCATGTCTTCAGTGAAAATTTCCTCAGGATTCTTCACAATATCCAAAAGAAGTGAGGTGTAAGGTCCGCCCTGCATCTTGAAGGTCACCGTGTCCAGCCTGGTGTAATCAGTGTTCTTCCTGCCCTTGGAAAGTTCGATCATGTCGCCTCTGGCCGAAAGCGTAGGCTGCTTGTAAACATCCAGTACTGCCTCAGAAAGAGAAACATAGGTCTTGTTTTTCTTGATCGTCTCGCGATAGAAAACCGTCATCTTATTCAGATCCTGGTTGTAATTTTCAAGACGCCGGTTAAGAATTGCCCGCATGAGTGATCCGGGATCCTTGGGATGAATGCTGATTGTGGTAAGCGTAACTGACAAAAGTTCAAGTTCAATCCTGTTTCTTTCAGGTTTCAGGGTGGAGAGCTTCACGATCTTGTCCTTGTGAGCTAAAAAAGAGACAATGACATTTCCATCGGTTTTTCCTGCCGGAACCTTAAACAAGAATTCCCCGTCACTGTTGGCAACGGTTGAAATATTTGCGCCTTCGAGTGTCAGGGTCGCAAATCCAAGCGCTTTCCGGGTATCCGTCTCAACTACAGTTCCCTTATATTGAACATAAGTAATGGTATCCTGTTTGGAACCACCTTTGCCTGAAGCCCTTGAAATGTTGTTCAGAGATAACAGAATCAACATGCACAAAGTCAATTGTACCATGTTAATTAACCGAATATTAAATTTTGTTTTCATGTAAGTTATATTTAGTTAAATTTATGATTATTAAATATTTATCACGCAACTTTGTACACTCATTTTTACATCATTACATTGACTTCATCCTCATTGTAATGGCTCTTTAGGACGTTTCTAATGATATGACAGTCAGAATAGAAATTACCCTTATTGGTTCAGAAAATTTTTCGCAATGAAAAATATTGTCGTCACTCTTGCATTAGTGATATTCTCTTCGGTCCTGTTCGGTCAGGAATTAATTAAGAAACCCAAAATCGGGCTGGTACTCTCAGGTGGAGGAGCGAAAGGTTTTGCCCATGTCGGAGCCCTGAAAGTGCTGGAGGAAGCCAGGATCCCGATTGATTGTATTGCGGGGACCAGTATCGGAAGCATCATCGGAGGTCTCTATGCCTGCGGTTATAGTGCCGCTAAGCTTGAAGAAATTGTTTTGAGCCAGGACTGGTCTGAGTTGCTGAGCAATGAATTCCGGTCCGAATTCTCTACGTCGACAGACAAGAATGATGAGGCGCGTTACATTGTTAGTTTTCCTTTTGAACAAAAAAAACTAGCCCTTTCCAACGGCGTACTAAACGGTCAAAATGCAATGGAACTCCTATCCTACCTAACCTTAGGTTACCACGATGTATACGATTTTTCGAAATTGCCGATTCCCTTTATATGCATCGCCACTAATCTGACCAGCGGTGAGGAGGTAGTCTTGAACAAGGGATACCTGCCAAAGGCTATCAGGGCTAGTATGGCTGTGCCTGCGGCTTTTACCACCGTCGAGATCGACGGACAGATGCTCGTTGACGGGGGTGTCGTTAACAACTACCCCGTGGACCGATGCAGGGAAATGGGTGCGGATTATATCATAGGTGTTGACATCATGGACAGCCTGCTGACAGCCGAAGAGCTCAAAGATATTCCAGATGTGGTGGCACAAATGATGAATTTCATGGATAAGAAACGGGTTGCACAAAACGCCAGGGGTGTTGATGTTTATATCAGACCGTTCGTCAAGGGTTATTCTGTGGCCAGTTTCAGCAATGAAGCTGCTGTAGCCCTGATTAAAAGAGGAGAAGATGCTGCAAGAAAGGTGCTGCCGCAGCTGATTCACCTCCGTGATTCACTTCACCTCGAAGTGAAGAAAAGACCCTTTCACGACAAGATGAGAAATGATACCACTCTGGTAATTAACAACATCGAGGTAACGGGAACCGACAGGGCAAAGATTGCCTTTTACCTCGGACAGGTAGGAATCAAACACGATCAGCGCGTTACGCTGGAACACCTGAGAAACGGGATCTCCAGGCTTTATTCGACAGGAAATTACGATTTCGTCAATTATCAGCTCGTTGGCAGCAAATCAAAGACGCTGATGATTGAGGTGAAAGAGCGTAAGAACAACAAGATCAACGCCGGACTGCATTACGACTCCGATTTCAATTCCTCCATGCTGGTGAACATTACACTTCGCAACCAGAATTTCTACGGTGCCAGGATATCGCTCGACGCTAAGTTGTCGCAGTACCCAATGTTTTCGGCAAATTACTCGATCGACAGAGGCTGGAAACCAGGACTCTATTCCAAGCTAATGTTTGTTGAAGATCATATATACCGTTACAGGCAGGAGAAAAAAGTTGCTGAAATTGATATGTCCCTGATCAATCTGCAGCTCGCGACACACTCCTATATTACTGACGCCACGAGATTCACCATTGGGGCATCGATGGATGCATACCGTTTGAGTACAGTTATCGGCGACACATCAGGTTACAACCTCCATCCAAGAACCTATTTCAATCTATTTTCCAGGATTGAGCACAGCAGTCTGAACAGGATTTATTTCCCGACCAAAGGGGTGAACATTAGTGGTGGCGCCAAGATATTAATGAACGACTGGACCACCCACCCGATCATCATTGGGGATTTTTCGCTGAAACGGGTCAGGGAAATTTCCAACCGCATCACTTGTATTTATTCACTCAACAGCAGATTGGTTTTTGGTGGCAATGAATCCTTTTTCCATCGCACTTTTCTGGGTGGGGTGCAGCAGACAGATTACTTCAGCAACACGATTCCATTTAACGGTATCCGGAGAATGGAGCTGAATACCAGCAGTGTTGGTGTTGGAAGGCTGGAGTTCAGGTTACGGATGTGGGAGAAAATTTTTATTTCCGTAACTGGCGATTTTGGTATGTATAGCAATGATAATCTGTTCTTTACAAACCAAAAGACCATCTTTGGTTATGGTCTGAACGCTGCTTATAACAGTGTCGTCGGGCCCCTGGAATTAAACCTGAGCTTTTCCAGTCAGGATAGGGATGTGCTGCCATATCTTTCCCTGGGATACTGGTTTTGATATTTTGTCCTCTCCAAAGGTTGTTTAACTTTGTGTTTCATCATCCAAAATAAACCAAGGTTATGCGACGAGCCACTCTGTTTCTTTCGTTTTTCTGCTTTTTATTTCTTTCAAGTCAGGCACAAAATAGTGTGGTTGACAGCATCATGAATAGCGGGAATCTAAGGTCCTGCTCCTGGTGCGTTCATGCCATCGACGCTGCAACAGGTGAGGTAATTTATTCTTCCCTACAGAAAAGTCTCAGTACCGCCTCGGTGATGAAACTTTTCACCACGGCGGTCGCCTTAGATGTCCTGGGACCCGCGTATACCTTTTCGACCAAGTTGTTCTGTACCGGAAATCTTAATCCCAAAACAGGCGTTTTGAAAGGAAACCTCATCATAAAAGGAGGTGCAGATCCAGCTTTCTACTCTTCCTATTTTGAGGATCACTACCGCGGATGTTTTGAAAATTGGGTGGACAAGTTAAAAATGAGCGGCATCAAGCAAATCAATGGTAAAATACTGTTGGATCTCTCGGCCCTCGATCATACGGCTGTGCCAGGGGGCTGGGACTGGGATGACATCGGCAATTATTACGGTGCTGGTGTTTCGGCGCTCACGTTCAGAGACAATACTTATACGATTCATTTCTCCTCTTCGAAAACGCCGGGCGAATTAGCCACCATCAAATCGACCGACCCGGAAATTCAGGGATTAAAGCTCGAAAACCTGGTGCGATCTTCTAATGCCTCTGGTGATCACACAATTGTTTTTGGAGCCCCGGGCTCTTACCAGGAATATGTGGAAGGAACGATTCCCGTTTCGAAAGAGGATTTTACCGTCAGGGCTTCGATGACGGATCCGGCGATGGTTGCCGGTCAGTCGTTCAGGCAGAAGATCCTCGAAGGCGGACTGACAATATCGGGTGGCGTGGCCAGGATGGCAGCAAAAGATTCGGTTGGCAGAATCCTGGTAAGTAGTTTTCTGTCGCCACCCTTAAAAGACTTGATCGTGCCCCTCAATAAGGAAAGTGTTAACCTTTTTGCGGAACACCTGTTGCGGGAATCGGGCCGGGGACGTACCGGTGAATCCAGTATCGGGAAAGGCATTGAGACTTACAGGCAGTTCTGCCAGGAAAAAGGCATTTTTCAGGAGGGATTCTTCCCTGCCGACGGTAGCGGACTCTCCCGCAGCAATGCACTCACTGCCAGAACGCTCGTCGAGACCATGAAAACTGTCTATGACGGCACAAACCGGGAGCTGTTTTTTAACTCTTTTCCAATAGCTGGTGTAGACGGGACGCTTAAAAACAGTTTCAAGGGTACCCCCCTGGAAAAAAACCTGAGGGCAAAAACCGGATCCATGGCACGGGTCAGGAGTATCTCCGGAATGATGCAAACCAAAAGTGGGAAAACGGTTTTGGTCGCGATCATCCTGAATAATTTCGACAATAGCACTAATGAGTCCTCTAAAATACTGGAATCCATACTATTAACGGTTTATAACGAACGGAGTAATTGAATTTTGATTTTTTGGTTAAAATATTCCATAATTCACAACTCATAATCAAAATGGCAAAAAAACTTTAATTTATCAATAATTTAACCTAGATTACTTACAATTTTATTTTGCAGACATTTTTTTATTAATACTTTTGTCCCAGAAAAATATTTAATACGGTATGAAAACATCCGCTGACATCCTCCTTCTCGTGGTCATTCTAATTCTCGTCTGTGCAAGTTGAGGAGGTAAGTCTTTGTGATACATAAAATACAAGAACCTTTCTCAACAAAACGAGAAAGGTTCTTTTTTTAAGAAAAAGATTATGGAAAACGGTTTAAGAAGCAATCAGTCGACAAAGGGTCGCAAAATGGCAGGCGCCAGAAGTTTATGGCGGGCGAACGGAATGAAAGAATCTCATTTCGGAAAGCCGATCATCGCCATTGTCAATTCATTCACGCAGTTTGTTCCGGGTCATGCACACCTGCACGAAGTCGGTCAGATGGTGAAGAAATTGGTCGAGGCCGAAGGTTGTTTTGCGGCTGAATTCAATACGATAGCCATCGACGACGGCATCGCCATGGGTCACAGCGGAATGCTATATTCCCTTCCCTCCCGCGATTTAATTGCAGACAGTGTCGAATACATGGTGAATGCCCACCAGGCGGATGCCATGATCTGCATCTCCAACTGCGACAAGATTACCCCCGGAATGCTCATGGCTTCTATGCGGTTAAACATTCCTTCGATCTTCGTTTCCGGTGGTCCGATGGAGGCCGGCGAGATTCGTGGCAAGCAATATGACCTGGTTGATGCGATGGTGATGGGAGCCGACGATTCGGTCGACGAAACCCTGCTTTCCGAAGTTGAACAGGATGCCTGTCCGACCTGCGGTTCCTGCTCCGGCATGTTTACAGCCAACTCCATGAACTGTCTGACAGAAGCATTGGGCCTCTCCTTACCAGGAAACGGCACCATCGTCGCTACCCACCTCAACCGGAAAAGACTCTTCGAAAAAGCCGCGAAACGCATTGTGGAAATCACCAACGCTTATTACCACGAAGGCAATGACAGTGTCTTACCACGTTCTATCGCCACCCGCGAAGCCTTCATGAACGCCATGACACTTGATATTGCGATGGGTGGCTCAACCAATACCGTATTGCATCTTCTGGCTGTGGCTCACGAGGCCGGAGTCGATTTTACGATGAAAGACATGGATGAACTTTCCCGCAATGTGCCTTGTATCTGCAAGGTAGCGCCCAGTTCATCCTATCATGTTCAGGATGTGAACCGCGCAGGCGGCATCATGGGCATCCTGGGCGAACTGGAAAGAAAAGGATTACTGGACCTCTCGGTTTCTCGAGTGGACGAACCAACGCTGGCTGCTGCGATCGCTAAATGGGACATCCGCAGGGTGGATGAAAGTTCTGAGGCTCATCATTGGTTTGCTTCCGCACCGGGAAATATTGGCAGGAACCTGGTAATGGGGTCACAAGAAAAATATTATGCTGAGCTGGATCTCGACAGGCAGAAAGGATGCATCCGCGAGGTGGACCATGCCTTTTCGAAGGAAGGCGGACTGGCCGTTTTATATGGCAATATCGCACGAAGCGGCTGTATTGTGAAAACGGCCGGCGTAGACACTTCGGTGTGGCATTTCGAGGGCACCGCCCGCGTTTTCGAATCGCAGGAAGATTCCTGCACAGGCATCCTTGAGGGGAGAGTAAAGCCGGGAGATGTGGTGATCATCCGCTACGAAGGACCGAAAGGCGGTCCCGGGATGCAGGAGATGCTCTACCCCACTTCTTACCTGAAATCCAGGAAACTGGATAAGGTATGCGCTCTGCTGACGGATGGCCGTTTTTCCGGTGGAACATCGGGATTATCGATCGGACATGTCTCACCCGAAGCGGCTGCAGGCGGGGAGATCGCTTTGGTCCAGGATGGTGACAAAATCGTGATTGACATTCCCGGTAGGAAAATCGAGTGGATCGTCAGCGCAGAAGAAATGGCCAAACGAAAATCAATGGAAGAAGCACGCGGAAATCAGGCTTATAAGCCATCCACCCGTCAGAGAGAGGTCAGCAAGGCGCTGAAAGCCTATGCACAGCTGGTCTCATCGGCAGATATGGGGGCGATCAGGTTGCTTGAAGAATAAAGATAGCGCTCCGACGGATTTGAAATCCGTTGGCAAAAGATGACCGGCAGATTGCAAATCCGCCGGAGCGAAGGAAATAGAAAAACGAACAATTATAAAGAGGGAATATATATGACTGCTAAAAGTGAAAAATCAAAAAATAATCCGAAGGAGACCCTGGAGATAACCGGAGCGGAGGCGATGGTTCGTTCGCTGGTTGCTGAGGGTGTTGAGACCATTTTCGGCTACCCAGGGGGAGCCATCATGCCTATCTACGATGCACTTTATGATTATGGCCATGCCGTCAAACACGTACTGGTGCGTCATGAGCAAGGTGGTGTGCACGCTGCACAGGGATACGCCCGGGTGTCAGGTAAAGTTGGGGTATGCTTCGCCACCTCTGGTCCGGGAGCCACTAACCTGATTACCGGTATCGCCGATGCCATGATAGATTCCACCCCACTGGTATGTGTGACCGGTCAGGTAACCTCCGGACTTCTTGGCACAGACGCTTTCCAGGAATCCGACGTGATCGGTATATCGATGCCGGTAACAAAATGGAACTACCAGATTACGAGTGCAGAGGAAATTCCTGAAGCAATCGCCAAGGCTTTTTATATCGCTTCAACCGGCCGTCCGGGTCCCGTTCTGCTTGATATTACCAAGGATGCTCAATTTGGCAAAATAAATTTTGCCTATAAGAAATGTACCAGGATACGTTCCTATGTACCCGAATTTCCGACCAATAAGGATCACATCAAGAAGGCAGCCGATCTGATCAATGCCGCCGAAAAACCTTTCTTGATTTTCGGTCAGGGAATATTGCTCTCCGGCGCTGAAAAAGAGCTCAAACACTTCATTGAAAAGACCGGAATACCTGCGGCCACGACGCTACTGGGCATCTCGGCGCTTAATACAGACCATCCTCTTCATATGGGAATGCTGGGAATGCATGGTAATTATGCGCCCAATGTCAAGACCAACCAATGTGATGTCCTGATTGCCATCGGAATGCGCTTCGATGATCGTGTGACAGGAAATATCAAGACTTATGCAAAACAGGCCAAAGTCATCCATATTGAGATCGACGCTGCCGAAATTGATAAGAACATCAAGACGGAAGTAGCAATCCTCGGTGATGCCAGGCACACGCTTAGGTTGCTTTCCACGTTAGTCGACGAAAAGAAGCATACTGAGTGGGTAAATGAATTCCATTCGGACAGGAAAAAAGAGGAAGAGAAGGTTATTGTCAACGATCTGCACCCTACAAAATCGGGTTTAACCATGGGTGAAGTAGTGAGAATGTCGACAGATCTAACCTATAATCAATCGATTATAGTGACGGATGTTGGTCAGAACCAGATGGCAGCAGCCAGATATGCACGCTTTAACCATTCGAGGTCATGGGTCACTTCCGGAGGTCTTGGGACAATGGGCTTCGGGTTACCTGCTGCCATCGGGGCCAAGATGGGCGCTCCCGAAAAAGAGGTCATTCTCTTCGTTGGAGATGGCGGCATCCAGATGACTATCCAGGAACTGGGAACAATATCGCAGGAACAATTGCCGGTAAAAATCGTAATACTGAATAATGATTTTCTGGGTATGGTTCGTCAATGGCAGGAGCTTTTCTTCGAAAAAAGATATTCTTTCACGGAAATAACGAGTCCGGATTTTGTTAAACTAGCTGCTGCTTATGGTATTCCAGCGGCTGTGGTATCTGACCGAAAGGATCTGGAACCAGCAATGAAGGCAATGGTTTCCTGCAAAGGGCCTTATCTTCTGGAGGTAAAAATCGAAAAGGAAGACAACATCTTTCCAATGGTTCCGGCAGGTGCGACCGTTTCAAATTGTCTGCTCGGTGCAGACGAATTATAATCACCCTCAAATTAGCAAAAGATGAAACAAGAATATATTATCAGCGCCTACAGCGAAAACCATATCGGTCTGTTGAATCGGATCACCATCATTTTCACGCGCAGGAAAGTTAACATTGAGAGCTTGACAGTTTCCGAATCGGCTATCGCAGGAATCTCCAAATTCACCATCGTGGTGAACGAAGAGAAAGAAAAAGTGGTGAATATCGTCAGGCAAATCGAGAAACAGATCGAAGTCCTGAAAGCGTTTTACCATACCAACGACGAGATGATCTTTCAGGAGATTGCACTTTACAAAGTCTCCACGCAGGCATTGGTTGAGAGTGATATGATCGAAAAAATGGTCAGGAAACACAACGCGCGTATCCTTGAGATCACAAAAGAATATACCGTCATTGAGAAAACCGGACACAAAGAGGAGACGCAGGCGCTCTTCAACGGACTGAACCAGTTTGGTGTCTTACAGTTTATCCGTTCGGGCCGTATCGCGATTACACGCTCTCCTATTGAAAGGCTTTCAGAATTTTTACGCGAGAGGGATGCGCTGTTTGCCAAGATGGAGGCGAAGATTAAGTGAAAAATTTTATTATCATAAATATTACAAACATCTATTATTAAAAAAGTTTTACAATGGGAAAAATTAAGTTTGGAACAGAAGAAGAAAATGTAGTAACACGTGAAGAGTTTCCAGTATCAAAAGCACTTGAAATTCTTAAAGATGAAATTATAGCAGTCATAGGTTATGGCGTTCAGGGTCCTGCTCAAGCAATGAATATGAGAGATAACGGATTTAAGGTTATCATTGGTCAGGCTCCGGAATTCAAATCAGACTGGGAGAAAGCGATTAAAGACGGATGGGTACCGGGTGAAACGTTGTTCCCAGTGGTAGAAGCAGTTGAGAAAGCAACCATCGTTCAATTCCTGGTATCCGATGCTGCCCAGCGGTTGCTTTGGCCTGTCATCAAACCACACTTTAAGGAAGGGGACGCCCTCTATTTCTCACATGGTTTCTCCATTACCTACAAAGAGCAAACGAATGTTATTCCTCCAGCCAACATTGACGTAATCATGGCTGCGCCAAAGGGTTCCGGCGCCAGCGTCCGTACCAACTTCCTTGCAGGAACAGGTATCAATTCCAGCTATGCCGTTTTCCAGGATTATACCGGTCGCGCGATGGATCGTACACTGGCCCTTGGTATTGCAATCGGTTCTGGTTATATGTTCCCGACTACCTTCGAAAATGAAGTTTATTCAGACCTTACTGGTGAGCGCGGAGTTTTAATGGGAGCATTGGCAGGTATCATTGAAGCTCAGTATAAAGTTCTTCGTGACAATGGTCATAGTCCGTCAGAAGCTTTTAACGAAACAGTTGAAGAGCTCACACAAAGTCTTATTCGTCTGGTAGACCAGAACGGTATGGATTGGATGTACTCCAATTGTAGCGCAACAGCTCAAAGGGGTGCACTGGACTGGAGACACAAATTCCGTGAGGCAACACTTCCGGTCTTCGAAGATCTGTATGCAAGTGTTAAGTCCGGCGCAGAGACAAAACGCGTTCTCGATTCAACCAGCAGCGTGGACTATAAGGACTTCCTGGAAATTGAACTGAAAGAAATGCGCGAGTCAGAACTTTGGACAGCCGGAGCTGCAGTCCGCAAATTGAGACCAGGAAATAATTAACTGTTCGATTCCAGAAACTGGGAATAGGAGAAAGCAGGGATTGCCCTATGCGGCGGCCCAATCCAGTCCCTTTCGAAGAGTCAACCGGAATGAAAATAGCTCCAGCGGATTTGTAGTCCGCTGGAGCGTCAACCGGGACGAACATGGCTCCTGAGCGAAGTTGAAAGGCCAAAGGGAAAAATGGAAATTAATTGCTTATTAATTAGAATTTTATGGACAATAGAGTATATGTTTTTGATACCACTTTGCGCGACGGCGAACAGGTACCCGGATGCCAGCTGAACACGATCGAGAAAATCGAGGTAGCTAAGGTTTTGGAACAACTTGGAGTCGACGTCATCGAAGCAGGGTTTCCAATTTCGAGTCCTGGTGACTTTAAGTCGGTGGTCGAAATCTCCAAGGCAGTCACCTGGCCAACTATTTGCGCACTGACACGTGCCGTGGAGAAAGACATCGAAGTGGCAGCCGAATCGCTAAAGTTTGCCAAACGCGGCAGGATTCATACCGGAATCGGCACCTCTCCGTACCACATTGTCTCCAAGCTGAACTCTAATCCGGAAGAGATTCTGGATCGTGCAGTCAGGGCCGTCAAATATGCCAAGCGGTTTGTCGAAGATGTTGAATTCTATGCCGAAGATGCAGGTCGTTCAGACAATGTCTACCTCGCCAGAGTTGTGGAGGCAGTCATTAAAGCGGGTGCGACAGTCGTCAACATCCCGGATACGACAGGATACTGTCTGCCTTACGAGTTCGGTGAAAAGATCAAATTCCTGATGGAAAATGTCCCGAACATTCATAAGGCAATCATCTCTACCCATTGTCACAACGATTTAGGCATGGCAACCGCCAATACCATCGCCGGGGTAATGAACGGTGCACGCCAGGTGGAAGTCACCATCAACGGCATCGGTGAACGTGCGGGAAATACTTCACTCGAGGAAGTCGTGATGATCCTTCGTTCGCACAAAGAGCTTGATCTGCATACCAATATAAACACCAAGAACATCTACAAGACCAGCAAACTCGTCTCGAGCCTGATGAACATGCCGGTTCAGCCTAACAAAGCCATCGTCGGCCGGAATGCTTTTGCTCATTCGAGTGGTATCCACCAGGACGGCGTGCTGAAGAATCGCGAGAACTACGAGATCATCGATCCGTTGGAAGTCGGCATCAACGAGTCGTCCATTGTATTGACGGCCAGAAGCGGACGCGCCGCACTGAACCATCACCTGGATATGCTCGGCATCAAACTTGAAAAGGAAAAGTTGGATGAGGTCTATCAGGAATTCCTTTTACTGGCCGATAAGAAGAAAGACATCAAGGAAGATGATCTGCTTGTGCTGGTAGGTGAGCGTGCGATCAATGAAAGACGGATCAAGCTGGATTTCTTACAGGTCGTAACCGGGAAGAACCTGGTTCCGATGGCTACTGTCCGCCTCAATATCGCCGGAGAGAAATTTACAGCAACAGAATCCGGTAACGGACCTGTCGATGCGGCCATAAAGGCTGTTAAATCGATCATCCACCGAAAGGTTACCTTGCAGGAATTCCTGATCCAGGCGATCAATAAGGGAAGCGACGACATCGGCAAGGTGCACATGCAGGTGGAGCACGAAGGCAATATTTTCAATGGTTTTGGCGCAAACACCGACATTATCACTGCTTCAGTAGAGGCTTTCCTCGATGCAATCAATAAAATTGGTAACAGTGAGCTGGCTTCTGACGTAAAAGAAGATTGAGAGTTGAAGCAGAGAAATAGTAAAATTTAGTAAAAAAAATATTTTGGAACCGACAACATTATTTGATAAAATCTGGGATGCCCACGTAGTCAACAAGATTGAGGGAGGCCCTTCCGTCGTGTATATCGACAGGCATTTTATCCACGAGGTAACCAGTCCGGTTGCCTTTTCGGGACTGGAGAAACGCGGATTGAAAGTCTTCCGGCCACAAAATACCGTGGCGACCCCCGATCATAATGTCCCCACAATCGAGCAGCATCTTCCGATAAGGGAGGAGCTTTCCCGCAAACAGGTGGAGACACTGACAGAAAATTGTAAGAACCACAACATCCCGTTGTACGGTCTGGGTCACAAATGGCACGGCGTCGTACACATCATCGGACCAGAGCTTGGAATCACGCAACCCGGGATGACGATCGTCTGCGGCGATAGCCACACTTCTACCCATGGCGCCTTCGGAAGCATCGCATTCGGCATTGGTACCAGTGAAGTGGAAATGGTTTTTGCCAGTCAGTGCATCCTCCAACCTAAGCCAAAGAAGATGCGCATCAAGGTGGAAGGCGTTCTTGGTAAAAATGTAACATCCAAAGATATAGCGCTTTATGTGATCTCAAAAATTACTACATCTGGTGGTACAGGTCACTTCGTCGAGTTCGCAGGATCCGCCATCCGCTCCCTATCCATGGAAGCAAGGATGACTCTCTGCAATATGAGTATCGAATGTGGCGCACGCGGTGGAATGATCGCTCCGGACGAGACGACATTTGCCTACCTGAAGGGTCGCGAAATGGCTCCAAAAGGTGAGGCCTGGGACCAAAAAGTTGCCGAATGGAAGAAACTAAAATCCGACGACAACGCAGTTTTTGATACCGAATATACTTTCGATGCAGCGGATATTACCCCGATGATCACCTACGGCACCAATCCTGGAATGGGTATCGGAGTTGAAGGGTCTATCCCTACCGGGGAAGATATGACCGGCAGCGATCGTACTACTTTTCTTAAATCCCTCGAATATATGGGATTCCAACCGGGTGAAAAGCTGAAAGGCAAGAAGATAGACTTTGTTTTCATCGGCAGCTGCACCAATGGCCGCATTGAAGACTTCAGGTTATTCGCCAATTATGTCAAAGGAAAGAAAAAGGCTTCCTGGGTAACTACCTGGATCGTACCCGGATCGAAGCAGGTTGAGAATCAGATCCGTGAAGAAGGATTAGTGGAAATATTTGAATCCGCAGGTTTCGTGCTGCGTCAGCCCGGGTGTTCAGCCTGTCTGGCGATGAATGACGACAAGGTCCCGGAAGGCAAATATGCTGTTTCGACTTCTAACCGGAACTTCGAAGGACGCCAGGGACCTGGTGCCCGGACAATGTTGGCGAGTCCTCTCGTCGCCGCGGCAGCTGCAGTGAATGGAGTAATATCTGACCCGAGGGAGTAAAAAGGTTAAAGGTTAAAGGTTAAAGGATAAAGGTTAAAGGATAAAGGATAAAGGTTAAAGTAGAAAAGTATTGTAGAAGAATGGAAGTATTAAAGGTAGGATGGGGTTCACTTTAACCTTTAACCTTTATCCTTTAACCTTAAAAAATATATATTATGATTGAAAAGTTTACCAAAATAGTGAGTCCGGCTGTTCCGCTTCCAATTGAGAATGTGGACACTGATCAGATCATTCCAGCCAGATTTTTGAAAGCCGTCGAGCGAAAAGGATTTGGCGACAACCTGTTCCGTGACTGGCGTTACAAGAAGGACGGTACCCCGAATCCGGATTTCGTGCTGAACAATCCCAAATACACCGGAACAATCCTGGTTGCAGGAAAGAATTTCGGCAGTGGATCCAGCCGCGAGCACGCCGCCTGGTCGGTCTATGATTATGGTTTCAGGGTCGTTGTTTCCAGCTTCTTCGCCGATATATTCAAGGGTAACGTACTGAACAACGGATTATTGCCTATCCAGGTTTCCGAAGAATTCCTTTCCGGGATGTTCGAAACCATCGAACAGGATCCTAAGGCCGTTTTTGAAGTAGATCTCGGGAAACAGACCATCCGCAACGTCAGCAAATCTGACGAATTTATCTTCGATATCAATCCATACAAGAAAGAATGCCTGCTGAAAGGGTACGACGATATCGACTATTTGCTCAGTCTTAAAAAGGAGATTGAAGCCTTCGAATTAGTAAGATAATGAAAAGCTTTTACCAAAGGTTTGCCAATCAACCGGAGCAATCAATAGTGAAAAACGAAGAATGAAATATTTCGATGAAGGATAAAATTTACATCATGGATACGACCCTGAGGGATGGCGAACAGACCTCCGGGGTGTCCTTTTCAGATTCCGAAAAGCTGAATATTGCCAAGATTCTGCTGGAGGAGGTCAGGGTGGATTACCTTGAAATAGCCTCAGCCAGGGTTTCCGAGGGAGAGATGCTCGGCGCTAAAAAGATTATGGAATGGGCCAACGGCACTAAATTCCATGATAAAATTGAGATTCTTGGCTTCGTTGACGGCACGACTTCTCTCGAATGGATCGCCAAAGCTGGAGGAAAAGTCATCAACCTTCTTGGTAAAGGATCGCTCAGGCACGTCACACAACAGCTGAAGAAGAGTCCCGAGCAGCACCTTGCTGATATAAAAAAATCGATCGCCGCTGCACAATCCATGGGTATATCGGTCAACCTCTACCTCGAAGATTGGTCAAACGGCATGCGCAATTCGCCTGAGTATGTCAATTTCATGCTCGAAGGTCTTAAGGATCAACCAATAAAGAGAATGATGCTTCCCGACACGTTGGGAATCCTCAACCCAACTGAAAGTTATCAGTTCTGCACGACGATGATCCGCAATTTCCCGATGCTCCATTTTGATTTCCACGCACACAATGACTACGACCTGGCAGTTGCCAACGTCGATGCAGCCATCCGCGCCGGAATCAGGACGGTTCACACTACTATTAATGGTCTGGGAGAGCGCGCTGGCAACGCGCCCCTTTCGAGTGTCGTTGCCTTGATGAACGATCATCTGAAGATGACAAATTCCATCAACGAGCATAAACTCAACATGGTTAGTCACCTGGTTGAGACCTTCTCGGGAATCCGGATATCCAGTAACAAACCGATCATCGGGGAAAATGTTTTCACGCAATGCAGTGGAATTCACGCCGATGGTGACAACAAAGACAACCTGTATTACAACGATCTTTTGCCTGAACGCTTCGGTCGTACCCGGAAATATGCGTTAGGCAAGACTTCCGGCAAGGCCAATATCGCCAAAAATCTCGAGGAGATGGGTATCCGTCTGGATCCTGAAAATTTGAAACGGGTGACGGACAAAGTGATCGAGCTGGCTGATAAAAAAGAATCGGTAACCTCTGAAGATTTGCCCTATATCCTGTCTGATGTACTGAAGAGCGAGTCTACACCCGATAAAATTACCCTGAAGAACTACGCCATTTCGCATGCCCTGGGACTGCGGCCAATGGCAACTGTTAGCATCGAGATGAACGGTGAACTTCACGAAGAGGCATCCTCCGGTGATGGTCAGTATGATGCCTTCATGAATGCCTTGCGGCATATCTACCATAAATTGCACAGACAGTTACCTTTGTTGGCCAATTATACCGTGACCATTCCTCCGGGAGGGAAAACGGACGCGTTGGTCGAAACACTGATAACCTGGTCGCACGGTGAGCGTGAGTTCAAGACCCGCGGACTGGATCCAGATCAGACGGCAGCTGCTATCAAAGCGACCATGAAAATGCTGAATATCATTTAAACTTTTACTCACGGCTCCCTGAGTTCGTCGCAAGATCGAAAGGCTCTTCGACCGACCCTGAGACCGGAAATATTTCAAATATTTTTACTGTATGAAA
>JBAXKJ010000038.1:0-42357 GCA_037137375.1 Prolixibacteraceae bacterium
GCCAGCTGCTACCTGCCAAATACCCAAACCCGCCGCTGGTCGTGGGGAACCTTTTGGCTGGTACAGTCACTATTTGCCTGGGTGATCATGCCGCTTATTATCGGCTGGCTAACCGTACCCGGATTCTTCAACATCCTAATCCACGCTCCGGCCAAACCCTTTTGGATGGCATTTCTGCTCGGCGGACTCTACGGTTTTGGCGGAATGTCGTTTGGAAAAGCCATCAATTACATCGGATATTCCCTTACCTATACCCTGGCAATCGGGATCTCAGCTGTCATCGGCACCCTGCTTCCTCTGATGATTTTCGGCGGACTCGACAATTTTTTCACTAAACCGGGCGGCGGAATTGTACTTACCGGAATGCTGTTATCCATCGCGGGAGTAGTCGTCTGCGGATTGGCCGGGTTCAAAAAAGAGAAGGATCTGAATGCCGCTAACCTGGGTAAAGCCGGTTTTAATATGACGGTCGGACTGCTTCTGACCATCGTTGCCGGCGTACTCTCAGGCGTCTTCAACCTTTCGCTCGAATATGGCAAACCCATTGCAGATATGGCCGCGGCCAATGGCGCCGGGTATTTCGAGGGGAATGCCAAGATGGTCATCTCTACCTCCGGATGCTTCGTGGTAAATGTTGTCTGGTTCCTGATCACAGGGATAAAAGACGGTACCCTAAAAGAGTTTCTGCCACAGGAAGGGCTTCCTGGTAAGGTAATATTCCGAAACTGGCTATGGTCTGCCTTCGCAGGAACACTCTGGTGCTTCCAGTTTTTCTTCTACGGACTGGGGCACGTTAAGATGGGCAGCTTCCAGTTTGCCAGCTGGGTGTTGCACATGTCCATGCTGATCTTTTTCAGTTACATCGTCGGAGTGCTGATGAAAGAGTGGAAAAATGTAAAATTTCAAACCTATCTGATCCTCGTAATCGGCCTGGTAACCCTCATCACCTCCTTTTGTATCACGAGTTATGGAAGTTATATCGGCGAAATAATGATGACAAAATGAAAAATTTATACCTAGCCACAGCCTGCCTGGCCTCAGTATCCGCTTTTGGTCAGTCAAAGACCCCAGCCGTAACCGGGAAACCAAATATCCTGTTTATCCTGGCCGATGATCTGGGGTATACCGATCTCAGCTGCATGGGAAGTAAGTATTATGAGACCCCCAATATCGATTGGATCGCGCAGAACGGGATGATCTTCACCAATGGCTATGCCGCCTGCCAGGTTTGCAGTCCGTCGAGGGCCAGTATCATGACAGGGAAATTTCCTGCCCGGCATGGCATCACCAACTGGATCGGTGAGGCTTCGGGCGAAGAATGGCGAAAGATGAACCGTCACACCAAATTACTCCCGCCGGATTATGTCCACCAACTGTCTAAAGAATATGTGACACTTCCGGAAGCTTTAAAGGAAGCCGGTTACAAGACTTTTTTCGCCGGGAAATGGCACCTCGGGGAAAAGGGATCCTGGCCCGAAGACCATGGTTTCGACGTCAACAAAGGCGGATGGGACGTTGGAAGTCCAAAGGGAGGCTACTTTTCGCCCTATGAAAACCCAAATCTGCCCGATGGACCAAAGGGGGAGAATCTCGAAATGAGGCTCGCCAAAGAGACAGTCAGTTTCATGAAAGAGCACACGAAGACCCCGTTTTTGGCTTACCTCGCCTTCTATGCGGTGCACGCCCCCATCCAGACAACGCATGAAAAATGGAAGAAATTCAGGGATAAAGCAGAGAAAGCTGGTATCTCCGACAAAGGATTTGCCATGGAACGCCGGCTGCCTTACCGGTTACACCAGGATAATCCCGTCTATGCCGGACTGGTCGAATCGATGGACGATGCCGTGGGAGTGGTATTGAAAGGGCTCAAGGATCTGGGGCTGGACAAGAATACCATCGTCATATTTACGGGCGACAACGGCGGAGTCACTTCGGGCGATAATTATTCGACCAACAACGCCCCGTTGCGTGGCGGCAAGGGATATCAGTGGGAAGGCGGCATCAGGGAACCCTATTTTATCTCGGTCCCCTGGCTGAATAACGCCGGGAAAAAATGCGACACCCCTGTCTCAGGAACCGATTTTTATCCGACCATCCTCGATCTGGCCGGACTCCCTCTGAAACCTGATCAGCACAACGACGGGGTAAGTCTGCTGCCGCTCTTGAACGGAAGCAAATTACCAGAGAGGTCGTTGATCTGGCATTATCCCCATTATGGAAACCAGGGTGGCGATCCATCCGGCATCATCCGCAGAGGCGACTGGAAACTGATCCATTATTATGAAGACGGTCATGATGAGTTGTATAACCTAAAAAACGACCTGTCTGAAACGACGGATGTGGCGGCACAAAATCCAAGAATGGTCAAGGAATTGAGCGCTAAACTCCTGGAATATCTCAAGAATGTGAATGCTAGAATGCCGGAGAAAGATCCCCAATATTCTGCCGAAGAAGAGCAGAAGGCTTACCAGGAAATTGTCACCAACAGACTCCCGCAGCTGGAAAAACAGCGGCTAAATTTCCTTTCTAAGGATTTTGACCCAAAAAATAATTGGTGGAAAAGCCAGGTGACCAAAGATTAATGCGAGGTGACGAAGGATTATTAACTTTGAATACAAAACTAACAAACATGTATTACCGACTGATTTTCCTCTTGCTTCTCTTCAGTGGAATTGCCCGGGCACAGGAAATTATCCCTCAACCAAATAGTTACAGGCAATCTGCAGGTAATTTCAAGGTTTCTGAAAACCTCTCCATTTCAGGTAGCGATGCTTCATTTAAGAAACTCATCCCCGGATTTTCTGCGTCTGCCAGGAAGTTCTCTTCTTTAAATATCAGGCAAATTCCTAAAAACGCGACCATCAAGCTGGTTCGTAATCCAAAAATTTCGGGGAAAGAGGCCTATCGGCTGAAAGTGGAAACCAGGAAAATCACCATTGAGGCGGCTTCCCCGGTAGGGTGTTTTTATGGACTGCAGTCGCTTGTGCAGTTGATTAACGGAGCCAGGCAGACCAAACAAATTGCCTGTTGCGAGATCACCGATCAGCCCCGGTACGAATGGAGGGGCCTCATGCTGGACGAATCGCGCCATTTTTTCGGAGTGGAGGAGGTGAAGAAGATCCTCGATTTGATGTCCTTGAACAAACTGAACAAGTTTCACTGGCACCTTACCGACTCACCTGGCTGGCGCATTGAAATCAAAAAATATCCACTGCTGACAACCCTCGGGGCGAAGGGCAACCACTCCAATCCGGAAGCGGAACCGGCCTTTTACACGCAGAAACAGATTTCCGAAATCGTAAAATATGCCGCCGAACGTCACATCGAAGTGATTCCGGAGATCGACATGCCTGGTCATGCCACCGCAGCGGCAAAAGCCTATCCCGAATTCAGCGGAGGCGGTTCTGTGAAGTACCCGGATTTCACGTTTAATCCGGGCAAAGAGGGAACCTACCGTTTTCTGACCAATATTTTAAGAGAGGTGACCAAACTTTTCCCATCGAAATTCATTCATATTGGCGGGGATGAAGTCTCCTATGGCAATGCGCAATGGAGCAACATGCCTGAGATCCAGCAGCTGATGAAAAAGGAAAACCTGAAAGATCTGCTTGGTGTGGAACATTATTTTCTGAAACGGATGGCCGACTCTATCCAGAAACTGCACAAGACGATGATCGGCTGGGATGAGATCGTGACGGCCGGACTCAAGACCCATCCACGCGTCATGTGGTGGCGCCACGACCAGCCGAAGATGCTCGACCATGCTTTGAAAAGTGGTTATGAAGTGATACTTTGTCCCAGGATTCCCTTGTATTTTGATTTCGTTCAGCTCGATGCGCATAAATCAGGGAGGAAATGGGCCGGTAAATTTGCACCCGTCGAAAGCGTTTATGAGTTTCCCTCAGACCAATTTACCGGGGGAATTTCAGTTGCTACCCCTCTGGTCAAGGGTATTCAGGCAAATCTGTGGACGGAGACCATCCACACCTATGAAAGACTGGAGTTCATGACTTTCCCTCGTTTGTCTGCCTTGGCGGAAGCCGCCTGGACCAAACCGGACGTAAAAAACTATGCCGGTTTTCAGAAAAGGATGCAAAGCATGGAGGAGCTGTACCGGAAATCCGGCGTAAGCTATTTTGATTTTACGAAGCCGGAGGAGGCAAAGGAAATCACCGGCCCCCAAACGGTTGCACAACCACTGGACAAACCGGCATCTGCGAACAAACCTCAGGATAAATCCATCCCAGTTCCACAGACTTCAGACAAGTTGTCAACTTCACCTCAACCTTCGGGCAAACCGGCACCAACAACAAATGCCAAAGGTGATGAGCAGGGCATGGAGGAACATATGGACTTTAAACTTCCCCAGGACGAAGCCGCCTACAAGGATGCAATAAAAAACTGGTGGCCGGTGGCAATGAAGAATCACGAAAAAAGAATGGAATGGTTCGAGCCCGCCAGATTCGGATGTTTCGTTCACTGGGGTGTCTCCTCAACTGTCGGAAATGAATGGAACGGCAAGGGTTCGACCGGATATTCAGAACACCTGATGCGTTCCAGGCAGATACCGCTAAGCGAATACAAGGAAAAACTGGTTGCAACCTTTGATCCTTCAAACTTCAATGCAGATGAATGGATGAAGATGGTGAAAGATGCCGGCATGAAATACTTTATCATCACAGCCAAACACCACGACGGGTTTGCGATGTTTCCCTCCGACGCCTACCCTTACGATATACGGTTGACAAAATGTAAGATCGATCCCATGAAAGCCTTGCGGGAGGCCGCTAAAAAACAGGGAATCAAATTTGGGTTCTATTATTCCCATGCCTTCGACTGGGAACATCCGGATGCCCCTGGCAACGACTGGGACTACCAGAATCCGGGTGGAGACAAGTTACTTCATGGGGCCAATTGGTGGGAGAATTATCCGGAGTTTCTGCCGCACGCAGAAAAATATGTGAACGAGAAATCGATTCCTCAAATCAAAGAACTGATTACCAAATATAAACCAGATATCCTGTGGTTCGATACCCCGCACAAATTACCTCTTTACCTGAATCTGAAAATCCTGAAAGCCGTTTGGGATACGGATCCCAATGTGGTAGTCAATGGCAGGCTTGTAAGAACCGGTAAGCTCAATTTCGGCGACTATCAAAATACTGCCGACCGACCGGCCTTTTTCAGACCTACCGAAGGAACCTGGGAAGCCATTCCAACCACCAATGATTCTTATGGTTACAATAAATTCGATAAGAACCATAAATCTCCCGGACACTTTATCCGACTCATTGCCAGCGCTTCCGCCAAAGGAGGCAACCTGATGCTGAATGTGGGTCCGATGGGCGATGGTAAAATTGATAACGTAGATCAGCATATCCTGGCCGGAATCGGCAAATGGCTGAATCTGAACGGAGAAAGTATCTATGGAACTTCGCGAAATCCGCTATCTATCCAGGCTTGGGGAGAGGTTACCCAGAAGGAAAATACCCTTTACCTGCATGTTTTCCATTGGCCAAAGAATGGGAAACTGGTGGTCGGCGGGTTAAATGCCGAAATTGACAAATCCTGGTTGTTGGAAGATGCCGCCAGGAAACCGCTCAAGACCAGTCAGAAGAGTGCCAAAGACCTGTTGATCCTGCTTCCGAAAGTAAATCCTGATACCATCGATGCGGTGGTCGTATTAAAATTAAAAGACTCATTCAATGCAGATCCTGTAAGATTGGTGTCCAGCAATTGTACAAATACCTTATTGGTCTTCGATGCACAATACCCTGGGGAACCTTTTTCCTTCGGCGACGGCAAAACGAATCAGGAATTTGTTTCGGGATGGAAATCGGACAAACAGTCCATCAGTTGGGAAATCCGGGCAGGAGACCCATCCTCTTTCAACGTCGAAATTGCCTACGTCACTGCCGGTAAGGATGATAAAGGGACGGTCAACCTAGAAGTAGACGGAATCAAGATACCGATTGAATATCAGCCTTTTTTCTTCCCCTACCATCCGTTCAGAAAACCGGGAAGCCTGATGGCAGGTAAGATCAACCTGGTTCCGGGTATCCATCATATTAAATTATTCGCCGGCAAATTCACTGGTTCAGAAATGATGAGACCCTTGTATATCAACTTAATTCCAGCAAGATAACCTAATAATAGCTACATTTTTTTATTCAGTCCCGTCGAAATTTTTAGTATTTTTTGAAAGACAAATGAGAACCGAAAAAGAACTGGCTGAGGATGTAAAGGATAACAAAGCAGGTGCGTTCGACGAATTGTACAGAACCTACTCTTTACGCCTATACCGTTTTGCCCTTTCCATTCTCAAGTCAGGTGACGATGCCGAGGAAGTGGTACAGAATACCTTTTTCAAGATCTGGGAACAAAGGGAAAAAATACAAAGTTCCCAGGCGCTAAAAGCCTATATCTTTACGATTGCCTATCACATCATCATCGATTTGATGAGGTCCAGATTGAAAGAAAAAAAGTATCGGGAAGTCATTCAACAAAAAGCAATCATCAATTACAGTATGGAAGAATCGATTGAATTTGGCGACCTGCTGCAACGTGTCGATAGTATCATCAAAGAATTGCCTCCCCGAAAACTCGAAATTTACCAGCTAAGCCGAATCAATCATTTGACTCATAATGAAATAGCAGATAAATTAGGCATCTCCATCAAAACCGTCGAAAACGGTATCACCTTTTCCATGAACTTCATCAGGAAACGGCTTAAAGAGAATTCCCTGGCGATTTTTCTATGCGCTGATCTTTTTTGCAATTTTTGCTAGGGGGGTGCGCAATACTTCTGCGTATTACTTGTGAAGAAAGATGTAAACCGGTCCGACTACCGGTCAACCACAATAAATCAATAACAACGATGTCCGGATCAGAACAGCCAAATCCTGGAATGTTGCCGCCTATCAGTAAATACCTTAGCGGAAAATGCTCGATGCAAGAAGCGCAACGCGTATTCGCTTTTCTTGAGAATCCTGCCAATGACCCTGAACTCCAGGCTGAACTGGGATCTCATTGGACCAGTGAGCATTTTAATACTGAAATCTTATCTGACGGGGAAAAAGAGATCATGGATAAGGTCCTGGATCGTCTGCACCGCAGGATAAACATCGCCGAAGAGCAGCATCATGGTAATGAAAGATCTTTCGGAAAGGTGATCCGGTTTTTCTCAAGAGTCGCGGCTATCCTGATCCTACCCTTACTGGCCTATTCCGTTTTCGTAACCGTGAAACTGAATTCCGGATCTACCGCCCAAGACAAAGAATTGGTTTGGCAAACCGTCAAGACTCCGGCCGGAATGCAGACAGACTTTTTGTTACCCGATGGTTCGCATGTATGGCTGAATTCAGGATCCGTCTTCAAATATCCTGTCTCTTTCGCTTCGGATGTCCGTCAGGTTGAATTAACTGGTGAGGCCTTCTTCGATGTGGTAAAAAACCCCGGACACCCATTCCTGGTGCAGGCCGGCAAAATGAATATCGCTGTGAAAGGGACACGTTTCGATGTGATCAACTATCCGGGAGAAACCCTGACTGAATTAATTCTGGAATCCGGATCCGTCAACCTGTTCTCGGGAAAATATTCAGACCATCAGTCGATCGCGAACATCAGGCCCGGACAAAGCGCATCCCTGGAAAATGATAATAATAAATTGACAATCAGTAAAGTTGATATCGACAAATACACCGCCTGGAAAGAGGGAAAATTGATCTTTAAGGATGATCGCATGGATGAAGTGGTCAGAAAACTGAACAGATGGTTCAATGTAGACATTATCCTGAAAAGCCCCGAACTGAACGAATATGTTTACACGGCCACCTACCGGGACGAAACCCTTAGCCAGATTCTTGAATTACTAACGATTTCCGCACCCATCAGATACTCCATTTCTGAGCGTGAAAGACAAACCGATAATTCATATTCTAAACGAAAAATAGTGTTAACCAAACGAAAAATCTAAGTTGCCTATGGAGTGATCTTTTGACTTTCTAATTGATTTAAAAAATTGTTAAATTAACCATTACAAAATTATGAAATTAAAACTGTTCACCAACCGGCCTGATATACGATCTTGGTCCGGTAAAACCTTCCTCGTTATGAGATTGACATTGTACATTTTGTTATTAGGTGTAAGTCAGATTCTAGCAGTTGAGACCTATTCTCAGAACGCAAAAATCAACCTTAACATTAACAACCAGTCAGTTAAAGAGGTTCTGTCTGAGATTCAAAGTCAGTCCGAATTTTTCTTTATGTTCAACAGCAAGATTGTGGATGTCGAGCGAAAAGTGGATATCAAGGCCGAGAACGAGCTGATCAACCAGGTCCTAAACAAGCTTTTCGCCGGAACCGATGTAGCTTATACACTGGTCGACAGACAGATTGTGTTGTTTTCCACTTCTTCTTTGCCCGAGCAACAACAACAAACCGTTAGGAAAGTCTCCGGTAAGGTGACTGATCAGACAGGAACCTCCATTCCTGGCGCATCAGTGCTCGTAAAGGGAACTACTATGGGTGTTGTGACCGACAATGAAGGCAAGTTCTCACTTACTAATCTCCCAGCTAATGCCATCTTGCAGGTTTCCTTTGTAGGAATGAAAATGCAGGAAATTGAAGTTGGCAACAAGGCTACCGTGCAGATATCCTTAAAAGAAGACGCAATCGGTATTGAAGAAGTGGTTGCCATCGGATACGGAACCATGAAAAAGAGTGACCTGACAGGAAGTGTCACACATGCAAACATTACAGCATTAAAAGAGTCACCCAACGTCAGTCTGACACAGTCGTTGCAGGGTGTTGTCCCCGGACTTAATGTCGGACAAGTTACAACAGCCGGGGAAGATGCTTCCATTACCATCCGGGGAAGGAACACCATCTCAGGTACAACCTCGCCCTTGATTGTACTCGACGGAATTATCTATCGTGGTAACCTCGTCGACATTAATCCAAGTGATATTGAAGCAGTTGATGTATTGAAAGATGCTTCAGCAACTGCTATTTATGGAAGCCAGGCAAGTAACGGCGTTTTGATAGTGACTACGAAAAAAGGAAAAGATCTGGGAAAACCGGTTGTATCCTACAGTGGTTCCTATTCTTATCAGACACCATCCAGAACAGTGCCTTTGGAGAATACCGCTCAATATATCAATAAAATCAAACAAATTTACCTAAACACTGCGTATACCGCACCGGATTACACCAAAGAAAATTCTGCTTTCAATGTCTCCACCTACCTTGCAGATAAAAACTCCGTGGATGGTTATGCCAACGGTGTCAATACAGATTGGTACGGAATGCTCACAAGGAAAAACGGATCAATTCAGGATCACACCCTGAGTATCAGGGGTCAGTCGAATTCAACCAACTATTTTGTATCTGTCGGTTATCTGAAACAAGAAAATATTTTGGTCAACGACAATTACAGCCGTTACAATGTCAGGTTAAACCTGGAAAATCAGGTCACCAAATGGATGAAACTTGGGGTACAAACCTTCATGACCAACAGTGATTATTCAGGTTCGACCGCCTCCATGTCGGATGTGCAGAATCTCGTTCCCAATGTACCTGTCCGCAATGCAAACAACGATTTGATTCAGTATCCTTATAAAACTTGGGTCAACCCATTGCTGACCATCCAGCAGGACAACCTCGACAAGAGAATGAACCTATTTGGTACTTTTTACGCGGATGTCGATGTTCCATTTATTAAAGGGTTAAACTACAGGGCTAATTTCTCTCAAAGCATGCGTACCACGCGCCAGTATAACTTTGATAAGACGGCAGCTAACTTCAATGGCGTAGGAACAAAGAACAATGGTTATGGCTATGACTGGACGTTTGATAATATTTTAACCTACAAACACTCATTTGATAAGCACGCGATTACAGCCACTTTAGTCTATGGGAATGAAAGCAGGGAAGGCGAAGGCACCTCCGCTGTTGCACAGATATTTATGAATGACGCACTTGGATATAACAATTTATCTGCTGGTCAGGCCGATCAGAGACAGGTTTCTTCTTCCGCATGGGATGAGAAAAGTTTGTATTCAATGGGAAGACTTTATTATTCCTATGCCGGTAAATATCTTTTCACCTCAACTATCCGTCGGGATGCTTTCTCGGGATTTGGCGCAAACAACAAAGTGGGCTATTTCCCTTCCATGGCATTGAGCTGGGTAGCATCTGAGGAATCATTTTTGAAAAACAATGCCAAATGGCTTAACCAGTTAAAAGTCAGATATTCATATGGCACCAACGGAAACAGGACAGTAGGACGCTATGCCACATTGGCCAAGTTATCCTCCGCAGCCAGGTATCTATATGGTGACGGCGGTACGGCAGAAATGGCACAATGGATCACGTCCCTTTCAAATTCAGATCTGAAATGGGAAAAAACCACGACTTCCAACCTTGGACTGGATTTCGCGGTTCTGGATTACAGGCTGTCAGGTTCGATTGATGCTTATGTTGGAAATACTTCTAATCTTCTGTACAACATTGACATACCCGTTGCGAATGGTTTCGGAAGTGTCCCTGTCAATATTGGTAAAATGCAGAACAAGGGTATCGAACTTGCCCTTAATGGCACACCGGTGAAAACAAAGGATTTCAGGTGGGACGTTACTGTAAACTTCTCTCTCAACAGGAATAAAGTTGTTTCAATCAATGGAAACGATGCGAACAAGGATGGAATAGAGGACGACATTATTTCCGGACAGAGTAACTCGATCTTCATGGGTAAGCCCTATGGTGTCTGGTATGATTACGACATTATCGGGATGTGGCAAATTGCCGATGGAGCAAGTATTCCTACCGGTTTTACTTTTGGAACTTATAAGATCAATGATATCAGCGGACCAGCCGGAACGCCTGATGGCGCCTGGACTGCCGCTTACGACCGTAAAATCATTGCCTACAAGGATCCTTCTTACCGTATCAGCATACAGAACAGTTTCAGCTACAAGAGTTTTGAATTTAAATTCTTCCTTAATTCAATTCAGGGAGGGAAAGACTATTACAAGGCTGTCGCTGCAGGTAACTGGGCTAATATCGATAACTTAAAACAGCAGAACTCAGCCGAGTGGGATTGGTGGACACCCTCTAATCCAAATGCAAAATACCGCAGAATCGGCGATTATCCAAAACCAGTTGGTGAAAGCGTGCATCCTTATTCATCACGCAGTTTTGTGCGCTTGCAAGACGTTGCGCTTTCGTATCAGTTCAAATCTGCACTACTGAATAAGTATGGAATCAGAAATTGTAAAGTTTATGTTTCGGGCAAAAATCTGAAAACATGGACAAACTGGGAAGGATGGGATCCTGAAACAGGCTCAGCCCTCAATCCGGGAAGTATTCCTGTGATGAAAAGTTACAATATTGGATTAAATGTTGAATTTTAATTCGAACAGCTATGAAAAATAAAAATATATTCCTGATTGCCATTGCTTTTTTAGTGAACATGACTTGTTTCACATCGTGCAATGAAGAGAAACTCCTCAAAGAGGTACCAAAAGACTTTTATTCTCCTGAGAACTCCTATATCACGACTAATCAGTTCCAGATGGCGGTAAATAATCTTTACTACGACATGCGGAACCTGATGTGGGGAATCTCTGATGACTCAAAATATGCATTCTATTATGCCACTGATTTTGCTTACAACGCAACCAATTATCTACCCGGCCAGCTGGGTAAATTGAATGATTATGCCAATGTGATGATTCCAAGTGATGCAGTCGTTGTATTACCAATGTGGACTGCGCTTTATACAATGGTGAAAGATGCCAATGTTATCATAGATAGGCTGGAAAGCCCAGACTGCCAGGTACCAGATGCCAATAAGAAGATCTTCAAGGGGGAATCCTTGTTCTTCAGGGCGTTTGCCTACCGTACCCTGGCTCATCTTTGGGGTGGCGTTCCACTTATTTTGAAGGAAGTTACTACACCCAACAGGGATCTGACCAGAGCAACTCGTGATGAAGTTTACAAACAATGTGCTATCGATCTGGAATATGGTGCCGCAAACCTGCCCGATATCGACAAGGCAAAGGATGGGAAAGTCAGTTCACAGGTATGCAAGCATCTACTCTCAGAGATCTATATTTCTTTGAAGGATTATGATAAAGCAATTACCGCTGCATCTTCGGTTATCGACTTCTCCGGACTGGCCCTGATGACTACGAGATTTGGAGGCAAGAAAGCAGAACCGGGAGATGTTTACTGGGATTTATTCCGCAATAATAACCAGAACAGAACATCAGGAAACAAAGAAGCACTTTTTGTCCTTCAATATGATTACCTGAATGCAGGCTCTGCCGTTTCTGCCAACCTGAACAGGTTCTTCGTTCCCTTCTATGAATCTCTTTCTATCGGAGGAAAGACTTTATTTGCAGGGGTAACTGATACCAAATGCGGACGGGGTATTGGATGGTGCAGGCCTACAGACTATTTCTTCTACCAAAACTGGGCTTCTGATTTCAACAATGACATCAGAAATTCCAAATACAATATCATGAGAGATGTTATGATTGATAATCCAGCCTCTCCTTATGTTGGTAAAATGATGGTCAAGGATGGCTTCAATAAAATGGCTGGAATCGATACCATAAGAAACTGGTTCCCAATTATTACCAAAGTTGCCAGACAAAATGACACCCCTTCAGACATCTATAAGAAAAATGCCGATGGCTCACCGATGAAGACTATTTATGGGGAAATTCTGCTAACCAGCTCTGCCTCCAATACCTTTAAGGATGAATACCTCTTCCGTTTAGCAGAAACCTATTTGCTTAGAGCTGAAGCTTATATCGGGAAAGGCAATGCTGCTTCAGCCGCTACCGATATTAACGTCATCAGGACAAGAGCCAGTGCAAAACCTATCACTGCCTCACAGGCTACCATCGATTATATTCTGGATGAAAGATGCCGCGAACTCTATTGCGAAGAAACCAGGATGGTTACCCTATGCCGATTGGGTAAACTTGCTGAACGCGACCAGAAATACAATCCATATTCCGGTAAGTCGATAGATGCCCACCATAATCTGTGGCCTATCCCTTACACAGAGATCGCCCGAAATATCTTTGGGAAGATAGATCAGAACCCTGGTTACTCTAACTAACATGAAAAGAGGCTATTATTAAATCGATAATAGCCTCTTTTTTTTAACTCAAGAAAAATGAGCAAAATTACCGGCTTAGCTTTCCTGGTAAGTATTCTGCTTTTTTTAAATCTAAGCGCATTCTCTGCCGGCGCTGAAAAGGATTTAAGAATTTGGTTCACAAAACCGGGAACCGCCTGGCATGAATCACTTCCGCTTGGAAATGGCCGCATCGGGGCGCTTGTTTCGGGTGGCGTGGAGGAGGAAAAAATTATCCTGAACGAGGCGACGCTCTATTCCGGCGGACCGCACAATTATGACAACATGCCTGATCTTTCAGGAGCCGTCGACATCGTTGCGCAAATGATCCGAAACGGAGATTATGTAGGAGCCGATGAATATGGCACCAGACGACTTACCGGTCAGGCATCACCTTGTTTTCAGCCCCTGGGAGAGATGTTGCTCAAGTTTCCGGGAAGCGGGAAATATTCGGATTATAACAGGGAACTTGATCTGACGAAGGCAGTAGCCCGCGTGCACTACCGTCAGGACGGTTCAGATTTTACCCGCGAAGTATTTATTTCCCATCCGGATGACGCAATGGTTATTCGCCTGAGGTCTGATAAAGCAGGTGCACTAAACTTCACATTGTCCATGAAATCCATCCATCCAACCTTGCAGTTCGCACCGGCTGGAAACAATGGATTCATATTTACCGGACAGGTCCCGGGATTCGTTCTTCGCCGCACCCTCGAGTGGGTGGAGGAGCGGAAGCAAACCTGGAAATATCCCGAGATCTGGGACAAAGACGGAAAGAGAAAGCCAGGTACTTCTGCCATTATGTACAATGGCAAAGGAATTAAGTTTGAAGTTAGGGCAAGGATTCTGAGTTGCGACGGTTTAGTATCCACCGATACACAGGGCCTAATTGTAAAAAACGCTAAAGAAGCGGTATTGGCCATTGCAGTGGCAACCAGTTTCAATGGGTTCGATAAGGATCCTGTCTTAAATGGCGTGAATCCTGCCGAAAAAACGCTGGCAGTCCTCGACAAAATCATTACAAAAAGCTACAACGAACTACTAAAGAATCATTTGGCGGATTACCAAAATCTCTTCTCAAGGGTTTCACTGGATCTGCCTGCTCTGAAAAGTCAGATTTCTCAACCAACAGATCTGCGCAAAGCTAGCAATGCCAAGACGTTAGACGCTTCGCTGGAAGCCTTGTATTTCCAATATGGCCGTTACCTGCTGATATCAAGTTCTCGTCCGGGTGGTCAACCGGTCAATCTGCAGGGCCTCTGGAATGTGGATATTGTTCCCCCCTGGGGCAGCAATTATACCAACAACATCAATATCCAGATGAATTACTGGCCTGCCGAAACAACCAATCTGAGCGAATGCACCGAGCCATTATCTCAGTTTGTGAAGGAAATTTCGGTCAACGGCAGCAAGGTCGCCACAAAAATGTATCACTTACCAGGATGGGTCCTCCACCACACAACCTCCTTGTGGAGAGGCGCACATCCCGCTGATATTGATGCCTCTACCTCCTTTTGGCCGATGGCCGGCGGATGGATCTGCCAACATCTTTGGGACCATTATATTTTCACAAACGATCTGGACTACCTACGGAAGACAGCTTATCCATCTATGAAAGGGGCCGCCGAATTTTACAGCGGCTGGCTCAAGAGTGACGCCAATGGTCATCTGTTAACACCTGTAAGCACCTCTCCCGAGAACCAATTTCTATATCTCGATGAATATGGTAGATTGCTCTCTTCGGGCATGTCTTCGGGCAGCACCCTCGACATGGCCATCATCCGGGAACTGTTTAAGAATACGATCGATGCGGCGAAAATCCTGCAGGTCGATCCTGAATTCCGCAGTACCCTGGAAGACAAACTAGCCAGATTACTGCCTTACCAGATCGGAAGCAAAGGACAGTTACTCGAGTTTTCCAAAGAATTTATCGAAGGACCCCCGAGGCATAACACCTCTCCTTTTTATCCTTTATACCCTGGGACACAATTTACGTTGAAAGGCACGCCTGAGCTCACCGAAAGCGTCAAGAAGCTGATTATTAGCAGAACAGGCTCTCGAATGACCGGTGGTGGCTGGCCTGGTGCCTGGCATACTGCCCTTTGGGCGCGGTTAAAAGAGGGCGACACCTGCCTTCCGTATCTTACCGGATTAATCAACCGGACTTTTCTGAACCTCTTTAATGGAGGAGGCAATGTCTTTCAGATTGACGGGAACCTGGGCTATACTGCCGCCGTCACCGAGATGCTGATACAGAGTCACGAAGGCGAAATTGAACTACTCCCAGCCCTTCCAAAAGCCTGGGGTTCAGGCTCTTTCAAGGGATTATGCGCCAGAGGAGGTTATGTGGTGGATGTTTCCTGGGAATCAGGAAAAATAAAATCCGCCTATATTACCTCCCCAAAAGGTGGAAATTGCAAGGTTCGATTCGGCACCAAAACCATTGAAATAAAATTGAGTGCCGGCGAAAGGAAAAGGTTGAATACATTATAAAATATTTTAAATACCTGATGATGAACAAGAAAGCATTACTAATTTTGTCACTGCTTGCTTTTGGGCTGGCAAGTTGCAGCGAGGTTAAACCCAAAGGTGATCTCGTTTTATGGTACGACAAACCTGCCACCGACTGGTATCAGGCGTTACCTATCGGGAACGGCACACTGGGTGCCATGGTTTACGGGGGAATCGTTAAAGAACACCTTCAGCTGAATGAAAATACGCTATACTCCGGTGAGCCTGGAAGAAACGTAAAACTTGATTTTACGAAGAGCCTCACAAAAATCAGACAATCGATCAAAGCGGGGGACATGAAAACTGTCAACGAAATCATCGCCCGCGAATATCTGGGTCGGGCGCAGGATTGCTACCAGCCCTTCGGCGATCTGGAGTTGGAATTCAGTCATTCGGACAAAGTGCTGGGATTCAAAAGAGAGCTGGATCTTTCATCGGCTGTCTGCAGAACTTCCTACATTGCAGACCAGGTACGCTACGATCGGGAAATATTCGCGAGCTTTCCTGATAAGGTGATTGTATTGAACATCAAAGCCAACAAGAAAGGTTCCGTTTCTTTTAAGCTGGCATTAACCGGGGCACACCCTACTGCAAAGTCAACCGTAGTAGATGGGGTGATTGTCATGAAGGGTCAGGCCCCAGCATTTGCCCTCAGAAGAACCATCAAGAATGTGCAGAACTGGAAACAGGAGTGGATGTATCCCGAATTGTTTGATAAGAATGGTCAGCCGATACCCGGCAGGGAAACCACGATGTATGGCGACAAAATGGATGGCCAGGGTACTTTCTATGAAGGCAGGGTGGGTGTCTCTCTGGTTGGCGGAAAGATGACCACCGAAGGCGATAAACTGGTCATCACCGGCGCCGATGAAGTAAAAATCATCCTGTCGGGCGATACCAGTTTCAATGGTTTCGACAAGAGCCCGAGCAAGGAAGGGGTTAATCCATCCATTGAAGCAACGGCTAACCTCAAAAATGCACTCCCAAAAAATTATACCACCTTGCTGACCGACCACCTCAAGGATTATCAGGGATTGTTCAACCGCGTACAGATCAACCTGAACGAAATGACGGAACAAGGCAAGTTGCCGACCGACCAAAGACTGGAAGCCTATCACAACGGAGGAGACCCTTCGATGGCCGCTCTCGCCATGCAATATGCACGTTATCTGACGATTGCAGCTTCACGTCCGGGCGGACAACCAATCAACCTTCAGGGTATCTGGAACAACGAAATCATCCCGCCATGGGCCTGCGGTTATACCATGAATATCAACTCGGAAATCTATTACTGGATGACCGAAGCTGCCAATCTGGGTGAATGTACCGAGCCGGTGCTCCGTTTTGTCAAAGAAATGGCGGTTAACGGAACGAAACACGTAAAGGAGAGCTTCGGCTATCCGGGCTGGACCGCCCACCACAATACCTCCATCTGGCGCACGACTCAACCCGTCGACAATGCCAATTGCTCCTTCTGGCCAATGGCCGGCGGCTGGACCTGTCAGCAGATCTGGACACACTATCAGTACTCCCGCGACAAGGAATTTCTCAAACAATACTGGCCCGAGCTGAAGGGTGCCGCCGAGTTCCTGAGTCATTGGCTGGTCATTAACAAATCAGGACATTATGTTACACCTGTAGGCTCTTCCCCGGAGAACAGTTACAAAGTTGAGGGGCAGAATTATACAACTCCATTCTGCGAGGGAGTTGTCATGGATTTGATGATTACCAAAGAGTTGTTCACCAATTGCATCGCGGCCGCTAACATTCTTGGCGTGAAAGACAAATTTATCGAACGTATTAAGAATCAAAAAGACAGTCTGCAACCCTACCAGATCGGTACAAAGGGTCAGCTGATCGAGTGGGACAAGGAATACGCAGAAACGGATCCAAAACACCGCCATATCTCTCATCTTTATGCTCTTTGTCCCGGCTTCGAGATTACCAAAGATAAGACCCCTGCCCTTTTTGATGCGACAAAACGTACCCTGGAAATCCGTGGCGATGAGGCTACCGGATGGTCCATGTCCTGGAAAGCCTGCTGTTGGGCACGGCTGAAAGACGGAAATCATGCCTACAAAATTTTCAACAACCTGTTCGTTACCGGGGGCCTTCGTAAACCGGGTTTATTGCCGAACCTGCTCTCTTCCTGTCCGCCGTTTAACATCGACGGCAATTTTGGAGCCGGTGCCGCGGTAATAGAAATGCTGTTACAGAGCCAGGAGACAAAGATGGTTGATGGAGAAGAACTTCAGGTGATTGAGATCCTGCCTGCCCTGCCGGATGTCTGGAAGAACGGAAACTTCAAGGGTTTAAAGGCCAGAGGTGGATATACGGTCGACGTAAAATGGACTGCAGGAAAGATTTCAGAGGCCGATATTACGAACCAGTTCCCTGGAAAGTGCCTCGTCAAATATGCTGGCAAAGAGAAAATCATCAATTTTAAGAAGTCCGGAGAGAAGAGCATCCTGACGGATATTTGACCCATCTGATAACTAATAACGATGCTGAAACTACCGCTTATTACGCTTTTTATCCTGGTTGCGGCTTCTTCTTTTTTGACCGGGCAAAACAGGTCAACCGCTATTGATCAGTACAATGTTGTTTGGAATTCTCAGAGCAAAAACTCCGGAGAATCCATGCCGCTGGTCGGAGGGGATATCGCCTGTAATGTGTGGGTCGAGAACGGCGAGCTGCTGTTTTACATGAGCCGCAGCGGAAGTTTCAGCGAGAATGGTACCTATTTAAAATTGGGGAGGGTGCGAATCAAGCTCTCCCCAAATCCCTTTTCGAATGATGCAACTTTCAGGCAGGAGCTGAAACTCAAGAACGGATTCATCGAAATCGAAGGGAAATCTCCTTCTCTCAGGGCCGGTATCAGGGTCTGGGTGGAGGTCTTAAGGCCTGTCATCCATGTGGATATAGACGCCTCGAAGCCTGTTGGGGTGGAGGCATCTTACGAAAGCTGGAGAACAGAAGACCGGGAGTTGCCGTTCTCTCCGGGAGGAGAGCGGTTCGCCTGCTTTAATCTGGAAGGCTATCCTGGTAAGGTAATGGAAGTAAAAGATGAAATTGGATTCCTGAACCACGGAGTACTCTTTTACCACAGGAATCCTGCGCAAAAGCTCATTCCGGAAATCCTGATTAAACAGCAGGGACTGGAGGCCTCGGCAGATAAGATTACCGACGATTTAAAGGACAGGACCTTCGGCGGATACCTTTCAGGCAAAGGTTTCAGCCCTTCCGGGGAAGGCGCCGGCACTTATCTTTTTACCGAATTCAAATTCTGGAAGATCAAGAGCGATCAGCCGCGACAGCAGCACCAGCTGACGGTTGTGACGAACATCGAACAGGCGGCTCAACTATCTGACTGGAAAGACCATCTATTCAAATTAGCCGCGGTTGAGAATCAGCAGGCAGACTTCAAAAAAACCACCACGTGGTGGAACAATTTCTGGGAAAGAAGTTGGATTATCGTCTCACCCGGTAAGTCGGATGCCGGCAAGATCGACTCCGGAAAGCCGAAAATTGGGAAATCCGAAATCGGGAAATCTAATGTCGGCAAGCCAGAAAACGGGAATCCGGCCTTGCAGGAAAAAGGCAAATCTGACCTTGGAAATCCGGTCTTGCAGATGGCCCGTAACTATCAGTTATTCAGATATCAGCTGGGCGGAAACGCCTTCGGCGAATACCCTACAAAATTTAACGGAGGAAGCCTGACCGTCGATCCCGGGCTAATCGAAAAAGAGCACGCCTACAACCCAGACTGGCGCAAATGGGGCGGCTCCGTTTTCACTGCCCAGAATCAAAGGCTATTATATTGGCCGATGTTAAAATCGGGCGACTTCGATGCGATCCTTCCTCAGTTCGAACTCTACCGCAAGGGTCTTCCGGGTGCAACGGCCAGGGTTGCTACCCATTTCGGTCATGCCGGAGCCGTATTTTGCGAATATACCAGCGTACCCGGACTGGCTTTTGGTGATGGCTGGGGCTGGGACAATCCCAAATACCGGAATCGGGGTACCGAAATTCCTTTTGGAGATCCCCGGGTCACGGGAGCCAGGGGATACGACGACCTGGTCGAGAAAGGCGAGATGGCCAATCCATCCGTGGCCTACCACTGGGAATCGCAGGTCGAACATGCCTATATGATTTTGGAATATCACCGCTTCTCAGGTTTAGATATTTCCCAGTACATGCCCTTCATCAAGTCGGCTGTCCTGTTTTTCGACGAACATTACCAGCTGCGAGAGAAAATGCGCACAGGAAAACCACTCGATCAGAATGGGAAACTCGTGATCTACCCCTCCACCTCCTGCGAATCCTACCGCGGAGCGAAAAACCCAAGCGACCTGATCGCCGGACTGCGCGCCTGCCTGAAAAGCATGCTCGAACTGGATGAAAAACTGCTATCGAAGAAAGACAAGGATTACTACCGCGGATTCCTAAACAGGATACCTGATTACACTTTTGGAGAAGTTAATGGACTAAGAATTATTCAGCCTGCAGAATCCTGGCTGAAGGAATCCAATGTAGAGCTTCCTCAGTTCTACCCGCTCTTCCCCTTCAATCAGTTTCAGTTGGGCGACAAGGAGATGCAGACTTTCAAAAACGCCTACCAGGTGGCTCCGGCCTTCCGCAAAGGCAATATCATCAGCTGGCACCAGGATGGAATCATGTTCGCCAGGATGGGCATGACCAAGGAAGCGGCAAATTATAATACCAGGAAACTGGCAGACAGCAATCGCAGATACCCGACCTTTTGGGGACCGGGCCACGACTGGACACCAGATCACAACCAGGGAGGCGCCGGAATGATCGGCCTGCAGGAAATGCTGATGCAAACCATCGGCGACAAAATTCTGCTCTTCCCGGCCTGGCCAAAAGAATGGGATGTGAACTTTAAATTGCACGCTCCTAAAAATACTACAGTTGAAGTCAACTTTAAGAACGGAGAAATTGTATTTTTGAAAGTGACTCCTGCCACCAGAAAAAAAGATGTGGTGGTGTCTGACTTTAACTGACAAATCATGAGAATTCTCAAATTATCTTTGATTTTCCTGCTACTGACGGCGGGTTACAATACCGTTGTCTCTAGACCGAATACTGGTTCCAAAACGGAAATCCCCGGCCAGAAAAAGAATACGTCAGCAACTGTGGCGAAACCAAGGAGCAAAGCCTCTCCGCATGATTTAATATTTCCCAAACTGGCCGCTACGTGGGACGAAGGCATTCCACTTGGGAACGGAATGCTGGGCGCGTTGATCTGGCAAAAAGGCGACCATCTCCGTATGTCGCTCGACCGTGCCGATTTGTGGGATCTGCGGCCGATGCAGAATCTCAGCAAGCCGGAATTCAACTGGAAATGGGTGCAGCAGCATGTAAAAGACAACGACTATAAGCCTGTTCAGCAGATGTTTGATGTGCCTTATGATGCTTCGCCGGCTCCATCCAAAATTCCCGGTGCAGCGCTGGAATTCGACACCAAAAATCTTGGAGAGGTAAGCCAGGTTTTGCTGACGGTACAAAATGCTCTCTGTACAGTGAGCTGGAAAAATGGCGCTACATTGAAAACTTTTGTGGATGCTTCCGGTTTGGCCGGCTGGTTTCAATTTGAGAAAGTAAACAAAAATTTCGTACCAGTACTGGTGCCACCGCAATACAAAAAAGAAGGTGCGTCAGGAGATGCATCTTCCGTCACCGGATTGGATCTGCAGCGTCTTGGTTACAACCAGGGCAAAATTCAGTCAGGGAAAGAGATAATCACCTACCGCCAGAGAGGCTGGAACAGATTCGAATATGAAGTGGCAGTAACCTGGAAACAGTCAGGCTCCACACTGACCGGCGCCTGGACCATCACCTCCACCATCTCGGAAGAAGCCGGCCAAATACGTGCAGGAGAACAAGTTGCATCACTCATCAAGAATTCTTCATTCATTGATGCAATTCGTTCACATGTTGCCTGGTGGCAGGATTTCTGGAGCAAGTCCTCTCTAAAAATACCCGACCCCGTCCTGGAAAAACAGTGGTACCTGGAGCAATACAAGTTTGGATCGGCCGCCCGGGCCAACACCCCGCCAATTTCGCTGCAAGCAGTTTGGACGGCCGACAACGGCAAACTCCCCCCCTGGAAAGGAGATTTCCACCACGACCTGAACACGCAGCTGAGCTACTGGCCGGCCTACTCCGGCAACCACCTGGATCTGGAAATTGGCTACCTCAACTGGCTTTGGTCCTGCAGGGAAAATTTCAAAAAATACACGGGTACCTATTTCGGTACTTACGGCATGAATGTTCCCGGCGTCACTACCCTAACCGGTGAACCAATGGGTGGATGGATTCAGTATTCCTTCGGTCCGACCGTCGGTTGTTGGCTGGCTCAGCATTTTTACCTGCACTGGGCATACACGGGTGATGAAGAATTTCTTAGGACCATGGCCTATCCCTGGATCCGCGATGTGGCAATTTATCTGGATGAAATATCTGTTAAAAAACCCAATGGCATGCGTCAACTTCCTTTAAGTTCCAGTCCGGAGATTCATAATAACGACATCAAGGCATGGTTTTCTGAAACGACGAACTACGACCTCTCTTTTATTCGCTGGACCTTTGAAAAAGCCTCCGAACTGGCGCTCATCCTAGGAAACGCTGATGATGCGGTAAAATGGAGCACCATTGCAAAAGAGTGGCCGGCTTTTGCGCTGGACGACAAAGGCGGTCTCGCCTTCGCACCCGGAAATCCTTATTTGGAATCCCACCGGCACTTTTCCCACCTGGTCGGATGGCATCCGCTGGGCGTCATCGACTGGTCGAACGGGGAGAAAGATCAGAATATCATCAGGGAGACGCTTCAGACACTAGAGAAGACCGGACCGGATAATTGGTGCGGTTACTCCTACAGTTGGGAGGCCAACTTGTATGCCAGGGCTTTCATGGGAGAAAAAGCCGCTGGAGCGCTAAAGATTTTTGCGGAGAATTTTTGTCTTCCTAACAGTTTTCACGTAAACGGGGAGCAATACAACAAGGGATATTCAAAATTCAAATACCGTCCCTTCACGCTGGAAGGAAATTTCGCCTTTGCATCTGCTGTTCAGGAGATGCTGATTCAAAGCCATACCGGTGTCATCCGGGTTTTCCCAGCCCTCCCTCCGGCCTGGAAAGACGTATCCTTTAGCACACTAAGATGCCAGGGTGCCTTCCTGGTATCAGGAAAAATGGCACAAGGACAGGTGGCTAAAGTCGAAATCGTCTCGGAAAAAGGAGGCATCTGCCGGATGAAGAATCCCTTCGCAAAGGGAATCTTCAAGGCAAAATGCAGCTGGAAGGGAAAGGTGAAAACAGATGGTGAAAATCTGGTTATTGAGTTCCCCAAAAATGGCAAGTTGGTACTGACGAAAAAATAGCCTGACAACTATCAGCTTATTAATAAAAGAATTGTATAATATTTGAACCCTAAAATTCATACGATGATCCGAAAGATTTATACCGCGATTCTTTTCGCACTAATCATGTTTCCGGCCTGGTCGCAGGTTAAGAGCCACACTTTTGAACTTGTCAAACAAGATTTCATGCTCGATAACAAACCTTACCAGATTATTTCCGGGGAAATGCACCCTGCAAGAATCCCTGCCGAATACTGGAAACAGCGGATTCAAATGGCTAAGGCAATGGGATGTAATACCATCGCGGCTTATATTTTCTGGAATTACCATGAAACCGAAGCCGGAGTCTTTGATTTCCAGACAGGCAACCACAACATTGCAAAATTCGTGAAAATGGTGCAGGATGAAGGTATGTGGCTCATTCTGAGACCCGGTCCGTATGTCTGTGCCGAATGGGATTTTGGAGGACTACCCGCCTACCTGCTGGCTTATCCCGACATAAAAGTCCGTTGCATGGATCCACGATATACGGAGGCTGCGTCGAAGTACATCAACAACCTGGCCCTGCAGGTGAAGGATTTGCAGGTGAACAAAGGCGGACCGATCCTGATGGTGCAAATCGAAAATGAATATGGAAGCTATGGGAATGATCGTATTTACATGAACTGGCTCAAGGATGTTTGGGTGAAAGCCGGAATTGAAGTGCCCTTCTATACTGCCGATGGCGCCACACCTTATATGCTGGAAGCAGGATCATTGCCCGGGGCAGCCATCGGACTCGATCCTGGAACCAATGAAAAGAATTTTGAACAAGCCACGAAGGTCAATCCGAATGTACCTTCCTTCTGCAGCGAACTGTATCCCGGATGGCTCACCCATTGGGGCGAAAAATGGCAACGTCCCGATACAACCAGCCTGCTAAAAGAGGTCAAATGGCTGATGGACAACAAGAAATCTTTCAACTTCTATGTGATCCATGGCGGGACTAACTTCGGCTACTGGGCCGGTGCGAATGCTTTCAGTCCGACGCAATACCAACCCGATGTAACCAGCTACGACTACGACTCCCCTATCAACGAAATTGGTCAGGCCACTCCAAAATATTTCTCCTTGCGCAAACTCCTGGCAAGTTATCTGCCTCCAAAACAGAAACTGCCCGCCTTGCCAGCAGCCCTTCCGGTCATCGAAATTCCTGCTATTAATTTGACCGAAACAGCATCCGTTTGGGAACATCTACCGGCTGCCATCCATTCTCCTCAACCCAAACCAATGGAGATGTTGGGTCAAAAAGCCGGGTTTATCCTCTACCGGACCAACCTGATCGGCCACAAGAAAGGCAAGCTGCTCATCACCGACCTGCATGACTATGCGACGATTTTTGTCGACGGAAAATACATCGGCAAAATGGATCGCAGCAAGGCTGAAAACCTCATCGAACTTCCTGCATCTTCTTCAGCTAATCCGGTGCTGGAGATCTTCGTCGAAGGCATGGGACACATCAATTTTGCCCAATACATGATCGACAGAAAGGGAATTACCGAACGGGTGACGTTGAATGGAATGACCCTGATGAACTGGGAAATTTTTACCCTGCCATTTGACTCCGGTTATTTGACAAATCTGAAGTTTAAGGCCGGCGAAGGCACGAGACCAGGAACATTCTTCAGAGGAGAATTCGAACTGGCGAAGACTGGCGACACCTATCTGAATCTAAGTCAGTGGACCAAGGGAATAGTATGGGTGAACGGCCACAACCTTGGAAGGTACTGGAACATCGGTCCACAGAATAGGATTTATTGTCCGGCCCCCTGGCTGAAAGCAGGAAAGAATGAAGTCATCATCTTCGATTTGCAGCAGCTTGTCGCGAAACCCATCACTGGAGAAAAATCACTTGAACCTGTTAATTAATTTCTCGTACAACTGAGGAAACTCTGGAAATGGTTCCAGTCTGTTAACAAAAGAACGATAACGATGGATGATCCAATTTTTAAGCGAGCCCCTAAGTGGCAGGATGAACTGGAGAAATTGAGAATGATCCTACTCGACTGTCAGTTGAATGAAGAATTGAAGTGGGGTTGGCCATGTTTCACTTTTCAGAAGAAGAACATTGTGATTTTACAGGGATTCAAAGAATACTTTGCTGTCTTGTTTTTCAAAGGCGCCTTGTTAAATGACGCTCACGGAATTCTCACAAAAACAGGGGAGAACACCCAGGTCGCCCGACAGCTCAGGTTCACGAAAGGGAGCGAAATAGACGAGGTGGTTACAATCCTGAAAAGCTATATCTATGAAGCAATTGAAGTGGAAAAGGCCGGTCTGAAAGTGAATCTTGTGAAGAACACAGAACTGGTATTTCCTGAAGAATTTCTCAAGAAGCTGGATGAAAACCCTGATTTAAAAATGGCATTCAATGCTCTGACACCAGGAAGACAAAGGGCTTACAACCTCTTCTTTTCCGCTCCCAAACAATCAATAACCAGAGAGTCCAGAGTTGAAAAATGTATGCAGCAAATTCTCCTTGGCAAAGGATTAAATGATTAGAAATTCGATAATATCTGCAGAGGTTATTATTTTTGCCTGCACAATAAAACATTAATGATGGAAGAATTAGCAGTTGGAACGAGAGTCGAGCATCCCCGTTATGGCGAGGGATTCGTCAGTAAAAATAAAATCACTTCTTATGAAATCTTCTTCGAGCATGGAGGGAAAATAGAACTCACCAAACGCAATGAAGACCTGGAAGTTAAGGAAACACCTCCGGAAAAACCTAAAAACTCACTCACGCTGGCCGAGGTTGAGAAGGTCATCCGGTATGTTCTTGAAGAACAAAACATGCTCCAGGAAATTGTCCCGTTAGGGGAAAAATGGATGGGCGGAACCCTTTTATTACAACCGGCCAATGCCTCTCTAAAGCCCAAGGAAATGCCGATTGAAGGTTTCTTTCACAAGATAGTGATGCTCCGGGACCGACTCAGGGTGCTTGAACAGAACATCAACAGCCATCCCGGTTTAACCGACGAAGAGAAGGTAAATATGCAGCAGTACATCACCAGAATTTACGGCTCGCTGACCTCCTTTAACCTGCTCTTTGCCGAAAACAAACATTATTTCGTCGGGGCAAAATCCTAATTAACTTCCTGCTCATTGACAAATAAAAATATCTCTCCTGGATTTTGGGACAGAATACTGAAATGTGTCAGGACGGCTCTCCCGCAAGGGACCAAAACGGCCGTCTGGCTTCTTAAGATCACCATCCCGGTCTCATTCGCCGTCTTTTTGCTCGACTATTCAGGCGCCCTGAATGTGATCGCTGGTTGGGTAGCCCCTTTATTTAAACTGATCGGATTATCCGGTGAAGCATCCGTCGTCCTGATCACGGCCATGTTTACCAATATTTATTCGGCCATCATCGTGATGACCACCCTCGGAACCGGCTACCGCGAAGGCACCATCCTGGCGGTGATGTGCCTGATCGCCCATTCGCTGATCGTGGAAACCGCCATTCAGAAGCGGACCGGCTCGAAGCCGTGGAGGATGGTTTTCACCAGAATTACTGCCAGCATACTCGCCGCTATCCTGCTGAACTGGTTGCTGCCAGGTGAAATGACGGAGAATAAGGGTGTCCTGCTAAGGCATTCCGCCGATTTTATGCCAGCCTTCAAGGAATGGCTGAAAGCTATTGCATTGACAACACTGAAGATTGTTGTTCTGGTAAATTTGCTGCTGATACTTCAAAAAATCCTCAACGAATTCGACCTCGTCAAGTGGATCCTAAAACCATTTTCTCCATTGTTAAAGATCATGGGACTCCCTGTAAATACCGGATTCCTTTGGATGATTGCTTATACCCTTGGACTATCCTACGGTGGGGCCATCATGATCCATCAATCCGGCGAAGGCAAACTCACCCGCGAAGAAGCCGACCTGCTCAATCACCACATCGCCATTTCACACTCACAACTTGAAGATACACTGCTGTTTGCATCTATCGGCTATAACCTGGCCATCCTGATTTTCCCCAGAATACTGATCGCCATCGTTTATGTCTGGATCAGAAAACTGGAACTCTACCTTAGAAAATAAATTATTTCTTTTACTTTGTCCCCGAAATCCAGACAACGTAATCTCATCATCAACATTGGAAAAGTTCTTACATACAGAGCAAGAGCTTTTGGAAAAACTGAAAAACGGTGACTCCTTCGCTTTCGAAGTATTGTTTTACAAATACCGCGGAAAAATTAAAGGTTTTGCCCAAAGAATAGTCCCCTCTCAAATCGATCCCGAAGAGATTGTTCAGGAAGTCTTTGTAAAAGTCTGGCTTAAAAAAGAGACTGTCGATCCGGAAAAAAACTTCGAATCTTACCTGTTTTCTATCACGAAAAACCTGATCCGGGACCATTTGAGATCAGCCGTTAACCGCAAGCTTTATTTCGTTGAAGAGCATTTTCAGCAGGATTTATTAACAGAAGAAGATTCTGATATTAAATCTATTGACAACGTGGAAGAAAAAATGATGCACCTGATTGGTCAGATTCCCGAACGTAGAAGAGAGATCTTCTGCCTGAGCCGTTTCGAAGGACTGACCTACAAACAAATAGCCGGGCAACTCAATATTTCAGAAAATACTGTCGATAGCCAGATCCGTAACGCCCTCACCTTCCTTCGTAAAGAATTCCGCAAAATAGTGGTGCTATTAATATTGTTTTTATTTCAGTAGACCTTCACGGAAACATTATTCTTTCTCGTATTACAAACAAATCAATCAAAATGACTATAAAAATTATAGACATTGCCAATCGGTTTATTGCCGAACAGAAATGTTTAGGTCCTGAACTTAATGAACTTAAGAAATGGCTTTCGGATCCCGCCTCACAATCTGAAGTGGAACAATGGCTTTCTGAGCATTGGGAAAAATCTCCTGAGTTAAACTCTGAAGCACTCATCGAAAATGTATACAGTCAGATAGAAGCATATCGCAAAAAGTCCTTGACTAATAATATCTCTCCGGTAACCCGGATTGTCCATATCTATCAAAAGATTGCTGCCATCCTGATGATCCCGATGTTGGGAATAGCGATTTATTACCTGGCAGAAATACAGAGTCCAACGGGTGTTCAATATACCGAAACGATCGCTCCACGTGGTCAGAAATCGAGAATCGTGCTATCAGACGGCACAAAAGTCTGGCTCAACTCAGACACCAAAATAAGATATCCCGGACAGTTCAGCAGAAATCAAAGGGATATTTACCTGGATGGAGAAGCCTTTTTTGAAGTGACCAAAAATGAACACAAGCCCTTCCTGGTACACACATCTGGTCCGGACATTAAAGTTGTAGGCACAAAATTCAACATAAAGGCTTACAATGATGAAAATCTGGTCGAAACATCTTTGTTTGAGGGGAAAATAGATTTATTGCTGCCAGCTTCCGGGTCTGACCAACCCGAAAAAAAAGTTCTGAACCCAGGGCAGTCCGTCATCTATTCTCTAATGACACATGAACTTACAGCGGTCAGATTTCCCCAGGATGAAATCGACGGATGGAAGAAAAATCAACTGATCTTCAAGGATGACACTTTCGCTAAACTTGTTAGAAAGATCGAGCGCTGGTACAACGTAGAAATGATTTATAACGAAAAACAATTTGATAACAGGCGTTTAACCGTAGAGTTATATGAAGGCGAACGCCTGGAGAAACTAATGGATATTCTAAGTCTGGCCTTGTCGGTCGACTATAAATATGAAAAAGGAAAAATAATCTTAACACCAAAAAGCTAGAAAATGATCTAAAAAACAAAGAGCGATAATTGGTCGAAGAATTACCGCTCTTTCAATGTCAAACAAAAGTTTAACACTTAACAGTTCAAATTTATGAAAAAAATCAGGACAAATCTGTCCGGGAATATTTTTATCCCCGGGCGCAAGTATTTGCGAATTATGAAACTAACTTTTATTTTAATGCTTTGGGGGCTGATTTCTTACGGATCGGTCACTTACGCCCAAAACACACGACTGACATTCGAGTCGACAGATGCTACCATTGAGCATGTCTTCAAACAAATTGAATCACAATCTGAATTCAAATTTGCCTATAACAGCAGCAGGCTGGATGTCGCGCAAAAGATCTCCGTCAAGGCTGATCATGAAACAATTGATGTCGTATTGGATAAGATCCTGGGATCAAGGAATTTCGAATATAAAATTGTTGACAGGTACATCATTATTACAGATGAAAATGGCCAGAATCCAGCTGTCATTGGATCCGAGCAGACTAAAAAAACGGTATCCGGGAAAGTAACTGATGCCATAGGTGCTACTATCCCTGGTGTGTCTGTTGTGGTCAAAGGAACCTCGTCCGGAGTCATCACCGATAACAAAGGCTTCTATTCATTATCCAATGTTCCTGAAAATGCCATCCTGCAATACACTTTCGTTGGAATGAAAGGACAGGAAATAGCGGTAGCTGGAAAAACCACCATAAACGTTGTCTTGGCAGATGAAGCCATTGGAGTTGAAGAAGTTGTTGTGGTAGGTTATGGTACCCAGAAAAAAGTAAACATGACAGGTGCTGTTTCTTCCATCAAATTTGAGGAGATGGCTGCAGCAAGACCCATCACAACCATTTCGAGTGCATTATCCGGTCTTAGTTCGGGGGTGACAGTCAGACAATCCAATGGAAAACCCGGCTCTGATGGTGCGAGTATCCTGGTAAGGGGTATTGGAACCTTGAATAACGCGAATCCGCTCGTCATCATTGATGGCATGGAAGGAACGCTTGATGCACTTAATCCACAGGATATTGAGTCGGTTTCAGTCCTCAAGGATGCAGCTTCGGCCTCTATTTATGGTTCCCGAGCTGCCAATGGTGTCATCCTGGTAACGACAAAAAAAGGTGACAACAAGAAACTCACCGTCTCGTATAGTGGCACTTTCTCCGTCGCTCAACCAGCGAATCTCCTCGATTTCGTTTCTGATTATCCAACGTTTATGCGCTTACTCAACGAAAGTGCGCGCAATATCAATACTGCTGAAGTCTTTTCTGCAGCAACAATTTCAGCTTGGGAGACCGCCAACAAAGATCCTAATGCTCTGAACGCAAACGGAGTTCCAAACTATGTAGCCTTCCCGAATACAGACTGGAACAAGGAAATGTACAAAAATAACCTGATCCAGGACCATACTATTTCCATCAGCGGAGCCAATCAGAATGCCAGATTTCTCTTATCGGCAGGTTACCTGGATAATCCCGGACTGGTTGAGAATACAGGGATGAAAAGATACTCCCTGCGTACGAATGTGGAAATTGATGCCAATAAATGGCTGACAGTAGGCACACGGACCTATGCCACGATGAATGATACCCAAATGGGTAATTATTCTAATGTGCTTACCTATATATATCAATCAACACCAGGCGTTTACGGAAGATATAATGGAGCATTGGGTTATCCCGAAGCACCTGAAGAGAGTGCCACTGCCAACAACATCTACGGGATGTTGAATGGTTCAAAAGGAAGTGACAAAGTGACCAGGTTGAATACAACACTTTACAGTAAAGTGAAAATTCTAAAAGGGCTTAGCTGGGATTTTAATCTTAACTACAACAAACGCTTCGATGAATACAACAGTTATTCCAATCCGGGCAACGGGAAACGCGTGAGATTCAGCTCAGGTCAGGTCATGTCTCCGGTGACGGATCCTTCGTTGTTGTCAACCTATTACTACACTTACAGTAGCTACACCTTCGTTCTAGAGAACCTCTTAAGATATCAGACAACAATTGCTAATAAACATAGCATTGGCGCCTTGCTCGGATACAATGAAACCTACGCCAAAAGCAGCAACCAGGGAGCAACAAAGAAAGGACTATTCGATGAAAGTGCTTACGTATTTGATGCCGCTACCACGATGATTTCTACGACTGGCAGCGCCTCCGACTGGGCCATGCGCTCGTGGTTTGGACGTTTTAACTATGACTTTGATCAAAAGTATCTGCTCGAGGCCAATCTTCGCTATGATGGTTCCTCTAGATTTTCATCAGACAATCGCCATGGTGTATTCCCTTCATTTTCTGCAGGATGGAGAGTTTCAGAAGAGCAGTTTATGAAAAACATAAATATCTTCCAGAATCTTAAACTAAGAGCATCATGGGGTAAACTCGGGAACAATGCATCCGGTAACTATGATTATATGTCGCTCTACAATCCCAATAGCTATTCCTTCAATGGCCTTCAGGTAACGGGTTTGGCTTCCACCAAAATTCCTAACCCTTTGTTACAGTGGGAATCAACAACTGTTGCTAATGCAGGTCTTGATGCTTCTTTGTTAGGCGGAAAATTTACCGCTGAAGTGGATGCTTATAACAAAATCACAGATGGTATTCTGACCACCCCACCAATTTATTTGACGCTTGGATTGGTTGGCGCACCGACATTGAATACAGCAGAAGTCACCAACAAGGGTTTCGAATTTACCCTCGGATGGAAAGACAAAATTAAGGATGTGAAGTATTCTGTCAACGCTAATTTCGGTTTCAACAAGAATACTGTAACTAGTTATAAAGGTCAGCTGATCGAAGAATGGCGCACAGACGCAACAGGAGCTCCTGTTTATTATTCCAATCTTGGAGATGTCTCCAGTGGTGGACAAAACAGAATTCTGGAAGGCCATACCATCAACGAACACTACCTGATGGATCTTTATAAAGGGGATCAGAATTATTTCAAGTCGGATGGTACCGTTAACGTCACTGGTGGTCCCTCGGATGGAATGATTCGCACCAGTAAGGATATGGACTGGCTAAATGCTATGATTGCAGCGGGTTATAAATTCATGCCAAACCTTACAACAGCGAAAAACAAAATCTGGTACGGTGACTACATTTATGCGGACCTCAACAATGATAAAATCTTTGGCAACAGTTATGACAGAAGATTTACAGGTAACTCAACCATGCCAACGATGACTTTTGGGTCACAAATGAATGTTAGCTGGAAAAATATTGACTTGAACCTAATCTGGTCAGGTCAGGCTGGATCTAAACTTTACTGGTTGGAACGCGGCTACAACAGCTCCACCACCCGTACCGGCTTCCAGATCGGTACCATGGTAGCAAATGATCACTATTACTACAACGATGCCAACGCGGCTGATCCTTTGAATAATATCACAGCCACCTATCCACGTTTGAAACTAAATGAAAGTGATGGTCAAAATACACAGGCAAGTACCCGCTGGCTATACAACGGGAACTTTGTCAGATTAAAGAACCTGACGCTAGGCTATACGTTACCCAAAAAAGTGGCGACCCGAATCTTTACTGAAAATGTTCGCCTGTATTTCTCTGCTGAAAATCTATTTACCATCACTTCTTTCCCGGGACTCGATCCTGAGATGGGAGGCAATACCAACTATCCGGTATTCAGGCAGATTGCTTTCGGTACTAACATCACTTTCTAAAAAATATTCAAGATGAAAAGATTTAAATATATCACACTTCTATTTTTAGTCAGTCTGATTGCTGGCTGTCAAAATAGCTTACTGGACACTGTCCCATTCAATTCTATTGGATCGACGTCAATGTGGACAACTGAAAGTCTGGCCGATCTCGGTGTAACAGGAGTATACCAAACCCTAAGACAGGATTATGTCGGACTCAATCGCTGGTATTTCGATCAGGAAGGCTTTACCGGAATGCCCAGAGGCGCCACTTCCCTTACCAATGGGAATATCACCTCCAGCGACGGGCTGTTTGTCAATTACTGGAAACAAAACTATGAGGGAATTCATAGGGCTAACGCAGCAATTTTAAACTTACCCACTGCTCCTCTGACCGTTGAGAAAAAAGGACGCCTTGTGGCAGAGAGCAAATTTCTTCGCGCCTGGTTTTATTTTAACCTGAACCAGGTTTTTAAAGGCGTTCCACTTTATTTGACCCCAGTAACCCTTCAGGAAGCAAACAAAGGCCGTGAAACTGAGGCGAAAATCTGGGAAACAATCATTACCGACCTGTCCGATTGTATCAACGAAGCCAACCTGCCAAATAACTATGCCAAAGGCAATGTGAATTTTGGAAGGGTGACAAAAGCTGCTGCCTATGCCCTTCGTGGTAAGGCATATATGTATACCAAAGATTTCGCCAAAGCAGAAGCTGATTTGCGTAAAGTGGGTGAAATGGGCGCAGTCCTCTACCAGGGAGATTACAAACAGCTGTTCAAACTTGCCAACGAACAAGCTCCTGAAATGATCTTCTCCGTGCAGAATATTGCGACACCAGGACTTGGTTCTATCACACAATTCTATTGCGGATCCCGCGTTTCCTTCGGATCCTGCTGGAACAACTACCTGCCAAGTCCCGATTTTGTTGAGTCCTTCGAGACGAAAGACGGCTCTCCATTCAACTGGAATAATTACTTACCAGGATATAATTCCATGACACCCTTGCAACGATCCGTCTTCTTCCTCCGTGATGGATTGACGGCAGCTGAAATCACCACTTTCACAAAATATGGAGCCGATATGACCAAGTATTTATCTGTTGGCAATGAAGATCGTTTGAAAAAGGTATACGACGACCGCGATCCTCGTCTAACTGCCCTCGTCATTACTCCCTATTCCACCTATCTTGGCGCCAATGGTTCAACACCTTATACTTACACACTGCGCTGGCCTTACAGAGGTTTCGACACCGCTGCTCCCTTCGACGTGAAAACGGATACGAACACCATGTTCTACTACTTGTGGAGAAAATGGGTCTACGAAGGTGCCTCCGAGACTCCAGCCCGTGACTACGGTCCGATCGACCAACCTTTGATCCGCTATGCCGATGTGGTGCTCATGCTTGCAGAAGCAATTAATGAGCAAGGATTCAAAGTGGAAGCCATCACATTGGTCAACAGTGTTCGTACCCGAGCCGGAGTAATTGCGCTGCAAAATACCGATGCAACCAAACCAACGTATGTCAATACACAAACAGCCATGAGAGACCGGATTCGTAACGAACGTCGTTGGGAACTCGCGCTGGAAGGTGTCAATCTCTTCGATGAGATGCGCTGGGGAACCTGGAAAGATGTGAAGTTCCAGTCCGGTAACGGTATCAAACAAATTTGGGGGACCATTACTTCCCCATATTCCTGGAGAGGTGATTACATCTATAATTGGGCCCTTCCTCAGACAGAGGTAGAAATGAATAAGAACCTTACTCAAAATACAGGCTGGATTAACTAATCTCAGCAGACACAATTTTTAAATAAAAGGCTGAGTTCATTACTTCAATGAAACAGCCTTTTATTTTTTATCTTCATCTTCAATTTTAGATAGATCTTCTTATGAAAAGAATTCTTATCCTACTGTTCTTTTTGCCTCTCGTTTTGCAGGCCTGCACCCACAACAAAGAAGAGATTCAGGATCCTGTCGTTTCTTCTACCCTGCCTCCACATATTCAGTCTGGTTACCAAATGGTCTGGAACGACGAATTCGATGGCAACACCGTCAATCTTGCCAAATGGAATTTCAGGGCAGAAGGAACCGTTCGAAATTATGGAACTGTCTCCAGACAAACTATTTCCCTCGATGGCAATGGACATGTCTCCATTAAAGTAACCAAAGACAGCAATGGCAAATATTACATTGGCGAACTTGGAACTTCAGGCATTTATGAGACAACTTATGGCTATTTTGAATGCCGCGCCATGATGAACAAGCAACTCGGACCGCATGTCGCGTTCTGGCTACAGTCGAACGACATGGGAAAGACCCTCGACCCGATAAAGGACGGAACTGAGATTGATGTATTTGAATACCATCGCAAGACTCCGGCGATTGTCTATCATAACCTCCACTGGAATGGCTATGGAGTGAATCACCAAACCACGGGAAAACAAGTGCCCTATCCAACAATTGTCGATGGGTACCACACCTTTGGCCTCGAATGGACAAAAGATATCTATATTTTCTATGTGGACGGTGTGGAAACCTGGAGATCCACTTCAGCCGTATCACAACATGCTGAATACCTAATCCTCTCGACAGAACTAACAGGCTGGGGCGGAGATCCTGCCCTGGGCAACTTCCCCGACGAGGTAGTTTTTGATTATGTAAGGGTCTACAAACCCAAAAACTAATTTGTAAAACCTGATTAAAATGAAAAAAATACTTTTGATGCTGGTTCTTATGTCCAGTATGTTTATTGCAAACGCTTGGGAAAAGAGAGATCTGCTGCAAAAGAGATCCGATCTTTCCAGCTTAAAATCCAGCTTGATACTTAACCAGAAATGGGTTCAATATCCTGGTTACAAGGATAGAAACGGCTGGGATCAACTCACCAAAGGAGTAAAAAAAGAGATTATCAGTAAGGGCGAAGCCGCCTTGGATTACGAGTGGAAAGTTGTCAAAGCCACTGATTACCTTGAATTCGACAAATCCGGATCCAGGACTATCATGGAGATTCCCTTTAATTCAAATAATACTGCCCTGGCGGATCTGGTTCTGGCAGAACTGGCAGAGGGGAAAGGACGTTTCATGAATCAGATAGTAAATGGTATCTGGCAAAGCTGCGAAATGACGAGTTGGGCGCTTTCAGCACACATCGGAAGGGAACAACACGAGAAAACTGCCTTACCATCTCCCAAAGAAAACATCATTGACCTCACTTCCGGAGATATGGGGGCTTTCTTCGCCTGGACCTGGTACTTCCTGAAGGATGAAATGGATAAAATACAGCCAATGATCTCGGAAAGGTTGCGGAAGAACCTGCAAGACAGGATACTGGACCCCTATATGAACCGAAGTAATTTCTGGTGGCAGGCATTCAATGCATCTCCGGTCACAATGGTCAATAACTGGAATCCCTGGTGTAACAGCAGCGTCCTGACATGCTTCCTTTTGTTGGAAAATGATCCGGAGAAACTCGCTGCAGCAGTCAGCAGATCAATGGTTTCAGTCGACAAGTTCATTAATTATTATCACAGTGATGGCGCCTGTGAGGAAGGCCCTTCCTATTGGGGACACGCCCCTGGAAAACTCTACGATTACCTTGAGTTGCTGAATATGGCAACAGGTGGCAAAGTTTCCATTTTCGACCAACCCATCATCAAAAATATGGGGGAATACATCGCCAAATCTTATGTTGGGAATGGCTGGGTAGTCAATTTCGCAGATGCATCGGCCAAAGGAGGAGGTGAACCCGGGATGATTTTCCGTTATGGCAAAGCAGTGGGAAGTCAGGAAATGCAACAATTTGCCTCCTATCTTTACCAACGGGAAAAAAATCCTGAATACTTCAACAGCGGGCGCGACCTCTTCAGAACTTTTGAAAACCTGAAATTCCATAATGAATTAATAAAAACCAAACCTGCTGTTTCAAAAGCATCTGCTACCTGGTACCCCGAAACAGAATTCTGCTACCTGCGGAACCAAAATGGATTCTTTTTCGCGGCAAAAGGAGGGTACAATGCAGAGAGTCACAACCACAACGACATGGGCTCTTTCTCCCTCTACCTCAACGAAACGCCTATGATCATTGACGCAGGAGTCGGAACCTATACACGCCGAACCTTCAGTGACGAGCGCTATACAATTTGGACGATGCAGAGTAATTATCACAATCTTCCAATGATCAACGGCGAACCAGAGTCACCTGGCGCCTCCTTCCGATCCCGTAATGTCAAATTTGACGCAGCAAAATCATCCTTTTCCCTTGATCTAGCAGGAGCGTACCCTTCAGAAGCGGCCGTGCAAAAATGGCAAAGAACCTATCAGCTTGGGCAAAATAGCGGATTAGTTCTCCAGGATGAATTCTCTCTGAAACAGGCGATCAAAACCAATCAGTTGAATTTCCTGACCTGGGGTAATCCGGATATTTCGACCCATGGGAAGGTCCTACTCGAAAAAGATGGCCAGAAATTGATCATTAGTTATGATGCCACCCAGTTTAAACCTTCGGTGGAAACCATTACCCTGTCAGACAAGCGTCTATCGGATGTCTGGGGCAATCAGATTTACAGATTAACCCTGAATGCGATCAAAATGCAACTTACTGGTAAATACAAAATCACTATAGACCCGGGCAAGGCAACCCGATTGTGATAGCTGTTGCCCTATTTTTGTAATTTGAACCGCTCTTTTGGAGTGATATTTAACTACGTGAGAGTATTCAAACCAAAGAGCTGAAAGATTCTGTCAATTTGCATTTTCTGTTTAATAAAACCATAAACTCAATATTTGTATTTTTGTAGAATACAATATTGTTTGATTGTAGAATACATTATTGTATCTTTACAGCAAACAAATTAGGTATATGATACTTGAAAGTACAATAGAACATTTGATAGCACTGCAAAAGCACCGATTATCTATTAAAGATCCGGGGTTGCAGCGGGAATTGGTTCCTGCGACCAAGAGCCTGTCTTCACATGCCTTGGTTATCTCCGGTGTCAGGAGATGCGGGAAAAGCACCTTATTGTTGCAGATGTTAAAAAGTATGGACAATGAGACGGTTTTATTTCTCAATTTCGATACTCCTCAATTGTACGAATTTACACTTTTGGATTTCTCAAGGTTAGACAATATAATCAGCAGGCAAGAAGCAACAATCCTATTTTTTGATGAATTGCAACTGGTAGAAGGTTGGGAAATGTATGTCCGGCAAAAGCTTGATGAAGGCTTTAAGGTAGTTATCACTGGTTCAAACGCTTCTTTATTAAGCAAAGAATTAGGTACAAGACTTACCGGACGTCACATTTCACAGGAGTTATTCCCATTTTCATTCCGTGAATTTATAAATTTCAAATCATTGTCCCCAACTAAAGAAAGTTTAGAAACCTATGTTCGGTTAGGTGGGTTTCCGGAATATTTAAAAAATGGAGATGAAGATCAATTAGTTACCCTTTTTGAAGATATACTTAACAGGGATATTGTCGTGCGTCACGGAATAAAGGATGTTAAAAGCTTGTATCGCTTAGCCTCTTACTTGTTTTCAAATATTGGAAATCGGGTTACAGCAACAAAACTCAAACAGCCATTATCAATAGGTGCCACCAGCACCATTTTAAGCTGGTTTTCACACTTAGAGCTTTCTTATTTAATCAGTTTTCTGCCAATGTTCAGCTACTCTTCAAAGGCACAATTGATCAATCCACGAAAAGTATATGCCATTGATTTAGGCCTGGTAAATGTTGTTTCAAACTCGTTAACCGAAGACCTTGGACGTAAACTTGAAAATCTGGTTTTCCTGCACCTTCGAAAAAGGTTTGATGAACTTTACTATTTTGACGAAAAAGGTGAATGCGATTTTGTGGCAGTAAAAAACAGTAAGGTTGTTGAATTGGTTCAGGTTTGTTATGAACTTACTCCAGATAACCTAAATAGGGAAAAAAACGGATTGTTAAAGGCGATGACTTTTTTCAACATTACCAATGCAACCATCGTAACCTTTTCCAATTCTGACATTTTAAAAGAGGACAAATATGAGATCAAGGTAGTTCCTGCATTTCAGTATTTATTATAACATTATGTCTTAAGATTCCCATGTAGGCAAAAAAATTACCTTTGTGCACAATAGACACTGAGCGTATTGAGGATTCCAGACTAGCTGATCTTATCGAGAAAGGGATGAAAAGTTGGGAATTATCGAATTGGAATAAAAATTGAGGACGATACGCTCTTCTTTGTCGATTTTGATCACCGAAAGAACATTTACAGGATTTTCCCTTAATTCTTTTACGGAATATGTATCAATTCATTCACAAAGGGCTGTTGGTAAATAGCGAAAACCCGCTGTTGTTTGATGAACTCTTCAAACAATACGCCAGGCCGCTGTTTTACTATGCTGCAAAATTCGTCGACGATGAAGTGGCCAAAGACATCGTGCAGGATACCTTTGTGAAGCTCTGGACCAATCAAACCATCATCGTCAACCAATCCATCAATGCCCTTATTTTTACGATGGTACGGAATAGCTGCCTTCAGCATCTTGAAAAGCAAAAAGTTAGGAATAGGCATGCCGAATCTGTTAAGCAGTTGCTTCAGGAAAGGGAACTGCACTATTTTATGGATGAAAAGAGCAGTTTAATTGAACTGGAACTGGAAGATAAACTCAACGAGGTGATCCATCAGCTACCCGAACGCTGCCGTCAGATTTTTGTGCTGAGCCGGTTTGAAAACAAAAAAAACAGGGAGATTGCCGAAGAGCTTGATATATCCGTGAAAGCCGTTGAAAAGCAAATCTCCAAAGCCCTGGCAACAATTCGCACCGAAATGAAGGATTATTTGCCGCTGCTGCTGTTTTTTTCGTGCCATTTGATAAAAAATTAAGATCCGATTGAATATTTTGACTTTTTAACTATTTTTCAGCTAAACTTAAAACTTCCTTTTATTAGAGACCATCAGGATTAGAAATAGTATATTTACATGATACAAACATGAGAAAAACTATATCATACAATACAAATAAGATGCAGGTCTTGACAATTGAACTTAAAGGAAACAACTCCCTGGAAGCTCTTCAGGATTTAGAAAAGAAAGATTTGATCCGAATTGTAAAAGAGCCAGATCTAAATTCATACGCCTTACCTGGTGAGATTATTAGTGATGATGATTTTAGGAGATGGATTGAATATTCTGAAAGCTCAGCTACAGTTGGCATAAACGAATCCAAAGAACGATGGGCACAACAACGAAAGAAGCTTCAGAAAAGTATTCTTTAAGGATAACAGAACCTGCACTAAAGAATATTGATTCAATAGTTGGGTACATTGCCTATATCAAACACGAACCTTTATCTGCCATCCGAATTGGTGATGCAATTCATATGACCATTGACCGTATTGAAAAAAACCCAACAGCCTTTCCCGAATGTCACGAAATTCCCACAAAAAATAAAGTCTACAGAAAAGCCATTTGCCATAGCTGGTATATCATCTTTAAAATCAAGCCTTTTGAGATTCTAATTCTTGGAATTATCAATCAACTTCGAAGGGCTTCGAGGATAAGAACTATTGGCAGGATAAAGTAAGGATTCTCCACGTCTTCTCTCTATCCCCCAGTCATAGACTCTCATTTTTCCATCTTCTAATTTTCAAATTTATTCATCGTCCCAAGGTAGGGTTTGCCTCTCGAAAATAACGCCTCGTAATCTCTTGTTTCGTATCCAGACTCATCATCTTGTTGTGGGTTACTTGGATCTTACCAAATCAACGGGTTACTATTGACAAGTGGTATACTTTTCAACGAGAATGTGGTATACTTTTCAATAAATATATACAAATTTGCTGTTTATACCAAGGATTGGTATCTTTGAAGAAAATGAAAGAAAAATTATGGCAAAAAATACATCTATTTTATTGGGAGATTATTTTGAGGGCTTTATCAATCAACAAGTTAAATCAGGAAAATTTTCTTCAGCAAGTGAAGTGGTAAGGACTGCTCTAAGAATGTTTGAACACGAGGAAACTAAAAAGAACGAACTGATTAACGAACTTAAAAAGGGTGAAAAATCCGGTTTTATAAAAGATTTTAATCGGGAATCATTTTTAACCAGGCTTCATCAAAAACACTCTGTTTAAGTAATGAAGTATAAAATTAGCAAGGAAGCTTTAAGTGACCTTGAAAAGATATGGCTTTACACTTTTGAAACTTGGTCTCTCGAGCAAGCAAACAGATATTTTAACTTACTGATGGACGAAATTGAATACCTAACTTTTAATCCAAAATCTGGAAAAGATTACAGTCATGTAAGAAAGGGGTATTTTAGTTCGCGAGTAAAATCTCATTTCATATTTTACAAGATAAACATGAAAGATAATGAATTGGAAATTATCAGAATTTTGCATCAACAAATGGATATTGAATCCCGACTCAACATCTAAATTTTTATCTTTAGCAAAATGAGGATATTAGCTGTTAGCTATTAGTTTTCGCCAATCTCATGTCTCATATCTCAAGTCACCGTCCCCCCGTCCTTCTGCTCCTTCGTCTCCTTTCATTTGTCACTCTCAACTCTCCACTCTCAACTTTTTTTTGCTTTCCAGAGTAGGGTTTTTCCCTCTCTTCCGATCATAAGGTTGAACAAGCAATACTCGTTATGCCGGAAATCGATACGCTCATACAGAAATATCTTCAGGATCAGACTACTGAAGAAGAAAACAAGCAGCTTCAGCAATGGATGCTTCATTCGCACGAGAACGAAAAGCGGTTTTTTGCGGAAAAAGATATTTGGGATACCACCGGTTTTCATGCCAACAGAAAAGAATACGATACCATTCCTGAACTTGAACTGTTCAAGAAACGGATTGAAGGGATCGCACCAAGGCAAAACATTCTTTTCCGCCGGATGCTCCAGATGGCTGCCATGCTGCTGGTCACCTTCGGATTAGGCTGGGCTACCCGGTTTATCTCCCTAAAGCAGGAACAAAAGCCACCACTTATTACCATGCAGGAGATTTTTGTCCCCAAAGGTCAGGTCAACCAGGTATTTCTGGCCGATGGAACACGAATTTGGATCAATTCGGATACGCATCTCACCATTCCGTCCGTTTTTACTTCGAAGGAGCGTGTGGTGCAACTGAGCGGAGAAGCCTTCTTTTCAGTTGCCAAAGACGCCAATCGACCTTTCCGTGTTGAGGTGAAAGGCCAGCAGATTGAAGTACTCGGAACAACCTTTAATGTAAGGGCTTACGACAACTCCGATGAAATTGAAACAACCCTGGAAACCGGACAGATCAAGCTGTTGGCAGGAAACCAAACAGCCTCGCTTCAACCTGGAGAGCAGAGTATTTTTGATAAAAGCAGCAACAAGCTGACCGTTGAGAAGGTTGATCCATTGACCTTCAGCTCCTGGAAAAACGGACGGTACGAATTCCACAACAAGGACTTGACGGAAGTCTTTAAAATCGTCGAGAGATGGTACGATGTAGAGATTACCATGGATGAGAACTACTTCAGCAAGATGCACTTCTCAGGCGTGATCAAGCGCAACAAGGATGTGCAGCATTTTCTTGAACTGCTGAATCACACCGTTCCAATCAGTTATGAAATGAATGCGGACAAAATTCAGATAGTTCACAAATAAGCTTATCAATTAATTACCAATACGATGAAACGGGCCATGAGAATTGCTTCTCACACAAGAGAATTATTATTGGCGAGTTCCATCTGGCAATTGAAAAACAAAATAATAAACAAATGAACCCAAAAAAGAAGGAGGTGACACGCTAAAACTGACCCAACAAAAAACGGAGAATGTACCACCATCCTCCGTTCCATTCAAGTCTTAATAAATTAAAACTTTTTTAACTCAAAACAAAAGTATGAAAAAAA
>JBAXKJ010000039.1:0-41158 GCA_037137375.1 Prolixibacteraceae bacterium
ATAAGCTCAATTGATTTATTTCTTCCCTTTAAATATCCAGAAAACATAAAAATTTGGATGTGAGAAAGATTTGATTTTCTGGTAAAAGTCATTCCTTGGGAATAGGAATTCTTTGATTTCATAAAGACCGTCTCCCTTACATCCATCTCTCTCTTTTTGCTAACTAATTCTATTAAGCCAAACTCATCGGTGAACTCAAATAGATTTGAGAAAATCTGGAAAAGCGTAAAACTGTCGTCAATCTGATCAAGCCAGCTCGCACTATAGGATACTTTCTGAATATTATCTTCCCATGTAATTAGAACAGGTTCTTCCTGATTCTTTGATAGTGATACTTGATTGCCGCAATTCCAAACATGACCGGTCTCCAATATTTTATTGTTTTTTTCCCTCTCAACATTATGGGCTTTAAGTCTTGTTTTATCTGATAACTTTAGCTTCTCTGTATCTCTGGAATTGACAATTAATCGAATATAGTTCAGATTTGCATCTTCCCAATCAAGGTAGTTTAGGATGATCTGTTCCTTATCTTCCAGCGTTAAACAGCTTGGGAAATTTATATCAGTAAAATCACGCTCATGCTGTTCTTCATATTGAGCTAAAAGTAATTCCGCTGATTTTTCATTCTCCAGCATATGTTGTTTAATTTCACGCCCATAATACCTTACAAGTTTTTTATAATGCAACACATCGCAGAGAAAAAAATGCTTGATATTTAGTACTTTAACAAATAACTCTGTAGGAATATTTTTATAGTTTTCGAAAGTCACAATTAAATCCCAAAAAGAATCCCGATAACTGAATTCAAGAGTATTAAATTGCTCCCAGAAATTACAATCATCAATCGTGATCCAGTATTTACGTATGGTATTCCAAAAATCTTTTACAACCTCTTTAAAATAACTTCGGTCATTTTCAGACCAATGGGCTAAAAATAGATCAGCATCAATGTACCGTTTGATCTGATATAGCTCAATGATATCGTTAATATCATCGATTGATTTTCGTTTATCAAAATTTCGCAAAATAGATTCAGCCAAAGCAAGATAATGCCCAGAAGCAAGATCTGCTTTACTAAAGAATTCAATCCTATTTGCTTCCTTATTGGGCATTTATTAATTATTTACTTCTTCCTTTTCTTTCACCTCAAAGGCCGCATGCAACAAGGCTTTGAGCAATTGCTCTGTGGCTAGCTGGTTGGCAATGATGTTTTCTTTCAATTGTTTGGTTTTAGCCAATTGCTTTTCTATTTCGGCTACGATGCGGGTTTGTTCGGAAAGGGGGGAGAAAGGGAAGATTAAAATTGATAATGCAGTTGCATTTACATTTGGTTGACCTGCTCCCCATGCTGCTCCATAAAGTTGTTTCCAATATAATGGGCTTTCCATGAAGTATTTCATGAAATTCGAATTGGTATTTTTTGATGGTACTGCCCTAATTAGATATGAGGCAAAAAGTGCTTTAACTGAAATATCTTTAACGATATATGTTTTCCCGATTGTCCCTCCAGTACGTGCGATAACAATGTCATTTTCATTTAAAAGAAAATTTTCGAAATCAGAATTGGAATACTCGCAACCTGGTACACTTTCCCAATCAACATTGTTTTCTTGAATATCTGTAATTCTTAAAAGCCTAACTTCTTTTCTCTCGGGTTTAGCTGATGCATTATAGCCATAATGAAGTTTATCACATATTTCTCCTAATCTACACCAAACCCAACTTTCCGGAATTTTAAAAGGTATTTCTGCTGGTTTGATCGGTGGTAATGGTTTTTCCTTTTTGCCAGATTTTGCTTTTTCGGCTTTAATTCGTTTGAGCAGTTCGCTGGCCGGTTCGTCTTTGGGGTTTTGCTTTACCAACTTACCTTGCACCGCTTCTTGTAAAATGGCTTGGTTTAGGTTTTCGAGCTGGATAAGTTGATCGGATAATAAATCCTGTACCTTTTGGGCTTTATCATATTCGCTCAATGCTGTTTCTATTTCCGCATACAAACCTTCGTATCCTATTATTTTCTGGCCTTGAGATATCAAAACAGCTTCGTCTTGAACTGCTTTAGGACATTCTGGAAGGATCAATGATTTTAAATTTTCAGCATTAGCCTTTGGCCTGAAATTTCGTTCATTCAAGTTTACAATCTGGCTCCAATAAGCGAAACTGTGCAAGAATAAGTAAAGATAATCAGGGTTAACCGTTGCTTTGGCTCTGATACGAATCAAGTAGCCCGCATAGATTGAGTCTTTTGGTGGATTGTTTATTTTAAAGCTTTTCCCAGTGGTCCCTCCTGTACGGGCAATTAAAATATCATCATTCTTTAAAACGTAAGTTTCTTCATCATCACAATTGCAATAAGGTACCGTTTCCCAATTTACTTTACTTTCGTGTATATCACTGATTCTTAAAAATTTATTATTCCCAGATTGCAGCGCAGAAGCATTGTAGCCGTATTGAGTTCCTTCAATAAGTTTTTCTAATCGAACCGGATTATTGTACTTTTCAAAAAGGTGAATGAGAATTAAAGTATTTCGTATTTGCTTCTTGATTTCCCCCTTATCTGAAATAAATGTTAGAGGAACATAATCAAAGATTAATTTGCCCATTGTTCCAATTCACTTATAAGTTGACTAATTTGGTTCTGATTGGCTTTTATTGATTCTAGTATTTCCTTTCTGTTGTATGAAACTTCTTCAACCACCTTATTCGGATTTTTAATGTCCAGATCAAAGCGACGTTCCTTGATGGTATCAATAGAAACTTTCCAGCAAACTTCGCTTTCTTCTCTTTTCGTCCACCAATCTTTTATGGTGTCAAACTCTTCAATCCGTATGGGTTTAGTCTTATTGTATGCTTTGGCACCTTCAGGTAGAGTGTGTTCGTAATACCAAACTTCCTTCGTTTTTTTCCCCTTCTCGAAAAATAAGAGGTTCGTATTGACGGTAGCATAGGGTGCAAATACACTTTGTGGCAACCGGATAATGGTGTGTAGATTGCAGTCAGTTAACAGTTTCTCACGCACACGGGCTTTTACCCCTTCGCCGGTTAACGAGCCATCGGGCAAAACAATTCCGGCACGTCCGCCATCCTTAAGCAGTTGGATGAAGAGGATCAAAAACAAGTCAGCACTTTCTTTGGTGCGAAAGTTTAACGGGAAATTGGTTTCCATGCCATCTCCTACCACACCTCCAAAAGGGGGATTCGTAACGATAATGTCAACCCGGTCTGCCTGCTTTATCGAAGTGTATTCGCGGCTCAATGAATCGCCATTTTCAATTTGTGGAACTTCAATATCGTGGATAATCAGATTGATGACACTCAGCATAAAAGGCAAGGGTTTTAACTCGGTGCCTGTTATGGTTTCCTGTAAGATCTTAAGGTCGGCCACATTGTTTACCTGTTTCCGCAAATGCTCGATGGCGCAAACCAAAAAACCGCCTGTTCCGTTGGCGGGGTCTTTGAGTTTTTCGCCCAGTTGCGGGTTGACCATGTCGACGATAAACTGGGTTACAGCACGCGGGGTGTAAAATTCGCCGGTGTCTTTCTTGGTGGCCAGTCCTTGTAAAATGTCTTCGTAAATGGCATTGAAAATATGGTGTTCTTTGCTGCTGTTGAAGTCTATTTCGTTGAGTTTGTTAATGGCCTGGCGAAAAGTGGTCCCGCTTTTCATGTAGTTGTTGGTACCATCGAAAATATTACGGATAATCACACCCAAGCGATTGTCATCGGTTACAGGTAGTTCCTTTAACTGTGGAAAAAGTTTGTTGTTTACAAAAAGAATCAGTTCATCGCCTGTAGCGCCTTCGTCATTTTCAGCCCATGACCTCCATTGCAATTCAACCGGAATGGCCGATTTGTATTTCAAATCGAGCAGCTCTTTTTCTTTGTCTTTATCGTCGAAAAGTTTCAAAAATATCATCCATCCCAATTGCTCAATGCGCTGTGCATCGCCACTCAAACCAGGGTCTTTCCTGAAAATATCTCGTATTGATTTAATTACGCCTCCTATATTACTCATTAATAGCCATTTAAATTTTTATGCTTTTATTTTCAATACAATTATTTTCAATCATTCGTTATCCAATATTTTTGTAAAGCTCTGTTTCCAACTCATGGATTGCTTCCTGGTACTTACTCCTTCCGCCAAAGATTCCGTTCACGATTTCATAAGCTGAACCAAATTCGTCAAACGGATTTACCCGTAAAACTTCCATGCTTTCGATATTGGTAATTCCTTCATCGGCATATTTGTCCAGAAGGGCTTCCAGGACATTTCTTGCCCGATCGCCATATTTAGCAAAGTAATTCCGTTTCTTCACGTTATTGGCCCGCTCTTTTCGCGTTAGCGGAGGTTGGTCGAAGGCCACATGGCAAATCAGATCAAACAAATCAACCTTCTTATCTACTGCATCATACAAGGCTTCAACCATTATGCCTTCTTCTTGCAATTCGGCAATAATTGCCTCTTTGCGGTCGCTTGTATTCCATCTATTGAGAAATGCATCCAGTGAAGCATATTTTCCCCTGATGATCTCTTTGGTATGATCCTTCAGGCTGACAGTGATTGCTTTGCCGTGCTGATCGAAATACATTTCACGGCTCACGAGAATAGTTACATCTACTCCATTCACAAAAATCTTACGCTGTGGTTCTTTGATTGCCATATCCGGATCGCCGGTTTCAGGATAACGGATTTCCGGTATTACAATCTTAATCTCCTCTCCTGAAACATCATCAATAACTGGTGTCAGGTCGTTTTCCTCTTCTTCAACGATTCCGCCTAGATCAACTTCTTCAGCGACCGGTTTTATCCGGATTGGATCACCATCGAAATTCTTGTCGGCAAACAAATCGGTGGCATTCCTAAAATCCAGGATGGAAAAATAGAGTTTGCCAAACTCTTCGTTGATCCGGGTACCCCGTCCAATGATTTGCTTGAATTTGGTCATTGAGTTGATATTGGCGTCCAGCACAATCACTTTGCAGGTTTGAGCGTCGATACCGGTGGTCATCAGCTCCGAAGTAGTTGCAATGACAGGATATCTTTCTTCCGGATTGGTGAAGTTGTCCAGTTCCCTTTTCCCTTCATCATTGTCGCCGGTGATTTGCATGATGTATTTGTAATTCTCTGCAACCAAATCGGCATTTTGCCGGGCCAGCGCAGAACGCATCCGCTCAGCATGGTCAATGTCCATACAAAACACGATGGTCTTTGCAAAACGGTCATAACCCTTTAAAAACTCGGTCAATTTTTTGGCTACTGTCTCGGTTCGCTCTTCAATTACCAAATTCCGGTCAAAGTCCTTTCTGTTGTAAATACGGTCTTCGACTTCGCTTCCTTCTTTGTCGGTTTTGCCTATGGGCGGCCGCCAACCTTCAGCATCCACATTCAGGGTTACCCTGATTACGCGATAAGGTGCAAGAAAACCATCATCGATTCCCTGCTTTAATGAGTAGGTATAAATCGGATCGCCGAAGTATTCCGAATTGCTGACTTCGTTGGTCTCTTTTGGGGTAGCTGTTAAACCAATGTGGGTTGCCTTTTTGAAATAGGTCAATATCTCCCGCCAGGCGCTGTCCTCTTTTGCACTACCGCGATGGCACTCGTCAATCACTATTAAGTCGAAGAACTCAGGTGTGAACTGTTTGTAAACATTCGCCTCTTCATCTGAACCTGATAAGCCCTGGTACAATGCCAGATAGATCTCAAAACTTTTATCGATCTGACGCTGTTTAACCACCGTCATTTTATCCTTGAAATGTTTGAAATCGCCTCGTTTTGTTTGTCCGATTAACGCATTGCGATCAGCCAGAAACAAGATCCGTTTCTTTGCACCAGCCTTCCAAAGCCGGTGAATGATTTGAAAAGCTGTGTAGGTCTTCCCGGTTCCTGTGGCCATAACCAAAAGGATCCGATTTTGACCGGCTGCAATGGCTTCAACTGTGCGGTTGATGGCTATCTGCTGGTAATATCTTGGCTTTCTTCCGCTTCCATCGAAAAAATAATCCTGCGAAGCAATTTTATCCGCTGAGGCAGAGGTGATGCCTTTGTAGATTTTGTATTTCTCCCAAAGTTGTTCAGGAGTTGGGAAGTGCTCCATGCTTAATTCCGACTCGATATTTTCATCCGTTGCGGTTCGGTCATGAAATAGAAATCCGTCGCCATTGCTGCTGAATACACAGGGAATGTCGAGTATTTTAGCATAATCCAGCGCCTGCTGAATCCCGGATCTAACAGAATGTTTGTTGTCTTTGGCTTCAATAATAGCCACAGGAATGTTAGGCTTATAATAGAGTATGTAGTCGGCCCGTTTCTTTTCGCCTCTTGCGGTCAATTTGCCCCGAACATAAATCTTTCCATCAGTAAAGGATACCTCTTCCAAAAACTGGGTCAATCTGTTCCATCCCGATTTTTCGATAGCAGGTGTAATAAATTTCGTACAAATGTCTCTCTCAGATAAACTTTTTTTGTCGATCATTATTAGGTAGGATTGTTCTGCAAGATATAAATTTTAGCAGTAAGATCAAAAGGAATCAATGTATTACCCATTCACCATCAGCATTGAATTCTTCACTGCCTCTTAAAAGAACAGCCGCTTGGTTGGGCGGCTGTTCTTTTATTGATATGGAAATTTGCTTTAAACCGTGTAGGTCGAAGAAGCCGTATCCCCTCCCCTGCCGGTCCAGTTGGTATGGAAAAATTCTCCACGAGGCTTATCCACTCTTTCATAAGTGTGAGCGCCAAAATAGTCACGCTGGGCCTGCAATAAATTTGCAGGTAATCTCTCGCTGCGGAATCCATCGAAATAGGTCAATGCAGTAGCCAGGCAAGGAATTGGAATTCCGCTAGTAAAGGCAGTGGCAACAACCCTTCTCCAACCTTCCTGAGCCTTGGTGATGGTCTCATTGAAATATTTATCCAGCAACAGGTGCTCCAGTTCAGGATTTTTATCAAATGCATCCTTGATTTTGCCCAAGAATACAGAGCGGATGATGCAACCGCCTCTCCACATGAGTGCGATACCACCATTGTTCAGGTTCCATTTAAATTCTTTAGCTGCCTCGCCCATCAGGTCATAACCCTGAGCATAGGAGATAATTTTCGCTCCGAAAAGAGCATCTTTCAGGTCATTCAGAAATTGTTTGCGATCACCTGTGAATTTCTTGTCCGGACCCTGCAATACCTTTGAAGCCTTTGTTCTCAGGTCTTTCTGAGCAGAGAGGCATCTTGCAAAAACAGATTCTCCAATCAATGTAAGTGGAATTCCAAGATCGAGTGCAGCAACGCCCGTCCATTTTCCTGTCCCCTTCTGACCTGCTGTATCCAGGATTTTCTCCACGAGAGCTTCACCGTTTTCATCTTTGTAACCAAGGATGTCGCGGGTAATTTCGATCAGGTAACTATCGAGGTCGCCCTTGTTCCATTCGGCAAAGGTTTCGTGCATTTCGTCAGCAGTCATACCAAGAAGTTCCTTCATGATCTGATAAGCTTCGCAGATGATCTGCATGTCACCATATTCGATGCCATTGTGAACCATCTTAACGAAGTGACCGGCGCCGTTTTCGCCAACCCAGTCGCAGCAAGGCTCGCCATTGACTTTAGCGGCAACCGACTGGAAAATATTCTTTACTGCAGGCCAGGCAGCAGGAGAACCTCCTGGCATCATGGAAGGACCCAGAAGGGCACCTTCCTCACCGCCGGATACTCCGGTTCCGATGAAGAGAAGGCCTTTGCTTTCGACATATTTTGTCCGACGGATGGTATCGGGGAAGTGTGAGTTTCCACCATCGATGATGATATCTCCCGGTTCGAGATGAGGAATAATCTGCTCAATAAAATCATCCACAGGAGAGCCAGCTTTTACCAACATCATCACCTTGCGGGGACGCTCCAGGTTGCTGCACATTTCTGCGATGCTGTGACATCCGATGAAGTTTTTTCCAGCGCCGCGACCAGCGATGAATTTATCAACTTTATCTACCGACCTGTTGTAGACTGCAACGGTAAAACCCTTGCTTTCCATGTTCAGTACGAGGTTCTCCCCCATCACTGCTAATCCAATCAATCCAATATCTGCCTTTTTCATTTTTAAATTATTAAAATTAATCGTATATCTAGTTAAATTTCAACATATTACAAATTAAATCCAAGTCTCTTCAATTTATCGATCACTTTGGTGTCGTTGAACTTCCCGGCTACGGTAAAGACAGGAAATTCCCTGCGAACGGGGTAATCACCTCTTTGTTTTTCGAAGGTACCAACACTTGCACGAAGTCGGGTGTCGTCCTCCCTGATGTCATAAGTGGCCAGAACCGCTTCACTTAGAATCTGTTGGGTCGTTTTATTGTTTCCGTCAATCAGAATATCAGTGCGTACTGGTTGCTCGACTCCTTTCGGTTTCCAGTTGTTTGCCCCCAGACCGAGAAAACGGCTCACTGCCTGTACGCTCATTTCAGTCCCTTTTGCTTTTCCATCCCTTGAATAACCTGCAATATGGGGGGTAGCAAGGTCGACTAAAGTCAGTAATTCCATGTCAAGATCCGGTTCGTTCTCCCAGCAATCAATTATAGCACCCGAAATCTGTCCATTTTTAAGGGCTTCCTTCACTGCGGAAGTTTCCATTACCTCACCCCTGCAGCTATTGATAAACAATGGTTTGCGGGTCATTCTTGCAAATAATTGTCTGTCGGCAAGGTGCCAGGTCGCATCCTGACCATCCAAATTCAGCGGTACATGAAGCGTGATGATGTCCGATTCTTCGAGTATTTTATCCAGGCTGACGAAACCCTTTTCGCCTTCTGTCCGTGCTCGCGGAGGGTCGTTTAGAAGAACCTTCATGCCGAAAATTTCGGCAATCCGGGCTACTTTGGACCCAACATTTCCAACGCCAACGATGCCGATGGTTTTTCCGGCAAGGGACCATGATTTTTTAGCCGCTATTACCATGATGGCCGAGGCGATGTATTGCTCCACTGATTTAGCGTTGCAACCGGGTGCATTGGTCCATTTTATCCCCGCTTTTTCGCAATAATCTGTATCGATATGGTCGTATCCGATCGTTGCTGAGGCGATGATTTTAACTTTTGATCCGGACAATAAGGATTCATTGCAGATGGTTCTGGTCCGGGTAATAATCGCGTCGGCATCTTTGACCACCTCAGCGGTAGTCTTGGATCCCGGCAGGTAAACCACCTCGGCAAATGGTTCCAGGGCACCCTGGATGTAAGGAATCTTATCGTCTACAACTATCCTCATTCTATTTTTAGTTTGTACTGATACTTTAAACGTGCAGATTGCAAATCTGCACGAGCTTTCTTAAATCTGCACGAGCTTTCTTATTTCTACACTAGCTTTTCCTCTCATTTCCCATTTTCTCATCCTCCCATTTTCTCAGTTCTCAGTACTTAAACCGATCCCGGAAGGCCCAAAGTCCGAGTGCAGGATTTGAGATGTAAAAAATCTCTTCGCCATCGGGCATGGTATTGAAGCCATCTTTAAGTTTGGTATGATCATATATCTTACTCACCTCATCCAGTCTGGCATATTGGAACCCCACACTTTCGATTTCCTGTTGTGTCAGGTTTTTTGGCTCTTGTCCCGGGCAGTACGTAATATTAAATCTGCCTTCAGAAGAACCGTGGATCAGGTGGGCGGCCGCGCTCAGGTTGTTTCTGAGTTCTTCATGGTCGTCGCATGCCTTCAGGGTGGCCGGTGTGCCAAAATAGCCATATTTTCGGATCAAGCGGTCGATTTCTTTGTCTTCGCCGAATTCGATGAGGGCCGGAGCGAGAATAATCAGGTCACCGCCGTCGGCCAGCGCCATCCGGGTACGGTAGATGGATTTATTCCCCAGCCAGGTACTCTTAAATTCAGTAGGATCGAGGTATACGACGACTTTTTTAAGCGGTTTCTCGAGCATCTCGAAGTTGATCTGCAGAGAAAGCTTGGCTGCCAGTTCGAAGACTTCCGGATCGTCGCCGATATAAAGTCCACGGGTTTTAATCTTACCATCCGATTTGTCCAGTCCGACGACCGTCTGCACATAAATGATCGGCAGATTCTGGGTGAAATTTTCGGAAGCATAATTGAAGACCCTGCGAACGGGTGTATCTGCGTGACCCATCATGCGTTCCATCCCATAAGCGGCACCGATGAAATGGCTCTTGTTGATCCCTTCGACGCCACCTGTACCAACAAAAATGTTCTTGTTGTAATTGGCCATTCCGACGACTTCGTGGGGCACGACCTGTCCGATGGAGAGGATCAGATCGAAGTTGCCTTCCAGAAGCAGCTTGTTGACCTGGGCCGGCCATGGAAAGTTGACGGCACCACCCGATACTTCGTGCACGAATGAAGCCGGGACTTCACCTACCGTGACGACATCGTTGCGCCAGTCGTGTTCGCGAATCAGCGAGGCTGGCATTTGACCGAACATGTGGGAGATCTGGTGACCCGTCATCGGGGAGTGTGTACCGAGGGCCGGCAGAACATCCGTGAGGGCTTCGCCATAATATTCCCAGGTCAGTTCTGTGAGCTCGCCTGCCCGGCTTGGAAGACGGGTATAATCGGGTGGGATAGCGAGAACTTTGTGGCGTTGCCCAAGCTTTTTAAGGGCTTCGAACAATCCCTGTTTCAGATCTTCTTTGCTGAGCTCAAGAGAGGTGGAACCAATTTTATAATATATCATGGTGATGGAATTTAAAAGTTTGAAGGGGAGAACAATCGGCCTTTGATACTTGCTCCAAAGGAATTGTATTCCGATGGCGAAAGATGCTCCAGCAGATTACAAATCCGCCGGAGCGTTTTAGAGTGTCTTAAAGCGAATCGACTCTTTATCTTTTCACACGTGCATTACCTTTCCAGATACTCCATACCATGTCCTCATCGGCAGGCTGGGCATAATCGGTCAGGAAAGTTGTTGCGAGGGCACCGGAAGCCCAGCCGAACTGGATCCATTTGGCAGGTTCCCAACCTTTAAGAATGCCGTAGAGTAGTCCGCCAACGAAACCATCTCCCCCGCCGATACGGTCGAGGACATTGATCTTACGAGGCTCAACTATATGCCATTCAGCACCTTCCAGCATGATTGCACCCCAGAGATGTTCGTTGGAGCTCAATACCTGGCGCAAAGTGGTTGCAAAAACCGAAGCATTCGGGAATTTAGCTTTCACCCTGTAGATCATCTCCTTGAAGCCATCGAGCTCGGAGGCCAGTTGTTTTCCTCCGGCTTCAGGTCCTTCGATACCCAGACAGAGCTGGAAATCTTCTTCGTTTCCAATAAGGATATCTGATACAGAGGCGATTTCTTCAAAGATGGCGCTCAATTCTGCTTCCCGGCCTTTCCAGAAAGAGGCGCGATAGTTCAGGTCGAAGGCAATACGTGTTCCATGTTTCTTGGCGGCACGGGCCAGCTCCAGACAGAATTTACTGGTTTCGGGAGACAATGCTCCGATCAATCCTGATAAGTGCACGATCTGAACCCCTTCTTCTTTGAAAATGCGGTCCAGGTCAAAATCCTTGACATTCAGGGTACGGCCAACTTCACCAGCACGGTCGTTTTGCACGCGTGGTCCCCTGGTGCCAAATCCGCTGTCTGCAATATTAAACTGGTGACGGTAACCCCATGGATCGCCTTGTTCAACTTCGGGTCCTTCGAAATTCATTCCGCGAGCCCAAAGATTGCTTTTGATCATTTTGGCGATCGGACTGTCTTTCACGAAAGTCGTCAATACTTTCACAGGAAGGCCCAGGTAAGAGGATATACTAGCGACATTAGTTTCTGCGCTGGATACCTCCATCTGAAAGAGAGAGCTGCTGTGAACCGGCTGACCATTCACAGGAGTTATACGAATCCCCATGCTGGTGGGTACCAGGAGGGATGTTTTGCAATTTTGTTTGATCGAAATGGACATATGAAAAGTTTGAAAGGTTTATACTCCGCTGTAAGCATTGAAACCTCCGTCAACCGGAATGACAATTCCTGTAACGAAAGAGGAAATATCTGATAAAAGATAAAGTGTAGCACCCTGTAAATCATCAGGATCACCAAATTTACCCATCGGTGTATTGGTAACAATCTTGTTTCCGCGTGCAGAGTAGCCACCGGTTTTTTCGTCCAGTACCAGGAAGCGGTTCTGACTGGTGATGAAGAATCCCGGAGCGACAGAGTTGACACGGATGCCCACCTTCGCGAGGTGAACTGCCAACCATTCGGTGAAATTGTTAACGGATGCCTTCGCTGCTGAATAGGCAGGAATTTTGGTGAGAGGGTGATAGGAATTCATGGAAGAAATGTTCAGCACAGAACCCTTTTTGTTTTCGAGCATGTCGAGCGTAAACACCATGGTGGGAAGGATAGTTCCTTTGAAATTTAAGGCAAATACCTTGTCGAAACCCTCCATCTGGAGACCGTAAAAGGTCTTTTCGAGGTTCGCGATATCACCCTCTAACATCTGTTCAACTTGTGTTGTGGCTTGGGGTGAGTTACCTCCTGCGCCATTGATCAACAGTTCAATAGGACCCAATTTTTCATTAATGATCTTTTTGGCAGCTTCAAGAGACTCTTTATCAAGCACATTCGCCTTTACTCCGATACAGGTAGCATTGAATTCGCTGCTGATCTCGGCAGCAACCTGCTGTGCCAGTTCTTCATTGATATCCACGATGGCTACTTTTGTTCCCACAGAAACAAGCGCCTTCACCAGGGAGACCCCGATCACACCGGCCCCACCGGTAATGACACATACTTTTCCATTCAGATCGTCAAAAGAAATTTTCTTCATGTTTTAAAAATTATATTGTTTATAAAGTTACAATGAATTATAGAAATCAATATTTTCCTTGGTTATCAAATCGATTGAAGTATAGTTTTCCTTCCTGATTGGTTCTTTTCTAACGACAAAGTCAAACAGGAGTTGAATGGCATGAAATCCCTGCAGTTCAGGTTTCTGACAAATCAGAAAGTCTATCTTGCCTTCCTTGAGAAGGGTAATATTCTGTGGAATCAGGTCGTAACCGACGATTTTCGGAGTCAGGCACTTCAATTTAAAGCAACCCGCTGCAAGGTGCACTTTTGAATTGGTCACAAAGACCCCCTTCACTTCGCATGGATCCAATCCCATATCGGATAAGTGAGTGAAGATTTCATCCGTACATCCTGATATTTCCATCTTTATGATCCGGTGATTGCTCTCTTTCTCTTCAAAATAGCGCATAAAACCACGTTCGCGTTGCAACAGATGACTCGCATTATCTGATTCTCTGGCGGCGTGTATCAGCAGGATAAGACTCTGGTCTTTAACACCCCAGTCGATCAGCTTCGCAGCCAGAAAACCACTGTCGAAGGAGCTTTGGACCACGAAGCTGGCAGGGTTCGATTCCTGAAGGTTTGCATCAATGAAGATGTATGGAATCTGGAGCTCGTCCAGTTTCCTGGTAAGTTGAAGTGCTTCCCTTTTTGCCCACGGCGCAAGCATTACTCCGTCGGGCGAAGCAAGAAGCAACTTTTCCGCCTCAGAAGAAAAAGAGGCTGAATCATCCATTTCGAAGTAAAATTGTTGGATTCTGACTCCATAGGCTTTGAATTGATTCATGGCTTTTTCGACTCCGAACTGGGGCTTTGACCAGTAAGAATCTGAACTCACGGATTTCGGCATAAGTGTAGCGAATACTTTGCTCTTCATGGAGGCAAGGCTACTCGCCAACAGATTGGGCCGATAATCAAGATCATCGATGATTTGCTGGATTCTCGCCTTCGTTTCAGGAGATACCTCACCTCTTTTGTGAAGGACCCTATCGACCGTACCAATCGACACGCCAGCTCTTAACGCTATATCTTTGATCCGAATATTTTTTCTCATCAAGAAGTATAAAGTGACGCAAATTTAATTATTTTTTTTATTATCGTGTGCGAACACGGAAAAATATTTTCGCAATAAATCAGATAAAAATTAACTGCTTTTACATGAAATTTAAAAATATTATTTACTTTCGTGAACGGACACGGAAGATTTTTTAACCCAACAATTGCACACTTTATTCTATTATTATATGAAACTAGGAAAATACAGTTTTGGTATTGGCGACAGGTTCGCACATCAGGGAGAGGCACAACTAAGGGCGCTTCTGAAGGCACAGGCAGGCGGCATTGAAGTAACACCCGTCTGGAACAAATCAAACCGCGAACACGGTTATGTTCACACCCATCCAAAAGATACCCGGGTCGAAGCAGATCAGGCGGTTGCCGCTTTAGGTTACAAGGGAACCTATTGTGTAGATGCAGATCATATCAATCTTGGTAATGTGGAGAATTTCATCCATTCTTCAGACTTTTTTACGATCGACGTAGCCGGGAAAATCGGTATTGCGCCTTCCCATCAGGATATTGATGCTTTTATCGCTTCTTGTAAGTCTTTTACTGGCTCGCTCTCCATTCCAAAAATTGCCCACCCTTTTTTGGTTGACGAAGCACTTCTCACCAAAATTGCCGATAAATTCCTGACAGCCATCAAAGAGGCTGGTAACATCTACCGCTTCATTGCCGATCGCAAAGGAGAAGGAAATTTCGTAACCGAGATTTCTATGGATGAAGTGGAGTCTCCCCAATCACCGGTTGAGCTCTTTTTTATCCTAAAAATGATCTCAGATCTTGGCATTCCAGCCCAGACGATCGCTCCAAAATTCACCGGAAGGTTTAACAAGGGAGTAGACTATGTAGGTGATGTGGCCAAATTTGCGCAGGAATTTGAGGAGGATATTCTTGTTATCGAATATGCCATCAAAGAATTCAATCTGCCAGACAACCTTAAACTCAGCGTACATTCAGGATCAGATAAATTCTCCATTTATCCTGAAATTCAACGGATTATCACCAAGCACAACAAGGGTATCCATGTAAAAACTGCTGGTACAACCTGGCTGGAGGAGGTCATCGGACTCGCGCTCGCTGGTGGAAAAGCTCTGGAGGCAGCCAAAACCATTTACACCAGTGCACTTTCCCGGCAGGAAGAACTTTGTGCCCCTTATGCTGATGTAATCGATATTAAGCAATCCTTATTGCCATCGGCTGAGGAGGTGAATAGCTGGAGTAGCGAGAAATTCGCCAATACTTTGCGTCATATCCCAGGGCATCCGGATTACAACGCCAACCTCAGACAGCTGATACATGTCGGTTATAAAATTGCCGCCGAAATGGGAGACCAATACACGAATCTGCTCGAGACGCATAGCGCGCTTATCGGATCTTGTGTCGAGGAAAATCTTTACGACCGCCATCTGAAACGCCTGTTTAATATTTAGTACCCTCATATTTTCTCAAATCTCATAACTTATATCTTTCATATGAAACCCTTTATGGACGAAGATTTCCTTTTGCAAACTGATACTGCAAAGGAATTATACCATGATCATGCGGCAAAAATGCCCATCTTCGATTATCATTGCCATATCTCGCCAAAGGAGATTGCCGACGACAAAAGATTTGAAAACATGACCCAAATATGGCTGAATGGGGATCATTACAAATGGAGGGCCATGCGTACCAATGGTATTAATGAGCGCTTTTGCACGGGAGATGCCACAGATTGGGAGAAATTTGAAAAATGGGCGGAGACCGTACCCTTCACGATTCGTAATCCACTGTATCATTGGACTCATCTGGAATTGCGGAATCCATTCCACATTAAGACAGTCCTGAATCCTAAGAGTGCCAAAGCCATTTGGGAAGATTGCAATGCTCAGCTCAATTCGGAAGGTTTTTCCTGTCGGGGTATCATTCAGAAGGCAAATGTTCATACAATTTGTACCACAGATGATCCGATCGACACCCTGGAACACCACCTTGCCATTAAAAAAAGCGGGTTCAAAGTCAATGTCTTGCCGGCCTGGCGTCCCGACCTGGCCATGATGGCGGATGATCCAACCGCTTTTAATGGTTACGTAAATAAGTTAGAGAAGGCAGCCAATTGCAGCATTTCCAATTTCGACGAATTTATTGCCGCCATCGACAAGCGTCACCAGTTTTTCCATGACAGCGGATGTCGGCTTTCTGACCATGGTTTAGATACAATTTATGCTGCCGATTATAGCGATCAGCAAATAAGGAATATCTTTTCAAAGGTTCGGGCAGGCAATTTCCTTACTTTGGAGGAAAGCAACCAATTCAAATCCGTCATGTTGTACGAATTTGGCGTGATGGACCACAAACGTGGCTGGACGCAGCAATTCCACCTGGGAGCCCTGCGTAACAACAACAGCAGGTTGTTTAACCTTCTGGGACCTGACAAGGGATTTGACTCTATCGGTGATCTGGAAATTGCAAAACCACTCTCAAAATTCCTTAATAAACTGGACAGTGAGGACAAATTAACCAAGACTGTACTCTATAATCTCAATCCCCGCGACAACGATATAATGGCCTCCATGATCGGTAATTTCCAGGACGGTACCATACCAGGAAAGCTGCAATACGGTTCTGGCTGGTGGTTCCTCGATCAGAAAGACGGCATGGAAAATCAAATGAAATCACTTTCGAATCTCGGTCTTTTAAGCCGCTTTGTTGGAATGTTGACAGACTCAAGAAGCTTCCTATCCTACCCTCGTCACGAATATTTCAGAAGAATTCTTTGTAATTTATTAGGAAATGACGTAGAAAAAGGGGAAATTCCGGCAGATATGGATTTACTCGCCAAAATGGTGGAAGACATTTCCTTCAACAACGCTGAGAAATATTTTGGATTCGGAAAATAATCAAACCATTAACTGTAAACTGAATGAGCAAAAAAAATGAAGTAGTAAAGAAAATCGGAAGGTATCGATGGGTGATCGCAACACTGTTGTTGTTTGCTACGACCATCAATTACATGGACCGTCAGGTAATCAGCTATTTAAAAGAATTCTTCTGTTCACCTGTTGCGTCAGGAGGATTCGGTTGGACCAACACGGATTTTGCCTTTATCACTGCCTTCTTCACAGGATTTTATGCAGGGATGACCATTATTGCCGGTTGGTTGATTGATAAAATTGGCACCAAACTGGGTCTGGCACTTTCTCTGATCGTATGGTCAATTTTTGGAATTTTAAATGCGTTGGCTGGAAGTGTTATTGCTGTTCACGTGGCTATCCGAAGTTTATTCGGAGTCGGTGAAGCAGGAAACTTCCCTGCTTCCATCAAGACTGTGGCGGAATGGTTTCCAAAAAAAGAAAGAGCTCTTGCAACCGGTATATTCAATAGCGGTTCAAATCTTGGAGCCATGGTAGCTGCCCTGTTTGTTCCATGGTGTATGGTTATTTTTGGTGATCAGCTCGGCTGGAAAATGGCTTTCGTCATTACTGGTGCACTAGGATTTCTATGGTTGATTTTCTGGTTTATTTTTTACGAATCACCCTCCAAACAAAAAAGACTCTCCAAAGAAGAATACGATTACATTCACAGTGATGATATAGTTTACACTAATCAGGCTGATATTGATCAGGATAGGGCAAAAGTTCCATGGCTTAAATTATTATCCTATCGCCAGACCTGGGCAGTGTTTGTCGGCAAATTCATGACCGATGGGATCTGGTGGTTTTACCTCTTCTGGTTGCCCGATTACCTGCACAAACAATTTGGCATGACCAAGGCAGAAGTGATGTGGCCAACCTTTATCGTGTATGGGGTTGCCATTTTCGGAAGTGTTTTCGGCGGCAGTATTTCACTGATCATGATGAAGAAAGGTATGCCCGTATACAAGGCCCGCATGACAACGATGTTTATCATTGCACTCTTCCCTCTGGCGGTACTGTCGACCCAATATTTTGGAAATGTCGAACATTTTGGAACCTATGCATCTTCTCTGGCAGTTGCCGTAATTTGTATTGGCGCAGCTGCGCACCAGGCATGGTCTGCCAACATGTTTACCACCGTATCCGACATGTTCCCTAAGAAAGCAATCGGTTCAGTGACCGGTATCGGCGCAATGGCAGGTGGTATCGGAGGAGTTCTGGTACAACTTCTGGTAGGGCATCTGACTGATTTGTACGTTGCTACTCCCAAAATTGCTTATGGTATCATGTTTATGGTTTGTGCTTTAACTTACATCACCACCTGGTGTCTGATGAAGTTATTGGTACCGAGTCATAAACCAATTACTGACTTGTAGGAAATACGGGTTGAAGTGAATAAAACAGAAAGAGAAGCAAGTCAGACTTGCTTCTCTTTCTGTTTTATCGCCGTTATAAATTCAAATAGTTCTTCCCGGATAAACTTGAAGGGCCACTTTCAGGCATTCTACTGCATCTTTCAGGTCTTCCAGATTTAAAACATAGGCTACGCGAACCTGATTGTGTCCGATTCCAGGAGTCGAATAAAACCCTGAAGCCGGGGCCATCATCACAGTTGCACCCTTATATTCAAAATCTTCCAGCATCCACTGACAAAAACGGTCACTATCATCGATCGGAAGTTGTACCATCGAATAGAATGCACCCATCGGCATGGGTGAATAGACTCCCTCAATTTCGTTCAGCGCATTGATAAAGAAATCCCTGCGACCAAGATATTCCTTGTATACACCATCCATATATTCGGGTGGCGAATCGACTGCAGATTCTGCGACAACCTGGCCCAGCATCGGTGGACAAAGCCTGGCCATGGCAAGTTTTGAAATCGTTTTGATGACCTTCTTGTTTTTGGAAACGAGGGATCCGATGCGAATTCCACATGCGCTGAAACGCTTCGAAACAGAATCCACCATGACAACATTCTCATTGATCTTTTTGAGTTCCAAAACAGAATAGTGGGTCTTTCCATCATAGACAAATTCGCTGTAAACCTCATCCGCAATCAGATAAAGGTCATATTTCAAGACAAGTTCCTGTAGTTGAAGAAGTTCCTCGTAAGTATAAACGTATCCGGTTGGGTTGTTGGGGTTACATATAAAAATTCCTTTTGTTTTTGGCCCGATTACCTTCTCAAATTCAGCGATGGAGGGTAATTGAAAACCCGTTTCAATCGCTGAGGTTATTGGTTTTATAATTACATCGTTGGCTATTGCAAAAGACTGATAGTTTGCATAAAAAGGTTCCGGAATGATGACCTCATCTCCTGGATTAAAGCAAACCACAAAGGCAAAAGAGATCGCTTCCGATCCACCTGTAGTAATCAGTATCTGAGAGGAATCCACCGCCAGATTTCTATCGCGGTAATATTGCGCAAGTTTATCACGGTAAGATTCATTTCCAAAAGAGTGACCATAAGGAATCAGATCGAAATTAAAATTCCGGATTCGCTCAATGGCATGCTGGGGAGTCTGGATATCAGGCTGACCAATGTTAAGATGGTAAACTTTTCGACCCAAGGCTTTTGCCTTTTCAGCATAAGGCACCAACTTCCTAATGGCCGATTCTGGTAAGTCAACTCCCCTCTTAGATATTGCTGGCATTCGTTAATTTTAAAATTGTCAGCGCCAAAGATACGATTATAATTATTTCCTATTTCGACCTATATGCTTTCTTTTTGTTAATAAATCATCTTATATATGGAGTTTTTTGCACTAAATCACCCTTGCCTTCCATCAACTGTAAATTTTCTGATCCCCTTAAATACATGGGATTTAGTCATGGTTAGATGCCTCATTCTTTGCTTAATTTTGTAAAAATAAAAACTGAAGTCATGATAATAGGATTACCAAAAGAGATTAAAAATAATGAGAACCGTGTGGCGTTAACTCCCGCGGGGGTGGCCGAACTTGTCAAGAGAGGAAATGTTGTTTATGTGCAGGCTACAGCCGGAAACGGCAGTGGATTTGCTGATTCAGAATATGTTAAAGCAGGTAGCACAATCCTGGGTACCATTGAGGAAGTATATGCCATCGCAGACATGATTGTAAAAGTTAAGGAACCAATTGCATCAGAATATCCGTTGATCAAAGAAGGCCAGCTGGTATATACCTATTTTCACTTTGCATCCTCTGAGCCACTGACACTTGCGATGATCAACAGAAAGGCTGTTTGTCTGGCTTATGAGACAGTGGAACTGGACGACCGCTCACTTCCGCTTCTGATCCCAATGTCAGAAGTAGCAGGAAGGATGTCAATTCACGAAGGTGCCAAATACCTGGAGAAGACTTTTGGCGGTCGTGGGATGCTACTTGGTGGTGTTCCCGGAGTTTTACCGGCCAAAGTATTGATTCTCGGAGGAGGTATCGTCGGAACCGAAGCAGCCAAGATGGCCGCAGGGTTGGGTGCCGATGTCACCATCATGGATGTCAGCCTGAGGCGTCTGCGTTACCTGAATGATATTATGCCTGCCAATGTGAAAACACAAATGTCGAACGATTATAATATCCGTGAGCAGGTTCGCGTGAGTGACCTGATTATCGGAGCGGTGTTGATACCTGGGACCAAGGCTCCTTTCCTGGTAACGAAAGATATGCTCAAGACGATGAATCCGGGTACGGTAATGGTAGACGTCGCCGTCGACCAGGGCGGTTGCATCGAAACTACGATTCCTTCCACGCATGATCATCCAACCTATGTGGTCGATGATGTGATTCATTATACCGTTGCCAATATGCCGGGCGCAGTGCCACGTACCTCGACAATCGCACTGACCAACGCCACATTGCCATACGCGATAAGCCTGGCAGCACATGGCTGGAAGAAGGCTTGCAATGATGACAAGGCCTTACGCAAGGGACTCAATGTAGTAAATGGGAAAGTCGTTTATAAAGGTGTCGCCGAAGCTTGGGGATTACCTTATTGCCAGGTAGAAGAAGTCCTGAATTAATATTCTGACCATATAATTATAATAAAAGGGAGTATCGCTACTCCCTTTTATTATATCAAAGAATTGAGTCTTTCTGATAAGATTTTGAGCTTTTCTTCAGCGTCAGCCTGCTTCTTGCGTTCTATCTCGACGACCTTGGCGGGAGCGCTGGCCACAAATTTTTCGTTGCCTAGTTTTTTTAATACCGTATCCAGGAATCCGCGGAAATAAACCAGTTCCTCATTGATTTTGGCGATTTCAGCCTCTACATCAACACTACCCGCAAATGGGATGTAGTATGCTGTTGCCCAGACCATAAAATTAGCTGCTCCGGTTATCTCCTCTGTACTTAATTCAAGGTTGGAGACATTACCCAGCTTGCTGACTACCTCGCTAAATTCAGGCACATAGCCCTTTTCTCCCGGAATAATATAGAGTTCAACCGCATCCCGCGAAGGAATATTTTTATCCTTGCGGATGGTACGGATACCGGAAATCACCTCTTTTGCCAGTTCAAATCTTTCGCAAAGTACTTCGTTTCTGCCTTTTGCCTTCGGCCATTCAGCCATCATAACCGACTCACCCTCTTTGCGTTCACCGATCAACTGCCAAATCTCTTCACTGATAAACGGCATGAAAGGATGTAACAAACGCAGGAGCTCATCAAACAATGCAATAACCTCTTCAAATGTCTTACGGTCAATCGGTTGCTGGTATGCAGGCTTTATTATCTCAAGCAGCCAGCCCGAAAATTCGTCCCGAATGGCAGAGTGAATCGTAATCAAAGCATCATTCAATCTGTACTTTTCAAAATGGTCGTCCATCAGGAGAATCACCTCATCCAGTTTGGCACGGAACCATTCAATCCCTAACCGGGAATGTTCCGGCTGAGGTATCTGCTCATCGATCTCCCATCCGTTAATCAACCGGAAAGAGTTCCAAACTTTGGTCATAAATCCCCTACCCTGCTCGGTGAGTGATTCATCGAAGAGGATATCATTTCCGGCAGGTGAGCAAAGCAACATTCCAACCCTTACACCATCCGCACCATATTTATCAATCAGATCCAGCGGATCAGGAGAATTGCCCAGCGATTTGGACATCTTCCTCCTTTGTTTATCGCGAACCATCCCGGTAAAGTAGACATTTTTAAAAGGGAAAGTGCCTTTGTACTGGTACCCTGCCATAATCATCCGGGCAACCCAGAAAAAGATAATATCGGGAGCAGTGATCAAATCACTCGTCGGATAGTAGTAATCCAGGTCACTTGAATCAGAGGAATCCACCTTTTCGAACACCGAAATTGGCCAGAGCCACGAGGAAGCCCACGTATCGAGCACATCCTCATCCTGGCGAAGATCGCCTAAAGAAAGTGCGACATTTCCGGATTGCTTTTTGGCGAGTTCGAGTGCCTCGTTAACTGTTTCAGCTACCACGAATGTCCCATCCGGCAAATAATAAACGGGAATCCTATGTCCCCACCACAGCTGACGGGAGATACACCAGTCTTTGATGTTTTCCATCCAGTGACGGTAGAGATTCTTGAATTTTGGTGGATAGAATCTGATGGTATCGCTTTCAACGGCATCAAGGGCCGGCTTGGCCAGATCGCTCATCCTCAGGAACCATTGGGCCGAAAGTTTGGGCTCGATCGGAACATGCGTCCGCTCAGAATATCCGACTTTATTCGTGTAATCCTCAATTTTGACCAGATTTCCCGCGGCTTCCAGCATTGGAATGATTTGTTTACGCGCCTCGAAACGATCTACTCCAACCAGCAGCTGGGCCTGTTCACTCAACGTTCCGTCATCATTGAAGGTGTCGATCACCTCCAGACCATGCCGGATACCTATTTCGTAGTCGTTGGTATCATGAGCCGGCGTAATTTTCAGGCAACCCGTACCGAATTCCATGTCCACATATTCATCCTGAATGACAGGCACACTGCGGTTGACCAATGGCACCAGTACCCGTTTACCCGCCAGATGTTTGAACCGTTCATCAGCAGGATTGACACAAACGGCGGTATCACCCAAAATCGTCTCCGGACGAGTGGTGGCGACTGTAATATACTGATCAGTAGTCCCTTCAACAAGATATCGGACGTAGTATAATTTTGATTGCTCTTCACGGTGGATGACCTCTTCGTCGGAAAGGGCCGTCTTAGCGGCGGGATCCCAGTTGACCATTCTTACTCCCCTGTATACGAAACCTTTGTTGTACAGATCGATAAAAGTCCTTATGACTGAGGCAGACCGTACTTCATCCATGGTAAAGGCTGTACGTTGCCAGTCGCAAGAGGCCCCCAGTTTTTTCAGTTGCTCCAAGATGATGCCCCCATGTTTGTGCGTCCATTCCCAGGCATGGTCTACAAATTGTTCCCGCGTAATATGGTCTTTGGTGATCCCTTCCTTTAAAAGTTTATCAACAACTTTAGCCTCTGTGGCTATCGAAGCATGATCCGTACCCGGAACCCAGCAAGCATTCTTTCCAAGCATGCGGGCACGGCGCACCAGTACGTCCTGAATGGTATTATTCAGCATATGGCCCATATGGAGAACACCCGTCACATTTGGCGGCGGGATGACGATCGTATAGGGTTCGCGGTCGTCGGGCTCTGAATGAAAAAAATTCTGCTCCATCCAGAAGCTATACCATTTGTCTTCGACTGTTGTTGGGTCGTATTTACCCGGAATATCTTTGATCATATTTTAAATATATTGTTTTCAGTAACTAAACCCTTCGACAAGCATGAACCGGAGGTTAATAAAACTTCTTCACCCCTATCACCTCCCTCACTTCGAGCAAAGTCTTAGAGGCTGAGGCGCGTGCCTTCTCGGCTCCGAGTCTGGCAACTTTCGAAAGGTACACGTCATCTGACAACAGTGCCTCAATCTTTTCACGGATTGGACTGGTGAAATGGACAATATCTTCTGCCAGCTGTTTCTTTAAATCCCCGTACCGGATAGAACAATCGTTATATGCATGATCAAAATGCGCCACCACATCCGGCGTAGAGACCACATCCAGCAGCGTAAAAAGATTCTGAATCACCTCAGGCTTCTGCTGATTGTGTTCTGTTGGTCCGCTGTCGGTCACTGCCTTCATCACCTTTTTCCGAATCACCTGGGGTGAATCGGCCAGGGAGATGGCATTACCCTCAGACTTACCCATTTTACCGGATCCATCTAATCCTGGAATCTTCACCATATCCTGACCCTCAAATACATAGGGTCGAGGTATCGGAAATAATTCAACGTTATACATCCTGTTGAAACGACGGGCGAAGGTCCGGCACATCTCAAGATTCTGTTCCTGATCCTTACCCACCGGCACTAAATGCGCCTTGTGAATGATGATATCTGCCGCCATTAAGACGGGATAGGTCAGCAAGCCGGCATTCACATTATCGGGTTGCTGACGGGCTTTATCTTTGAAGGAAGTGGTCCTTTCCAGCTCTCCCAGGTAGGCGTTCATGTTCATCAACAGGTATAGCTCCGAAACTTCCGGTACATCACTCTGGATAAAAACGGTCGCTTTCTCAGGATCGATCCCACATGCCAGGTATTCGGCCAGCACCTGCTTGACGTTGCCATAGAGGTGATGCGGAACAGGATGGGTAGTAAGTGAATGGAGATCGGCAATAAAGAAGTAGGTATCAAAATGATGCTGCATCTCGATAAAATTTTTCACTGCACCGAAATAATTCCCGAGATGCAGGTTTCCTGTCGACCTTATACCGCTGACAACTGTAGGCATGATGGATGGATGTTAAAATATTTTGCCGCAAAAATAGCAAAACTGATCCATTCGAAGATGAATAAAGGTAAAGGAATGATGAAATAAAGGATTATGCGTGGTCGAAGAGATGTTTCTCGATGTATTGGGTAATGATATCGATAGCTACCTTGTTACTTCCACCCTCCGGCACGATGATGTCTGCATACCGTTTGGTTGGTTCGATGAACTGGAGGTGACTCGGCCGGACCGTTTCCTCATATCTCCTTAAAACTGCGTGAACGTCCCTGCCTCTTTCCATGATGTCGCGCTGAATGACCCTCGAAAGACGAACATCGGCTTCACAATCGACAAAAATCTTGATATCCATCAACTTACGAAGTTCCTTGGGCCACAAACAAAGAATTCCCTCGACAATAATAGCCTTTCTGGGAATGATGGTTGTGGTCTCAGCGGCACGGGTACAGGTAAGATAGGAATAGATGGGTTGCTCGACCGTCTCACCCTTTTTTAACTTGCGGATATTTTCACATAACAGCTCAAACTCCAGGGCATCCGGATGGTCGAAGTTGATTTTTTGACGTTCTTCCAAAGGGAGATCACTGTTATCGCGATAATAAGCATCCTGAGAAAGTATCGTGATATCTTTTTCTTTCAGTCTTGCGATGATTTTATTTACGACGGTAGTCTTGCCGGATCCAGTTCCACCAGCGATTCCAATGATCAGCATGCTCATGGGCAATGTATATTAAGCTTTAATACAAAGATAGATAATTAAAGTAATAGGAGAGAATGGAGAATATCTGCTATTTTTGCAGCTGAATATTAAAAACATCCAATCATGTTCAATCACCTTGTACACTTCAAACTCAAAGATTTTCAGGATGATCAGTTAAAGGCTGATATCCGCGATCAGATAAAGAATGCACTTCTCGATTTAAAAGGAAAAATCCCGGAATTGAAAGTGATTGAAGTCGGAACAAATTTCGAGCTGAATGCAGCCTCTTTCGACATCGGTCTGATTACCAGGTTCGATTCATACGAAGGATTTCTCGTCTATCGTGATCATCCGGAACACCTGAAAGTCGTCTCACTGGTACGCGCCAATACGGTAGATCGTTCGGTTGTTGATTACCTTGGATAACCTCAAAATATTACCATGAAAAATCTATATCCACTCAAGTTTAGGCCTATTTTCAAGGAGCGAATCTGGGGAGGCGACAAGTTGTCTTCGTTGCTCGGCAAAAAACAGACCATCCCCCGCTGTGGCGAATCCTGGGAATTATCTGGTGTCCAGGACGATATCTCGGTGGTTTCCGATGGATTCCTGAAGGGTAATAATCTGGAAGAGCTCATAGAGGTCTACATGGGCGAACTTGTCGGCGAAACCGTTTATGACCAATTCGGAACCGAATTTCCGTTGTTAATCAAATACATAGATGCCAATGACAAACTCTCTATCCAGGTACATCCTGACGATGAATTGTCGAAGGAGAGGCACGGAGCTTATGGCAAGACGGAGATGTGGTATGTTGTTGCAGCAGAGGAAGGTGCAGAATTGATTTCAGGTTTCAACAGGACGATCGATCGCGACAGTTACCTGATCGCCCTGGAGAACGGCAAGCTGGAGAATCTGCTTCAGATGGATCCGGTCAAGGCTGGTGATGTTTTCTTCATCCCTGCAGGGAGGGTTCATGGCATTGGCAAGGGAATCGTGGTGGCTGAGATACAGCAGACATCAGATGTCACCTACCGGATTTTTGATTACAACCGCGTCGATGACAAGGGACAAGCCAGAGAGCTGCATACTGAACTCGCCCTGGATGCCATTAATTTCAAGCATTATAAAGAAAGTCAGACCCCTTACCAGGAAAGCCCCGACTCACCGGTCGAACTGGTTAAATGCGCCTATTTTACGACCAACCTTCTGCACCTGACAAAGGAACTTGAAAGAGACTTTACCAAGATCGATTCCTTCGTGATCTATCTTTGTTTCAAGGGATCATACACCTTGGAATGGGAGTCAGAATCCATCCCGGTTCTTAAAGGAGAGACCATTCTGGTACCGGCCTCCATCGAAAATTTTGCATTGATCCCCTCTGGAGGCGCTGATTGCAAACTACTTGAAGTATATATTCAATAATCCCAAACCCGTGCAGATAAAAAGTGCCGAATTCGTTGTAAGTAATACTGACCCCACGTTGTGTCCGGTAACGGAGCAACCCGAGTTTGCCTTTATCGGGCGGTCTAATGTGGGTAAATCTTCTCTCATCAACATGCTGATGGAGATGAAGTACCTGGCCAAGACCTCCTCCGAACCCGGAAAAACACGATTGATCAACCATTTCATCATCAACAACGAATGGTACCTGGTCGACCTTCCCGGTTACGGGTATGCGAAAGTATTGCGTTCCAACCGTGAAAAATGGATTACTTTCATCCGGCAATACATGCTGGAAAGGGCCAATCTTTATTGTGTGATGGTGCTGATCGATATCCGGCTGGCACCTCAACCCAATGATCTGGAATTCATGAACTGGCTGGGAGAAAATGAAATACCGTTTGTGATGGTCTTTACCAAGTCGGATAAACTGAGCAAAAATACCATCGTAAAGAATCTGGAAACCTACCGCGAAGAGATGTTGAAGAGCTGGGAAGAGCTTCCGCAAATCTTCGTGACCTCGGCCGAAAAAGGTACCGGACGGGATGAATTACTTGATTTCATTAGCGGGGTCATCAAAGACCGATAAAATTCGGTCGGGAATAATTTGTTTTTCTCATTGAATCAAATTGTTACTAATGTGTGGATAAGTTTTGTGGTCGAATATCCTAATTAACCCTTAGAGACACCGGATTTTTTTTAATTTTGTCCCATGTAAACCACCCACACCACTCAATACAATAGATATGAACAGTGAAATCAAGATCTTCACCGGAAATGAATCGAGGTATTTATCGGAGAAAATAGCCGAAAATGCCGGTATTGAGTTGGGAAAATCGTCGTGTCCGCGCTTTGCAGACGGAGAATTTGAACCCTGCTACGAGGAAACTATTCGTGGATCATTTACCTTCATTATCCAATCGACCTTCGCCCCATCGGACAACCTCTTCGAACTTCTGCTGATGATTGATGCCGCCAAGAGGGCATCGGCTTACAAGGTCATCGCAGTCATGCCCTATTTCGGATATGCCCGCCAGGACAGGAAAGACCGTCCGAGGGTATCGATCGGCGCCAAACTCGTAGCCGACATATTATCAACCGCAGGCATTGACAGGCTCATCACCATGGATTTACATGCGGATCAGATTCAGGGTTTCTTCGATGTACCGGTCGACCACCTCAGTGCAGTGGCTCTCTTTATTCCATATATACAGCAATTGGGATTAAAGGACATCGTGGTAGCTTCTCCGGATACGGGAGGGACTAAAAGAGCCAATGTTTTCGCCAAACATCTGGGTACTGATATGGTTATCTGTCATAAGACCCGTACTGAAGCGAACATTATCAATTCGATGACCCTCATCGGGGATGTTGAAAATAAGGATGTTATCATCGTCGACGACATCATAGACACCGGCGGTACGATTGCAAAGGCGGCTAACTTGATGAAGGCCAAGGGTGCGCGCTCTGTTCGTGCCTGTGCCACCCATGCGGTGCTATCCGGTTCCGCCATCGAGCGTCTGGAGGCTTCGGCACTGGATGAAATCCTGTTGACGGACACTATTCCATTGCACAGGTTCTCCGAAAAAATCACCATTTTATCCTGCGCACCACTTTTCGCTGATGTAATTCAAAAAGTTTACGAAAACAAATCCATCAGCTCGTCATTTATTTAATCTAAAATTTTTACCTTTGTGCCCGATTTAGCAGCATGCCTTTAAGGGTGTGATGCGGATACCTTTCCTATTGAAAGGAGGTCTGAGTAAACACTTTATTATTAAAAAATTTAGAAATGAAAAAATTTGAAATTAAAGGTACTGCGCGTCAGGCCCTTGGAAAAAAAGACACCAGGACCCTGAGAGCTCAGGACTTAGTACCATGCGTTCTTTACGGAGGTGAAGCACCCGTTCACTTTTATGCTCCGGAAGGTGATTTCCGCAAAATTGTTTACACTCCCAATGTTTATCAGGCGGAGTTAGACATTGATGGCAAAAAATATGATGCCTTCATGCAGGAACTTCAGTTTCACCCTGTTACAGACAAATTATTGCACATCGACTTCCTGCAGCTCAGCGAGAAGAAGGCGGTAAAAATCGACCTGCCTGTTAAATTGGAGGGATATGCCAAGGGTATTCAGCAAGGGGGCCGTTTGAAAGCGAACCTTCGTACTTTGAAGGTAAAAGGAGTTTTCAAGAATCTTCCGGATGAGATCGTGATCGATGTTACCAATTTGGAAATCAACCAGAGCATCCGTGTTGGAGACCTCAACATGGTTGGATTTGAGATCATGAACAACAAATCTGTTCCGGTTGTTACTGTAGTTGTTACCCGCGCCGCCCGTGCTGCTATGAATGCACCGGCCGCCCCCGGGAAGAAATAAGTTGAAATAAGCACGATTATTATTATCGCGTGAAGTATCTGATAGTTGGTTTGGGTAACATCGGAAATGAGTACGAGAATACCCGTCACAACATAGGATTTACGATATTGGATGCCTTAGCAAAGGCATCCAATATCTCTTTTAGCGATAACCGTTATGGTTTCATCGCCGAGATGAAACATGCATCCAGAACGCTTATCCTCTTAAAGCCCAATACTTTCATGAATCTCAGTGGAAGGTCGGTCCATTACTGGATGCAGAAGGAGAAGATTCCTCTCGAAAATGTTTTGATTCTTGTGGATGACCTTGCCTTGCCGCTTGGCAAGATCAGGTTACGTTCCAAGGGGGGTGACGCAGGGCACAACGGACTTAAAAGTATCCAGCAAATTCTGTGCACCGCCGAATACTGCAGGCTGCGCTTCGGCATCGGAGACGATTTCCAGCGAGGACGGCAGGTCGATTTCGTTCTGGGCAAATGGTCGCGCGAAGAGGAAGAGGTTGTCAACACGAAGCTGGAGAAATGCTTCGATATCATCAAATCCTTTGCCACCATTGGAATTGAGCTGACGATGACGAAATTCAACAAAGGGGTATAAAAATCTTCCGCCATGGACGAATTAGTGCGAATCGACAAGTTTCTCTGGTCTGTCAGGATTTATGCCACCCGCAGCCTGGCGACGGAAGAGTGCAAGAAAGGCAGGATCACGATAGGCGGCGTTGAAGTCAAGGCCGCCAGAGTGGTCAAGGTTGGGGACGTCATCCTGGTAAGGAAGAATCCGGTGACTTACTCCTACAAGGTTTTGGAACTTCTTGGTAAGAGGGTCGGTGCCAAGTTGGTCGCGCAATATATAGAAGATATAACTTCGCCGGAAGAACTGCTGAAGCTGGACGATTCGCATGGTGGAGCCCTGTTTTCACGTGATCGGGGGGCCGGCAGACCGACCAAGAAAGACCGTCGTGATATTGGCCGGGTAATAAATTGGTGACATTTCCATAATTTGCCTTTCCGGCAATCAGCAATTACTACATTTTTCCCTACTTTTAGAAATTCTATTCATCAATTTGAATTTCTATGAGACAATTCCGCGTTATCTTATTGCTGCTCTTTGTGTTGTCCATATCCGGCTGTGCGACCTACCGGCTGGACAAATCGCAAACGGCAAATATCCATCTCGATTCGCTTGTTACGATTGCACCCAGCGCCAAAGTCGAGAAGATGATCCTCCCATACCGGGATAAGGTCAATGCCGACATGACTGAGGTGTTGTGCAAATCTTCCGAAGCATTGATCGGGGGTCGTCCGGAGAGTCCGCTGACCAATTACTGTGCCGACCTCACCCTGGAGGAGTCAAACAGGTTCTGCGCGGAGAAACATCCGGCTATCAAAATTGACGTGTCGATGATCAATCGCGGCGGACTGCGTGTTCCGCTGCCAAAAGGGGCTATCACCACCATGACCATGTTCGAACTGATGCCGTTCGAAAACGAGATTGTATTTCTGAAACTGAAGGGAGACGTGATGCTTCAGTTCGTCGACCATCTGGCCGAAAGAGGCGGTGAAGGAGTCGGCGGACTGCGTTTCGGGATCAAGAATGACAAGGCCGTGCAACCGCTTATCGGTGGTAAACCCATCGATCCGGCAGCGAGTTACTGGCTGGTTACGAGCGATTATATTGCCAATGGCGGAGACGGGAGTGAAATTTTGTCCAAGACTATGGACAGGATTGACACCGGAATCAAGGCACGGGACATGTTCATCCAGCATTTCAAACGTCTGGGCAAAGAAGGCAAGGTATTAACTGTAAAAATGGACGGGAGGGTTTACGATGCAAAATAGAAGAACATTCCTTAAAAACCTGGGAGCAGGCAGTGTGGGCGTATTTGTCCTGAGCGGGCCGATGCACGCCTTTGCAAAGAGTGATCTGATACAGCTCACCATTCTGCACACCAATGATTTTCATTCGCACATTGATCCTTTTCCGAAGGATGCTGCCAGGAATGCCGGTGAAGGCGGCATGGCCAAGCGAGCTGCGATGATCTCGCAGATCAGGAAGGAACAAAAGAATGTGCTGGTATTCGATGCCGGCGACATTTTCCAGGGTACTCCTTATTTTAATTATTTCAAGGGAGAACTGGAACTGAAGCTGATGACGGAGATGGGATATGATGCGGCCACGATAGGCAATCATGATTTAGACAACGGACTGGAGGGGCTAAAGGATCAAATGAAGAATGCCGGTTTTCCTTTCATCAACTGCAACTACGATTTTACCGGCACCATTCTGGAAGGCAAAATTCCAACCCACAAGATTTTCAAGAAACAAGGACTTAAGATCGGCGTTTACGGTTTGGGTATAGAGATGAACGGGTTAGTCAGCAAGGCGAATTATGGCAAGACAAAATATCTGGATCCTTTGGAATGTGCGTTGAAGATGGAGGAATTTCTCAAGAAGGAGAAGAAGGTGGATCTGGTTATTTGCCTGTCACATCTTGGATTTTCCTACCGTGAAAAGAAAATTGGCGACATGCAGCTGGCGGCAGAAACGAAATATACTGACCTTATTATCGGAGGGCACACGCATACTTTCCTGAAACAGCCGGAGAAGGTGACGAACAAGTCTGGCAACACGGTATTGGTTAACCAGGTTGGTTTTGGTGGATTGATACTGGGAAGGATCGATTATTTCTTTGAAAAGGAGGGAAAGAAGCACAGCACGAGTGACAGTAATATGCCGGTTATGTAGCGGACAAAAAAAAACCGCACTAATTCAAATTGTGTAAAACCCCGAATATACAGGATTTGAGTGCCTGTCTGATCAGACTTCCAATGGCAGCGGACTGCTCCCCGAAGGGATGAGGCCTGTCTTAGCGGACATAAGCTTTCTCGGAATGCTTGAAATGTTGAGTTTACCAACTAAAAGAATTAATGCGGATATATCGTGTGTGAAAGAACGTCGTGCTTATGTATCAAAAATACATTAGAAATCTATCTTTTCAAAGGATTTGAAGATATTTAATTGAACATTATTTTACCTAAAAATTTTGCCTGTCTAAAAAACCTTTCTACATTTGCACCACTCAAATAATTTGAGTGAAGAGAAGCTGATTTACTTTGGCACCTCTGGATTAAGGAGGGATGGGTGAGTGGCTGATACCAGCAGTTTGCTAAACTGCCGTACGGGAAACTGTACCGGGGGTTCGAATCCCCCTTCCTCCGCCAATCCTTTAAAGCCTCGCGAAAGCGAGGCTTTTCTTTTTGAAGGCACGAGTCATACCGCAGGTATGAATGAGTGTATTTCAAAAAGAAAAGCTCTTGAGCTGCGCTCAAGAGGCTTTAAAGGATTGAAGCTCCCCCCTCCGGGGATCACCGATAGGTAATCCCCTCCCCCTTCAAGAATCAACTACGCAAAAATAAACTTCTATAAAAAATTGTTTTCAGCGAAATCGAAACCTTCTTTTCTGTCCTGAATATTACTGTAATAGATTAAGGGCTTCTGCTTATTTATTGAAGATCTCTTCTAATTTTTTACTTAATGCTTCGCCTCTCAGATTTTTGCCTACAATTTTGCCGGTTGGATCAAGCAGAAAGTTTTGAGGTATAGAGCTAATGCCATATTTTCTGGCAACTTCATTGTTCCAATATTTTAAATCTGAAACCTGTGTCCAGGCCAATCCATCTTTTTTGATGGCATTTAACCAATTGTCTCTACCCTTTTCGTTGTCCAGAGACACACCTAAAATTTCAAATCCTTTCTCATGATATTTGGCATAAGCCTTTACAACATTGGGATTTTCAGCACGGCAAGGAGCACACCATGAGGCCCAGAAATCAATTAGCAAGTATTTACCTCTAAAGTTCGACAAACTAATGGGTTTTCCATCAGGATCGTTTTGTGTAAAATCAGGAGGAATCGCTCCAATGATGGTCAATTTCATTATTTCCAGCTTCTGTGCGTATGCCTTGCCGGAAGTAGAATTTTTCACACCATCTGATAACGAATTATACAAAGGAGAGACAACTTCATAATCAGGAATAGAACCACCAAACTGAGTTAAGGCATAAACACTGATTATACTGTTAGGGTGCGACTTAATGTATTTGTTATAAGCAGCAGTTTTCTCAGCTTCAATCGCTTTATAACGAATATCTAAACCAGCCCTTATTGTAGAATCAGATTGCTTTTCCTTTGGCATTGCAAGATACTCAGCCATGAAAACATCATACTTGTTTTGAGATGGTTTCAGGGCGAATTGAAGTGCTGAATAGGCTTTATTTACTTCGCCACCTTTAACCATTGCTTTTCCTAATGAATCAGCACTTTCAATTTCAATAGCACCCGATTCCAGATAAAGAGGTAGCCTCTGAAGACTCCTACTCCGTAAGCCAGTACCCATATAATTAATCATAACACTGGCTAAAACCGGATCGCTTATTGACCCTTTAAACTCAAATACACCATTCGAAATGCTTGTTGAATCAAGTACTGAAGTGGCAGCCAAGCGATAACTCAGATAAACTTTTGCCGGAGCATTCCAAGTGCCTACCTTCCCTTTGATCGTAAAGTCGCTGTTTTGTGCCATCAATGCCAATGGAGCTATTAAGGCAATAACTAAAAATGTGATTTTGCTTTTGTTGGTCATTTTGTTTTAAAATAAATGATTTAAATTGTGGTGAAAAAAGTATGATAAAGTAGAATCTTAATTTTTAGCCTGAGCTGTTTTTTCATCTGCGGCCTTCTTATCGGCTGCCTTTTTCTCCATTTTTGTCTTGTATTCAATAAGAGATTTTACCTGTTTGTCGAGGTCCTCAGTTGAACGGTTGATTGTAATATAATACGCCCGAAGTTGATCCCCTACCTTAAATGCTTCTTCCCAACGATAATTTCTCCATAAGATATAAAATAATGTACTGAGATATTTTGGATTGGGATTCCGTTTCATCAGATTTTCCATCCATGTAACCCCTGCAGCACCTACATTATATGCACCAGTACAGTTGCCTAATAAATGGGTAAGACTCAAGGTGTAATTATCATCTCTTTCTCCATATTTATCAAGAAATGCCGTGCCTCTTTTCTGGTATTCTTTGGTATCAAAAGGTTTATGGAGCAATGTTTCATAGACATTTACGTACATCAATAATTCATCTTCGAAGCTGAATTTTTTAGATTTAAAGTTTACTACAGCTGCCAAATAATCCTCCTCTTTATCTGAATCGATAGTTCCTCTCAAATAGTTTGTATATCCCCTTGCAACGAACTTATATACTTCTGCAGAATCAGCTGATTTGGCATATTTATTTAAATTGTTTTCCAGAAATACGAACACCGGTGTAGTGGGAACAGGCGTTACAATTTTCATCAGTTCGAACGTGTTCTTGCTTATTTTTTCTTCTTTCTTTAGTTTGTTGAAGTATTCAATAAAATCGCTACTGGCTTTTTCCCTTCTGTAAGCGGTTTCCAGAGTTGAGAAATATTTCTTCGCTGATTCGAAATCCTGCTTGCCTGATTTCCAATTTCGTATGACAAATAGCAAGTTTTTATCCGGGCTTAATGCATCCTTTCCAAGTTCAATAAACTCTTCCGGAGAAAGACCCCCGGCGACAGAATGAACCATTTCTCCATCTTTATTGAGATACATCAAGGTAGGATAAGCATTTACCTGATATTTTTTCCCTAGTTCAACACCTTCGCCTTTATCGTCGCACTGTATTTTACAGTTGATAAAGTTCTTATTATAAAAGGTGCCTACATTTTCCTGTGGAAAAACATTGGCTGTCATGACCTTGCAGGGCCCACACCAGGATGTGTAGAAATCAACAAAAACCAGTTTGTTTTCAGCTTTTGCCTTTGCCAGTGCTTCTGTCAGGTTATGACTAAACTCAATTCCTTGCCCGATAGTCAAAGCAGGTGTGCAAAAAATCCCAATTAATACAAGAATCCCTACTTTTAACGTGTTTAAATACTTCATTATTATATAGTTTGTTTATGATTAAATTTCAGTTTTCTTTTAGGTTATGCTCCCTGGAAATTAAATGCAACTATTTTGCCAAAACCGGTGAAGGTTCTGATGTATGCAGGATCAGTAACCAACCCACCTACTCCTAATGTTTCAAGAGGGATCGTAATAATTTTACCTACTTTTGTAGTTTCATTATAGGTACTGATAATAACCAACCTGTTTGCTGAGGCGAATGTGCGTCTCTGGCTATAGTCCCCTGGTGATGTTAAACTGGGAAGATACATGTTTCCATTTCTGATATGCATCTTCATACCAGTGATTTTCTCACCATTCGCCACCGTATATCTGACATTTGAAACACTCGAGCCATTGACCATCAAAGTTAAGGAGTAGATTTTTGTATCGGTAGCATAGAATAATACATTTTCGGCCGTTGAGCAGGTATAATATTTGGAAAGAGCAATTTCAGGAGTCGAACTTATATCATGTACAGAGTAACCCATTTTACCATTGACTGGGTTTGTTGGAATTACCTGATATACATAATATTGTGACTGATCTCTGGTTTTCATTACAGCTACCACACGTTTAGTTTGACCTTCCTCTAAATTCAGGCAGGTTTTATTCCCCATAATCTGTGGATCAAAAGCAGGTGCAGGAGTTGAATTGTCAACGACAGGAAACGCAACCAACGGATTTGAACTCGAGGTCATGGATGGCAACATCAAGAAACGATTGTTTTTTTCATCATATAAGATTCCTGCAGCACCACTTGGCTGCTGTATACCGCAAACTTTTTCGCAAGAGTATTCTGTCTTATCTATCAGGTAGGCATATCCATAGAGTACATTATCGCCATAACGGTGGTGAATCTTTCCATCGTTCACAATGTATTCATGTTGGTTTGTCAGCTGGATACTTTGAACCATATTAGGATTGATTGCAGCAGGTGGAAGTAAGAAAAGGTCGTTATCCTTCAATTTGAGTTTATAGCTAATTGGATCTAATTTGAGAATCGACTTATTTGTTAGAAGGGTGACAAATTTAGTCGTATTATAACTCATAAAGGTCAGACTCTTTACCAAACCATCAATTTTCGCTCCATTATTATCGCTATACAAATTATAAAACAACTTGGGTAAGGAATCATATTTGGCAGTATTAAAATTGTAGGCCATGATTAAGTTCAAATCGGTAGTAGCACCATCTTTCGTATCGGCAACAATCAAACCTTCACCAAAAACAGGGTTTACTTTCAGATTCCAGGAAAAGAACCCTTTCAAATTGGTAAGGGTATCAGTTACAGTATAAATTAACATATATGACGTTGTAGCAGGAGCTTCAATGATTTTTGTCGCCAAATTTAACTTAGTTCCTACGATCCGTTCATAACCTCCATAGGCATTAATAGACCACTCATATTTCAACGTAGAGAGGTTCGATGTTCCCATAGTTACTTTGGGCTTGATCTTTAGCGAGTCCAACTGAAAAGTGATGAACGATGAAGCAATTCCGGTGGTGTCAATGACAATTGGACTTACTTCTTTGATATCCATATTCGTACGGTCTTTCAAACACGATGTGAAAATTACAGACAGTAAGATTGATATGTAAAGCAGAAATTTTTTCATAAGAATCAGTTTTAAAAATAAAATTTCAGTTACTTAGAAAGCAGGCATGGTAACAAGCTGACCTGCATAGGGTCCATCATTGTGCTTAAGTTCATCACCTGGATGTGCAGCATTGTATTTAATCAATGCTTCTTTTACTTTAAGCGCATAGGCTACTACCTGTGCAGCACTCATCCACCAGGTAACAGGATCAGTTTTAGATAATGTTCCATGGTATGGCAATGACGAAACGCCGGCTTCCTTAAGAATATAGGTATACCATCCGGTAGAGAAAGGTGTGCCAAAATAGTATTTCAACCAAGTCCAGTTAACAGGTTGGATAATCTTTCCTGTCCAGCTTACCTGTAAGGTCTTTGTCATAAGTGGATCTAATTCACTCGATCCGAGAAGTTTAACACTAAGATTTACAATAGAAGTATCAACAGTCGCATTTCTTTTCAGAATAACTGCGACACTCCCGTCGAAGCTATTTTTAGGGACGACACCCTGTTTGATTTCGAATAGTGAGCTTGCAGCAGTGGTGTTTTTATCGTTTACCATCTCAATATCAAATACCCGGTCGTAATCTTTTGAACTACCTGAGAGTTTAACCGGCAAATAGATGGTTTTCGTTTGTGCTCCTGCATTTTCAGTAAACGAGTAAGAGTAGCTTGGAAGGGAGAAATAGATACCAGGATCATCCTGATAAATTTCAATATTATCTTTCTTGCAAGCGGATAATAATAAAGGAATAATGTACAGAAGCAGACTGTATTTTTTAAAACTTTTCATGATTGTATGTTTTAAATTGTCGTTAATAATTCATAAATAATTGAGCTTTGATAATGCATTATCGGCCACCCATTTCAATCTCTTTTTGTGGCAGCGGTAATATGTAAACAGTATTATCCATTGTTTTGGAAGAGCCAGTAATGGATGTCTTTCCTATTCTTTTATAAAAATAGAAAAGCTGTCCTTCACTAATAAATTCTTTCCTGTACTCCTTTTCAATTTCAGCCGTAACTTCAGCTTGTGAAAGGGTTGTAGCTAAGTTGAATGAACTGGCTATCCCGCGGTTGATACGAACCATATTCAAATATCCGATGGCTGTTGCCGGGCTACCTTTTTCATTATAAGCCTCCGCCAAAATATAGTACATTTCAGGTAGTTTGATCAATGGCATCTTATCTTTATAGATCGAACCTTCCACATAGGTAAACTTCAGCAACAGATATTCAGTAGTCGAAACTTTATTATACAACTCTTTGTATCTGTAATCGGAGAGCGACATTTGAGGTTTCGTTGCTATTTCAAAAAGGTTATCAGCAACTGTGCCATTATGATACAATTTATTGTAATTGGTATTGATCCCATCTGATGCATATCTTCTGATGTAAGGCCAAACAATATCATACAGTCCCTGAACATTTAAAGCAAAAATATGTTCTGATGAAAATGTGTAGTCTTTATTCTTGGGCGTTGGATCGTTGATATTACCTCCGTGAAATGAAACCAAATTAGCTCTTCCTCTGGTAATCACCTCATTAGCAGCCAATATCGCTTTATCGTAATCACCAATCCACAGATACAACCTAGCTTGTAACGCTTTAACAGCATAATAATTAAAACGCATATTCCGATTATCATAGAATTGGTCGCTGTTTGGAACTACGGTTTGGTTCGCCGTCAGCCTTAATGAATCGTAAGGAGCCAGTAATTGTGCAGCTCTATTCAAGTCGTTCTTTATGGAGTCAATAAATGAAGAGACCTTAATCGGAGGGGTAATCTGCTTGGTATATTTGGTTACATAGGGGATCATAATCTTGGTCAACCCTGATGGATCTTTAACCAGGTTACCATAGCTGAATAGCCTCAATAAATCAAAGTGTAAAAAAGCTCGTAATCCTAGACTTTCACCTCTAATAAAAGCATAATGAACAGGATTTAAGGCGCTTTTTTTCAATTCAATATTTTCGATGATATTATTTAGATTCGAAATGGCATTATAGTTGGTCGACCAGATATTGTCTTTTCTGTTAATAACAGACGTTACGTCGTATTGATAAAGCATTTCATAATAGTAGGGGTGAGTAGAACCCGAGTTATAATATTGTTGTGCCAGATTATCCACAAACCCAACAGTGCTCTCAAAGCCAAATGTTTTTTGAGAAGTCATCAGCAGATAGGAGCCCATCAATGCATCCTTGAAGCCTTGTTCTGATTCGAACAGGATATTGGATGCAATCTCCGATTTAGGGGCTATCTCTAACCATTTTGAGCAAGAAGTAAAGAGAGCCGCAAACGTTGCGAATATTATTAATTTTTTCATAGTTCGTTTTTTAATATTTTTAAAAGAACGGGTGATTGATATGAATGTTTAAAATGTAACCTGCAATGAGAATGAGAACTTCCTTGAGAATGGATAAGACAGTCCTCTTTCTACGTTGATCGATGATAGGAGAAATACATCATTCATATAGAATCCCAAACGTAAACGTTCTATACCTAAATTCTTAATATATTTGAACTTATAGAAATCGTATGATAAATTTACCGAGTTTAGACTAAATTCATCTCTGTTCTGAACAAACCGATCGCTAGGTTGTGTACGAATAAATTTACGAGTCCAACTACCATCAGCATTTTGTACTTCAACAGATCCTAAAGCCTTATAAGGTTTTATATCGCCGGGTTTTTGCCATGTGCCATACAATACTCGTTTATCAACGTTGTAGTTCATGTCCACATTTTCAACGCGGTCAACCAATGTTTGGTTATACATTTGACCCCCAAATAAATATTTGAAATAGAGGCTGATACCAAATCCTTTAAATTCACCGTTCATACCAAAAGTGCCACTAAGTGTCGGCATCTTATCCCCTACAACAACCTGATCGGAAGCCGAATATGTGTAGGTTTTTTCACCGGCGCTGTTGATGTAAATCTCCTGTCCATTGGCGGGATCAATGCCTAGAGAGCGTACAGCCCAAATAGCATCCATCGACATCCCATCATAATATTTGATGATTGGTCTATTGTTGTATCTATCATTTGCTATTTTATCCTGATCCTCATTATAGCTACGCAGCGCATCCGAAATCGACAATATCTTGTTCCGGTTATGGATAGCTGAAGCGGTTATTGCGAAGTAAGATCTGTTTTTAGGATCGGAGTATACATTGTACGTTGCCATCCCTTCGATACCGATATTCCTGATTATACCAAGATTCTCTTTTACTGAGGCAAAACCTGTTGAAGGGGGCAATGTATAATCAATCAGTGTATTTTGTGTGATACTTTGGTAGTAGTCCAGGCGGAAGGTTAATTTTTTGAAAAGGGTTGCATCTATACCTGCATTGTAATCCATTTTCTGTTGCCATTTCAGGTCCTCATTTGCAAGTCCCATAAGGTAAGCCCCCAGGTAATTCTGGTAAATTCTATCGAGGAAGTATTTATATGTAGAAATAGACTGATAGGAGCTAAAGTTTTGCGAACCAGTGGATCCCAAAGAACCACGAATCTTCAAACGATCGAAGATTTTCAGCTCTTTTACAAATTTTTCGTTGTGAATATTCCATCCAATTCCTGCACTCCAAAATGAACCCCATCTGTTATTAGCACCAAACTGTGAAGAGGCACTCTTACGGAAAGATGCGTCAGCAAAGAATCGGCTATCATATGAGTAGTTAACTACGGATAAGAATCCAAGATCACGCGTTGTCCCTTCCGTACCTGTGGGTCGATTATTGTATTTACTGTATTGATTTGCAAATAAAATGTTGGTCATTCTATCATTAGGAAAACCTTCCGCTTGATAGGTAACTGATTCATATTTACTTTCAGACAAGTTTGACCCTATGTTGGCAAAGATGTAATGCTTTTCGCCAAACGTTTTTGAATAATTGATGTTTATGTCTCCGCTATATCTGTTTTGATCACCTTCTGTTCTCTTGTATGATCCTTTTCTGAAATAATCAGCACCGGTATAACTATCGAATTTTAAGTGATTAGCTGGATAGAATTCATCAGCCTGGTTGGTCGTATTGACCAAACCTGCTCTAAACGTACATTTTAGACCATTGATGATTGAAAACTCAGTATAAAAGTTATCAGTGATATCTATATAACTATTTGAAAGTATGGTATTCAACGTTGAATTGTACAATGGGTTAGGCGCCAGTAAATTACCCATAGAAGTAGAACCATAATAAGGAAAAATGCCCGATTCTGCGTTCTTTTTTAGATTTCCAAACTCATCATAAGGGGTCCAGTAGGGATTCATTTTTGAATAATCGCCAAACGATCCATAAGGAGAGTCATTTCCTTGATTTCCAGTTACACTTAGTATATTGCGGAAGAGGAATTTTTTGTAACGATAAGATAAAGCAACTGAAGAAGAGTAGGTATTCCGTGATGAACCTTTCATGACCCCTGCAATATTATTGTATGAAAAATCAGCGATAGCCTGAAGATCTTTATTGCCCAGTTCGATTGAAACCGCATGTTTCTGGCCTATTTGTAAATACCGGGTGAAAATTGCACAGGTCCACCGGTTAAAAAGTGAACAGCT
>JBAXKJ010000040.1:0-38085 GCA_037137375.1 Prolixibacteraceae bacterium
ATGAAAAAAATAAATATCTGGTCCTGATAAGGCTGTAAATGCTCCTTTATTTTTCGGATCGCTATCGTCATCTGGTTTTCAACTGTTTTCATGGTAATGCCCAGTTTTTCAGCAATTTCCTTTTGCGACAAACCCTCGTCCCTGCTTAACTGATAAATCGTTTTGCATTGTGTTGGAAGTACCTCAACTGCCCTGGAAAGGATCGTTTTCAACTCCTCAAATTCCAGGTATCTATCAGCGCTTTCATCAGAAAAACTTTCTGATTGAGCGAAAAGTGCCCCCTCAATCCTGTGCTTGTTTTTTTCGTCCCGCAAATAATTAAGGCTTTTATTTTTAGTCGCAGTGTACAAATAGGATTTGATGGAACTATTGGACGGAAGGGAATCCCTGTTTTCCCATAAATAGATAAAGATACTTTGAACGATATCCTCCGACAGGGTTTCATCGCGCAGGTAGCCGTTCACAAAGTTGCACAAGTCATCGTAATAGGTGTCGAAAAAATACTTGAAGGCTTTTTCATCCCCTTCAACCATTCTTTGAATGATGAAAAATTCTTCGTCCGACACATTTTTTTTCATACCGCCACGAATGATTAAGGTCTATCAAAAGAATGAAATTTAATCTTATTCTGCAACAATTGATTCGATGTTTGCAACCGTTCTAAAATGAAAGCTATATTTGTTCTAAATAATTTTAAAACAGCATTCAAATGAGTTATTTCGACAGCATCATCCTGGCCATCATTGAAGGAATCACAGAATTCCTTCCGATATCTTCCACTGGGCACATGATCATGGGCCAGACCTTGCTCAAAATCGATGGCGACTTCGTGAAGACTTTCGAAATTTCCATCCAGCTGGGAGCCATCATGGCCATCGTCCTGCTCTACGCCCAAAGATTTTTACAGAGTTTTACGATCTATCTCAAACTGGGTGTCGCCTTCATTCCTACCGGGATTGTCGGTTTCCTGGCTTACAAGACCATTAAAATGTATCTGTTCAATCCTTATGTGGTGGGTGTTGCCCTGGTGATCGGAGGGATCGTCCTGGTGCTGATCGACAAGAAAGTCGTCGCGAAAGAAAGCAAGACCCTCGACCTGGAATCCATCTCCTACAAAAACTCCTTCTTCATCGGACTGATTCAATGCATCTCTATGATACCCGGCGTCTCCAGGGCTGCCGCAACCATCATCGGCGGAGTCTTTAACGGCCTTGATAAGAAACAAGCCATGGAATTCTCTTTCCTGCTGGCCGTTCCTACCATGTTCGCAGCAACTGGCTACGATCTGATCAAGACGCCAATTCACTTTAATTCAAATGAATACGTTCTCTTGGGCATCGGCTTGGTGATCGCTTTTATAACTGCCTGGGCCGCCGTCAAGGTATTTATTAAACTGGTCGAAAACTACGGTTTCAAATATTTCGGATACTACCGGATCGCTATTGGGCTCCTGTTCCTACTGTTTATCCGGTTCTAAAACCATTACCATGAAAAGAGTCCTGATCAGCTTTCTGCTCCTGATTGCATTTGCGCTATTAACACATGCTCAGGAAATGCCTTTCAAAAGGGCAAAAATCTCCGTCACACCCGATCTGCAGAAATCGATGATCACCGGCGGCCGGCTGCTGCTTCACCTCTCCAGACAAAATGAGAAGGCGCCTCGATTCAAATCCGAACTCACAATAGGCGTCACCCCGCAGAACTGGGATGGAACCGCCGTCTATACCCTCGAAGCGAAGGACAAAAACCTGCTGTGCATCGGCCTCGACAAATGGGTACCAGGCAAAAATGACAAGGTCTATTTCCAGGTTATCTACAAACAAAATGTCGACGACGGACAAGAAAACGTACCCGGAAATATCTATAGCAGCACAGATTCACTGATGCTGACTTCCTCTTCTGAGTTAAAACTTACCCTCAGCCAGACGATCCCTCTGCCAGAAATCGTCGACCACAAATTTGTGAAAACAGTGGTGATGAAAAGTAAATGCCTCACCAATTTCTCTGGTCATACCAGACTCCTCAGAGCCTCCATCCTGCTCCCATCGGGCTATTTTGAAAATCCGGATAAGGCCTACCCGATCTGCTATCGCGCACCCGGACTGAACGGCAGATATACCGCTGTCAACAACCATATCCTGGATAAGGCATTCTCCGAATGGTGGTTTTCCGGCAAGGCACCCCAGGTGATCTACGTCTATCTCGACTCTCAGGGCCCGTACGGAGATACTTATCAAGTTGATTCAGAGAGTAATGGCCCTTGCGGAAAGGCGCTTACCGAAGAGCTAATCCCCGAAATCGAGAAGATGGTACGCTACCATCCCGAAACCCACAAACGTTACCTCACCGGTTATTCGACAGGAGGCTGGGTCGCCCTCGGTTTGCAGGTTTTCTATCCGGATTTCTTCGACGGCACCTGGTCCTACAGTCCGGATCCGGTAGATTTTGAGCACTATGGTCTCATCAATATCTATCAGGACGAGAGCATCTTCTACAACCGATACGGATACCTTCAGCCTGGCAAAAGAACTATCTACGGCGAACCGACCTTCTCCATGAAAGACTGGATCGCAGGAGAGAATGCCGTCAGCAGGACCGGCGACTACCGGGTCTCCGGCGGACAGTTCGGAGCCTACAATGCGGTCTTCGGTCCAAGGGGAAAGGACGGTCTTCCAACCCTGATGTTCGATCCCATAACCGGGAAAATTGACCACGAAATCGCCAGACAATGGGAAAAATATGATCTTAAGAAAGTCCTGGAGAGAGGCTGGCCCACCCTCGGCCCGAAACTTCAGGGCAAGATCTGGGTTTGGACAGGTGATATGGACGGGCTCTATTCGAACGTGGCCACAAGGTTCTTGAAGACCTTCCTGGATAAGACACAGAATCCAAGATCTGATGCAAAAATTTCTTTCACCCCCATGGCCGGTCACTGCCAGGAATGGAATGATGAAGCGGTCCTAAAAATGATAGGCGAAAAAGCCGAAGAAAAGAAGAGCCCGAAAGAATAAGAAAATATTCGTTGAGAAATTCCGCCTTTTGGGTGATGAAAATCCCTGTTTCCCTGAAATTTCTTGTCAAGGAAAAGCAGTCAGCGTAGATTTATTCATTCAACCGATACATGATAATTTATGAAGAAACACCATTCCGTTAAATTCTTTTTATTGGTGTTATTGATTGGTTTTGAGCCGATCGCCTTCTCTCAAACTTACCGGATAGCTGGAACCGGAGTCACCAAGTGTTTCGACAATACAACCAGCATGGATTGTCCGGCAAGCTCCAGCCTATCTTTCTTCGGGCAGTTTCCTGGTAAGAATCCGGTAGCATACAAAAAAAATGGGGATGGTACCGTTACAGACCTGATCACCGGATTAACCTGGCAGAGCAATCCTGATGCCAATGGCAACAACGATGGAATCATGGAGAGGTCAGACAAGCTTACCTGGGAAAAGATTCAGGAACGTGTTCAGGTACTAAACACCTCAAAATATTGCGGTTACAGTGACTGGCGGATTCCGACTATCAAAGAATTATATTCCCTGACCAACTGGAATGGAACGGATCCAAGCGGATTCAGAGGGACAGATCTTTCGGTTTTGATCCCGTTCATTGACAAGACCTTCTTTCCTTTTGCCTGGGGACAGACGGAAAAAGGGGAACGCATCATTGATTCGCAATATGCCTCGTGTACGATTTACAATGAGTTGAGTCACGTTGGGTGCAAAAAGCTTTTTGGTTTCAATTTCGCCGATGGCAGGATAAAGGGTTACGATTTATGGATGCCGGGGGGATTCGATAAAACGTTTTCCTTTATTGCCGTCAGGGGAAACCCGCAATACGGGATCAATGATTTCAAAGACAACGGGGATCAAACAATTTCGGACCAGGCCACCGGACTGATGTGGACCAAAGACGACAGCAAGTCGGGCATGAACTGGGAGCGGGCGCTGGCATGGGCTCAGGAAAAGAATGCAGAAAATTATTGTGGTTATCATGATTGGAGACTGCCTGATACAAAGGAGTTGCAGAGTATCGTAGACTATACCCGTTCGCCGGGCTCTACCAATTCAGCTGCCATCAATCCGATGTTTAATTGCACTTCAATTACCAGTGAGGGTGGCACCCTCGATTGGCCCTGGTATTGGACCAGCACGACGCACCAGTCGGCCAGGGAAATTTCGATGTCCGGTGCCAGCGCAGTCTATGTTTGCTTTGGGAGGGCGGCCGGATGGTTAAGGAAACCCGGCAGCACCTTTTATAAATATTATGATGCCCATGGTGCCGGTGCACAAAGAAGCAGTCCGAAGGAGAGTCGTATGCAAGGCATCGAAATGGGTGTTGATTCACTGGGCAAGCCGGTATACGGATTAGGTCCGCAGGGTGATATCTTAAGGTCAAATAATTTTGTTCGGCTGGTCCGGAATATCCAAAAGACCCAGTGAGTGAATGGCCTCAAATGATACTTGACTACTTTCAACCCCATATTGAAGTGATATTATTATTACATTTACAAATGAACAAATCTGGTCGGAATTATTTCATTTTCAATGTTTAAAAGTGATTTTATAACTGATGAGCAGGCGCTGCTGAAGCTAGCCGAAGGTGATCTGATCGCTTATCGTTTCCTGTTTGACAAATACTTCCCCGACCTCTGCAATTTTCTCAACATTTACCTTCATTCGAAGGAATTTTCTCAGGAAGTCGCCCTCGATATTTTTGAATTTATCTGGGAGCGAAGAACGTCCCTGCAAATAAGGGCAAACTTCAGGTCTTTTCTCTTCTCTTCGGCGAAAAACAGGGCCATCAGTCACTACCGGAGAGAACACAGAGCCGTCTTCACCTCCCTGGATATCCAGGATTCCAGGCTTTCAGAGGAAATCGTTTCACAACACTTCATGGAAGAAAAAGAGTTACGCGAACTCATCGAAGCCGCGATTGATAAACTCCCCGATCAAAGCAGGAAAGTATACATCCTGGCCCGTGAAGAAAATCTCTCTCATAAAGAAATTGCCGCACTCCTTGGAATTACCCCGAAAACAGTCGAAAACCATGTGGGCATTGCCTTAAAGAAGCTTCGCGAAACACTTAATCCGTTTTACAAACAGATTTTCATGAGCTGGCTGCTTCCCATTTTGTTCAGGTAATTAACCATTTATCATTTATTTTTACTAATTTTCACAACTGCTTGAGGGATTTCCGAACTTGTTACGACATATCACGTAAGAAAGAAAAATGGAAACCACAAACATACCCTGGAATGCCATTGCGGCCAAATTGGAAAATAGGACCGCCGGTGAAGATATTGGGCTGCTAAAAGAATGGCTCGATTCATCACCTGACAATCCTTTGATTCTTAATGAAATCGTTAATATCTGGTCACTTACCAGGAGTAAGCCTGACTATTTCCAGCCTGATATGTCTTACAACTGGGACAAGCTCATCCAAAAAATCCAGGTCTCTACCCATAAAAAAAGGACGATTTACCAATATTTAAAATTTGTATCAGCTGCTGCGATAATTATAATGGTATTCCTTGCCGGAATTACTTTCGGTGATAAGTTTCTTAACAAGGCAAAACCCGTCACTTACTCCAAAATAATATCTCCGAAAGGAAACAAGACACAGGTGATATTGCCCGACAGCAGCAAAGTATGGCTGAATTCCGGGGCTGAAATTTGGTATCCTTCAAATTATTCAGCCAGTAATCGGGAGGTTTGGTTCAGTGGAGAGTGCTACTTCCAGGTAGAGAAAGATCCCTTTCATCCATTGATCGTTCATGGTAGCAAGCTTCAGGTAAAAGTCTATGGGACGAGTTTTAATATGAGGGAAGATGGAACCAGGGATCTTACTGACGTGACACTGGTGACCGGAAAAATTGAAGTCCTCAACAAGCAAAACGAAAATATTACGGATCTGCTCCCGGGACAAGAACTGGTCTACAACAACGGTATCGGGAAAGTCCGGGTTGCGGAAAATATGGAGGCCCTGACTTCCTGGATAAACAACGTTTTGATTTTCAAGAATCAACCATTTGAGGATGTTATTTATTATCTTAATAGTTGGTATGGTGTGAATATCCAGCTTGACCAATCAGTGTATTATCATCACAACTATACTTTCAAGGTAAAAACAGAAAGTCTGCGAGAGGTACTTGAATTGATTAGTATCATCACACCTATTGACTACACTATCGAAGGAGAACAAGTAAAAATTAAATATAAACCACAGATCAAGAGTTAGTTACAAAAAACAGGAAGTGTTCGAGACTCCCTGTTTACAAAATTAGTTAATTGTTGAACCGAATTTAAATGCAGCGTATTTCGCAAAAAGGCTTGCATAGAAATTCAAAACTAAATTTTTCGAAATTATGAAAAAAAACTCAGTAAGGGCGTGCCATCGAAATCCGATGGCGCAAAAAATTCTATTAATTATGCGATTAACGCTTTTTTTGCTGGTGATGAATATCATGAGTGTATATTCTGCCAGCTATGCACAAAAAACCAGGTTAAACCTCAATGTTCAGAATGGACAGGTTAAGGATGTACTGGCTGAGATTGAAACTCAGAGTGAATTCTTTTTCATGTACGACAACAACCAGATTGATGTCGAACGAAAGGTAAATCTGGAGGCGAAGGCCGAAAACATCGATAATGTTCTTCAAAAATTGTTTGAGGGAACCGATGTCAACTTCAGGGTCGTCAACCGCCAGATCGTGCTTTTTCCGGAATCTACCGGTAATGGAGCCCAACAATCAGGAAAAGTACACGGTAAAGTAACGGATCCTACCGGTGCCTCGTTGCCAGGCGTTACCGTATCCGTGCCAGGGACTACCTTAGGGGTCATCACGGATATAGATGGGAACTATGCCATTTCCAGTGTTCCTGCCAATGCTGTCCTGCGTTTTTCCTTCGTCGGGATGAAGCAACAGGAAATTCAGGTGGGCAATAAATCGCTTATCAATGTCGTACTCGAACAAGAAACAGTTGGTATAGAGGAAGTTGCAGTAATTGGTTATGGTTCTGTCAAGAAAAAGGACCTGACAGGAGCTGTTGCTTCACTCAATTCGGCTGATATTGTCAGGACTTCTCCTGCCAACGCCACCCAGGCGCTTCAAGGTCAGGTACCAGGGGTAGTCGTATTGAAAGGGAGTAACCTTCCCGGTCAGGCTTTCAGCATCGATATTCGTGGTGAGAATACCATCACTGGTGTAACTGAACCTTTGGTCGTTATCGACGGAGTAATTGGTGGCAGGCTGCGCGATATTAACCCGGCGGATATTCAATCTATTGATATTTTGAAGGATGCATCTTCAACAGCCATTTACGGTTCTCGTGGGGCAAACGGTGTGGTCATCATCACTTCCAAGAAAGGATTGGCCGGCAAACCTAAAGTTACGATAGATTCCTACAGGGGGATCAAGACCCCCGCGCATTTGCCAAATCTTCAAAATGCGCAGCAATTCTATAAAATGATCGTCACGGATGCAGTATTGAACCTGGGTTCTCCTGCAACCTTTTCGACCAATGAAATGGCCATGGTAAACGGCAATAAAAGTACCAATTGGGTTGATCTGTTGACCAAACCAAGCGCAACCGTTGGAACAACAGTCGCTGTAACCGGTGGTACCACAGGAACAACCTACCGGTTCTCCAGTGGTTATATTCAGGAAGACGGTAATATTCCTGGAAGTACCTTTAAAAAATACAGTTTGAACGGAGCTTTGGATAGTAAAATTACTAACTACCTGAGAGTTGGTATTACTGCCTACCTCAACTACAGCAATAACCCAACAGGATCTTATGAGGCTTTGCGTTCAGCTTACCGGGCAAGGCCAACCGGAGTCAATTTGTACAGTGATCTGGTCAATCCAAGTGATGGATATGACCTGAACCAGGGTGCATGGAATGGCTTGGCCGTCTGGATGGGAATCAAGGACAACCAGGTCCTGAATCCAATAGTTGAAGCAAATCCTGCCAACTATCAGTTTGAAACGAAAGTTGCCAACGAAATGGGAAATGCTTTTGTTGAATTGACTCTTATGAAAGGACTTACCTTCAAATCATCCATATCTGCTTCCATCATTGATCAGCGCCAGGGTGACTACAGGGGTACGTATACCAAAGACCGTGCAGGGGTAAACCTTCCGAGAGCCACTTACTCTACAGCCGATAACACCAGCTACACCTTTGATAATCAACTAAATTATACGGGCTCAAAAGGTAAACACAAACTGAATGCGACCATTTTGCAGAGTGCCTTCAAAAACATCGCTGAAACTTATTCCATTGCGGTACAGAATCTTCCATACGCTTCTATCTGGTACAATTTAGGGACCGCAGGAAATTCAAATATAACAGGGGTAAGCAGTAGTTACAAAATGAACAGCATTGAATCCTACATGGGTAGGGTCAATTATTCGTATGACGAAAAATACCTTCTTACCTTAACCGGTCGTAGTGACGGCGCTTCTCAATTGGGCGAAGGACACAAATGGGCCTTTTTCCCATCCGCAGCTTTAGCATGGCGTTTGGTGGAAGAAGATTTCATCAAAAGAACGAAGCTTTTCTCCGACCTGAAACTTCGCGTCAGTTATGGTGAAGTAGGTAACTCAAACGTATCTCCATACAGTACCCAGGCCTCTATCTTAAATACTATTTACAGTTATGACCAGACCCTGGGGAATGGTTTTGCTCCGGGTAACCTGGGTAACAAAGACCTGAAATGGGAAAGAAGCCAGGAGGTCAATGTTGGTTTGAATTTAGGATTTCTGAAAAACAGAATTACCGCAGCCATTGAGGTTTACAAGAAGAATACAAAGGACCTGATATTACAGGAAAACCTGCCAACCTCTACAGGGTTCAATTCCGTGTATGCCAACGTGGGTGAAATTTCAAACAAGGGTATTGAGCTTCTTATCAACACAAGAAATATTGACAGAAAAGATCTTTCCTGGACCACTTCCTGGAATTTCTCCAAAAACATCAATAGAATTGAGGCATTAGCCAATGGTGTTTCTGCAATTATCGGTAACGCCTTGTTTGTTGGCTCACCGGTTAAGTCCTATTATGATTACAGGTTCGCAGGAATCTGGCAAATAGCCGATAGTGTTACAGCAAAATCCTTTGGCCAGTCTCCTGGTTCTGTTCGGGTTGTAGATACCAACAAAGATGGCGTCATCTCTTCTGCTACCGGGAAAGATGACCGTCAGGTTTTGGGTACTCAATTGCCCAATTACATCATGGGCATGACCAACCGGGTCACCTACAAGGATTTTGATCTCTCTTTCCAGTTGTACTATCGTAACGGTACGACTTACAGCAATAACCTGCTGTCAGGAACCATGGGAGATTATACTAATACACGATACAACCACATCGTATTGGATTACTGGACCAGAAAGAATCCAATCAACACCTTTTATGGCCCTGGCATTTCGCAACCTTACAAGAGCGCCATTAATTATGAAGATGCGAGTTATTTAAGAGTCTCTGATATTACAGTTGGCTATACGATGCCAAAGACCATTCTTGACAGGCTGAAAATTGAAAAGGTTCGCGTCTATATGCAAATTACCAATCCATTTGTGTTTACTAAATATCACGGAATGGATCCTGAATACAATTCAAGTACTTACATCGATGATGTGCCAAATATCGTGTATACATTTGGTTTAAATCTTGGTTTCTAAACACTTAAAAAAACATTTAAAAATAAATCATATGAATATTTTTAAAATATCCAGACAAGCTTTAATTTACATCTCATTGATTGTAATCATTGGAGCTGGGTGCAAACAGAGTTTTCTCACCGAGGTTAACCCTGGAAACAGAACTACCGACAACTACTATACCAACGCGGCAGGCTTCGAAAGCCTTGTAACTTCTTGCTATCCATTACTTAGGGATATAACACAGCAAAGAGTACTGATATATCCCGGAACAGACGTTTTTGCAGCAGGTGGCTGGGGTGGAGTTTATTTTAACCAACCCAATCCTCTTGGAAGTGCATACGACCAGTATGATATTCGCATGAATGCTTCTCTCGGTGAACTTCAAACACTATGGGATTTTTTGTATCGGGAAATCAACAGGTGTAACGCCGTGGTTTCAAGGGCTCCGGTAATTACAGACATGGCCGACTCTGCTAAGAATGTAAGAATTGCTGAAGCTAAGTTCCTTCGCTCGCTCTCCTATTTCTGGGCCGTTCAAACCTGGGGAGATATACCAATGCCTTTGGAAGAAACTACCTCAGCCAGTTTGGAAGTAACAAAAACAGTTTCAAAGGACATCTATACCCAAATAGTAAAAGACCTTACGGAATGTGTGAGTAAATTACCTGCAAAACAAAAAGATGTAGGCCGTGTCACCCAGGGAGCTGCCAAATTTCTTCTGGCACGTGTCTATCTGACCCGTGGCTGGAACTACAACAATGCGTTGGGAGGTTCAGCTGCCGATTTCACCAGTGCGCTGAGCTTATGCGACCAGATCATTTCTTCGGGTTTGTATCCGTTGGAAACAAACTGGAACAATTTATGGCCGCTTCATAACATCAACCCCAACAAGGAGTCAGCTTCCGCCACGAGCTCCGTAGCGGTTTGCAATAAGAGTGCAGAAGTCATTTTCGCTGTCCAATACGCCAATGCATCAAGTTACCAGGGAGACCCCAGTGTAGGCACTTCCACTCTTGGAAATAATATGCATGAGATGTTCTCTGGTGGACCAAGTGGTGTAGCCCAACAGGCAAGAACCTCCGCCTATAACCGGTTCCTGCCCTCACAAATTTGTACCTGGGCTGCGTATCGACTTTTTGATCCGAAAATGGACCCGAGGTACAATGCAACCTTCAATAGCGTTTCCTACGCAACTGTGGCCGGTTCAATTTCTTTGGCATCTAACAAGCCGTTTCCCCAGAATTTGACTTTGACCTATGCCGTGAGTGATACCACCGCTGTCGCCATGCCATGGACCAATCCAGTAACAACCGCTGCCCAGAGAGGCGTTGATATTCAGGGTGGTACTAAGAAATATTCTGTTATCAACGCAAATGAATATGTTGGATTAGGCTATATCACAGGAACAACCCCTATCGTGGATGTTCTGGCAGGTCCAGCTCCGATGTTCTGGAAATTTTTCCAACCCGGTATCACTTATGGAGACGGTTATTCTACTTTCAATGACCCACTCTTCCGTTCTGCTGAAGTTTACCTGATGGCTGCTGAAGCCATTGTAAAAGGAGCAACAGGAGCCGTTTTGGGAACTGCCGATGTCTATTACAATAAAATTCTTGACAGGGCCCTTGGTGCTGCCAACGCCGGTAAGTCTCCGATGAGGGCAACGAATCCCGAATTGGTCAACGATCCTCTTACCAATGTTATTTCCTACAGAGCTACTGCAGCAAATATTACGGTCGACCTGATTTTGGATGAACGTGCCAGAGAGCTTTTAGGCGAAGGCAACCAAAGATGGTTTGACCTGAAGAGGACGGGTACCCTGATCTCCCGGGCAACCAAATACAATCCATGGACAGGTTATGGGTTGACCGGAACGCCACTCATTTCAGCCAAGCATTTAGTTAGACCAATTCCTCAGGGAATGTTGGATAATTCCAATCCACGGATCGCACAAAACGAAGGCTACTAGAATTTTCGCTCTTAACCATTAGTCTGTTAAAAGGGAAGAAGGACCAATTCCTTCTTCCCTTTTTCTCTATCAACCCTTTTCATCATGAAGAATAGTGCGCTTTCCGTTTTATTACTGCTTCTGATTTCTTCTTCGATTGTAGCCCAGCCGATTAACTATGTTCCAAAATTTACCAACGAAAACCATCCGGAAATAGGTTACTGGTTTATATCGCCCAGCCTGTTACCCAACGACAATTTCCTGGTACACCTCGATTCCATCGCTCAAAAATGTCCTTATACCTTGCTTTTTCTGACCGCCAGGGATGGAGCGAATTTTTACAATTATGGCCTGATGCATCCGGTTTTTCAGAAAATTGTAGCCTCTGCACACAAAAAAGGGCTGAAAGTCGGATTGCAACTTTGGGGAAATTACAAGGACACTTCCATGACCGGCTCTCAAAGGATGATCGTTGAAAATGAAGTCCAGCTGGATCAGTCGGGAAATGCCGACTATACCGCAAAAGCAAAATATATACGGTTTCCGGATCGCCTGCTGCACTCTGATTTGTTCAGGGTCTATGCCTTTCGTAAAACTTCCGAGGGTTTTTATGATCCTTCTACGCTAAAGGATATTACACGACAATGCGAATCTGCCACGCCGGATAAAGAGACGGTACTGGTCAAAATCAAGGGTGGAAATAGTGTGAAAGGATTTACAGCCTGTGTGATGACCCAGCAATATTGCAGCCAGAGCAGTATGTGGGGCGATGTTGAAATAAATGGATTCGCGGAAGCGATGAAGGCCTATTCCGATATTCCCTTCGACGGATTCGCCCTGGATGAGTATGGCAATAAGTATGTTGCCCGTGAAGCGGAGCTGAAACCCGGTGAGACTTTCAGGGGCAGGTGGTATTCTGATGCCATGGCCTCCGCCTTTGAGGCATCGACCGGCCTTGCACTGGATAAAACACTTTTTGATGCACGGTATGCCCCTACCGGGAAACCTGAAATCAGAATCAGCGCCATCAACGAATACATGGATTTCATGCGGAAAGGAGCCTTACGTGTCGAGGCCGCAGTGAACCTCAAATCGAAAGAAATATTCGGGAAAAATATCTTCAACGGTATTCACAATACTTATCACAACAGTTTGGTCAACGACGAGATTTGGGCCAATGGAATAGGGTGGTGGGAGGCTTCGCGCGAATATGGTCAGACCGACGAAAGAACCCCTACTCCCACCCAGATGGGAATCGCCATGGCCCACACAAAGAATGCGATGTACAATCAATTTTACGACAAGGATCTTGAACCCGTGCTGGTTAAGGCGTTCAGCGACCTGCGCTGGGGAATCCGCACCCATTACCATGCACTGAACGACAAACGTGCGCAACGGTTTGACCTCGAATTTCCGGAGGCCATCGCGGGAATCAGCCGCATCGAGAATTGTGCCAGGCTGCTTAACAAATTCAATCCCTCACTTCCCAAAATTGATCTGCTGGTCATCTTCGGAACAGATGCCTTATGCAACTGGTATCCCAATGAAAAAGAAAGAGGCATCTATGATATCAACGACAAAATGAGGGTGGAAGAAAAGGGAGTAGAAATCTGGAATGCCGGATATCTCAATGCAGTGGTTCCTTCTGATTTGATCGTGAGTAAAAAATTGAAGATCGGGAAAAATGGCAAACCGGAGATGAACGGACATACATTCGAAGCAGTGCTCTTCCTGAATCCCCAATATGCCAAAGAGCCGGTTCTGAAATTTCTGGAAGATTACCAGGCTAAAGGAGGCAAACTGATGATTGAAGGAACCGCCGATCATGATTTCAAGGCCAACAATATCGCCAAACGATTTGGGTCCATTTATGAAAAAGCCACAGTGAAGGGTTATTCTGTCGAGACCATTTCAAAGCTTGGCCTCAACAAAAACCTGTTACCGGATGGCTGCAAAAACGAGGATGGCTCCTTTGTGTTTATTGACAGAAATTCCCTTATCACCGATGCTCTGGCAACTTTCATTGTGAGCCTGGAGGGTAACAAATACAGCGGGACTTACAAGGGAATTGCCGTTCTTGCTGCAGACAAAAAAAATGGCCTCAGCAAACTGGCTGTTGCCGGATTGAAAGAGTTGAAACTTAACGGGCAAACTATTCTCTCTTTCACCCGGCCGGTGGATGTTTTTGCCGAAAAACGGGAAGGCCATACGACTCTGACCCTTGCAGATCCTACCCACAAAATAATGCCGCTCGTCAATAAATTGTGAAAATTGAAGACTTGAATTCCAATCAACACCACGATATGAACTTATCATTCTTAAATCACTAAACAATGGAAAAATCAATCCTTTCCAATTTGTCCTTATGTTCCTGTCTCACGTTATTGAATATTGTCTGATCGCGGAGAAGGATCTGAATCCCGAATAACAAAAACTGATTGCCACCTTCAGGGAGGTTTTCCCGAAAATGGTGAGGGCAGTAGAAGTGCCAAAACAACCAAAAGTAAAAAAATTAAAAAACCCAGATAAAGATGAAGATTTATAAGCTATTACTTACTGCGATCATTTGCTCCCTTTTTCCCCTGGGTGCAATAAGAACTTTTGCCATACAAACAGGCACTCATTCCCGTCACCAATCTCATTCGGGATTTGATTCGGCCATTGAACAAAAAGCTCCTGTGTCTGCAGGTGATTCAGTGAATTATTTTGCCGATAACGGTTTCGGCAGACCGCTCCAAACGATTCAGCACCCGTCGGGCGAATATTATAAGGGAGTCACCTATTTTGCCTACCAGGGACCAAAGGAAGACCCTTATGTCTGTTCCTATAATCACGTTACTAAAGAATGGATCGGACCAATTCAAGCAGGTACGAGCGCATTGGGCAAGATTCCAAATCCGAAGAATCCTGGTAAGATTGACAACCACGGACGTCCGGCAATGCTGGTTGACGGACTGGGATATATTCACCTGATTTTCGGTGGGCATGGAGGAGACAGCGACCAGGGAAATAATGATATGGGCGCTTACGGCAGCGGAAAACAGACCCATCTCGTTTCGAAAAAGCCGGGAGATATCACCGCATGGAACGTCCTGGATAATATTCCTCCGTTCGGAACATACAGCCAGTTCATCAAGATGCCCAATAACAACATCTATCTGTTTTACCGGCATGGGCCCCACCGGAGCGACTGGGTTTATCAAAAATCCACGGACAATGGCAGGACTTTTGCCAAACCGGTATCCATTCTCAAGCATAAGCCACAGAAGGCAAATCTGGAGGTCTATGACACCTGGTATGCCTGGTTCCAGGAAGGCCCCAATAATACCGTCATCGTTTCTTTCAATTATCACCCATGTGCCAATCCTGAAGTGCATACTTCCCTTAGGACCAATGAATACGCCATGAAGATGAATGCGGTAAATGATACCTGGGAAAATGCAAAAGGAACCAAACTGACAATGCCACTCACGAAAGAATCCGCGGATTCCCTGACTTTGGTATTTAATTCCAAAGGAGAAAAGACGCGACTCGGCACTAACCTGGCTGATTCGCAAGGAAATCCAAATTTGTATTTTAGGTGCAATTCAAAGACTCAACCTATTTGTTACAGTCGGTGGACCGGTAAGGAATGGCAAATTTCCAGTATTATTCCCCCGGAATATACCTTTAACGGCGGAGATCTGTTCTTTGAAAAAGGAGATCAAATACGATTCTTTGCTTCTTATCATCATCAGGATATTAGTGAAGTGGGCTGGTGGATTTCCAGCGACAAAGGGCTCACCTGGAAAAAGGAAGCGGCCCTGCTTTCCTCCAACTGTTTATCCTTTGAGATGAGTGCCTTAATACGAAATGCTCATCCGGATGCCCGGGTAATCGTAGCTGAGTTATCCAATGACCCAGCCAATAAGAGTAGTAAACTTTATCTGCTTGGAAATTCGGGACCCGTAAAAAGGTGTCTTCCACATAAATAGTAAATCATTGTGACGCGATTAATCGCATCAGTAAAATAATGAATGCCAGTCCAAAAGGAGCACATTAAATAGAAGCAATTCATAAAAAATGCCTGTGAAAATTCTGTTGTTGTTGGGGGTTGCATTGATTTTTCTGGCTGGAACCGGCCAATCACAAAATGTAGCTGAATTGTCAAAAGTCTCTACTACAGCTATCTATCCAAAAATAAGAATCTGGACCACCCCCTCCATGGGTGAGGAACCCAGATTCAATTCCCCCAGTTTTCAATGGCCAACGAAGAAAAAGGCCAGCTATAGCATCAGAATCTCCTCTTCAAGAAATTTCGCCAAAGAGGTAATTGAAAAGCATGGCATTCCTTTCGCCATTTTTAATCCGCATAAAAGGCTAGCGCCTGGAATCTGGTATTGGCAATATAGTGTCAACGACGAAAAATGGAATCCTGTTGATTCATTTACCATTAAATCTTCCACCAGGATTTTTGAGACACCCGACCCAAAAATTTTGCTGGGAAGAATTTCCGCAACCCATCCCAGGGTGCTGTTAAAAAAGGAAGAGAAAATAAGGATAAAGGCTAAAGCTTATAGAGAGACAGTTCTGATATTACAGGAGGCAGACAGTTATTTGAACATGCCCGTACCCAATGAATCCTCTGTCCTTCCTACTTTCAAGGGGAAAGATGATTTCGAAAATACGAAAATTGCCTCCATTGCAAGCAAATTCGGAGGATGGAAAATCCGGAATGCAATCGTTTCACTTTCGGAAGCTTATCTTTTAACGGGAGATGAGAAATATTTCAATGCGGCAAAAAAATGGATGCTGGAGGTTTCCGGATGGGACCCCAACGGACCTTCCCACATTAATAATTTTGGAGATGCCGGGATCATGTCCGGGCTGGCCATTGGGGTGGATACTTTTTGGGATTTATTGTCCGCATCGGAAAGAGATCGGATTGTCAAACCTACCACCATCCGTGCGAGTCAATTCTACAAACTCTGGATTGGCCAGGTTGAAAGCCGCTCCTCCTCGATGCATGTCTGGCAGCATATCCTGCATAATTTACTTCAAACGACACTGGCATTCCGTGGGCATGTTCCTGAAGCCGATCTTTGGTTTGAATATTGCTACGAACTATGGATCGCTCAATCTCCCAAGATGGGTGAAGAGGATGGCGCCTGGTTCAACGGCACCTCCTATTTCGGAATGAACATGCTCAGCCTGGTCGATGTATCCACCATATTTAAAGACCTCTCGGGAGTCGACTTCATGGGATCAGATTGGTTCAAATTCAACCCAAACTGGTTGATCTATTCTTTTCCTGCCGGATCTGTTTCGGATGGTTTTTGCAACGACGGAGAGCGATGGGCACAACCTCCCATCAATTATGCCGGGTATGCCGATGCCATGGCCAGATTATTTCAACAGCCTTATGCAGAATGGTATGCGCAATCACTCGCAAAGAGTCTTGGAAAGGAGGTAGCCGATGATCCGGAATTTCGATGGTTCAGGATTCGTAGCGGACTGAAAATGAATTTGCCTTCACCGGTGAAAGAATTCAATTTGCCCCAGGCAGCCTGCTTTCCCGAAATCGGAGTTGCATACATGCATACTACCCTCCAAAAAACTGCGACAGACCTGATGCTTTCCGTGCGGAGCAGTCCTTATGGTCCGATGGCCCATGCCCATGCCGATCAAAACACCTTCAACATTGCCCTCGGCGGGAAGAGGTTATTTTACAACACCGGCTACCGTCCGGCCATGGGAGATCCCCATTACCTGGGCTGGTACAAAGATACACGGGGTCATAACGGAATTCTGATAAATGACAAGGGACAACCTTTTTCGGATGAATCCTATGGTTGGATACCCCGGTTTCTTCATGGAAACCAAATATCCTATTCGGTAGCAGACGCCTCAAATGCTTATTCGGGAACGGATGAAGAGGGGAAAATTGATCGTGGACTGAAGCTCTTCAAACGTCATTTTCTGATGCTTCGTCCCTCGACTATCGTGATTTATGATGAGCTGGAGGCCGACCATCCGGTGTCCTGGAGCTGGTTACTCCACAATGACAACGGATTTACCATCGATCCTGAAAATAAAACAATTGCCGCCAGGAATGAGGCTGGCAAGGCATTGGTATCACTTTTCTCTTCTACGCCACTAGATTTTCAGGTGACGGATCAGTTTTCCGTACCCGTGGATAACTGGACCAACAAGATTGACGAAGAAGGCGATACCCTCGTTTTCCAAAACCAGTGGCATTTCAGGGGAAATTCAAAGGAAAAATCGGAAAAGATGAGGTTTCTGGCTATCTTTCAGGTGAAATCGGATGGTGGCTTTGGAAAGGTCAACAGTCTAAATAACGGAGGAACTTTCACGGTGGGCGGATGGTCCGTCCGGGCAGCCCTGGACGTAAATCAGAAAGCCAAAATCGAGGTGAGCAATCAGGATGGCTCCGCTGTTTTCTGTTCTGACGGCGTCCTCCGGGCTGATGGGAAAAAGTACGAAGGAACCGTTTTGAGCTCCAGTAAACTATTTGAAAAAATTAACGGCAAGTCGTTCTTTCGGGAAACCGGTGACAACCTGCCATCCGCGATTCAAAAAGCACTAAAATATCAAAACAGATGATCAGAGAAATTGGCACCATTCTTTCGTTGGCAATGATTGCCGGACAGGCAAACGGACAGGCTTCAGCGCAATCCCGGTTATCGGGAGAAAAACATCCCAATATACTGTTCGCGATCGCCGACGATCAGTCCTACCCCTATGCTTCGGGTTATGGGACGAAAGGCATTCAGACACCCTCCTTCGATGAGGTAGCAAAGAAGGGTGTTTTGTTCACCAATGCCTTCGTGGGAGCTCCCCAGTGCAGTCCATCGAGAGCCGCCATCCTGACCGGTAAGAACATCTGGCAGCTCGAAGAAGCCGGCACGCACAGCAGCTATTTTCCGAAAAAGCTGGTCGTATTTACAGATCTTTTGGAAAAAAACGGATACCAGACCGGATTCACTGGCAAACCCTGGGCTCCCGGAAACTTTAAGGATGCCGGTTGGACCCGCAATCCGGTTGGACCCGAATACAACAAAAAAGTCTTCGCTAAAGTTCCTACTACCGGCATCAACAAGATTGATTACTTCGAAAATTTCAAGGAGTTTTATTCCGGTAAAGCCAAGGACAAGCCTTTCTTTTTCTGGTATGGTGGACACGAACCGCACCGGGATTATGAAGACGGATCGGCCATAAAGGCAGGTAAAAAACTGTCAGATGCCGTAGTGCCCGGATTTTTACCTGATGTCGAACTCGTGAAAAGTGATGTGCTGGACTATTATTTCGAAATCGAATGGTTCGATCGTCAGCTAGGCAAGATGCTGAGATTTCTGGAAGAAAAAGGAGAACTTGATAATACGATTATCGTGGTAACGGCCGATAACGGCATGGCATTTCCATATGCAAAAGCCAATCTGCAGGAATATGGGACGCATGTTCCGCTGGCAATCTGCTGGCCTAAGAAAATAAAAGGCAACCGGATTGTGAAGGATCTGGTTGGGATGATCGACATGGCGCCGACTTTTCTCGAGATCGCTCAGGTAAAAGATCAGCCACAAATGACTGGCAAGAGTATCCGGGAGTTGCTGTTAAACGGAGGAAAATCATCCCGGCAATATGTGCTGACCGGCCGGGAGCGACACACACATGCCAGACCTGACAATCTGGGCTACCCTGCAAGAGCCATAAGAACAGCAGATTATCTCTTTATATTGAATTTTAAACCGAATCTTTGGCCTGTAGGAGATCCGGCTCCAGGTGCTGCAAAAACTGAAACTTCAGGCGAAGATGAAAAATCCATGTGGCCAGGATACCACGACATTGACAACTCCCCCACCAAGGTCATGCTGATAGAAAACAAGGAAAAATATCCTTCGTTTTTCAAGCTGGGTTATGAGAAGAGGCCGGCTGAGGAATTGTACAGCATCAAGGATGATGCGGCTTGCCTTCACAACCTGGCGGCCGATCCAAAATTTCAGCAGATAAAAAATGACCTGCGAAGAACGCTCGAAAATGATTTGAAAGCACAGGGCGATCCACGGATGACAGGAAAGTGCGATATCTTCGATTCCTATCCCCGTTTCGGTGCGATGAGGGATTTCCCGGGGTTTAAGGAAAAAGGCAAATACAATCCAAAATACCAGTAACCATGCGTTTATTAACAAAAGCAATTCTCCCGGAATTGATTCTGGCTACCTCCATGCAGGTGGCCTTTGCACAGCCCAACCAAAAGCCAAATATCATCTTCATTCTCACCGACGACCAGGGTTGGACCTCCACTTCCCAGATCATGGATAATGGAATTTTCAATTCGAAGAGCAACTACTACGAGACGCCAAATATCGAAAGGCTCGCTGCCAGGGGAGTGCGGTTTTCGAACGGGTACACCTCTTGCGCCTTGTGCTGTCCGACCCGCAGGAGCATCCAGTTCGGGCAAACACCCGCCCGCCAGGGGGACGCCCTCTTTAAAGAAAATTATCATCCGGATTTTAAGAAAGTCCCGGCCATCCCTCAGCTATTGAAAGCCATTTCAGCAGATTACAAGACCGCTCATTATGGTAAATGGGACCTGCGTTCAGATATTTTTCCTGAAGACCTGGGCTACGATGAGAGCGACGGAAACACCGGTAACAGGAATGGCGATGTGAATTCGACGAAGGAGAATAAGTTCACCGAAGTGTTCCTCAACAACGATCCAAAACGCATCGAGACCCTCACCGAAAGGGCGTTGAGTTTCATCGGCCGGCAAGTCAAAAACAAGCACCCTTTCTTTCTGCAGCTCTCCCATTATGCCACCCATGTCGACATCCAGACGAGAGAGGAGACCTATCAGAAATACCTTAAGAAAAAGAAAACTGAGACGGACAATCCGGGTTATGCAGGGATGCTCGAAAACCTCGACAGCGGAATAGGCCAGATTCTGGACAGAGTTGATTCACTGGGAATTAGCAAGAATACTTACATCTTCCTGATGGCCGATAATGGCGGAGTTGAATTCATTCCACCAGTAAAAAACAAGTTCGATCACCCTTCCGTCTTCAAGTTCCATCCCAGAAATTATCCGCTCAGAGGGGGTAAATGGACCCTGTATGAAGGTGGGATCCGAGTGCCGTTTATCGTTGCAGGTCCGGGTATTAAACCTGGCAGTCAGTGTGATGTGCCGGTCGCCGGCTGGGATCTGCTGCCTACTTTTTGCGACCTTGCGGGTAATACCAAGCCCTTACCAGGAAACCTCGATGGCACGAGTTTCCGCCCCTTGCTCGAGCATGGTAACGACGGCAAATTCATCAGGAAAAAGGATGAGCTGATCTTTCATTACTTCGGAAAGCCGCACTCCGCCATTCGCGTGGGAACGTTCAAACTGATCAAATTCTGGAATCCGGTGAAGATCGAATTGTACAACCTGAAGGACGATCCGGGGGAACTGACCGACCTGGCACAAAAGCAGCCAGAAAAAGTAAAAGAATTGGAAACCCGCTTGATGGCCTATCTCGAGAGCGTCCATGCCGAAATTCTGTATCCGGTAAAAGGAGCAAAAAAGAAATCAAAAGATAACGAGGACTAAGATTATGAAAAAGAACTTACTGATATTATCCGTTGTCCTGTTGCTGGCTTCGGGATGCACCAGGCAAGAGGGGTCGCCAATCACCTCCTACGGCGCCAAGGCCGACGGACTCACCAACAACGCAACTTTTATTCAAAAAGCCATCGATGAAGTCTCGGCCAAAGGCGGCGGCCGGGTAACTGTGCCCCCCGGAATTTTCAAAACCGGTTCACTGGAATTGAAATCGGGCGTGGACCTCCACCTGGAACAGGGCTCCTGCCTCATGGGTACCAACAGCACAACAGAATATACCGTTAAAGGTCGTAAGTCCCTGATCTCCGCTACAGATCAGAAAAATGTTTCCATCAGCGGACCAGGAATTATCGACGGACAAGGACAGGAGCTGATGCTCAATATTTTTAAGAAACTACGGAGCGGAGAGTTAAAACAGGATTCACTTTGGCTTTTCAAAAGACCTGAAGTGGGCCGTGCTCTGGTCCTTTATTTTCAAACCTGCACCGGTGTGAAAGTGACGGGTGTAACCCTGAAAAATGCCTCTAATTGGGTGCAGGATTATCGCGGATGCACCGATGTGGTCATCGATAGAATCACCGTGCAAAGCACTGCTTACTGGAACAACGACGGACTCGATGTGTCAGATTCAAAAAACGTCAGAATCACGAATTGTTTCATCAACGCCTCCGACGATGGGATCTGTCTGAAATCCGAGAATCCCAAATTGTTATGCGAGAATATCTGGATCGACAGCTGCACCGTCCGCTCCAGCGCCAATGGGTTCAAGATGGGTACCGCCGGCACGGGTGGTTTCAGGGATATCAAAGTCCGCAACCTCACTGTCTTCGATACCTACCGTTCGGCTATCGCGCTGGAGTCGGTCGACGGTGGAATCCTGGAAAATATTGACATACAGAATGTCATTGCTAAGAACACCGGAAACGCCATTTTCATCCGCCTTGGGAAAAGGAACAAGAGCGGAAATACCGCTTCACTGAAGGGCGTCTACATTGCCAATGTGATGGCAGATGTTCCGCTCTACAAACCCGATCAGGGCTATCCTATTGAAGGACCACCCGATCACCTCAGGCCCGGTGAGGACAAGATGCCCAGGCGTCCCGGCCACTTCCACATCTACGGTCATCCGTTTTTACCCTATAACCTGCTCCCCTCCTCCATCGTCGGACTGCCCGGTCATCCGGTGCAAGACGTGACCCTCGAAAACATTGAAATCACTTACGGTGGCCGGGCTGATAAGAACATCGCCTGCATCCCGTTGAACAAAATCACGGAAATTCCCGAAAACGAGACCGGTTATCCGGAGTTCTCGATGTGGGGTGAGCTGCCTGCCTGGGGTTTCTACCTCCGCCATGCCGAAGGTGTCAAAATGAAAAATGTCACCCTCAACTACCGTGAAGCCGATTTCCGTCCGGCATTCGTGTTCGACGATGTGTTAAAGGCGGAAATGACCGACGTCAAAATCCTTTCAGCCTCAGAAATGCCTGTAATTTATCTGAACAATTCACGGGAAATCGATTGGAAAAACCTGAAGATGCCGGTGAACGAAGAAAAAGGTATTCAGCACGGAAAAATGGACAATAATTGATATTTTAGAGACAGTGAAACCCCCTTTATGAGACGTACGATATTTTTCTCAGTCCTCCTCTCCTTAACCCTTCTGGCCTTACCAGGAAAGTCCCAGAATCAGAATCTCCCTTTCAGGAATCCCGGACTCTCCACCAGTGAAAGGGTCAACGATTTGTTGGGCAGGCTTACCGTGGAGGAAAAAGTCAGCCTCCTGATTGCCAGCTCCCCAGGCATTCCACGGATGGGAATCGAGAAGTACTTTCATGGTAATGAGGCCTTGCATGGAATCGTTCGTCCGGGTAATTTTACGGTATTTCCTCAGGCCATCGCCCTTGCCAGCATGTGGAACCCGACCCTGCATTACAAGATCGCCACCGTCATTTCCGATGAGGCGAGGGCTCGATGGAACGAACTGGAGCAAGGGAAAAAACAGACCCTGCACTTCAACGACCTGCTCACTTTCTGGTCGCCGACCATCAACATGGCCCGCGATCCGCGATGGGGACGCACGCCCGAAACCTATGGCGAAGATCCCTATTTGGCCGGCGTGCTGGCGGTTCAATTTGTGAAAGGGTTACAGGGAAATGATCCGAAATATTTGAAAGTCGTATCGACACCCAAACATTTTGCCGCCAACAACGAGGAGCACAACCGCTTCATGTGCAACGCTATCATTCCCGAACGCCAGCTGCGCGAATACTACCTGCCTGCCTATGAAGCCTGCGTCAAAGAGGGAAAATGTGCCTCCATCATGGCGGCTTATAATGCGATCAACGATGTGCCCTGCACGGCCAATCCGTGGCTGCTAACGAAAGTGCTGCGCCAGGACTGGGGTTTCAACGGGTATGTCGTCTCCGATTGCGGCGGTCCGGGTAACCTCGTTTCGTCTCATCAATATGTGAAGACGAAGGAGCTGGCCGCCATGGTTTCGCTCAAGGCAGGACTGGATCTGGAATGTGGCGACAATGTCTACAAAGAGCCGATGCTGAATGCCTATAAACTTGGGATGATCTCCATGGGGGATATTGACACGGCGGCCTTCAGGGTACTGCGGGCAAGGATGAGGCTTGGGTTGTTCGATGATCCGGAACTCAATCCATACAATAAATTATCGCCTTCGATCGTGGGATCTCCTGAACACAAGGCCCTGGCGCTGGAAGCTGCGCGACAGAGTATCGTGCTGCTGAAAAACAAAGGGATGCTGCCATTAAATCTTCATCATATTAGGTCGATTGCTGTTGTAGGAATCAATGCTGCCAATGCGGAATTCGGCGATTACAGCGGAATCCCGGTAGGCGAGCCGGTATCTATTTTGAAGGGAATACAAAATCGGGTCGGCAACAAAGTGAAAATAGTTCATGCTCCGTGGCAGGCCATCAGCGGACTGGAAGGGTACGAACTCATTTCGAAGGCGTACTTTCCGGAAGGTTTGAAGGCGGAATATTTTTCGACTATGACGCTGGAAGGAGAGTCGAAATCAAGAACGGAGGAGGAAGTCAATTTCGAGCCGGCCAACCAGAAGCCCGATGCCTTTACTCCAACTGCTTCTATGTCTGTTAGATGGAGCGGGAAACTGCGTCCTACCCTTTCAGGAAAGTATAGTTTTGGGTTTTTAGCACACGATGGATGTCGATTAACGATTGATGGTAAAGTAGTTATCGATTCGTGGAAGAGAAAAGCCACCAAAACAGATTTTGGAGAGGTCGAACTGGAAGCCGGCAAAAATTATAACGTAAAGGCGGAGTATTTTGTCAAGCGGGATGCGGTTGCGAAGTTGTACTGGAAGGCTCCCAATATGAGTCATGATTTTACAGAATTATTTGCCCCCGCCATCCAGGCCGCGAAAAGTTGTGATGTAACGGTCGCGGTGCTGGGTATGAACAAGAATTTTGAGAGTGAAGGCCAGGACAGGGAGAGCATTCGTCTGTCGAAAGACCAGGAACTTTTCATCCAGGCCATCTACAAAGTTAATCCAAAAACGGTGGTGGTCCTCGTAGCCGGGAGTTCGCTGGCCATCGACTGGATCAACGAAAACATTCCGGGGGTCATGGACGCCTGGTACCCTGGAGAGCAGGGTGGAACGGCGGTGGCGGAAGTGTTGTTTGGCGAGTACAATCCAGCAGGACGTCTACCTCTCACCTTTTATCGAAGCATGGATGACTTGCCCTCCTTCGATGATTACGACATCACCAAGGGCCGTACCTATCAGTATTTCAAGGGAAAAGCGCTCTATCCTTTTGGGCACGGTTTGAGCTATACCCGATTCACCTACGGCAACCTGAAAATGCAGGATCAGGGTAGCAAAATCCTGGTAAGTTTCGATCTCAAAAACAGCGGAAAAATGGATGGAGATGAAGTGACGCAGCTCTATGTCAAGTTGCCTCAGCTAGATCGTCCGCTGCCAATCAAGCAGCTCAAAGGCTTCCAACGCGTCCATATTTCAAAGGGCAAAACAGTCCCGGTGAACATCACGCTGGAAAAAGCGCAGCTGCGTTGCTGGGACGACGGCCAGCATAAATTCATTACCCCGAAAGGGAGTTATTCGATCATGGTGGGCGCTTCCTCCGAAGATATCAGGCTGACACAAATACTAAACTTATAAAACCCTAATTTTATGAAAATGAAAATGCTGATTTCTGTGTTTGCGTTACTGACGGTTCTCTTTGCAAACGGTCAGACGCAAAACCAACAGTTTCCCTTCAGGAACACTAGCTTGCCAACCGACCAGCGCGTGGCAGATCTCCTTAGCAGGATGACGCTCGAGGAAAAAGTTGCGCAGATGATGGACAAGACTCCGGCCATCGAACGCCTCGGTATCCCCGTCTACAACTGGTGGAACGAGGCGCTGCACGGGGTCGCCAGGACCGGTCTGGCGACGGTTTTTCCCCAGGCCATCGCGCTGTCCGCTACTTTTGACGAACCTGCCATGCTCGAAACCTTTTCCGTTATCAGTGATGAGGCACGTGCTAAATATCATAACTATCAGAAAGACAAAATCTACGACCGCTATAAAGGACTATCCTTCTGGACTCCCAATATCAATATCTTCCGCGATCCGCGTTGGGGAAGAGGCATGGAAACTTACGGGGAAGATCCTTTCCTGACGGCAACGATGGGAGTGGCAGCGGTGAAAGGTCTGCAAGGCGATGATCCTAAATATTTCAAGAGTTTCGCCTGCGCCAAACATTTTGCGGTCCACAGCGGACCTGAATCCAGTCGGCACAGTTTCAACGCAAAGGTCAGTGAACGCGACCTCCATCAGACTTATCTTCCTGCTTTCGAGGCACTCGTAAAAGTCGGCAACGTCCAGCAGGTGATGTGCGCTTATAACCGTTTCGAGGACAAGCCTTGCTGTGGCAGCGATAAGCTCCTCGTAAATATTCTGAGGAACGACTGGGGATACAAGGGAATTGTGGTTTCCGACTGCGGTGCCATCGACGATTTCTGGAAGAAAGACGCCCGGACCCCTCGTCATGATACACACCCTGATGCCCCTACCGCTTCCGCGGATGCGGTATTGAACGGCACCGATGTCGAATGCGGAAGCAGTTACAAGAGCCTGATTGAGGCTGTTCGCAGCGGAAAAATGAAAGAAAGTGACCTGGATGTTTCCCTCGGCAGGCTGATGAAAGGCCGGTTCATGCTGGGAATGTTCGACCCCGACGAGATGGTTAAATGGTCAAAGATTCCATACAGTGTCGTCGATTGTCAGGAACACAAAGACAAGGCCCTGAAAATGGCGAGAGAAAGTATGGTACTGTTGAAGAACAAAAACAATACGCTGCCGCTGAGCAAGAATATCAAGACCATCGCGGTAGTAGGTCCGAATGCCAACGATTCCATAATGCTGTGGGCGAATTACAACGGATTTCCGTCCAAAACCACCACCATTCTGCAGGGCATCAAAAATAAACTTCCCAACGCGCAGATCCTCTACGAAAAAGGATGCAGGCATACCGGCGAGGTCAGCATGGACACCATTGGCATGACGGTTGCAAAGGTAAAAAATGCCGATGTAATCATTTTCGTCGGTGGCATTTCACCTCGTTTGGAAGGTGAAGAGATGCGGGTGCAAGTGGAGGGTTTTAAAGGCGGAGACCGCACCAACATTGAGATTCCAAAGATTCAGAAAGAGATGGTCAAGGCGCTCAAGGCGACCGGAAAACCTGTCGTTTATGTGGTATGCACCGGAAGCGCACTTGCCCTGAACTGGGAAGAAGGCAATGTGGACGCCATCCTCAACGCCTGGTACGGTGGACAGGCAGCGGGTTCCGCGGTAGCGGATATCCTGTTTGGCGACTACAATCCGGCCGGCAGATTGCCTGTAACGTTTTACAAAAGCATCGATCAGCTGCCCGATTTTGAAGATTATTCCATGAAGGGTCGCACCTATCGCTACATGACCCAGGAGCCTTTGTATCCTTTTGGCTTCGGACTGAGTTATACCACTTTTGCCTACAAACCGGCGAAACTTGCCAAAACCACTATCTGCAAGACCGACCACGCTGTGCTTTCTTTCGAGGTACAGAATACCGGTAAACGAGCGGGAGAAGAGGTAGCACAAGTGTATTTAAAGAATCCGAACGATCCCACCGGACCGATAAAAGCGCTGAAAGGGTTCAAAAGAATTTCTTTGAAAGCAGGAGAATCTCGCAAGGTCAGCTTCGATCTGGCACCCGAAACCTTTAACTCCTTCAATGACCAGACCCAAAAATTCGATGTGCTGCCAGGCAAATATGAATTGCTTTATGGTAGCAATTCTGCCGATAAATCGCTCAAAAAAGTAACCCTCGAAATACAATAATTTATACCTATGAAGGCTTTATTCCTGATTTTTATTTTCTGCGTTTCAACCGTTTACGCTCAAAAAGAGATTGCCCCAAACAAGGTCGTCCCGTCTCAGAAACAACTCGATTACCAGTCCCTGGAAGTGGTCGGGTTCATCCATTTCAACATGAATACCTTCACCGACAAGGAGTGGGGATATGGTGATGAGTCGCCAACTTTGTTTGATCCGAAGAAACTGGATACCGAACAATGGGTGAAGGCGGCCAAAGACGGCGGGTTCAAGGAATTGATCCTGACGGCCAAGCACCACGACGGTTTCTGCCTGTGGCCGAGCGCTTACACCGAACATTCCATCAAAAACAGTCCTTACAAAAACGGGAAGGGCGACATAGTAAAGGAATTCGTTGAGGCATGTGCCAAATATGGTATCCGGGCAGGATTGTACCTCTCCCCCTGGGACCGTAACCATGCGGGCTACGGCACCCCGGCCTATCTGACTTACTACAAGAATCAGTTGAAAGAGCTGATGACCAACTACGGCAAGATATCCGAGGTATGGTTCGACGGCGCCAATGGTGGTGACGGATATTATGGCGGGGCAAAAGAAACCCGTAAGATCGACAAAAAGGCTTACTATCCCTGGGAGGAAATCCGCGAAATCGTTTACAAACTACAACCCGGCGCTTCCATTTTCTCCGATGCCGGACCCGATATCCACTGGATCGGCAACGAGCGCGGCATCGCAGGTGAAACTTGCTGGAGCATGCTCGACAGGTCCAAAGTGGCCGTTGGTGACGCCGATTCCGATTACCTCAACACCGGCGACTTCTTCGGCACTTCCTGGGTGATTGGCCAGTGTGACGTATCGATCCGAAAGGGATGGTTCTTCCATACCACCGACGACGAAACCGTGAAGACTCCTTCCCAGCTGGTCGATTTATATTACCGCTCTGTAGGCCGTAATGCGGTTTTCCTCTTAAACCTGCCCCCTAACCGGGATGGCCTTTTTGCCGAAAAAGATGTAGCTTCGCTGAAGAAATTCAAGGAAATCCTGGACAAGACCTTCTCCATCAACATGGTAGCCGGAGCGAAAGTGACCGCGAACAGCCAGTTTGCCAAGGACGCCAAATTCTCTTCGGATAACTTAACCGACTATGATGCAAACAGTTATTGGGCTGCGGCGGCCGACAAGCGCCAGGCTTCCCTCGAAATGGCTATCGACAGCACTAAAAAATTCGACCGCATCCTGTTGCAGGAACCCATTAAATTCGGACAAAGAATCTGTTCTTTCGACATTCAGATTTTAAAACCAGGAGGATGGCAGACCATCGCCAGCGGCACCAGTATCGGCTACAAGAGATTGCTCAGAATCACACCCATCTCCGGCAGTAAACTAAGAATCAACATCCGCGACGCCAGCAACACCCCTGCCCTGTCGAATTTCGGTGTATTCAAGGCGGCAGGTGGCGACACCGTTCTTTAAAATCAGTGTTTTACTCAAGTGAACCCCAGTTCTCAAATGACAAGAATTTTTTCTTCGATCGTTTTGCTTTTGGTCCCTTTTCTTACATTCGGACAGTCGCCCAAAATGCCTGCTGATTATGTGAACCCATTCATTGGCGCAAGCACTAGTTGCAGGCCTCCCTTCGATTGGGGTAAAACTTTTCCCGGGGCGACAACTCCATTCGGGATGGTGCAACTGAGTCCGAACACCATTACCGGTGGCGACAACGGATCGGGATACAGCGGGGAACATACCAGCATTGAGGGTTTCGCCTTCACTCAGATGAGTGGCGTCGGATGGTACGGCGACCTTGGTAATCTACTGGTAATGCCTACAATAGGTCCGCTGAAGACTGCCTCCGGCAAAGTGAATTCCCCGGAAGGTGGATACCGTTCCAGGTTCGAAAAACCAAGCGAAAAGGCATCCGCCGGATATTATGAAGTCTTGCTTTCAGATTATAACATCAGGGTAAAACTCACCGCAGCACCGCATAGTGGGATCCTTCAATTTACCTTCCCGGCCCAAAAACAGTCCCAGATCCAGATCGACCTTGCCAGAAGAGTCGGCGGCACTTCCACCCTTCAGCATGTGAAAATCGTGAACGGCAATACCATCTGCGGCTGGATGAAATGTACCCCCGACGGCGGTGGCTGGGGCAATGGCAGCGGCCATGCCGACTACACGGTCTATTTCTTCGCTCAATTTTCAAAACCGCTGAAAAACTATGGCATCTGGTCGGCAGATATCCCTGACAGCCTTAAAAGAAAACGCGAAAATATTGAAAGTGCTTCCTATCAAAAGCTCATAGCACAAGCAAAAATTACCATGAAAGTCGGTGAAGCAGAGGGAAAACACCTGGGCTTCTTCTCCGAATTCGAGACGGCAAAGGACGAGAAGGTTCTCTTCAAATCGGGCATTTCCTTCGTGAGTATCGAAGGTGCAGAGAAGAACCTGAAGAGCGAAATCCCCGGATGGGATTTTGAAAAGACCCTGCAAAAAGCGAAAGATTCCTGGAACGAAGCGCTTTCCAAAATGTCCATACAAACCAAAAACGAAGATCAGAAGACGATCTTTTATACCGCTCTCTACCACACGATGATTGATCCGCGCGCCTATACCGACGTGGATGGAAACTATACCGGCGGCGACCAAAAGACGCATCATACCGATTCGTTCACCAAGCGGACGATTTTCAGCGGTTGGGATGTATTCAGGAGTCAGATGCCACTGCAGACCATCATCAATCCGACCTTGGTGAGTGATATTCTTAATTCTTTGATCACCCTGGCCGACGAGAGTGGGAAAAATTACCTCGAGCGCTGGGAATTTCTCAATGCTTACAGCGGATGCATGGTGGGCAATCCAGCCTTATCGGTATTGGCAGATGCGTATGCCAAAGGAATAAAGACGTTGGATTCCGAAAAAGCCTTTCAGCTGGCCAAGAATACCTGCGAGAAATTTGGCAACGGAACCTTGGGATATACGCCTAAATCTGTTTCCCAGACCTTGGAGTATGCCTACAGCGAGTGGTGTCTCGCCGAAATTGCCCGGATGCTGGGAAAGACGGACGACGAAAAGATTTACAGAAAAAGGGCGGAATCTTACAAAAATATTTTCGACAAGGAGCAAAACAGTTTCCGTCCGAAACTTGCGGACGGGACTTTTCAGCCATGGCCCTCCACCGGAAGGTTGAAATTTGGATACGGCTGTGTCGAATCGAACCTCTATCAGCAAGGATGGTTTGTGCCGCACGACGTGTCCGGAATGACTGAGCTCATGGGCGGAAGGAGCGCGGTCATTCGCGATCTGAACAACTTCTTCGAAAAGACGCCGGCAGATTTTCAGTGGAATGAATATTACAATCACTCCAACGAGCCGGTGCAGCATGTTCCCTACCTGTATAACCGCCTGGGGGAACCTTGGCAGACACAGAAATGGATCAGGTTTATCTGCGAAAAGGCCTATTCCGTCAAGGGTCTAATTGGCGATGAAGATGTAGGCCAGATGTCGGCCTGGTATGTTCTGTCAGCTTGTGGCATACATCCGGTATGCCCGGGAGAAACAAGGTTCGAAATCGCGAGTCCGACCTTCGATCGCACCGATATCCGAACAGGAAAGAAGAATACCTTTTCGATCATTGCCTTGAATAACAGTCCGTCGAATATTTATATCCAATCGGCCAGGCTAAACGGCAAGGAATATGGGAAATGCTACCTCGACTATCAGGATATCATGAAAGGCGGGGTTCTTGAATTAAGAATGTCGGATCAGCCGAACAAAAACTGGGGAATTGAACCATAATACATCTTTACCCATGAGAAGTCTTTATCGTATTTTTTACTTATTATTCTGTTTGTCAGTCTCTTCCTGCATTCAGAAGGCCAGTATGGTCTGGCTGGACGACCTGAAGATCAAATCATTTTCGGAAGGCATTCCTTCCATTTCGCCCAAAAAATGTGCTTCCGGCGATACGATCCGGCTCGGTGGTAAAAAATATGAAAGAGGAGTCGGAGTGCAATCTTTGAGCGTTCTTTCCATGTCGCTGAACGGAAATGCCAAACATTTCCACGCAATGGTCGGGGCGGATGATAAGGCAAATAAAGAGGTGCAGTATTCGTTTTTTGTCCTCGGAGACCGGAAAGTATTGTTTGAAAGCAGGGAGATGAAAGTTGGGGATCAGCCCAAAAATGTGGAGGTGGATCTTAAAGGAATCAGGAGGCTGGGACTTCTCGTTACAATCAAAGGTGAAGAAAAGGGCAGGACGTATTCCAACTGGGCCGATGCCAGATTTGAGATGCTAGAGAATACCCTGCCTGATCAGATTCCCAATAACGATGAAAAGTACATCCTGACTCCAAAGCCGGCCAGGGAACCGCGTATCAATTCTCCCGGCATCTTCGGCGTCACGCTGGGAAATCCATTTCTTTACACGATCGCAGTCACAGGTGAAAGGCCGATAGATTTTGACGTAAACAATCTACCGGAAGGACTTTCCCTCGATAAAAATTCGGGTATTATCACAGGGAAAATCGCTAAACCGGGAAGTTACTATACCGTCATCAAGGCGAAAAATCAGTTTGGCAATGCCTCCAAATTGCTGAAAATTAAGGTGGGTGACACCATCTCCCTCACCCCGCCTATCGGCTGGAACGGCTGGAATTCGTGGGCCAGGGAGATTGACAAGGAAAAAGTAATCGCCTCGGCCAGGTCGATGGTGAAGATGGGACTGCGCGACCACGGCTGGACTTACATCAACATCGACGATGCCTGGCAGGGTCAACGAGGAGGAAAATACAATGCGATTCAGCCGAACGAAAAATTCCCGGATTTTACGGGGATGGTGGATTATATTCACTCGCTCGGACTGAAAACCGGTGTCTATTCGACCCCCTGGATCACTAGTTACGCCGGTTATGTAGGAGGATCGTCGGATATTGAGAACGGCGCATTCCCGGATTCCGTCAAAAATAACAAACGGGCTTACCGCTACATCGGAAAATACCGGTTCGAAAATAACGATGCAAAGCAGATGGCCGACTGGGGCATCGACTACCTGAAATATGACTGGAGGATAGACCTCAACTCCGCAGAACGTATGTCGGTAGCCCTGAAAAAATCGGGCAGGGACATCGTTTACAGTTTGTCCAATTCGGCCCCATTTGCACTCGCAAAGGACTGGGCCCGGACGTCCAATCTCTGGCGGACCGGTCCTGATATCCGCGACAGTTGGCTAAGTCTTTATATTTCGGCCTTCACGATAGATCAATGGGCTCCCTATGGCGGTCCGGGGCATTGGAACGACCCGGATATGCTCATCCTGGGAAATGTCACCACCGGAATGGAGTTGCATCCAACGCGGTTAACGCCCGACGAGCAATACAGCCATGTCAGCCTGTTTAGTCTGCTGGCCGCGCCCTTGCTGATCGGCTGTCCGATCGAGCAACTCGACGATTTTACCCTCAACCTGCTCACTAACGACGAGGTGATTGAGGTCGATCAGGATCCGTTGGGCAAACCAGCCCGACTGGTAGCCGATGAAAATGGGGTGCAAATATGGGTAAGACCACTGGATGACGGTTCTGTGGCACTTGGATTTTTCAACTCGGACAATTACGGGAAGACACCTCAATCCTATGTCCGATGGGGCGATGAGCAACCAAAAAATTTCACCTTCGATCTTGTGGCTTTCGGGCTGAAGGAGAAATACAAGATCCGCGACCTCTGGCGGCAGAAAGACCTGGGAGAATTTCAGGGGTCTTTTAAAACGCAGATCCGCCACCATGGCGTAGTCATGATAAAACTGAAAAAGGCTTGAAAATTATTAGCATATGGGCAAACTATCATCATTTATTGTATTGGTAATCTGCGGGATAACCATTTTGTCCTGTTCGGAAAAAGTCTCGACAGTTTGGCTGGACGATCTGAAAATGGTCTCCTTTAATGATGGGATCCGCCCAATAAAATTGAAAGTCAGTTACCTGGAAGACACCATCAGCATCGGAGGTAAATCCTATAAAAGAGGCGTCGGAGCGATTACCAATTCCATTTTCACCTTCGATCTCAAGGGGAACGCCAGGCGGTTTGTCGCCGAAGTCGGGGCCGACGACAAGGCGAACAAGGATATTCCGCAGAAATTCTTCGTCCTCGGCGACAGGAAAGTACTGTTCGAAAGTGGACCGATGAAAGTGGGCGATCCTGCTAAGAAAATCAACCTGAATTTGAAAGGAATTCAGCGCCTGGGGCTGCTGGTCACGGACGATACGGGAGGACAAAACAACAAGAGGACTTTCTGCGACTGGGCCGATGCCAGATTCGAGATGATCCCGGACAGTCTGCCGCGGCCTATACCCAATTCAGACGAAAAATATATCCTGACACCGCCGCAGTCCGGGGAGCTGCGCATCAACTCCCCATCGGTATTCGGTGCCAGGCCAGGAAATCCTTTCCTTTATACTATTGCGGCATCAGGTGAACGGCCCATGCAGTTTTCTGCCAACAATTTGCCACCCGGACTTTCCCTCGATACCAAAACAGGGGTCATTACCGGGAAAGTTACCCAAAGAGGCAACTATTATGCCATGATCAAGGCTAAAAACGCCTTTGGGGATGTCTCCAAATTATTGAAAATCAAGATTGGAGACACCATTGCCCTTACGCCGCCAATGGGCTGGAATGGCTGGAATTCGTGGGGAGGAGAACTCGACAGGGAAAAAGTCCTCGCTTCCGCGGATGCCATGGTCGGCAAGGGACTGAACAACCACGGATGGTCGTATGTCAATGTGGACGATACCTGGCAAGGATTTAGGGGTGGCGAGTTGAACGCCCTCCAGCCTAATGAAAAATTTAAGGACATCAAGGGTATGGTCGACCATATCCATGCGCTCGGATTGAAAGCGGGCATCTACTCCACACCCTATATCTGGAGTTATGCAGGTTATGTAGGCGGCACCTCGCATTATGAAAAGGGCGGAGAAAAATATGAGCCCCTCAAGAAGAATCGGATTGCACCCGCGCCAATCGGTCCATTCAGATTTGAAAAAAATGATGCCAGACAGTTCGCCGAATGGGGTTTCGACTTCATAAAATACGACTGGAGGATTGATCTTCCCTCAACAGAGCTTATGTCGAAGGCCCTGAAAGAGTCAGGCAGAGACATCGTTTTCAGCATTTCCAATACGGCGCCTTTCGAGAAAGCGGCCGATTGGGCCCGGCTGACCAACGCCTGGAGAACCGGCGCCGACATCAAAGACAGCTGGAACAGCCTCTACTACCTGGCTTTCACCATCGACAAGTGGGTGCCGTTTGCCGGTCCGGGTCATTGGAACGATCCGGATATGCTGATTCTGGGTAATGTAAGCATGGGTCCTTCGGAGATGCATCCCACCCGACTGACCCCTGATGAACAGTACAGTCATGTGAGCCTTTTCAGCCTGCTGGCAGCTCCCTTGTTGATTGGTTGTCCGGTAGAGCAAATGGATGATTTTACCCTGAGTCTGCTGACTAACGATGAGGTGATCGAAGTCGATCAGGATCCGCTGGGGAAACCCGCCCGCTTAATAGCCGATGAAAACGGAGTTCAGGTTTGGATCCGGCCGCTGGTGGATGGTTCGCTTGCGGCAGGTTTTTTCAACACGGATGATTATGGCAAGACTCCTCAATCGTATTTCCAATGGAGTGATGAGCCTTCGAAAACCTTCAATTTCGATCTTTCCGGGTACGGATTGAAGGGTAAATATAAGATCCGCGATCTCTGGCGACAGAGGGATTTGGGGGTATTTGAAGGATCATTTAAAACTGAAATCAGGCACCATGGGGTGGTTATGATAAGGTTGATTCCTGTATCTTGATAAAAATGTATTCAAATCGCATTTTTATCCTGTAATAAATGTATGGTGTTTATTTTTATCTTGTATTATCGATAAAAAACACCGCTATTTATCGATTATAAACGATAATTACCTTCTTCAGGTACGCAACGATTTTGCGCTGAGAGTGTTCATTCTGATGTTGAAGTGGTTATCAAAAAAAATTTAACATGAATAATCTTAACAGACGAAACTTTATCAAGAAAACCGGTGAGGCAGCAGTATCTGCCATTGCCGTTCCAACAATCATTTCTGCCTGCGCCCGCGGGAAGAACGGGCATGTTGCGCCATCAGAAAGGGTTAACCTGGCCTTCATCGGTTCGGGCAATCAGGCGATGAACGATATAAAGGATTTCATCACCGACAAACGCGTTCAGATCACGGGTATCTGCGATGTAAACAAGTACAGCGCAGGATATTGGGATGGAAAACCTGGTGGTAGGGAAGTGGGCATTAATTTGGTTAACAGTTTATATTCTGAACTTTACGGAAAGAAATACGACTCTTGCCGGGGATTCGAAGATTTTCGGGAGGTCATCGCCCGCCGGGATATTGATGCCGTTGAAGTGGTGATCCCGGATCACTGGCACTCTATTCCTGTGCTGATGGCTGCCAAAGCAGGCAAGGATATCTACTGCCAGAAGCCGCTAGCCCTGACCATCCCCGAAGGGAGAGCCATGGCCAATGCCGTGAAAAAATACGGTACGGTGTTCCAAACGGGAAGTCAGCAACGCTCCGACATGAACTTCAGAAGGGTGTGCGAACTGGTCAGAAACGGCCGCATCGGAAAGCTGCAAACCGTCGAATGCGGACTACCCTCTGGTACCCCGGATTATGGGAAAACAGGCGCACAGACGGAGATGATACCCGTGCCGCAAGGGTTCGATTACAATACCTGGCTCGGTCCGGCGCCAGATGCACCTTATTGTCCGGCACGCACGCACGTCAACTTTCGCTGGGTGCTCCATTACTCCGGCGGACAGGTGACCGACTGGGGAGGCCATCATCCCGACATCGCCCAGTGGGGCATGGGCACAGAACTTACCGGTCCGGTGAAGATTCAAAGCGCCAAGGCTGCATGGGCGGTGCATCCAGTCTGGAATACGGCCACCGAATATTATTTCGAATGCCTTTACGCCAACGGGGTAAAACTGATTATTTCCGACAAACTTCGCGGAGGCGTCACCTTTCGCGGAACAGAGGGATGGGCGTGGGCTAACCGTGGAAAGCACGAGGTATTCCCAGAAAACCTGAAAGATTCGGTGATCTCCGATAACGAGATTCATCTCTACAAAAGCGAAAATCACTTCAGAAACTTCATCGATTGCATCTATTCGCGTGCTGAAACCATTGCTCCGGCAGAGATTGGCCACCGTTCCATCACGATGTCACATCTTGGTAACATCGCCATGAAATTACAGCAGGACCTCGACTGGGATCCGGTAGCAGAAAAATTTACCGGCAATGATATTGCTAACAATATGCTTACCAGGAAGATGCGGGAGCCATGGGCTACCGTTTACAAAGAACTTCTGTTATAATTTATAAAATATTAAAAACTCGCGCAATATGAAGAAACTCCTCACCATCCTTGCATTATTGCTTTGTTTTGGAAAATCAGAAGCCCAAACCCGTGCGGACTCCCTCGATGTTTATGGCAGGGAAGTCTTCATGCCATCTACGCAATACAAGTGGGACTGGGGACAGGCGACCATGATGAACGCCATGGTGCACCTCTATTATGCGAAACCAGAAGCCCAGAGAAAAGTCTATTTCGATTACATCAAAACGGCGATGGACCTGACTTACGACGTGGCCAACGGTGCGCACCCCAATGCCGTAGCTTCCGGTCATGGGATGGCTTTCCTGGCTAAGGTAACAGGGGATCCGAAATACATCGAAAAGGCGAACAAGATCTACGCAGACTACCTGAAGACACCGCGGACCAAACAGGGCGGAGTCTCCCACCGGACTGAAACAGTCGAGATGTGGGACGATACCATCTACATGATTAGCATGTTTCTGCTGGAGATGTACCGTTATACCGGAGATGAAAAATATGTGAAGGAGTTGCTTAGCCAGTTGAAGATTCACAAGGAGAAACTGGCCGACAAGAAATGGGGACTCTGGATACATGGTTACGACGACGACAGCGAAGATTACAACGACAAATGCAGTCAGCTGGGTTGGGCGAAGCAGACTCCCGCGCGCAAAAGCATCGAATTTTGGGGCCGTGGAAACGGCTGGATCGTCATGGCAGTCGCCGATGCTATGACGACAGTCCCGGCAAAATCGGCCTATTTTAAAGTATTTGCCAAAGAGCTGAAGGAAATTACGAAGAGCCTGCCTCAACTGCAGGACCCTTCTACTGGGATGTGGTACCAGCTGCCAATCTACAATAACAATAAGGAGAATTTCCTCGAAAGCTCCTGCACGGCCATGTTTGCATACGGTATGACCATAGGTATAGAGATGAAGGTACTGAACAGTAAAACCTTCCTGCCCGTCGTGCAAAAAGCCTATGCCGGACTGCAGAAAAACGCCACCAAAACCGAAGGAAAATATCTCATCCCAACCCGCGTTTGCGAAGGAACCTGCATCGGCGACCGGGCCTATTATTTTGGACGCAAGACTAAAGAAGGC
>JBAXKJ010000041.1:0-37086 GCA_037137375.1 Prolixibacteraceae bacterium
TTCGTGGTAATAGGATCGATCGATTTACCGCAAATGGTACCATAGACGGATCCTTTGTATACGGTTTTCCAGGTATTATCAGGTTGAATGACCTGAAGTTCAAATGGATTTCCTTGGCCGCGCAGGTGGTTTGGATTGTCGATGGTGATTTCGAAACGGGAAATAGTTTTGTCTTCATTCAGGTTTACTGCGATCGTTTGACGTCCATCCGGCGTGAAGGAGATTTTTTGTTCCTGTCCTTTTGTTAAAGAGCCCTTAGAAGGTAAAGCATAAGCAATTTTCTCCACCGACTGATCAAAATCCAATTCGATAATAGTGTTTAGGCTATCGGGAGTACCTTTCATCTGCCAGCCATTTTCGTCCTGTTTTACGATTATTTTACCCGTAATAGATTTATAACTAAGTAATTTGCAAGGTATTTCAGGAATTTTTATCCCCTCTTTCGGCCAATCAATTGTATGGACATATACCTTGTTCCCACTGAACACCGAGTTTGGCCAGGGACCAGCCTTGCATCCCTGGAGTGTGTAGCCATATTTCCCAATCCAGTCATGGGTTGTTTTGCCTGGAATCGGCTGTGCATCCAACATCTGCGGCAGACCAAACAGATAATTATGGTCAGATAAAGCCGTTTCGACTAGTGTCCGGATTCGCTGTTTCAGGGTACTTTGGTCAACAATATCCTTTAAACGGGATGATGGAGTGACGGTCAATTTCTGCACTTTCCCATCCTTGTATTCACATTCCACGGTTGTGTTTCCTGACGCACGTAGTTTGAAGGATACATCCCAATCTTCCGGCCAGGCAGGCAACAGGAAGATTTGCTTTGCGTCGCTTTGTAACAACATGCTCTGCAGCACGTTCGTAGAATTCGCGCCATGGTCGTTGTCGGGTGTTCCATCCATTTTAGTCTCCCAGAAGGCCGGAAAGCGGGCATGCGGCCTGTTGGGCCAGGGTTCTTTTGGGTCAAGATTGTCATGCCAATTGATGAACTGATCGTTGAAATTGATACTGGCCAGCCGGGCAGCTTCGCGAGGTAAGCCCAGATAAGCGGCCTGTACCGGGGCTGCCTGCCACCCTCCGGTTTCCGTGGCCTGGTCGTCAATTGAACCGTCGATACTGGTGGTTCGAAGGTGAAAAGACTGACGGGCACTAGCCAATAACTCAGGCCGGCCGACCCAGGTCTGACGGAAAGGATAGACTGTGTAGAGCTCGGGACTCTCGCACAATACCCTACCGGGATCGTACTTTTCGCCAACTGCAAGCAGATCAAGACCGTAGATCTTGCGAATCGGAACACCCGGCATTGCCTTGAGTAATGAGCTCCAATGCTGTCTGTGTTCTTTATCAATTTCGAAAGACAACAATTTGTTCAAAACATATTTCATGCCGCCGATTTCGGTGCAAGGATTGGTGACTCCCTGGTAAGTTTCAGCGCAACCAACCCCTTCCATTTGCATGATGCCGTGGCTATCCCGCTTCGGGAAATGGATTTCATAAAATTTCAAGTACTCATCCGCACAGGGCAGAAGCACCTCATTGAAGAATTTTTTGTCGCGGGTATGTTCATAATATTCGCACATGATGGCGGGTAATTCCACGGTAGCCAACTGATGATAACGCAGATGGGCCGGCATCTTTTCCCAGTTGAAAACGCCGACATTGTACCACCAGCTAGCTTCCATGATAAATGCCCCCTCGTGACCGAATATTTTTTTGCATCTGTCGCGGGAGATGTCCAGTCCACTCCGCACGAATTGCATGCCCGGTTTTATCTCATCGTAATCGCCTCTGGCGGCCATTGACCAATAGGGATGCCTTGTATTTTGCCACATAAAAGAGAGACTGGCCCAGTCGCGGCCATCCGGCGAGACCGGCTTATCGATGGTCGTCCTGAAACCCTTCACCCCTTTGGGCATATCCATGGTAAAGATGGAACCATTGTAAGGAGCTGGAACGGCACCCCGACCGGCGGCGGCTTCGCAGAACCGTTCGAGTGCATAACGCTGGTTAATTTGCTTGATATTAACCTCAGCATCAATCTCTTTGTGACCTTCATAAGCCTTGGATCCTTGTGCAAACTGTGTGAAACGACATTGGTCCAAATTGAACTTTCCTTCGCCACCCGATTGAATGTTGATGTAACTGCGGTCCCAAAAGGCTTTCCAGTAGTCGCAGTGCGCTTTCCAATCGGAATGAACAGGTCTGGAAATATTCGTTAGCCAAGCCTGAATAGATTCCGGTTGTGAAGAGTCGATCACCACAGAACATTTGAAACTTGTGGAGGGAAACGTTTGCTGCAGGGAAGTGCTGTCCTTCCGTGCAAATCCTTTCGCTTCCAACAGACAGCCATTGGTGCGGTAGAGGATTGGATCTTTGGTTCGGGCAACCATCTCCGGACTGTTCTGGTTTTTGAAGTTCTCGGCCCACTTCGAGGATTGGTTGCGGTAACACCAGGCTATTCTGTTTTGATGGTCGTTGAATAGAACTCCGGCAGTTCCCGCCAAAGGCAGAGTCATCGAAGAAGGTGATAAAGGCCTTAGGGTTTCGAGCGTAATGGTAGCTTTTCTCAGGGTTTTACCATTGCCTTCAACATTTATTACCGGATGGTTGGCATCTACCCAAATACGAAACTTTTCATCACCTGACTCTATCAAAACGGATGCATCCTCCAGATTCAACGTTTGTTTGAATTTTGTCACATTGACAGCCGGATCCATCTTTACGCGAATCCATCCTAGTTTTGGCAGCAGATGCCCGGCATCGAAGGCATCCACTTTACTGATGTAAAACAGGAGGTCCCCATTATTTTCCATCCAGACATTCACCCCGACATCACCATTTCCGAGTGGCATGGAGCCGAATGAACTTTCCGAAGGGGAATCCCACGAAAGATTTAACTGATTGATATTAAAGGATTTCTGAGCCTGAGCTGAAATACTTAAAATCAAGTATAAAAACAAGACAGACAGGTATGCGTTCAATTTTTTCATAATTCCGAATTCATTACATCTTAATTTCCAATGACTTACCTTCATATACAACCTCCTTGTTAGCACGTTCCGTAATTAGGACCCCAGTTCCACGATTTTCTCCTACTATTATGAGCCGAAAGGTTCGTTTCATTAACATTCCGTTGAATTGGCCTTTCCTCGCTGAGATAGTTAAACTGCGGGTTTTATCGTTCCAGTGAAAATTGATGGTCGCATATTTTCCCTTCTTATAATTGTAATTATCATTCTCATCTTCGTATAGGGTGAAAGCGCCATTGGCTCCCGGATAGATTCTTAATTCAATCGGATCCTCGGGTTTCTCAGTGGCATATTGAACCATTGGCCCCATCGGAACAATTGATCCGGCCCTCACAAAAAGCGGAATCGTTTCGATAGGGGCATCAGCCATGATGGTCTGACCTCCTGGTAAGGATTTGCCGGTCCAGAAATCATACCAACTGGTTGTAGCAGGCAGATAGACCTTGCGGTTAAGACCAGAAGCCGGAGTAGTTCCCAATGTGTGGCATTCCGTTACCGGACTTACCAGGAAAGCCGGACCAAACATATACTGATCAGGAATGGCATTCACGGCCGGATCTTCCCTGAAATCAAATTTCAAGGCACGCATCATTGTGTAACCTTCCTTGAAAACCTTCCACGCAAGTGAGTAATTATAAGGCAATAACCGGTACCGCAGCTGGTCGTATTTCAACAAAATTTCCTTGGTTTTTGCATCCCAATTATCTGAATACAAGGCCCTCTCCCCTTTCCCATGAATCCTGAAGATGGGGCAAAAAGTCCCGAACTGGAACCATCTGGTGAAAAGTTCCCGGTTGGAAGGGGTTGACCAATCCGGGGCACTCCATTTATAGTGGTAGCCGCCAATGTCGGAAGTCCAGTATGGAATGCCTGATGCACAAGCATTTATACCTTGCGGAATCTGCGATTTGTAGGCCCTCCAGGTACAGGTAATATCGGACGACCATAAGGTTGCGGCATTTCGCTGCTGACCGGCAAAGGCCTGCCTTACCAGGAAGAACGCCCTTTTCCCGGGCACATCCCTGCGCCAGTTGTTGTAAAGACCCTCCGTATGCATCAGGGAATAAGTGTTGAAATAGTCGATTCCTTTTCCGGTTGCAAAATTGGCTTGTCTTCGAAGGTCGAGTAGTGAACCATTGTCGGGCTCGCATTGATCCACCCACCAGGCATCCCAACCATAAGGTTTTATCAAAAGCTCGTTGGCCTGCTTCCAGTACATATTTCTGGCCTTGAGACTGTGGGCATCATAATAGTTGTCGAATGTATGGGTCATCACATTGTCCCATAGGATGGTAGTGAGATTTCCGGCCTTCTCCATCTCCGCAAAATTGCTTGTTCCTTTGGCAAAAACGGGCCAGATGGAGATCATGGCATGGAGGTTGGCTTTATGTAGCTCGTCGACCATTGCCTTTGGATCAGGATAACGCTCCGGCCACATCACGTGCGAACCGATCACATTTGGTTCCCAATAGAACCAATCCTGGACGATGCAATCTAGCGGAATATTCCCTTTTCTGTACTTATCTTTAACGCCAAGTACCTCAGCCTGACTCTTATACCTGTCCTGGGACTGGAACAATCCGAATGCCCATTTGGGGAACATAGGGGCCGCACCTGTGGCTTCCCGGTAGGAGGCGATGATATGGTCAAAATCCGATCCGTAAAAAAAGTAGTAATCGACCATTTCGCCACTCTCTGAAGCGTATTTGAATCGGGTATTTGCTTGTTCGGCGCCAAAGAAATTAGAGGGAGAATAGTTGTCCCACATCAGGCCATACCCCTTGTCGGACAGTAAAACCGGGATGGCGCCGGTCATGTAACGGATAGCGAGATCCTGGTTACGTCCCTTGTAATCGATCGACAAGGTATCTTCCGGATGACATCCCAAACCATAAAGCGATTCCGTGGCGGGAGAAAGAAAAGTTGTCGTGCAATTGTAGGTTTTTATTCCAGCAACTGTGGCAGGTTCCATTGTCTTTCCTTTAAGACCATCTTCTGCCAGGATTTCTTCTCCTCTGAGGTTGGTAAATTTCACTGCGTTGGTAGTTTTATCTATTATTACCTTGATGGATTTGGTCGTAATAATCAGCAGATCATTGATTTCAGCAATCTTAAAATCAACCGGATTCTTCCATTCCCTGTTGACAACCAGGGAAGTTTTAACAGGCATTGCGTCCAAGATTGAATATTGAACCTCTACCAGGTCCGGCTTGCAAATTAGGATGTTTAAGGATCCTTTATCCAGTTTAAATTGGACTTTCTTTCCTGAAACCTTATGCGAAAGAACTGTTGCACTGGTGAATAGCGGAAAGAACAGAAGGCAAATCATTATTTGCCTAAAGCCTGCTAAAACGATGAATTTCTTATTCTCCATATTAGTGTAATTCTAAATCTGCATAACAGAGTAATACCCTATCTATATAACATCTTAATTATCAATGTTTTTACAGCGAAATTCAATACTTATAATTTGACTTCCGACTCGAAAACAAGTCTGAGAGGCCCAACCAATCCGGCGGGTTTCAATTGACTGTCATTCCGATAATAATACCAGATGGAGAAGGTTTTCCTGCCCTGCGACGGACGCGGAAGGTTTTTTACGAACCAGTCGGGGTAAGCCAGCATGGCCCTTCCCATCTTCTCTCCCCTATCCTTACCCCATTCAAAATCAGCTGGTTCTTTCTCATCGCCAATAAGCCGGTTGGCCCAGTTATTGGTGACGAGTATTTCCAGTTCATTGTCGCCTTTTTTCAATGCTTCTGTAACATCCAAATTATAAGGAGGATACCAAAGAATGCCGAGATTTTTGCCATTAACATGAACCTCTCCCAGGTCATTCAGCACACCCAAATCGAGAATGATCCTTTGATTTTCCCTGAAAGCAGTTTCGTCCAAAACTATCTTTTTACGATAAGTTGCAGTACCGGAAAAATAGTTCACTTCTTTGGCCGGATGAAGGCTGAAATCCACCAGTGACGGAAACTCCATTTCGAATTGCTTGTCATTTTTGGGATTAAAAGAGACCTTCCAAGAACCTGATATTGTCCTTGGCGCTTGAGGCGTAAATTCGACACTTCTTTTCTTGCCCGAGGCATACTTTAACTCAACAATGCCCTGTTGTTTGGAGTTCACATAGCCTTCCCTTGTCGCCCTCGTATTCCATATCAATGCAGTGTCCTTCGAAGTAACTGAAACCGGATGGTCTGATTGATTAGCGGGTCTCCTAAATACCACGAAAACAGATTGTATTCCTTTCAGATTTAGAAGGACTTTTGTGCATCCGTCCTTTTCTTCCCAAACCGGAGCATCCGATATACTGACATCCTCAGCCTGCCACAATTCGGGTTTCTTACCTGATACCCGGAAGGTGACGGCTACATTTTGAGCCTTATCAGATTGGTTGTAAACGAAATATAGATCTGTGCCGTCGCCCTTTCGATGGGCGATTTTAATATCAGCAGGGTTTGCCGCCAGTGTTATTTGATAATCGGGCTTTTGCGCCATCTTTATCAGCGCATCTTCCAGTCTGGTGAAAATAAATCCATTGTTGTATTTGTTGGAAATTCCATTGCCCCAAACTTCATTGCCAAGTTTCTTCAACATTTCATCGCATTGGGGATAGTTTTTCAGACTAGGCGATCTGAGCGGTTTCTTTGCTACTACAGTGGCGCCCTGAGAGACGAGTTTCTTTATTTTTTCGGCGACTTCCGGCAGCATCTCACCTTCTCCGGGGGCATAAAGAAACGCGTAACTTCTTCCTGAATTCAGGATAATTCTGCCATTTTTGACCTTGATATCACCTGAAAGAAACTGGTAGATTGAGAGTAGGTCTGAAAAGCCTTCTATTTTATCAAGACAAAGATAATCAGCAGGTTGTTCGCCATATTGCAACAGCGCCTGGCAACGACCCATATAGGAAAAAAATGCTTTTCCCGGCTCAAACCAGGTCTGGTTTCGTCCGAAATGGGTTCCCCACCAGCCCATTCCCATGCCAGGTTGATACCTGTCGTCGAAGGGTTGATGTACCCAATGGTGAAGGACCATCCGGTTGATGCCCAGGGCAAAATTCTTGTCCGCGGAAGGTTTCAAAAAGGCCGGATCCTCCGTAAACTGGCTGATTTCAGGCCTTCCGGTGAAAGCTTCTGCTCCGACAACGATTTTGCCGGCAGCCCTGGCTGAGGCAGGCACGGCAGGACTGATACCTCCGATCCCGCCAGTCCAGAATTCAGCCATGGGAAGGTCCGCGAGTGCAACGCCGCGAGGGGTTTCGAACGGACCGCCATAGGGTTCCATCTGGAGATCCAGCTTGGCTTCTTTCAATTTTTGTTGACCAATATTCCAGCCGTTATCGTAAAACAACTGGTTGATAGCATCTTTATAGTCCCGGTCGAAACGGGCGGTTTGGTCTTCACTATCTATTATTCGCCGGTCTTTGCTCTCGATGCTGGTACCGACTGTCTGCGTAAAGGCAGCTATCCAGGGTACTGGATCATATCCTTTCCTTTTGATAAACTCCTCCCGAAATCCGGGGGTCCAGTTCTGGTTACCGGCCTCGTAACTATCTATCAACATGTGCTTAAAGGAGTTACCCAGAAATTCGCCTAAGTGCTCTTTAAATGGATCCAGCACTGTTTTCCAATGAAAAATGCTTTGTTCCCTGCTCATTTTATCGGCCTCCAACGCATTGCCGAGCACGTCGTCCGGAATTGGATGAGGGGGTCGTCCGACAGCAGCGTGCCCTATTCTGTAAATGGTCCAATTACCGGTAGGGAGCCGGCATTTCAACCCGGAATCCGGCTGATAATTTGTGTTAAGTTCCAGCACTTCACCAGAAGTTATTTTTCTCTTGTCGGCAGGAACGGCTAATACGAACAGGTCTTTGTAATAGGAGACTTTTCTTCCCGTCTTACCCCATCCTTCGTCCGCAATCAGAATTGGCGCCTTCAGCCTGAGCGAAATATCCTTTCCTCCGGTAACCGTTGTGTCGCTCCAGACAAGGTGCTGCATGCTTCGTGATTCATCGATCCAGGGACCGCCGGTGGTCGAGTATCCAACTGTGTTATGAAGACCAATTTCGAGTCCGAGGCGTTGGGCTTCGGAAGCGGCGAACCGTATGGCTTCCCAATATGCAGGACTGCGGTAGGTCTGTTCCGGCCAGGGATTATTCAGAATAGGTGCATGTGATTCCTGCACCGCAGAAGAAAGATTAAAAATCGTTGCACCGCCTATTCCCTGAGCTTTCATGGCCTTCAAATCCCTGGTAATTCCCTCTTTCGAAAAATTAGAGCCCATCCAATGCCACCAGACATAGGGTCTGGCAGAAACCGGAGGATTTTTAAAACGTTCTTCCAGGGTTTCATTAGGTCTCAGGGTAGTTTGAGAGAATGAAATGCACGCATAAAGCATGATACTCAGGAAAAGCAGGGATTGCTTTTTCATATTTTGTTGTCTTATAATAAATTATCTACTGAACAATGCTTTAAGTTCAAACCTAATTTCTTAACCAGTCTACACAAATATTACCATTATCAATCGAATTGCCAGACCGTAAATAATTGTATGCTATTTAGCGATAAAACCTTTATTTCGTAAACTCAATTTTGAAGGCCAAAACATAATCGCATGGCAAGTTTGTTGGCTTTTCAATTACCAGGGCATCGTTGTCCTGTTTCCATTTCAAGGGTTTCCTACTGCCCTGCAAAGAAACGTTTGCTATTGTTTTTCCGGGGACTGCGGAAGATTTTCCCAGCGAGTTGATCCGGATATCAGAAGTTGGGATAGCCATCACCAGGGCAAACAATAGGTCTCCCTTTTTAACAAACCGGATATCCTGTGAGGTATAGATATTTTGTCCGGAATAATTGGGATTACCTGGTGATAAAGGGCTCTGGGCGGCAACTCCACTAAATGACGGATTCATGCCATGGTTTGGTCCTTCGCCAAAAACGGTCCAGGGACGGGTTCCATAAATGGCTTCCCCATTGACAGACATCCATTGCCCGATTTCCTTTAAAAGTTTTTCCTGTTCAGGGCCTGGCAGACCATCCGGATCGGGTGTTATATTCATGACGTAGTTACCGTTTTTACTCACTACATCCACCATATCGCAGATTAAGTTTCCGGCAGGATAAGGTCTTATATTTGGTTTCCAGAACCAGGCTTTGCTCGACATACCATCGAACTGCCATGGAAGCTGACTGGCTCCCTGTGATTCCCAGGCGGCGCGTGTACCGGAATAAACTGAAATGGCCTTTACTGCGGTTCCCGGTGGCAAAGCATTGTACTTATAGTTGAGTACAACTTCCTTTTTCCATTCAGCCGATCTGTTATAATAATAGGATGTAAATCGTTGCATATAAGACTCGTAAGCCGGCTGTTCGATACACCAGTCGAAATAAAAAATCTGTGGTTGGTATTTTTCGACCATTTCTGTGATGCGTCGCAACCAGGTATCCAGATATTCTTTGTCAGGCTGAGATTGAGAAGGTCGTCCAGCTTGTGGTGGAGGCGGTATTTTTTGAGGTGGGTTTGCATAAAACCAAAAATGTTCTTCGGTGTGTGATGAGACTCCATAATATAACCCTTCCCGACGCGCTGCCTTTGACATTTCTTTGGCAAAATCTCTTTTGGGTGCCATCTTTACCGACGTCCATGGCGTAAAACTGGCATCGTACAAGGCATAGGCATCATGGTGCTCAATCACTTGCAGGATATATTTAACTCCTGCATTGTGCAAAAGCTTTGACCAGTTGACGGCATCAAATTTCGCACCTTTAAAGGCGTTTGCACGGCTTTTGTAATCGGTTTTTGCGCCATCGCTTCCATCTGCTTTTCCTGGAAAATTGAGTGTTTCAGGGCCCCAGTGCATGAAGATCCCGAACTTGGCATCACGATACCAGTCAGGAACCTGATATTTCTTTAAGGATTCCCATGATGGTTTAAACGGTCCTTTTTCTATGGCCCGATTCATGACCTCATCCAATTTCTGCGCCATTGCTGATTTTTCCTCAGGACAACGCCAATAAGGCAGAGTTGGATTGTTCTGTGCCTGTAAAAGATTGAAAGCGAGCATCAATCCTAACAATACGATGGTGATTTTGAGGGCTGTCATATTATTTTTAATTTGATTTTTCTACCCGAATGGAAGTACACCTATATGATTCATTTGTTTACATAGCAATTGCTTTCAATCCAATTTTCAATACCGTCAATAACTACTTTTACCTTTTTGGGCGTTGCCGAAAGGACTTCGTACTTAGTAACTTTACCACTTTTCCATACGATATTTACAGTAAATCCACCCCGGGCTTTAAGACCTTTTACTTGTCCATCAGGCCATGCATCTGGCAGTGCAGGAAGTAGACTAATGGCTTCATCAGTCGATTGCAGCAGTATTTCAGCTACCGCAGCTGTTCCTCCAAAATTGCCATCTATCTGGAAGGGCGGATGCGCATCCAACAAATTGGGATAAGTTCCGCCACCACCGGTATAGTTAAGATCATCATCCTTGGGAGGAACATATTTAAGCAGTTCGCGGTACATTTTGTAAGCATGATTTCCATCGAGTAACCTCGCCCAAAGATTGATACGCCAACCCTTTGACCAGCCTGTTGTTTCGTCACCACGCACAGTTAGCGTTTTTCGGCAAGCCACCGCTAATTCAGGCGTTTTGGCAGGGGAAATCTGCGAACCAGGATATAAACCAATTAAATGCGATTGATGACGATGGGTTGGCTCCACATCTTCCCAATCGTGGTACCACTCCTGCAAATTTCCCTTTTTACCAATTTGGTATGGATGAAGCCTGGCCATAGTGGATGCTACTTTTGCACAAAATTCGGAATCTTCGTTCAATACTTTTGCCGCTTTTAAATAATTGATAAAACATTCTCGTATAATAGCCAAATCGCAGGTTGAACCATACAAAGTAGCACTTGCAAAACCGTCAGGATGTAAGAATCTGTTTTCGGGAGATGACGCAGGCGAGGGCACCAAATTACCCCTGGCATCTTCCACAAGCATACTCAGGCAGAACTCCACTGCACCTTTCATCAACGGAAGCGCTTTATTTCTCAGAAAATCTTTATCGTTGGTAAAAGCGTAATGCTCCCAAAGATGCGTACTTAGCCATGCGCCACCCATGGTGAAGTTTGCCCAATTTGGGCTACCAATACCATTTCCAACAGGATTTGTCATGGCCCAAATATCAGTAGTATGTGCTGCTGTCCAGCCATTTGCAGCGTAATAATTCTTAGCGGTGTAAGCACCAGTTTTCGATAAATTGTCAACAAAACTCAGCAATGACTGGTGCATCTCGGGAAGATTGGTCACCTCTGCCGGCCAGTAGTTCTCCTCTGTATTTATATTTATGGTGTAATTGGAAGCCCAGGGTGGACGAATCAAGTGATTCCAAATACCTTGCAAGTTCGCGGGTACTCCAGCCGTTCGAGAAGATGAAATAAGCAAATAACGTCCAAAATTAAAATACAACATTTCCAGTTGCTTGTCTGTTTCTCCTTTAGCATACCTTTTCAAACGCTCATCAGTTGGTAGAGCCGGTGTTTTCTCCGGTTTTAAATCCAAAACAACACGATTGAAAAAATGCTGAAAATCTGCAATATGTGCGTTTTTAAGAGCAGTATACGATTTAGCCATTGCATTTTTGAGTTGGTTTGAAGCAATTAGCAGATTGGGTAGACCTTGAGTTGCCGGATTTTTATCAAAACCATTAAAACTTGTTGCAATTGAAACAATGATAATGGCCTGAGATGCACGAATAACTCCAATAGTGGAATCACTTTTAATTATGGATCCATCAGTTGTTTTTATTCCAACCAATGTACTGAAACGAGTTCCTTTGTCCGGATTGAAAACAATCGGATCGGCAGAGTTCTTCAAATAAGGTGGATCAACGTGAATTGGTGCATAACCATTAATTGTCAGCAAATTTTCATGCGTTTTTGTATTGTAGTGCATTTGGCTATTAAACTTCAGCGCAAAATCCAATTTGCCTTTTTTATTGGCAGTCAGGCGAATAACCATTACTTTGTCTGGATTGGATACAAAATATTCACGGGTAAATTTCACCCCATCCACTTGGTAATGAACACTTGAGACGGCATTGCTCAAATCTAGCTGGCGGCGATATTGACTGACTTCGGATTGGTGGTTGAAATCCAGCATCAAGGTACCCAAAGGCATATAACATTCGGTAAAATGCCCCTGCAACTTTTTTATCAACTCATTAGCAAGCTTGTAATCTTCGTTTTTCAACGCTTCCCTAACTGCCGGTAAATTTTTATAAGCTTCCGGATTGGCGTTAACATCTATCGGTTCGCCCGACCATAAAGTAGCATCGTTCAAATAGATTTTCTCAGTTGAAACTCCGCCAAAAACAGACGCCCCTTGTGTACCGTTTCCAAGTACCAATGATTCTTCGAAAACCTGTGCGGGCTGCTTGTACCAAAGGGTTTTATCAGGTTGTTGGGCTTTGCCGCTTTTAAATCCGGCAATGAAGACTAAAAGAATGCCTATAAGAAGATACTTCATTATTTGTTATATCATTTTAAAACGGATCCGATGCAAAATATCAAATAAGAATGGCTACAAATCAAATATCATCCTGCCATCACGAATCATTTTTACTTTTGTCCGGCTATTTTCGCCCTTCGAAAAGACGAATTCATCTTTCTGATCGCTCCATTCCACTTTCAGATGGGTTCGGTTTTGGCTCCAGGCTGTATGGGGCATTTCCTCACCAAAAGCATAAGGCACCAACAATACTTTAAAATTTGGGTCGCTGGATCGGGACGGAATAACCAGTCGTTTGCCGATATCCATCGTGCGGAGGTAAAACTGGTGCATATCTTCGGTTTTCAGTTTTTCGATCACTTCCAGACGGGGATTTGGTTCAAGATTTGGGCGGGGTGCAGGAGTGCGCTCCAATACGCGAACCAACAATTGAGGATCTCCTTTTCTTGGAACAAAACGTCCGGCTTCGAAGGACTCGCCAGGCGCATTGTCCACTTCTTTCCGATTTCGATCCATTCGCTTATCGCCCAGAATAATGTCAAATTCTCCTTGTATCCCTTTGTTTGAAAAGCTGTTGAAGCCAATATCCAAAGCCCCCGAACCCTGGGTCACATCAACCAGTTGTTTTATGGAAACGAGCTCCACATCAAGCGGCATGGGCATGTTCCATTCATAAAGGCGCTCTTGTCCGTCTTTTTTCAGATCATCAACAATGAGTATATAATTGTGCACTCCCTTCACCATTCCAGCAGTGCGGAAAGCATGTTCAACCTTATAATTGAGCAATCGCATGGGCCAGGTGTCCTCTTTCCAGATGAGGGGATTGGTTTCGAGCGAACCACTGAAATACTCTGCCACTTTTCTTAACGGATCGCGCTCTGGTTTTTCATTTGGATAATAGGTTTTGAGCCGTTGTGCAGTTTCTTCATAAACACCTGTTTGCCATTGCTTAGCCACCGGCTTCCCCAATAATTTGTCGGCAACAGGCGACTTGAGCCACATCCAGTCGAAACAATATTTGTAGTCGATCACCCCAAAGGTAGCTTCTGGTTGATCGGAATAATCGAGCCAATTGGCAGGCGTTGGAAAATACCCCTGACCGCGCCCGTCAATCGTGATAACTGAGTGGTATTTGCTTTCGGTACTTCGCCATCCGTCAACCACCCAAAGCCTTCCGTGCGAACCAAGCCAGAAATTGCCCCGATCGGAATGATCATGAGACTGATAATACATGTCCTGACGGGCATCGAACTGAAACATGACCCCCTCTTTGCCCCATTTATTGCGGGTAATCATCGAACCACGCTGAGGAGAGAAAAAAGTAAGCGGCATTTCGGTTGGAGGTACGGCATTGTATTGGGCGGCTGTGTTTTCGGGATCAGCCACAAAAACAAACGAACTCACATCGGGAAGTTGAGCAATTTTATCGGTAAACACATTGGCGAGCAGGTAATCTATTTTGGCATCATTTGGAAAATAATATTTGAGTAACATCATCATCGACAATGGGATGCCTGATGCGCTTCCTGTATCGCCATGCGAACTCCATAAAGCCACTGGATTTGGTGATAATGCTGCGATCAACCAATCGGGAATAGCACGAAAATGAGGGTTGGCGAAGGGATTATCGGTCCCCCGGCGGATTACTGCCGACATAAACTGCAAGACAAGGCTAAAAGGTCCGAAAGTATAGGTCAAACCCTCAGGGCTCATCCCTTCCGAAGAAAAAGTATAGGTCAGGTAATCCTGCAACATCTCTGCCCCACGGTCATAAATTCGCTTATCGTAACCCGATTGACCCTCAAGAACCAGGATCGACAGCGGATAGGACATAGAAGAGGCAATATGGTTCCAGCGCCGCCAATGGTGGGGCAATTGCATCCCGTCACCATATTTTCCTTTTGTTTCCCGGACAAAGAAATCATAAAAAATCTTTTTGTCGCTGGCAGACATTCCGGCGGCTGTAAAATCAAAAAGTTTGGCCAGCTTACCTCCATTGTAAATATCCTCTTTAACCATTAACTCGCGGCCTGGCACCACTGGGGCAGAGTCGATCAGCCTTATACTAATTTTGATCAGATTGGCCGAAACCCTGGATGTCTCATTCAACAAGGTCTTATCATTATTTAGTTGGGCTAAAAGCCCCTGTATAGCAAGCAAATTGCTCATTTCCAGCAGCGAAGGCATCTCAAATTTCCAATCCTGATTATCGCTTAAAAGATCCTGATAAAGTTTGCCAAATTTGCCTTTGCCCTGGCGCATTTCTGATAATTCGCGGTTGGAGAGATCAAGCAACTGCTTCCCTGCTTTCGTGTTTTCGAGCCGATTTTTTATGGTGGCAAACTCCGCCGGAGAAGTGAATATCCTTGGATATATTCCTTTGGCAGGAACTTTTCCCACTTTACTGATATCAAAACCTTCGTTCGCAACATTTTTCAAGGTAGGATATGGATTTTTCCATTTAATTTGGCCATTCAGCACTTCCTCTCCGGTAAAATCGCGGACAGGCATCTCTTTCAGGCGCAAATCGTCAGGCAATAAAACATCGTTGGCATACTGTTTCAGAACATCTTTTGTATTGACTTTCTGGGCAGTTGAATTAAACGCACAAAACAATATTAAAATAACATATATTCTATTCATTATCAGACATTAAATCAATTAACTTTCAATTCTAAACCAATTAAGACCGGCTCGTTTTGCTTTTATTATTTCACTTCATAAATGGGTTCCGGCCAGTTTTGGTTGTTTGGCAGTTGTTTCCCTTTTTTGACCCCGTAAAGGTTTTTTTCATCCGTAAGGTGTTTGACCGGCCTCAAGACCGCATTGACAGGTGCATGGGATGGAGCAAGCAGGATCTCCTCACCAGCCCCCAGATTGATACTGAATTCATTGTTACCCAACGGGGAAATTTCAAATTTTCTGCCCTTCCCTGCTTGAAATGCGTTTGTCCAACCGGGTATTTTCACGACACATGGTTCTCCCGCCAGACTTTTTATTTGCACCCAGGTTGTCTTCCCCTCTGAACGTGAGGTACTTACCAGGAAACCACCCTGCGCCCTAAGTTCGTTGAATGCTGCATTCTTCCAGCTATCCGGAACAGCCGGGAAAATCCTGATTTTATTGCCCCAGCTCTGCAAAAGCATCTCCATGATGGAGGCGGCCGCACTCAACGGCGTTTCGATGACCGGATTCTTTCCCCCCGACTCAACATAAAAGGTATTTGAGAGCAACTGACTGATTCCTATGCTTCCCGTGAGGAAATGCGTGAGAATGGACTCTGAATCGTTGCCCCTGCCCAGGGCCGCATAGAGGGAAGCTGCTCCGGTATAGGAGTATCCGGCCAATCCTTTACCGTCGCCAATTTTGTGCCAGTGGACGACTGATTTGTCGACCAGGGCCCTGTCTTCGGGTGAATCAGGATTCAATTGAAACAAGGGATATAATCCCAAAAGGTGGGAATAATGGCGATGCGACATGTCTACCGCCTGGTCACTTCCGATACGGATGCCATTTTCATCCGTGGCGAAAGGGACCAGATTGGCCAAGGTATTTTTCCATTTGGCAACCAATGAAGGGTTCGTACCGGCAGATTCGCATGATTCAATTAAGGTACTGAGTAACCAACGATAAATGGCCAGGTTGTAACTTGAATTGGTATAAAGCTTAAAACCATTGTATTCGGGGGATTCCATTGGCGCAAGTCCTATCTTGCCGGATGGTTCCTTCCTTTCCATCTTTTCGTACAAGGCCGCAATTTTTATGGCCTTCGGAACCCATTTTTCCTGAATGGCTTTGCGGTTGCCTGAATAACGGAACTGCAGCCAATAATTGTGCATCGTCCAGGTGAGATCTCCCAATTTTGGACCGTTGAACCTGGTTAGCAGCGTTTCGAAACATTCATCAATCAGGGTGATCAGATTTTCGCCCATTTCGAGGTGGTTGCTTTCATAGACTATCCAATAAGTTAGTTGCACATTCAAATTCCACCAAAGTGCAGGCCACTGGGTAACCCTGAAATAGGGGCCGTTCAGGTCGACCGCCGGTGCGTCAGGACGCGAGCAAGTTCCCATTTTATATAACTGGATCCAGTAAAATGACTCCATCCTGGCATCAGGAATGGAAAGAAAGGACTTGCTGTAAAATTGGTGCCAGCTTTCACGATGGACTTTTTCCACCTTAGCAACAGGCTGATTGATAATATTATCCAGCGTTTTTAGAGCAACTTTCCCTGAAATTCCAGAGGCTGGCACTTCATTCGCTGTCGTGAGGTAGAGGGTGGTTTGACCAACCTTCGTTCCCTTCTTTTCTGTCCAGGCTGTGGCGTAATCTCCTCCAGCAATCAGGGATTGGACACAAAGGTTGACATTGTTTTCTTTGGCCAAAACGGGTTTCGGGTTGGTGGCATATTCCTTCGACTCCTTGTTGTCTGGAAATACGATCGCCCGCGGGGAGGAAGGGTTTCCTGGTAAGAATTTCCATTGAAAATGCACGGGTTTGCCCTGATCCTTCTCGGTAGAGGATACCTCGATGATTTGGACGATTTCCTGGTAAGGCGTGAAGGCACGGAAGGATAATTCGCCCAGACTGGTGACAATATGAGTCCTGATTTCGGCATTCCACAGGTCAATTCGCATGGTTCCGGAGATGATTTTTCCGGCAGGGATCAGTGCCAGTCGTCCAACATCCAGCCGTGGGAAATCGTACATACCTCCTGCTCCCGGCGTTCCGATCGAACTCTTCTTGTCGGGCGCCTTGCGATGATCGGTAACATCCTGCCGGCCAATGTGAAAATCGATACGGTTCTCTTTTAACGTGGCAAAAACCATCATGCCCAAATGAGCGTTACCGGTAAAAGCACCTTCATTCCATTGGAGTGGCAGCTCCTCCCAAATCAGGTCGTGCTGTGCAAGGAATTGCCGGTAATCGACTTGGTTACGGAGATGGATATTATTTTCAGATTTCATCTCCTGCCCGACCACGCTCATTATTGATAAAATCAGCAGCAAGGAAGCTAAACCGAAATTAAGTGACATTGGTCTTGAACTCTGCGGGGGAAAAGCAATTTTCTTCATGACATGTAATTTATCAAAAAATTATTCCTCTGTTTCAATGTTGAAGATATCAAAATCTGCCGGGATACGCTTGCCTGTTCCCCTGTTAAAAGAATAGATTCCTGTTGTAGTGCCCATGAATCCCCAATTCGGTGTACCCTGATCGCTTAGGAAAGCTGCATCCTCAATCACTCCGGCATCCAGCCAGTTTTTATTGTCGTAGCTGTAAAAGAATTCGCGGTGCATTTTATCCACTTTCATGCGGAGGTAAAGAGTATTCTTTTTTATGTCCTGAATGACATTTAGTACTGACTTTTTGCCATATCTGCGCTCCTCCAATACAAGTTGAAGCTTTCCTTGTTCAGACTTCTGCAGGCCTAATCTTGCATAGGTTTTCGTGTCGTAGTGAGCCGTGATACCTGCTTGTTCCCTACTTTCCGGAAAGAAAGTCATTTTGGTTGTAGCGGTGAATTTCAACCAGCGTTCGCGCTGCACAATGAGGTTGCGACCCAAAATGGTGTCAATATCAAAATCTCCCGAATAAATCCTTAGCTTCCCCTTTTTCTCCGTCAAACTGAAATTCTCAAACACCGGATTGCGCCGGAACATCCATTGAATCCCTAGTTGTTTTTCTGAAAATTCATCGCTGGAAGCATTGAAGACCGGTGTCCAGGGCAATACTGGCCGTAGGTTGGCATCCAGCGGACCTTTTCCACCGTTGGCAACCGGCCATCCGTTTTGATCCCAGGAAATCCGTTCGAGTGAAGTCTCGCGTCCCAGCTGGGTAACGACTGATTTCCGACCCCTGATCATGCCCTGTAGTTGACGCTGCGAGATGACCATTGTCCACCATTCGCCGTTTTGAGTATTGATAATCTTTCCATGTCCCTGGTGAAAATTCACGGCATTAGGATCACGTTGGGTCAGGTATGGGTTGTTGGGCGAATTTTCGAAGGGACCATAAACGGATTTGGATCTGGCGATCAGCATGTGATGACCATTGAACAATCCGCTGGAGGCGGCCATGATGAAATAGTAATAACCGTCCTTCTTCAGCATGTGCGGACCTTCCGGCGCCGCTTTTTTACCTTCTGTCTCCAGCCAATGTGGTTCTTCCACCATCTTCGTACACTCCTTGTTCAGTTTTACGATTTTAGTGCCATTCCCGGTTGGAATTCCGGCTGCAAAAAGCATATAATTTTCACCGTCTTCGTCCACAAAGAGTGATGGATCACTGCCAAAATCGGTGATCTGAACCGGTTTACTCCATGGACCAAGAATATCTTTCGACTTCACCATGTAGTTGCCACGAATGTTCGTGGTGCGGTCTTTGCTTAATTGCACGAGGCAGTAAAAAATGTAAAATTCACCATCATGGTAAGAGATGTCGGGCGCCCAGATTCCCATACCATCAAAGAAATAGCTTAGATCCAAATCATCACTCTTCGAAAAAACATGACCTATCTGCTTCCAGTTCACCAGATCTTTCGAATGCGAAATGACGATGGCCGGGAAATATTCGAAAGTTGAATTGACAATATAATAATCGTCACCGACCCTGACTACTGAAGGATCCGGGAAAAAGCCTGTCACGACAGGATTGGTATAAGCCTTTGGAGCAGGGCATTGCGCCAGAACAAAGCCGGTTATTCCAAAAATAATGGTCAGAAGAAGAATTTTTTTCATATTTAAGTTTAATAAGTTTGGTAAATGAACTCACTTGTAACACACTAAGCCATACAAAAAATGGCTATTACAAATACTTGGTTCAGAGGTAGTTCAGGTATTTTCTGTCGTATGATTGTCTGCCACCAAATTGAACATTCTTCTTGCCGGATGAGACAAATGACGAAAGAATAATCATCAAATAAATCAAGTAAAAACTAAACCAATTATTTCATTTTTATTTTGAAATACTATTATATTTATTTTTCAAATAGCCTAGACCGTCAGCTATTATAAATCCGTCGGTGTTTGTATTTGAAATCGTTACTGAGGCAGCTTTGTCTTTATCAAAATAATACTCTCCCACAACTACCGCAAAACCCAAAGAATCTCCCTTTTTGAAATTCCATTCAACAACTGCCTCTTCCTGAGCGTGTTTTACAATTATTTTTGCGTTGGATGCATTTTTCTCATTCGGAAAATACATCAAACAGATTTTATAATTACCGGATTCCTTAATTGGAAGTTGATATTCGCATCGAGCAGGTTTTTCAGGAGCTGCATGCAAATAATTAGCCTCAAATAATCCCCACATGCCCTTCACGGCAGTCTGTTCCCAGCTTCCAAAATATTGAATTAGCTCTTTGTTGGACGAAGAAATTACGCCTCCATTGGATATCAGATCTTCAGGTTTTATACTCTGGGAAGCAGTACCTTTTGGTCCAATTTCCTGGGCTAAAAATGGTTCAATCCGAGTCTTGGAGACCAGATTGTTTTCAATATTCAGATTCCAGTTTCCCATGATGTTCTTTATTTCCTCTCCTGCTGCATTATAGACCACATTGTTTTTTACGGTTGTATTGCTGGTGGCCCAGTCAAGAAAAACTGCGTTTCCAAGCCTCCTGATTGGCTTTCCATCGGGTTTTTGCTCGAATCCCCATATATCATACAGGTAGTTGTTCAAAATATAATTAGGTGCATTAAACCGGTTCATGGAAGCGAAATGAATAGATGCCCCGTCAATGGTTGTCTGCATGCAATCGTGTATTTCATTGAATTCAATGACATTGCCCCCCTGGTTCCTGAATGAAAATATTCCATTTCGTGAAAGATCCTGAAAGTGGTTGTGTGCGATGTGATTTCCCGGCAGCATAGTCATTGAAGCCGGACGGGAATCCATGTGGACTCCGCCGCCATAGTATCGGATTTGTCCGCAATGTTTAACCGTATTATGCGTGATCTCAGTTAAATAGGGTGCTACTTTTGATGCAGCCTCACCGGGTGTATATATTTTGGAATCATCCATGTACGAAAGTCTTGCGCCGGTAAGCAATACTCCTCCACCCCCGGAATTCAAAACAGTATTCCGGCAAAATGCATTGTTGATACAATCAAGATGCAGCCATAATGCGTAGCCACCTATATTCTCAAAAGTGCAGTCTTCTATGTTGCAATTTTGAGCATTTTCGAACATCACCGCACCATCGGTATGCACCCTGGCCTCTATCTGTCCCAATGTAAAGGTGGTATGACGGAACTCTAATCCTTTAAAATTTACATAAGATACATAAGTCCCCTTTTCAACATCTCCTTTTAAATATACGATGCGATTTAGGAAAGGCGCTACAATTTTTTGATTATTGGGATTCTGTCCGCGCTCCGGCATATAGAAAAGGCGTCCGGTTTTTGTGTCCAAATACCACTCACCGGGCTGATCCAATTCGGATTTAACTCCTTCAATCCAAAACCAGCTCCCTTCATTCATCAGCGCATGCCTTTCTCTTGGACCAATCGTAATGGTCGATTCTTTTACGTTTACGCCTGTTATATCATTCCATTGATTAAAAAAACGCCATTGTGGAACTATGTTGATTTGTGCATCGGGCTCATTACCCCAATCTGACTTCACTTCACCTGGCCTGAGCTTGACATAATCCTTAGAACCATCGATTGCATAAAGAAATGGATTTTGCTCATTTTCATTCGGGAATCGTGCCCGGATGGCTCTTCTCTCATTGATGAAAAGCTGCCTGAAATGCCAGGGTCCAACGGGTTGTTTTTCATACACTTCAGGTTGAACTACATCCCTTATCCATCCTTTTGTCTGGGGTAAATCGACATACCACGTTTTACCGTCTGAATCTTTTTTCCATTCGCCCCCAATACTTCTGCCTCCGCTAAGGATAACCCGTTCATTTTCAGCAGCACGCCAGGTAATTGGAGCCTCCTTTGTGCCGGAATCTTCAGGTTTGAGTTCTAGTGTTTGTTGAAGATAATAGATCCCCTCCCTGATGATTACTTCAATAGGTCGATTTACCTCGCTTTTTTTGGCTTCTCTGACCGCATTTTGTGCAGCTTCAAGTGTTGCAAACGGTTTGTCAACAGACCCTTTGTTTTTATCATTCCCATTCACCGAAACATAGAATCTAACAGGTTCAGAGGACCTAACTTCACTACTTATGGAACACCACAACATCACAAATAAAGCAATTATCACATATTTTTCAGGTGATTTCATTGAATGCTAATTTACATCTATCCTTGTATTCATCTGCCTGGTTATTTTGGTTGGATCTGAAATAAGCCAGTCGATACAACATCATTTGTTCTCGATTCAGGCACGATTTTTAGCGAAACCACCTTTCCATCTTTCAGGACTCCTTCAACGGTAGTCTGGTAAGGAGCATGAAGTTTAAAACTTACATCCCATTCTTTCGGCCAGGCAGGAAAAAGGTAAATCTTCCTGTCGTCTGTTTGCATCAGCATTTCCTGTAAACCGATCATTCCGGAGCCACCCCAATTATGGTCCGGAACCCAGTCGTGCCCCGGTCCCCAGAAAGTAGGATATCGACGTTCTGAATCCTGTAATTTTTTGATGGTAATTGCAGCAGCTTCGTCAGTCAATCCCAACCTGGCGCAGAAGATGGCATCCTGGTGCCAGCTGATATGATTTTTTTGAATGGGTATGTCGGTTCCATATTTCCAGGTATTGATAGCCACCTCCAGATCGGGCTTACCTATGCCGTAAATTCCCCAGGGATAGACCGGGTAGAGTTGCGGAATCTCCTGGTTATTAATACGTGCCCATGTCCAGGCAGGTGAAATGGTTTTGTGACCATCCTTTTCGCGGAAAGCAATCGGTGGAATACTCTTGAGCATCTCTTGCCAATGCTTTCTTTGATTGTCATTTAGATACTTACCAGGAAGTTCCAGCATCCTGGTAAGCACGGTATGCAAGCCTGAAATTGTGGATGTGGAGTTGTAGGCCATTTTGTAGGTTTCTGCCGCGGTTCCCGGATAAAGTATCAGATGACCCTCCCCATCCAGCTCCTGTCTGCCAAGTAAACGAGCTTCCATGCGGTAATGCTCATCGAAAAAGGTCAGGCAACTTTCGATGAAAGGAATGTACTTCGAAATATCTTCGCCGTTGAACCGCTCCAGGTCCAGCATCATCAGGCAAAACTCCATCTGACTGTCCCAATGGTATTCGAGCCAGTAATTATACTCCATCCCCTTTGGAAAATAGTCGGGACGATTCCATCCATAAGACGTGGCCAGCGGCAGACCAAACTGCTCAAGCTGCTCGCTGAAGGATGGCCCCTTGTGTCCCCAGTAAAATTCGGTACGGATTTCAGCATTTCGCAGTGCCCTCAGATAGAAATTTAACTGCGAAGGAAGCATGTCGAAATCTCCGCTTTTGAACATCGGAAAATACACAAGCCTTTGGTTCTGCTGCGTATGCGTGCCACCTCCCCAGTCTCTGTGGTCGGGTGTAAATGGGAGATTCTTATCGATATAAACAGGATCAAACGTGAACATCCCACCATTGAATTTGGTGGGATAGTTGCCGTAAGCATTGCAGCCCAGCTGGTAACGGAAAAGCTGGTAGTTTCGCCCCACCTGCCATTCAGGAGATTTTGCATCTGGTTTGTCCGGATTAATGGCGATATAACTTCTGTTCCAAAAATCGGTCCACCATTGGAGGGTTTTGGCTCTGGCTGTTTTGTCTGCCAGGGAAGCTTCCTTTTCAATTTTTTCCAAACTCTCCTTCCATGCGTTGTTTGAAAGAGAATTTTCGATATGCAAAAATACTTCCAGATGACTTTTTCTGGATGGCTTTATGCTTTGTAGCTGCCATCCCCGAAATTCGGTATCTGCATATTTTCCGGAGATTATTCCTATCGGTTTCATGTTATCACCATGCATGGAACCTCCGAAAGTAAGGTTTTTCAAAGGGTTCCAAAGCTGATTCTTTACCGGATCGAGTCCCTGTTGGTGCACCGTAATATCGAATAAGGATTCATCCCGGTTACGGTGGTAGAAAAATATTTTGTTCCCTTCAAATTGGACCGAATCTTTTCGGATGACCGCATGCATAGGAGCATCACGAAATCCCAAACTAGCTTTCGTCTGATCTCGTTTGGTCCATTCCAAATCACTGATGCGCCAGTTTTCGTAAGTGGCCGCAACGGTAACCGGCTGGTTGCTTTCGGTTTCCACATGCACCACCGGGCGAAAAACATCCACCCATATTTTAACCTGAGAGCTCCTGCCCTCTTTTTTACCTTTAATTTCAATAAATCCTTCCTTTAATTTCAGCTCCTGAAGAAATTCACCTTCGTCGAACGGATTGGGAGTCAATTTTATCCGTACTCGTCCAAATTTTGAAAAGACATTGTTTTCATCGAACGCTCCGCTTCGTGAGAGGTAAAACAGTATTTCACCCTTCTCGACCCAAACATTCAGGCCGATATCACCGCCACCACATGGCATAGACTCCGAAGAGTTTTGGCTTTGGGTGGTCCACACTATGTTGTATGAATTTAAGCTGGCATTTTGAGCGCTAACTAAAAGACTGGAAGTCAGGATAAGGCCAAAAAGAAGCAATCCGAATTTCATACTATAATAATTAGTTTTTTAAGGTAGTATGGAACTCCATGTTGCTGAAATTATTATCATTCTTTTGGATGTTGAGAAGCAACATGTTCGTTTCATAACTTGGATTTTCTCAGTTTTTTTGATATTTCATCCCATTGACCATCTGAACTATCGATAAGCTTTTGGAACGGTTAAATCCGGTTACAGAGAGTGTATCGATGGCTATTGGAAGAAAAATCTTAGTATTCTTCAATTTGGCAAACTTGCTTTTATAAAGGGTCAACGATACTGTTCCAATGCGCTGACCACTGCTGATTTTAACCTCCTGACCAAATTTATAACATGCAGATGGCAACATCATGGCTCCCTTGTAAGTCAGTACAGCAGAAGGCTTTTGCACATCAGGAACCAAGGGATCATTGGCCTGGACGATCATTGATTTAAGCAAGACCGAATCAATTTTAACCTTCAGATTAATCTCGGGATATTCAGAAGAGAGACCGCTCCGATAGACTCCAATGCTCTGGATTACTGTATCCTTCAGACTGCTGAAAAGTGTATCTTTTCCAACAATATTGACATTGTCCGTCATGGTAATGGCCATATTATCCCTCGACATCAATACAAAAGAATTTCCAATATTCTTTTCAATGGCCGGTTCACAGGAGCTGAGCATGCCAGACAGCACCATCAACAGAAAACAATAGGATATGAGCTTGTTCATTTGAAATATTTTTGAGTTTTTCAGATCATCTTAATTCCAGCCGGGATTCTGGACCATATTCCCGTTGCCCTTTACAATTTCCGATTGCGGAATTGGATAGAGATACATCTTTTGATCGAATACCCTCTTTTCCAAATCGAACGGTGTATAAGTGAAAATTCCGTTGTTATCCTTCAAAATATTTACTCCGCGGATTACTGCTCCGAGCGAGTTCTCTGCAATTTTCCATCGACGCACGTCCCAGTAACGATGATCTTCAAATGCCAGTTCGACCCTGCGTTCATTGCGGATTTTATCCCGTAATAATTCTTTAGTCAAAGTAACCGGGAAAGCCGGCATGGCAATACCTGCCCTTGTCCGGACGGTATTGACGGCCTGAAGGGCTGAAATTTTTAACGTATCAGTTGCGGAAGGACCAAAGGCCTCATTCATTGCCTCCGCGTAATTGAGATAAGATTCAGACAGACGGAAATAGATCCACTGTTTTGCACTCGTCAAACCGGTGGTCAGGTTAAGAGATTCGTCCACATATTTCTTCAGGTAATAGCCAGTCTTGGAAGCATGGTAAACCGGCTTTCCATTTGCGCCACTCAGCCACAACTGTACATTCGCAGACTTCCAGATGGAATTGTTCACAATAACAGTTTGCAATAATCTGGGATCCCGGTTGGTATAAGGATTCGCTGCCATGGCTGCGTTGGACCAGTCAAAAGCGTTACCATTGGTCATTTCGTAGGAATCCACCAGGTTTTGTGAAGGACAAGTGCCTGTCTTGCCTGTTTGAAAGCCAATTGGAAAATTCAGTGTTTCGAAGGTATTGCTAGCAGGATATCTCCTTTCAAAGATTACTTCATTGCTACGGACAGTTTTGAGCAGAAAAAGGGCAGAATAAGTTGACTGGAAGCTATATGGAACAGCAGACATCAGGTTCAAGATCGCTTTATTGGCAACGGCCGCCCTGATCCAGCGTTCTGTGCGACGAGTGTCCGTATATCCTATAACTGGATTGGTATTTCCAGACTGATTAAAAAGGTCGCTGGCAGCGTAGAGAAGCGTTCTGGCTTTTAAGGCAAGCGCTGCACCCTTGGTTGGAACTCCCCAGTCGGTATTGGCAACTTCGGTTTGCTTTACAGGAAGGTATTTTGCTGCACTATCGCAAAGTGTAGCAATGTAATTGACGCACCTGGAGAAACTATCCCGTTTGGCGGTGACCATGTAATCATAATCATTGATGATATCAAGTTTGTGGTTGACGATCGGAACGCCACCAAAACGTTTCAAAAGTTCGAAATAGAAGAAACCCTGCAAAAATTTTGCTTCAGCTCTCCAAAATTTCATCTGTTGCATTCTGGCGGCATAAGTTACCTGATCATTGATCTTATACTCTATCCAGGTAATCGTGTCAGTACCCTGAAGAAAATCCCAGGTCTTGCGTATCCCCTGGTAGTTTTTTGACCATACATTATCAGGATTTGAATACATATTCCAGTTTCCCGTATTAAAATTCTGAATACTTTCAGTCTCTCCGACTTCTTCAGCCTCGTCGGAAGCAGCTGCGAGCCAGGAATTGCCGATATTGGAATATCCATCAGGTAAGAAAGTGAACATATTGTTGCGCAGACTCCTAACATTGGTATAATTGGAAAAGACGTCCTGACCAGTTGTCAGCGACAGAGCCTCAGGTTCCAGGAAGTGACAGGCAGCAAGCAGCGCGACAAACGGAGCGATAAATAGAATTTTTTGAATATTTTTCATGATGCTTGGTCTGTTTTGTTAGAATTGAACATTTAAACCGATGTTGTACGATTTCATGGCCGGATAACCACTGATACTCTCCGGATCGGTGTACTTGAAACTATCGATAGTCAGGAGATTCATGCCTCTAAGAAACAATCTTAACTGGCTCAAATGGATACTTTTGGCCATTGCATCGGATAGATTATAACCGATTTCCAGGGTACGCATCTTGATAAAATCACCATTTTTATACCAGAAGGAGGAGTTTCTGTAATTGTTGCTGTTGTCCATGGTGGAAAGACGCGGATACTGGGCAATACTCTTGTTCTGCGGAGTCCAGGGATCCTGAACATAAGTCGAGATTTTCAGATTACTGCGCAACGGGAAGAAGAGATTCCCATAACTTGCAAGGTTGATATTCCGGTCGAATTGTCCCTGAAACAAGGCTTGAATATCAAATCCCTTGAAATTAACTCCAACCTCCAGCCCAGCTTCAAAAGTTGGTATGGAGCTGTTACAAATGGGCCCCGAATCGTAATTGTTAATTACACCGTCATTGTTTCGGTCCTTGTATTTGATGTCGCCTGGCTGTACGGGTCCAAACTGTTGAACCGGACTACTTGCAATTTCTTCTGCTGACTGGAAAAGACCAATTGCGGTCAAACCATAGTTATAATATACCGATTGGCCTTTGCGGTAGTAATATTCACTTCCGGCAGGAACAATTTCCTCTTCCATGGCAGTCACCTTGTCCTTGATGTAACTAAAATTGATTTTGGCGAAATAACCAAACTCCCTGGCAGTCTTGTCCAGCGAGAGTGTTGCCTCAATTCCCTGGTTTCTGACTTTCCCCTTGTTCACATTTGGTAATACCCCTCCAAAAATGGATGGCACTGTGGTGGATTGTGACGTTAGGATATCCTTCCTGTCCTGTAAAAAATATGCCAGAGTCAGGTCAAGCACTTTAAATAATTTCATCTCAGTACCTAATTCATACTGAAATGATTTTTCAAAAGTAAGATCTGGATTAGCAATAGTACTCTCAGTAATTCCACTTATTCCGGCATTACTACTACCAAAATAGAAGGTTCCGGAACTGACATATAATTGCCTGTAAGCAAAACGGGTCTCTACTTTTCCTGTTCCTACCATACCGGCTGAGCCACGCAATTTGAGGTAATCAATTACCGGATTATCTTTCAAAAACGACTCTTTTGAGATCACCCAGGCACCTGAAATGGCCGGAAATATTCCAAATCGTGCTCCGACATCAAACGCTTCATTTCCACTGTAGGAGGCTGAAAGTTCTCCAAAAAAACGGTCGTCATAATTGTACTGGACTCTACCGTTTATTGATTGATTCTTGTAAGGATTCTCTTTACCAACAATGTACTGACTCTGCGTGTACATCAACATTGCAGAGAGATGTTTCCTGTCATTGAAATTATGTGTGTACTCAGAATAAGCATCAACGGTAGACCTCCGGTACTGGGATTCACTGTAGGGAGCGGTGTAGGAAAGGTTACTGTTGGTGCCGATAGGTGCGCTATAAACAGGTTTACTTGTTACTGGATCCTTTGTCACCTGAAAAACAGCAAATGACTTGGTCCAGGCATCATTGACATTATATTGGTTGTCAAAACCTATCCTGACCCCTGCTGACAAGCCTTTCACGAATCTGCCCAGGTCATATTTCAAGTCCAGATCTGACTGAAAAAATCGGTTATGGTTGTTGCGGTATCCCTTGCTGTTAATGAATCCCATCGGATTCTCAGGATAAGTGGAAGTCCCACCAAGCAGATTCTCACCGACAAAAACAGGAAACAGATGGGTAGGATAATCAACAAGCCGGTTCCATATATCAGCAGTCGCAGATCTTGGCGCATTGGCATCATTGATCTGACCTCCGAGATTCAACCTCAATTTCAGATCGTTGAATATATTTACATCAATATTACTACGGAAATTGATCCTTCCTAGATCAGAATTGGTGCTGTATCCATCGTTCATGTCAGTATGGTTGTATATCCCGGTACTGTGAAGATATCCAAGGGAAACATAGTACTGGGCGATCTTGTTTCCACCCCTTGAACTGACATTTACGGAGGTCATTGGGGAATACTTGCGAACCAATTCACCGATCCAGTCAACATCCGGATAATAAAGCGGATCGCCACTGTCATAGCCTGCAATATCAGCTGCAGAATAGCGTTCCGGAAGTCCGTCATTCACCAGCGCCTGATTATACATTCTCACAAATTGAGCCGAATGGACGAATTGCGGCAGCTTAGAGGGAGACTGAATCCCTTGGGACAAATCAACTGAGACCTTGCTTTTTCCTGCAATACCACGTTTAGTATTTACCATGATTACCCCATTTGCAGCCTTCAAGCCATACAAAGAGGTAGCAGCGGCATCCTTCAACACTGAGATTGATTCGACATCAAAGACGGAAACTGAATTCAGATCCCTTTCGAAGCCATCAACCAGATAAAGCGGAGCATGAGACCATCCAAAAGTTCCGACTCCACGGATAGTTAACCCCGGAGCATCATTCCCTGGTTCACCACTCGTTTGAGAAAGTGTGAGTCCGGCGATTCTACCATACAGGGCATTCCCGAGTGAAAATACAGTATTTTTTTCGACATCCTTGCCGCTTATGCTGCTTACAGATGATCCAATGCTCTCCTTTCTGACCCTGCCGTATGCGATGTTCTGCCATCCGGAAAGACTACTTTTTAAGGTGTCCTTTTGTGCTGTTTTGACCTCGGCGGACAGGTTATCAGGAGTAGTGGATTTTTTCTTTTGAGCCATCGACATTCCACCGTTTAGGAGGAAAATAATGAGCAATATTTTTATTCTGGTCATTTTCATGAATTTTGATTTTTAACGTATTGGATTACCACCCCGGGTTCTGAAGCAGTCCGTAACCTTTGTTTACCTCGGCATAAGGGAACGGATGCAAATACCAGAAATTAAACCAGGCTCTGTCCTGATATTTATATTTGGTATAAGTATAGGAACCATTTTTTTGTTTGATAATGCGGACGTCATTGATCGGACCCATAAATACTTCACCGATCTTTAACCTTTTCACGTCGAAGTAGCGGTGGTTTTCGAGAAAGAGTTCCACGCTTCGTTCATTTTCAACATACTTGCGAAGCTGCAACTGATTCAATGTTCTGGGAACTGCCGGCATTCCGGAACGACTCCTGACGGCGTCTAACCTTGAGAAAACGGCATCTGAGGGTCCGTCTGCTTCGTTGGATGCCTCTGCGTCAATCAGATAAAGTTCTGCGAGGCGCATATAAATGCTGATTGGTGTCCATGGTGCGCTCGGTGTTTCGTATCCATTGAGAAACTTACGTGGAAAATAGGCAAACTGCGTCTTGGCAACGTTCGGTCCGTTCAATCCATGTGCGACTGAGGCGTCTACACCGTCGTAGATTTGGAGGTTGTAAGTGGGTGTGGAGGTGATCCAAAGGCAACCATTATAGGCAACCGATTGATTAAAGCGCGGATCCAGATTTTTATATGGATAGGTTGGATCGTTCGGCGGTGTAGTGATGGTAACATTCCAGTCGACATAACTTCCATCCATGTTCTGGTATTTCTCAACATGGTTCTGGGTGGGTTCTGTCGGTGAATAACCGCTCATATTCGTTCCCCTACCCGTCCAATATAATTTATCGATATTGATACCCTGATAAGTTGCGAATATGGTCTCAGTATTTCCAAATTTTGGCCTGTCTTCACAGGCAACTTTGTAATTCTTGTTGATTCCATAACTTGTTACAAGGGAATATCCATTTGATTCACAATATTTTATGGCCTCCCTGGCGGCATCTGATGCCAGTTTCCATCTGTTTTTATCATATTTCATGAAGCAAATCAGTTTATTATTGACCCCGAAGTCTTCATAGGGACGGTCGCTGTTGAATAACGGGCTGGCGGCATATAGCATTGTTTTAGCCTTCAGTCCGTAAGAAAATGCCTTCGTTAGTCTGCCAAACTCCTTTTCATCAGGGACCCTGGCAGGAAAATTCGGGTTGGCAATAGATTCATCCAGCAATTTGATGATGTAATTATAGACCGAATCCAATGGTGCACGTTCGATAGCAAATTCAGAACCATCATTGAGTGGTTTCCTGACAATTGGAACCCCTCCATAACGAATAAACATTTCAAAGTATTCTAATGCTATCATGGCGGAGCATTCTGCTTTAATTCGCTCCTTAACATCATTGGCTGCATCCGGCACTTTTCCGATATTCTCCTTCAGTATCAGTGCTTTCCTGATTGTTTTCCAATGGTTGTCGTAAATATCTTCTCCATTTCCACCACTGACGGTAAACCAGGTAGAAGTGACACTTCCAGCGTAGACCCGGTTAGCTGTGTAGCCGTTTTGTGCGGTATAACAGATCGCTTCATCCGTAATATCGGCTACTGAAGAATTGTTTAGCTTGCTATTGTGGGCGGTTGCCAACGCTTTACCCTCGAATTGGTACATGTCGAAGACCAGGCGCTCTGCATTTTGATATTTTGCAAATACCGAGTCAACATTAAAAGAGGTCTGAGCAGGCATTTCCAAAAAATTACTGCAAGAAGAGAATGTTCCGCAAATGAGTGCTGCTATGACTGTGAATAAGGCAATATTTCCTTTCATCTGGTAGTTTCTTTTAGATTAGAACTGAATGTTGCATCCGATATTGTAGACCCTCAACTGAGGATAAGCCATTGACTGGGAAGCCTGGTTTTCAGGATCCAGAAACTTAAGTTTATCCCAGGTGTAAAGATTTTGACCGCTCAGGTAAAGCCTTAGCGAACTGATGGCCATCTTTTTCAATCTGCTGCTCTGGAATTTGTAACCAATTTCAAGGTTCTTTAACCTCAGGTAAGAAGCATCTTTAATCCAGAGGGAAGAGTTGAAATAGTTACTCATATCTGCATAGTTGAGCGTGAGGCGCGGTATTTTTGCATTGGCATTGTTGTCGGGACTTGCTGCATACCATCTGTCTTTGATATACTCCATCGCGGAGCCGTAAGCGCTAAAGGGCAGCAACATTTCACTCCCGACAGACATGCTGAAATTGCCGGTACCCTGGAAGAGAAAGCTGAAATCAAACCCCTTGTAATTTAATCCGCCGGAGAACCCATAGTTTACCTCAGGAAAGGCCGGATTGGCAATAGGCATCTGGTCATTCTCGTTAACAACTCCATCCCCGTTGATGTCGGCGTATCTGACATCGCCCGGTCTCTGAACCTTGGCAAACTGCATGGGCCATTCATCAATCTCTTTCTGATTGTTAAAGAAACCCAGAAACTCGTATCCGAATACTTCTCCAACCCTTCTTCCGGTGCGGTTCAAATAGGGATACATGGTGTTAAGTGCTTCATCCTTGAAGATAATCTTGTTTCTTGCGAAAGAGTAATTTCCTTTTAACCAATAGTTTACCTCTCCAATTTTGTCATTCCATCCTGCTTCGAGTTCATAACCGTGATTTTTTACGATACCGATGTTGTATGCATCCTGGAGCACAGCGGCCACGTGTGCGGGAGTGGTGCTACGGGCTGTAAGAATATTGGAACGGTCTTCGAAAAATACGTCTGCATTGAACAGTATCTTATTATTCAGCAATTTCAGCTCGAGGGCATAATTTTGTTTTCGCGATTTTTCCCAGGTGACCTCCGGATTTCCCATCTTTCCTTCATAATAACCTGTTTTTGTAACCGCATCCTCTCCAAAAGTAGCTCCACCGCCACTCAGGTATTCTCCCGGATAATACATAAATCTGGAAGTACCCATCTTATCATTTCCTACCACCCCATAAGAAACACGCATTTTCATGTAGGAGAGAATCTTAGGATTAATTAACTCCTTGACGAAGTTTTCGCTGGTTGTGACCCATCCTGCCGAAACAGCAGGGAACCAGCCGAAACGATTGCCTTCAGGAAAATTTTCTGATCCATTCCTTCCCATATTGAATTCAATCAGGTAGGTCTGCTTGAAATTATAGGTTAAACGGGTAACAAAATCCTGATAACCCAGAGGGATACCGGGATAAGACAAGCTGTGGTACCACTGCTTCTTCTGACTGTATAACAACAAGCCACTTACAGCATGCTCTCCGAATTTATTGCTGTATTCAACTGCAGCTTCAGTATAGATTTTTTTCGAACGGGTGAAGGTCTCGGAAGGGTCGCTTAGTACGCCATCTTCACTAGCTTTCCTCAGAACAGGATCGGGAACGCCATCCCCTGTCACGTCCTTCATTTCCGCTGCATACAGGGCTGATGTCTTGCTGAATCCCCTGCTTTGACCGTAATCACTGTCGTATGTAGTGGTTATTCTGGCTGATAATCCTTTAGTAACAAAATCAAGCTTTTGATTTAATCCAAAATTCAGGTTCATGGAGTTGACCGCGTACCGGTTAAAACCACCCCGGGTTGCAATTACGGCATTACGCCCATTGGCTCTGGCCAGCGTTACCACTTTCCCATCCCAAACTCCGGGGGAACCGTTAGTAGCAGCCGAAAGCATCGAGGAAAAAACATTACCATTAGAGGTACTACGATTGGAAGAATATCCCCCTACCGAGATAGTAGCCTTGGTAGATTTTGTAATATCCAGGTCGAGGTTGGAACGAAAATTATATCTCTTAAAATGATCGTTATTGCTGTAATCAGTGTTGAATTCTTTCCAAAGACCTTCCTGGCTAAGGAAACTCAGGGAAACATAATATCTGGCAACCGAAGTTCCACCTGAGATATTTACATTATGCTGAGTCTGGGGAGCATAGTCATTCATCATGAGTTTGGTCCAGTTGGTACTTGGATAGAAAAGCGGATTGCTGCCATCCCTGAAAATTTCGATTTCGGCAGCAGTAAACATGGGTGTTGCAGTCGGATTATCGTTCAGTTGGGCCTCTACCTGCATCCTGGTAAAATCATATCCATCCAAAAACTTAGGTAAACGTGTTGGAACCTGCAAAGAATAATTTCCGCTGTAACTGACTTTGGCCGGTCCCTCTTTACCACGGGTGGTAGTGATCAGGATGACGCCATTCGCCCCGCGGATACCATAAACAGCCGTCGAAGAAGCATCCTTCAGCACAGACATCGATTCAACATCGTTCGGTTCAATTTGAGAGAAGGGACGTTCTACCCCATCCACGAGCACCAGAGGACTCGCATTGGAGTTATCCAGCGTGCCAATACCACGAATCCGCAGCGTTGTCTCATCATTACCCGGCTGACCACTGCGTTGCACGCTTAAGAGTCCGGGAACACGGCCAACCACTGCGCTGGAGAGATTGGGAAGCGGAGACCTGACCAGTTCGGTTCCTTTAACCGTGGAAATTGAGCCTGTAATGGTGGCCTTTTTCTGGGTACCATATCCAACCGCGACCACTTCCTGCAATCCGATGCTGCTCATTTTAAGTTGAACATCAATCTTAGTCTTACCAGTGATGTTAACCTCCTTCGAATCATAGCCTATAAATGTAAATATCAATACCTTAGACGACTCTGGGATACGAATTTTGAAATTTCCGTCCATGTCGGTAACGGCTCCGCTTATGGTCCCTTTGACTACAACGTTTGCGCCTGGTATAGGATCGTTGTTTTCATCGGTAACCCTTCCGGTAATACTCCTTTCCTGAGCAAAAACCACCGAAAAGGAAAAAATAAGAGCGAAAAGAAAAAAGACTTTCTTCATAATTTTTCTGGTTATTTTTTGACAAAAATCAAAAATGTCAATGTATGGCGTGAAGTTCTAATGGATCGGGACCACTTCGATTCTTTGTTTGGCTATTTATCGGTCACAATGTTAATCTGCATAATCCGGAAGTCAAAGGAAATGATCCTGTTTCTTTCCGAAAACGTTTTCGGAAACGTTTTTATTTTCGGAAACGTTTCCGAAATCTTCAAATTACATTTTCAGTTTGAGCTTACAAATATACTTATCAAATCCCATTTATCTCTTTATATTCCTTACCTGCGGCTCCCTTTTGAGGTTTGCAAATTTCTTCCAGCTTCTCAAAATGGTCGTAATCCGCGCCCAGTTGTTGTCTCACAATTTCCCTAAACCCTACCGGGAAATCCTTATTTAGTCCAATTCTGGTCACGTCGATATCCTTAAATCCGATTTTATACGCTGGTGAATTTTCTTTTAGCCGGAAGTCTCCCTTGCTGATATCACGAAATAGCGGATCGGCAATGAGGCTGTTTTTATCTGCTCCCCTGGTACGGTAATAATCTACCGCGGATTGCCCGTTGTCCTTCAGGTTTACATCATAATAAAGGTTATGATCGATGTTACACTCCTCAATTTTCAGCTCCGTAAGTTTCCCATTTACGGTTCCCTGCCGGAAGAAGGTGTTGTGAGACTGGACTTTATAAATTATGTTATTCTGAATATTGCAGGCTGTATAAGGAGGCATCTTGTCTCGGGTAAAGACATCCATGATGCTGAAATACCCAATAAACATACGGTTAATCTTTCCTGCGCTGTTCTCGAAAACAATGTCATGAATATCGGCAATGATGTTGTTGTAAGCATGATTTTCATAATATTTCAGGTTGATTCCGCCTCCATTGCAGTTGTAGATCACATTTTCAGCTATCATGGTATTTTTCATGAAGGCATCGGTGCGGATGGCCTGCTGCATTCCCATTCCATTGAGGTGATGGATATAATTCCTCCTGATTTCATTTCCGTCTCCAACATCTGACAGGTAGATGGCATTACCGTCAAAACACTTCTGCATGACCAGGAAAACCTCATTATCCTCCACAATATTGTTTCTGGTCAGGTAGTAAGGGGCCGATTTTGGCCATTGTTTGAAATACACAAATGAGGAGGAATTATAACTGGCCGTATCGTTCTGGTAAAGCGCTTCACTCTCTATTTCATCCGTTCTGAGGGTGCCAACCTGTTCGCGGTTTTCGCCTTTTAATTGAAAGAACATCGGTCTGACTCCGCTTAGTACGATTGCATCATAAGGTAGATTGTGCAACTTGTTGTTTTTGATAATGTTACCTCCGCTCTGCGAAATCATGATACCGTTCGACTGGTAGTAAAATTCGCCGCAATGATGGATTTGATTGTTGAGAATCCGGTTCGATTTATTTACATTCAGCTTTCCCGGACCATAGCCGCAAAGCAGGATTCCGGTGCCACCAACATAGTCAATCAGGTTGTTTTTGACCACATTGCCCTGGGCGTGAAGATCAAGGCGGATACCGGCACTTCCTGAATTAGTCAGTCTGCAGTTGCTTATTTCACAATCTTCAGCATCCCTAAGGCGGACCATCGCATTGGCCTTATTCCACTGGTCCCATTCGTGCTGAAGTCCGGTATCATGCCTGCCAACGACTTCCCGTTCTCCCCTTGTGAAAGTCAATCCGCTGAAGCCGATGTTTCTGACAATTCCTCCTGCTTCGTGACCATCCACTAAAAAATACTGGGATAGCGCAGGAAAAGTCACCTTCCCGGGTTTCCCATTTTTGGGCCAGTAATAAACCAGTTTTTCCCGGGTATTGACTACCCATTCACCGGGAGTATCCAGGTAATCAATTACATTTTCCACGCGGCAGCTACCCCCCTCCATGGCATGCAGATGCTTGTCTATCTTACCCATCGGATAAGTGGCAGGTAGGGCAGTTTGTGCGACACCACTCTTTTCATCGACTGAAGCGAGTGTCAAATAATTGGTCACATAACCCACATTGGGCTGAACAAATATTTCAATGTCTTCCAGGTTATCCCAGTTTTTGATCATTTTTTCAGGAAACCAGAGCGAATTTCTGTCGGCTTGGATCATGCCTTTCCAGTCGACCCCACCCCCATCGCCACCGGTCAAGACCTTTGTCGGTTCAAAACCTTTGGATTTAGCACGCGTAAGTAGTTCACCCTGATCGTACAAGGTATAAAATCGGACTTTCCCTTCAGGCATTTCCGGCAACGGAGCCACATATACTTTTCCCTTGGCTATCGCCGGAAGGCCCTTAACGACTTTTGCCGGTTTCCATCCGGAGATCTCCTTATCCGACGAAAAAACAGGATTTTCGCCTGGATATGCCATATAATACACCTTGTAGGAATCATAATGACTGTCGGCCGGAGTAAACGTTTCAGTCTCTGCAAGGTTGTATTCACCTCCCCTGATCAAAACATAGACATTCCGGTAGCAATCCTTTTTCAACAGCCTGACGGCCTGTTTGGCTCGATTCACCGTTGCAAACGGTCCGTCACTCTTGTCGGCATTTGGTTCTGTCAACTTTCCACTCCAGGAGTCATTGCCTTTAGTTGAAACATAAAAATCGGCAAAGGGCTCAGAACTTTTTTGTGCACTTGAAAATTCACTGGTTATGCCAATAATGGCCAATATCATGATAAATTTGAATATCATACCTAAAAATGTTTGTTAAATTAAAGTACTGATGGATCTAGCAAAGCTATTTA
>JBAXKJ010000042.1:0-36862 GCA_037137375.1 Prolixibacteraceae bacterium
AGACCTATTGCCAGGGACGCACCAACCGCCTTCTGACGATCAATCCCAAACCCATCTCCATCACAGCGGATACGGGTCAGACTAAGGTTTACGGCAGCGCTGAACCCACCACCTTCACCTATACCTGGTCACCATCGCTCATTGGAGTGGATGTTATCGCTGGAGCAATAGTTCGCACTGCGGGGAAAAATGCCGGCGATTATTCTTTAAAAATGGGTACCCTGAATGCCGGAACCAACTATGCCTTGTCGCTTGGCGGCACACCTGCTTTCACTGTTACTCCCAAGCCCATAACACCTGTTGTAACTGCCTCCGGGAGATGTTATGACGGAACCACTTCAGCAACAATCACCAGTCAAACCCTGACAGGAGTGATTTCCCCCGATGTGGTGACCCTTTCCGTTACCTCATCTACCTTCGACAATGCCAGTGCAGGTACTGAAAAGACAGTAACTGCCAGCGGACTGTCACTCGGAGGGGCAGATAAAGCAAATTACTCCCTAACGGCAACTGCATCCACAACCACTGCCGAAATTTATGCCCTCCCTGTCCCTGTCATCACCGGTTATGCCACCACATGCGCAGGTTCCGGGGGAAATGTCTATTCTACCGAGACGGATAAAACCAATTATATATGGACAGTTTCAGCCGGAGGAACCATTACTTCGGGTGGCGGATCGACCAACAACTCCGTCACGGTAACCTGGAATTCCACAGGTGCGCAAAGCGTCAGTGTAATTTACACCGGAAGCCACGGTTGTACTGCCGCTGCTGCCACGGTAAAGAATGTGACCGTTGTATCGCTTCCGGTCCCTGCTTTGACCGGACCCGCCACGGTCTGTATCAATCATACAAATAAAGTATATACTACCGATGAGGGGAACGCCAATTATATATGGATAGTTTCTGCCGGGGGCACCATTACATCCGGCGGCACATCTTCGGATAACAGTGTCACCGTAACCTGGAATACTGCCGGAGAGCAGAGTGTAAGTATCAATTATACAGTAGGTTCATCCTGTACCGCCGCCAGTCCGACAGTCAAAAGAATCACTGTCGTACCCTCACCAATACCAACATTGAGCGGACCGGAATCTGTATGCGCTTCTACATCAGGCAACGTTTATACCACAGAGTCCGGAATGTCAGCCTACACCTGGATCGTTTCTTCGGGCGGCACCATCACCTCTGGAGGCACAGCCACCGACCGCACGGCAACCGTTACCTGGAATGCAGCCGGTGACCGTAGCGTCAGCGTGAATTATCAGAACTCCGAAGGATGCCAGGGCGCAACACCGGCGGTTCAGAATGTTACCGTTAAACCTTTGCCCGTTCCAACTATCACCGGAGCAAGCCCTGTTTGCGGAAATATGACCTCGGAAAGTTACTCCACCGAAACCGGTAAAAGCAATTATGTATGGACACTCTCCTCCGGTGGAACCATCACTTCAGGATCAGGCACAGCAGCCATCACGATTGAATGGTCCACAGCGGGAACACATACTTTAACGGTTAACTACACAGGTACCAACGGCTGTTCTGCAGCCACATCAACGGAAAAAACCATAGGAGTCGGACCATTGCCTGTAGTTACCCTTTCGGGACCGGCCACTGCCTGCGTAACCCATCCGGGGAAAGTCTATTCCACAGAATCAGGAAAGTTTAGTTATTCATGGATTGTCTCAGCGGGCGGAACCATCACTTCCGGTGGCAGCTCTTCAGATAACACCGTTACCGTTACCTGGAACACCGCCGGAGCGCAGACAGTCAGTGTCAACTATCAGAATGAGTTTGGTTGCAGTGCAGTGAATCCCACAGTCAAAAATGTGACAGCCATTGCTGCACCTGTTCCAACGATTTCCGGACCGGCTTCGATATGTTCCGGAGCATCCGGGAATGTTTATACCACAGAGTCCGGAATGTCAGCCTACACCTGGATCGTTTCTTCGGGCGGCACCATCACCTCTGGAGGCACAGCCACCGACCGCACGGCAACCGTTACCTGGAATGCAGCCGGTGACCGTAGCGTCAGCGTGAATTATCAGAACTCCGAAGGATGCCAGGGCGCAACACCGGCGGTTCAGAATGTTACCGTTAAACCTTTGCCCGTTCCAACTATCACCGGAGCAAGCCCTGTTTGCGGAAATATGACCTCGGAAAGTTACTCCACCGAAACCGGTAAAAGCAATTATGTATGGACACTCTCCTCCGGTGGAACCATCACTTCAGGATCAGGCACAGCAGCCATCACGATTGAATGGTCCACAGCGGGAACACATACTTTAACGGTTAACTACACAGGTACCAACGGCTGTTCTGCAGCCACATCAACGGAAAAAACCATAGGAGTCGGACCATTGCCTGTAGTTACCCTTTCGGGACCGGCCACTGCCTGCGTAACCCATCCGGGGAAAGTCTATTCCACAGAATCAGGAAAGTTTAGTTATTCATGGATTGTCTCAGCGGGCGGAACCATCACTTCCGGTGGCAGCTCTTCAGATAACACCGTTACCGTTACCTGGAACACCGCCGGAGCGCAGACAGTCAGTGTCAACTATCAGAATGAGTTTGGTTGCAGTGCAGTGAATCCCACAGTCAAAAATGTGACAGCCATTGCTGCACCTGTTCCAACGATTTCCGGACCGGCTTCGATATGTTCCGGAGCATCCGGGAATGTTTATACCACAGAGTCCGGAATGTCAGCCTACACCTGGATCGTTTCTTCGGGCGGCACCATCACCTCTGGAGGCACAGCCACCGACCGCACGGCAACCGTTACCTGGAATGCAGCCGGTGACCGTAGCGTCAGCGTGAATTATCAGAACTCCGAAGGATGCCAGGGCGCAACACCGGCGGTTCAGAATGTTACCGTGCTGCAGGGTTCAGTGGGGGGCTCAATTTCAGGATCTGCCACCGTTTGCTCGGGAACCAACAGCACCATGTTGCAGCTTTCCGGGCATACCGGCAACATAGTGAAATGGCAAAAATCACTCAATAACTGGATCACCACCACAGATATTGTCAACATCAACACGCAGCTGGAAGCTACTAATCTTGCTGCTACTACCAAATATCGTGCAGTAGTTCAGAGCGGTGATTGCTCCACAGCCAACTCATTAGATGCCACTGTCTCCATTACACCAGCTTCTGTTGGGGGGATCATCTCTGGTTCTGCCAACGTTTGCACGGGTAGTAACAGCACCACTCTGACGCTTTCCGGTCAATCGGGTACGATCGTGAAATGGCAAAAGTCCACCGACGGCTGGGTAACTTCTATCGATATATCTAATACCACCACCACCCTGACGGCAACGAACCTGACCTCCAGTACAAAATACCGAGTGGTACTTCAAAGCGGGGTTTGCTCAAAAGCCAACTCAGCCGAAGCTACCGTTACCGTTGATGGTGTTTCCATTGGGGGCACCATCGCAGGATCTACCGCTTTCTGCGTGGGTAGCAACAGTACCACGCTGACGCTCTCCGGATATAGCGGCTCGATTGTGAAATGGCAAAAGTCCACCGACAACTGGGCAACTTCAACCGATGTTGCCAATACCACCACTACGCTGACTGCAACAAACCTGACCTCCAGTACAAATTACCTTGTTGTAGTTCAGAGCGGCGTTTGCTCTGTGGCCAACTCAGATGAAGCAGCTGTCACCATTGATCCGGTTTCGGTTGGAGGCATAATTTCAGGCTCTGCCACTGTTTGCCCGGGCAGCAACAGCACCACGCTGACACTCTCGGGATATAAGGGTTCGATCGTGAAATGGCAGAAGTCAGTCAATAACTGGGTTACCACGACCGACATAGCCAACACCGCCTCGCAGCTTATCGCCTCTGGCTTAACCGAGACGACCCTTTACCGGGCCGTGGTGCGCAGCGGAGTTTGTTCAACGGCCAATTCGGCCGAAGCCACCCTGAGGGTCAACCCACCGGGACAGGTAAATCAGCCCTTATCTCAGGTTGTGGGCAACGGCTCTTACAGTGGAACCGTAGTGTTTGGGACGGTGAACACCGTTGGCGTTACGACGTACACCTGGAGCAGCAGCAACCCGGGCATCGGCCTGGCATCCACGGGCACGGGAAGCATTTCCACTTTCAAGGCAATCAACCCTGGCACCTCACCGGTGAGTTCCACTATCACCGTTGTCCCAACGTATACTAATTATGGTGTAGGCTGCGCAGGACCTTCCAGTAGCTTTACCATTACGGTGAACCCGACGGCTCAGGTGAACCAGATGGCCAATCAGGTGATCTGCAACGGATCCGTTGCAGCTACAGTAAACTTTGCCACCACCAATACCGGAGGCACGACTACTTATGCCTGGAGCAACAGCAACACTGCTATTGGCCTGGCGGCCATGGGTACAGGTAACCTTGCTTCGTTTACTACGGTGAACACAGGAACAGCTCCTGTGGTGGCCACCATCACTGTTACCCCGACTTATACCAGCGGGGGGCTCAGCGCAGTAGGATCAGCCAAGAGCTTTTCTATCACGGTTAACCCAACGGCACAGCTTATTCAACCTGTAAATCAGGTGATCTGCAACGGATCCGTTGCAGCTACAGTAAACTTTGCCACCACCAATACCGGAGGCGCGACTACTTTTGCCTGGAGCAGCAGCAACACTGCTATTGGCCTGGCGGCCATGGGTACGGGTAATATTGCTGCCTTTACGGCTGTCAACACCGGTACATCTCCGGTGGTGGCTACCATCACCGTTACGCCGACTTATACCAGCGGGGGCCTCAGCGCAGTAGGATCAGCCAAAACTTTCGCCATTACGGTTAATCCCACACCGCAGGTTATTCAACCTGTAAATCAGGTGCTCAGCAACGGATCCGTTGCAGCTACAGTAAACTTCGCTACTGCCAATACCGGAGGCACCACCACATACGGCTGGAGCAACAGCAACACCAGTATCGGTTTGGCCGCTTCTGGTACGGGTAATATTGCAGCCTTTACGGCAGTCAACGCAGGCACAGCTCCGGTTGTGGCTACTATTACTGTTACGCCGACTTATACCAGCGGGGGCCTCAGCGCAGTAGGATCAGCCAAAACTTTCGCCATTACGGTTAATCCCACACCGCAGGTTATTCAACCTGTAAATCAGGTGATCTGCAACGGATCCGTTGCAGCTACAGTTAGCTTTGCCACCGCCAATACCGGAGGCACGACCACTTATACCTGGAGCAATAGCAACACCAGTATCGGTCTGGCCGCATCGGGAACGGGTAATATTGCAGCCTTCACGGCGGTCAATGCAGGATCTGCTCCGGTGAGCACGACCCTTAGCGTTATCCCGACCTACACCAGTGGCGGGTTGAGTGCAGTGGGTCCGGCCAGTACTTTTACCCTGACGGTGAATCCATCCCCAGCAGCTCTTGCCGGAAGCAACAAGGCTATTTGTTTGAATGCAAGTACCGTATTGGGAACTACAGCCGTTACGGGCAGCAGTTACAAATGGAGTTCATCACCTTCTGGCTTTTCTTCCACTATTGCGAATCCGACGGCTGGTCCGCTGGTCACGACCAAATATACGGTTGTAGAGACGATCACCTCCACCGGATGTTTCAATACAAATGAAGTCACAATCACGGTCAATCCGCTGCCGGCAGCATCTGCAGGAGCCGACCGCACGATCTGTGCGGGCACCTCCACTACCCTTGGCACGGCAAATGTTACGGGTAGCAACTATGTTTGGACATCCACTCAGTCCGGGTCCATACCTCTGATCAGCAATCCGGTAGTCTCTCCAACCTCGACCACGCGGTATTACCTTACCCAGACGGTCTCCTCAACGGGTTGCACCAACAGCCAGAGTGTGCAGGTGAGTGTTAGTCCGACGTGGCAGCTGGCGGTGAGCGGAAGCTCCACGGTTTGTGCAGGCACGAAGACTGTTGCTTATACCACCACTCCGGGAATGGCCTCTTACCAGTGGACACTTCCTACAGGAGCGGGTATCGTCTCGGGAGCAGGAACCTCAGCCATCAGCGTGGACTTCGGCAGCACGGCCACAAGTGGGAATATCAGGGTAAGCGGCACGACCACGTGCGGCACGGTTCTTTCGGAGAGCTATGCCGTTACGGTTAATCCAATCCCACCGACTCCGACCTTTGTGGTGCAGGCGCACACGGCGATTAGCAACACGGACCTGGGCAACCAGTGGTACCTGAACGGTGCAGCGGCGACCACCAACGGCAACGACAGACAGTTTACGGCAGCCAACGGAGGTACCGTCGCGCTACTTGTCAGCATGAAGGGTTGTCAGTCTGCATTGACCTCCTCTGTGGTGATCACAACATTGCTAACAAATGCACTGGAGCTGGATATTTATCCCAATCCTAATCAGGGACAGTTTGAGCTCAGATTGGAGTTTGGAAAACAGGCTTATTTCACCATTGATATCTACAACGATCACAGCCAGTTGCTGTATAAGAGAGAGAAAGTATATGTTGACAAGCTCTATGTTGCTTCGATCGACCTTTACGGCGTGTCTTCGGGGACCTATTATGTCAGGGCATATAACAGTGATGCGAGTCAGACAATCAAGGTGATGGTGAGAAAGTAGGAAAAGGTTAAAGTAAAAAGATGAAAGTAGAAAGACGAAATAAGCATGGTTCGCGCAAGTCGTTGTTGCGGATTGCAAATCCGCAACTATCGGGGGTGCAAATTGCAAATTTGCACCAGCAAGATTTGCACCAGCAAGACATTCTTTAAAATTTTACAATAAGCTATAACATGATACCAAACACAAGATTCAAAATAGGGGCCTGGCTCTTCTGCTTCCTGCTCTCAACCGGAGCGCAGGCTCAGACCAACGGCACCGAAACCCGTTACAACCCCATCACCACGGCCGTGCCGTTTCTGACCATCACCCCCGACTCGCGTCACGGTGCGATGGGCGATGTGGGAGCTGCCACCTCGGCCGATGCCAACGCACAGTATTGGAACCCCTCGAAGCTGGCCTTTGCAGACGATCAATTTGGCCTCTCGCTCTCGTTCACCCCCTGGTTGAGGCAGTTGGTGAGTGATGTGAACCTGGCCTATCTTGCAGGATACTGGAAAATGAACCCTCAGCAGACCATCGGGGCCTCACTGCGCTATTTTTCGATGGGAGAAATCCTGCTCACAGACCAGAACGGCACAAATCTGGCCAATGTGAAGCCCAACGAGTTTGCCCTGGACGTGAGTTATTCGCGCAAACTCTCTGAGAATTTCTCGGGCAGCGTGGCCCTGCGCTACATCCGCTCCGACCTCTCGGGCGGCATCGGCACCACGAGCTATGTGCCGGGCAATGCCTTTGCCAGTGATGTCTCCTTCTTTTACAACAGGGACGTGAGCACGGACGACAACAAGAAGATCTTCGGAGCAGGGATCAACATCTCGAACATCGGCTCCAGGATCTCTTACGACAATGGCAGCCACAAGGAGTACCTTCCGGCTAACCTGAGGCTGGGAAGCTCTTTCACCACGGAGCTCAACAAGTTCAATAGTTTCACTTTTGCACTGGATTTCAACAAGCTGCTGGTTCCCACACCACAACTGGGCACTGGCGCAAACGAGAGCAGCAGCTCTTCCATCAGCGCCATTTTCTCTTCGCTGAGCGATGCTCCGGGCGGTATGAAGGAAGAGCTGCAGGAGATCAACTATTCGGCGGGGGTGGAGTACTGGTACAACAGCAAGTTTGCCCTACGCACAGGCTATTTCAACGAGAACCAGTACAAGGGCAACCGCAAGTTTTTCTCCACCGGGGTGGGAGTAAAGATGAGCATCTGCACGATCGATTTTGCCTACCTCATACCGGTGAACCAGAACAATCCTCTGGCCAACACGATCCGCTTTACGCTGAATTTTAATTTGGGATCATTTGCTGCGAAAACAGAGAAAGCCGAACCTCAGGCTGCTCCAGCAACTCCTGCGGCACCATCCAAGCCTGCCGGGAGCGGCAAGTAGAAGCACTTCGGGTACTTGGAGTACTTAAAATTAGCGCCACAGAACCATTCCTCATCGCGGCGAAATACTTTATCCATTAACCGTTCTGTAGTTTTACTGTCTTTGCTGTTTTTGCAAAATTGTATTTTTCCCTACAGTATAGGCATATAGTGACGATGGAAGGAAGTGAAGCTTCATGTTATCCATTTCGCGGCTACCTGATTTATCAATAGTTGTGACCAATGCTGACTTCAATTTATTTGTTTCGCAAAAAGTCAATAGCGATTTAAGTTCACCGGGAGTTTCGAAATAGCGGTTACTCCATTTTATTTCCATTGCCCACAGAGGCTTAAAGTTCTGAGGTGATAATCCTACCATATCCACTTCACCCTGGAACCTACCTTGTGTCCAGCGGGCATACCATGGTTCGAACCATTCGCGTTGAAGCCACTGGGCATAAATGGCGGTTTCGACCATGGCCCCCATCACTTTATCCGTTGCCTGCAAAGGGGTGAACAAGGCACTGCGCAGAGATGGGTTGGTCAAATAAATTTTGAAATAGTTTACCCTGCTGAATTTCTTTGCATTGTGATCGATGCGGTGAATAATTTTGATCAGGAAAGCGGCTTCAAGATATTGAATATATCTTTTTATGGTATTTTTTTCGACACCTGATTCCTGACTCAGCGCTTCGAGCGAAAACTCCTGTCCTGAATTATACGCTATACTCGTAAACAGTGAATTCAACTCCTGAACGTCCTGAATCCCATACAAGCTAGGCAAATCCCTTAACAGTACTTTATCAATGATGTCAGATTTGATGAAGCGGGAGGGATTGACCTGCAGTTTCTCCGAGAAGATAATCTCGGGATAACCTCCATAATTGATATATTTCAGAAAATGTTCATTGAGCAGGGCAATGTTGGTCGTACCAAAGAAGCTGGTCGTATTTCCGTCCCAATCAATCTGAGTAGGAATAATCAAATGCTGAAGTTTTAGCAAATGAATGTATTCGTTGAAAGTGAGTGGCGGCAACATAAAATCGGTAAATCTGCCTGCCCCACTTTCATTGCTTTTTAGTTTGAGTGCTGCTGCTGCCGATCCGCTTCCTACAAATTTTGTATGCGGATAGCTATCTACCAGAGATTTCAAGTGAACTTCCCAATCTTTGAGGTACTGGATTTCATCGAAGAAGATATACCAGCCTTTTGGCGATTCTTGTCCGGTAGCTTTGAGGCAGGCTTTGAACAGCTGCTCCAATGGCATTTTGTTGAAAAACGGATTCTCTACCGAGACGTATGCTATTTGATGTGGAGAAACACCGCTTTTGAGCAGGGCATCGATAGCGTGATATATCATGACTGTTTTACCAACCCTTCGAGGTCCCATCAGGATAACGGCACGTTTGATTGAAATATCCTCTACTAACGGATAAAACAATTCGAAGTACAAACGTCTTTGCATAGCGGCGTAATCTTCATCTATATGGCCGGTTGCCCACCAGGGGTTTTCCTGCCGTAGGCGTTCGAGAACCTGTTCATCAGAAAGTGGTAATAGGGTCATTATTTTTTATTTTGCAATAAATGTAATACTAAAATCATTCAATTGATCTTAGTATTACATAATATGTTGATTTAAGAAAATTACAAATGATTTTATAGCTTAAAACCTTCATTAAATATAAATGATTTCTTTTAATTAGCTGAGTTGAAAACCTCTTCGTGGACCATGTTGCCGTCTACGTCGCAATGCTGTAGCTTGAGGATTACCTCGCCTTTTGTGTCAGTTTCAGTTGATCCTTTCAGGAATCCGCCCTTTAACCTTAGGAAGCGATGCTCGGGCCGGACATCTTTTGCCGGCCAACCCTCCGCGTGCTGATCGGAACTGGGACCGGTACCAAATTCCCAGAGGTTGGTGTCCTTTAGATGTGTGACGTATTGCCAGTGCCTGTCGCCGGTGCAGATGATGACATTTTTGAACTGATTCAGGTACTGCCTGATTTCATCACCTTCGGTCTTGAAGACCTCATTCGAATAGTTGTCCTTCTTGTTTTTTCTGTCAGGGCCAATAATTGGGGTAGAGACGATCAGCAGTTTGTAGGTCGCGTCCGACTCTTTCAGGGTCTTAAATAGCCACTCTTTTTGCTCTTTCCCCCAGATGGTCTTGCCCGGACCGTCTGGCATATTGTTCGGACTTCTGTAGTTGCGGCCTTCCATGATCCAGATCTGTAGGTTCTTACCCCATCTTATTGATTTGTAGGTTTTTTCTGCAGTTGGAAATTGTTCCTTTTCAAAAATTTCCACGCCACGATCAAAAGAGACTTTGCCATAAGTCATTCCCGGATAACAGTCATTGGAAAGCGCATCGTGATCGTCCTTCATGAAATAAGAAGTCACCTCGGTATAAAACAGCCTTTGGTAGGGCAGCGCAAAGATTCTGTTCCATTTGAAACGCATCAATTCCTCTGTTAATGCATAAGGTAGCGCCTTGTCGTAATATTCGATGTCGCCTGTGTGGACATAAAAATGCGGCATCAGCTTCAGCATGGAGTTGTAAATTTTATGGCCATTGATAGAATCGTCGCGGCGGGGATAATCCTGACAGGTGACGATGCAGAAGCGGAGGTCTTCCTGCGCATTCTCAGCAGGAGGTGTACGGAAGAACCCTTTGATACTATCGGAAGGGTCGGCGGATGCATTAGCTCTTGCGATTATCTTCACCCGGTATTCAGTTCCAGGACGAAGATTTTCCAATTTCCATTGATGCGTAAAATCCTTATCAGGATCTACTTCCTGCCATTGCGATTCCTGTTTTTCCCCAGGAGACTCTTTTGGGAACCAGCTCAACTTGACCTGCCCTGAGGCTCCAGGACAGGCGCCTTCCATCTGTTCCAGCCTGTAGCCTGCGGGAAGCTGTTCTTTCATGATCTGATCCTTGTCGGTCAGTTTTTCAAGCTTGTTGGCATCTGTTTTGGGGATCAGGAATTGCGGACCTGTTCTGTTCATTTCGGCATTCCTGGTAAGGCGGGTCCAGATCACTGCAGAGTTTTGGTCGGCCCATCCATTTCGGAAACCATCCCCAAAAAAGGGACCTTTTGTGGTTTGGAACCCAGTGCAACCTGCTAATAGCAAGATGTTTAGACCGATGACAAGAATTCGTTTCATGACTTTATTTTTTTTCGGACAATTCACCCATTTTAAGTGTTATGACGCCTCCTTTTACCAAATCCTGATGATTGATTGAGGCTTCTTTCACCGCCTTCCCGTTGAAATCGGCCGAGAGGATACACCTGTTCTTGTCGCTGTTGCCGATCGTTTTGATCGTTAAAGACTTACCAGGATAGTACTTCTGATTGAGCTGGATGGTAACCGCGTCAAAAAGCGGACTCCCGAGCTGGTACTGCGGATTGGCCTCTGTACCCCCATTCATCTGGAAGAGTCCGATTTTGTAGAGCACCGCGAGGGTTCCCATCAGTCCCTGGTCTTCGTCCCCATTGTATCCGGTGGATGGAGAGAATCCGCTGAAGGCGGCATTGACGACCTCTCTCGACCAATACTGACTCAGTTCCGGTTTCCCCAGCAGACTGAAAACGAAGGCCACCTGGATGGAGGGCTCGTTGCCATAATTGATCGGGATCCTGCTGTATTTTGCCTGAAGCTCCTTGTCGTGCGATTTTCCGGAGGTGAATCCAAGTTCTTTTGCCTCCGTGAAACTTTGAACCAGTTTTTTGATCGCTTTGTCGTTTCCTCCCATCAGCTTTGCCAAACCAGGCAGGTCGTGCGGCACGAACCAGGTCGACTGTGCCGCGTTGGCTTCAATGAAACCGTTGTTCACCTGATAAGGATCGAATGGAGTCTTCCATTTTCCTTCCAGGTTCTTTGGCCGGATCCAGCCGGTTTCAGGATCGTAGAGGTTCTTATAATTTTGAGAACGCTTCATGAAATAGTTGTAATCGTCGGAATGTCCGAGTGCCTTGGCCATCTGCGCTAGGGTCCAGTCCTGGTAAGCATATTCGAGCGTCATACCGGCGCCATCCTGATGGAAACCATCATTCTTATCGAGGATCGGGTAGGGGACGTATCCATTTGCGATGTAGTATTTTAGTCCACCGCCAACCGCAGTCTTGAACTCATAACCCGCTCTTTCCATGATGCCCCCTGGCATATGGTTTTTCTTGAGCGCCTGATAAATCTCTTCACCTTTTTCTTTGATTATCCCTTTCTGCCAGGCGCTTACGATAAACGGTGTAGTAGAGGCACCGGTCATGACGAAGGTGTAATTGCCACCGGCCGGACCACGTGGGATCATGCCGCCATCTTTATAATATTGCATCATGGAGTGGACGAATTCTTCTGCGATCTCTGGATAGACCAGATCCCACAGGGTGTTCAGCGTCCATTGGGCTCCCCAAAAGGCATCGAAATTGTACTGGTTAAAGAGTGGTTTCCCGGCTTTGTCGCAAGGCAGCTGTTTGACCAGAAACTTGCTTCCTGTGTTATCCGGGTACGCGCCGTTGGAATCACTGATGGTCCTGCGACCCAGGATAGAGTGATATAAATCCGTGTAAAACCGTTGCTGCTGCGTTTTGGTGCCACCCTCGATTTGTATCCTGGATAGCATCTGGTTCCATACTTCGAGTGTTTCTTTTACGGTCTTGTCGAAATCCCAATCCGGAAGTTCGCTTCTCATGTTGACACCGGCATTTTCCACGGAAGTGTAAGAGATGGCGGCCTTCATCAGCAGTTGTTTGGAAGGTTTGGCCTGTTTGTCGGAAGTTAAATCGAAGGTAATCAGGTAATTTCCGGTCTTTGCATCTTTTTCAACAGCTTTAATATCTTTATCAAAGTCTATCTGGAAATAGACATTGAAATCTTTCAGTCTGCGGCGGGTGGCGGCATTGACGACGCTGCCTTTCAGTGTACGCGGACCGGCTTTTTGGAGGGTGCCATCCTTGTTGATGCAGGGACCAATTTCACCGTTGAGGTAGATCAGGACGGCAGTTTCAGAATTGGAAGGGTATTTATACCTGCTGAATCCCACCCTCGAAGTGGCGGTCATCTCGGCATTGATCGAATAACGGTCGAGCAGAACAGCGTGATAACCGGCTTTGACGGTTTCATTGGCATGCGAATAGGTGGACGAAAAATCCTTAAAAAGCATCTCTTTTTTAGATGCAGGAATGGTCACCGGCATGACCAATAATCCGGAAATCTGCCATTCGTGCAGGTGGCTGAAACCCACTATAGTGTCTACCTCGTAATGATATCCGCTTCCCCAGTCGCCGATAATACGGGTATCCGGTGCAAGGTTTACCATCCCAAAGGGACGGCTTGCGGAGGAGAAAAATATCCAACGCGAATTTTCGCTGTCCAGTTGCGGATAGACCAGATCCACCGGTCTTGCAGCTTTTTGCCCAAACGTCCCAAAAGCAGCCATTACCATGATAATTGCCACCAAAAACCCCTTTAAATTTTTCATTCTTCCTCCTCTTTTTTATCCTTTAACCTTAAAACCTACTTCTTCCTTTTTCCTGGTACTTCTTCAATATCTTGCTTAATTCCTCCACCTTACCAGGAAATTGAAGATAAACATTTTTCGTTTCTGATGGATCATCCTTCAGATTATACAGCTGACCCGGGGCCTCCCCCTCTTTCGGCTGAATAGTCTCCGGCTTCGAAAACCCTCCTGAACCCAGTCCGAGGATGAGCTTCCACTCACCTTGTCGAACGACAAAAAGTCCCCTCGAAGAGTGCTGTATCAGCGCCTCCGGCCTCACATATTCCTTCTCCTTTCCAAGAAGCAGTGGTAGGATACTGAAGCTGTCCTCTCCCTCATTATCCAATAATTTGTTGCCAACGATGCCGGAACAAGTGGCCAGCAGATTGGTCAGGTTGATGGTCTCGGCACACTGGCTGCCGGCCTTGATTTTTCCCGGCCACCTGACAATAAATGGAATCCGGTGGCCCCCTTCAAAGGCATCGGCCTTCATGCCACGATAAATGTATGCTGCCTTGTGGTTAAATTGCTCGATGAAATTCGGTCGCCAGAAGGGTCCGTTGTCACTGGCAAAAAACACAATCGTATTGTCGTCCAGCCCCAGATCTTTAAGTGCCTTCATGACTTTCCCCACCTGGGCATCCACCATGTTTACGAAGTCACCGTATTCACCAGCCTTCGAACTGCCCTGGAATTCCTTCAGCGGTAGCCATGGAGTGTGAGGCGACGGAAACGGAAGATAGAGGAAAAACGGCTTGCCCGAGGTAGATTGCTTTGAGATAAATGAGATGGCTTTCTGCGTAAACGTAGGTGTCACCTGGTCGAATACAAAACCCTGGGCCATCAAACCCTTGCGCCAGAAGGCGCTGACAGTGCCGTTGGCCGGATCACTGCCTTTGGTCTCATCGGTGAGCGGGGTTGTGAGTTGGTCGTTTTCGAGATAGCAATAGGGCGGCATATCCAGCGAAGCCGGCAGAATGTAAGAATAATCGAACCCGTGCTTCGTCGGACCGTCATACAGAGGCCGCGAAAAATCCAGCAAGGCAGGATCGATGGACTCGATGATGGCCGCATTTTCGTCGGCCGGTTTTAATACAGGCTCCTTTGCCTCAGCATTTTTCCTGGCCCAGCCGAGTCCGAGGTGCCATTTCCCAACCACGCCGGTCGTATAGCCATTCTTCTTCAGCAGAGAGGCAACGGTGGTCCGGTCCCGGTCAATCAAAGGCAGACTGTATCCGTTTAAGACGCCCGATTTCATGATTGTCCTCCAGCTGTAACGACCCGTCATGATCCCGTACCTTGTCGGGGTGCATACCGCCGAAGTGGAATGGGCATCTGTAAAACGGATCCCCTGTTTTGCCAGTCGGTCGATGTTGGGAGTATTCGTTTTGGCCTCCGGATTGTTGACCGTGATATCCCCGTAACCGAGATCGTCGGTCAGGATATAGACGATGTTTGGAAGATTGCTTTCGGTCCTGGATTTTTTATTGCCCTGGCCAAATGCCAACAATGGAGTTGAGAGCATCAGTAACAAAAAGGGATTTAAGGTTTTCATTGATTTATCAGTATAAGTCGGCTGTTTGGTACCATAGAGAAAAGCTTTTTAAGTGAAAATACAACAAATTAAAAGAATCGGAAAATATATTTTAATGATAGACTGGTTGGCGAAATTCAAAATAAAAATATATCCCTGGAATTTATCCAAAACATTCTTAAGTATCCTTGGATTTTGTCCAAAAAATCGTAATTTTATCCTTGGAATTTATCCAAAACATTCTTAAGTATCCTTGGATTTTGTCCAAAAATAATCGATTATATCCTTGGATTTTGTCCAAAATATTTGTTAAACAATTGGAATATAAGTATATATAATGAAGCGTGATTTTTATAAGACTTTGGTCGATTGGAAAGACAATGCAAGCAGACGTCCATTACTCATTCGTGGAGCGAGGCAGACGGGAAAAACATACATAGTTAATGAATTCGGCACGGAGGAATTTGAGCATTTGATCTATCTGAACTTTGAGAGAAATCCGGAGTTCAAAGAGATCTTTAGCACCTTCATTCCAGATGAAATAGTCGAAAAAATAAGTCTTTATACTGCAAAAAAAGTAATAGTGGGTAAAACGCTGCTTTTCCTTGATGAAATTCAGGATTGTCCCAGTGCAATCGTTTCGTTGCGATATTTTTTTGAGGAATTGCCTGGATTGCATGTAATTGGGGCGGGTTCCCTACTTGAGTTTGCGCTTACTTCAGAAGATTTCAAGATGCCAGTGGGCAGGGTACAATATCTTTATCTATATCCCCTTTCATTTGGAGAATTTCTTGAGGCGCTAGGAGAGGTCGAATTAAGAAATTTTATCCTTGAGTTTAAAAACTTGGAGAAGCTGCCTGAGGGACTTCACATAAAACTGAATGAATATGTCAGAAAATACTTCATTACCGGTGGTATGCCAGCTGTTGTAAAGGAATATGTTTCGACCCGTGATGTCATTAAATGCCAAAGGATCCAGCGTTCTATTATTGATACCTATATAGACGACTTTGCAAAATATTCAAGTGTCTCAAAACATGTATATCTGCGAAAGGTATTTAATGCAGTTCCAGCGATGGTCGGACAAAAATTTGTTTATGCGCAGGTAGATCGCTACATTAAATCCAGGGAACTGAAAGATGCCCTTGAACGACTTGAAACAGCAGGAGTTGTTACCCGCATCAGGCAGACCAGCGGAGCAGGTATTCCGTTGGCAACTGGTGTTCGCGAATCAATTTTCAAAGTCTTATTCCTTGATATTGGGCTCTTTCATGCTATTAACGGCATCTATTCAGAAACTGCAAAGGAAGAGGATTTCACAGCCATCTTTAAGGGAGCTGTTGCCGAGCAGTTTGCTGGTCAGGAATTGATTGCTTGTCAGTCGCCGTATACAATAGCCGAATTGTACTATTGGGGCAGGGATACGAAGAATAGTACCGCCGAAATTGATTATTTGATAGAAAAGGAGGCTCATGTAGTTCCTGTCGAAATAAAATCCGGCTCGACTGGGCGTATGAAAAGTATGCATATGTTCATAGAAAAATATCACAGTGAAACGGCGCTGAAAATATCACAGGCAACATTTAGGAACGAGAGCCCCATTGTGTCGTTACCTTTTTATGCCATCGAAAGTTTCCAAAGAATAGATTTATGAACTATTTTTAGATCATCAACTAATTTAGAACATAAACAAAATGAAATTTCTGAATGTTTTTTTTATTCTGTCGCTGATTGTAAATCTTGGCTTCAGCCAAAATCCTGGTCCTGTATATTTATGGCCCGACAAAGTGCCTGGTGAAACAGAAGCCAAGCACGTTCCGGTTCAATCACCAAATAAAGAAGGTGATGTCCTCCGGTTAACCGACATTACGAATCCGGCTTTTTTTGTCTACAAGCCGGCACCAGGGAAAAACAATGGAGCTGGGGTGATTATTTGTCCGGGTGGGGCATACAATATTCTGGCTTACGACAAAGAGGGAACTGAAGTTGCGAAATGGCTTAACGGTGAGGGTATTACAGCATTTGTATTGCAATACCGCGTTCCTAAGAAGCGGGAGGGAGCTTTGATGGATATACAAAGGGCAATTCGGATCATCAGGAATCATGCTAAGGAGTACGGATTAAATGCCAATAAATTGGGGGTCATGGGATTCTCTGCAGGTGGAAGCTTGTCTGTAAGAGCGGCAACATTGTTTGCCAAAAAGAGCTATATCCCTGTTGATAAGGCTGATTCATTATCTTGCCGTCCCGACTTCGCGTTGCCCATTTATCCGGCATATCTCGACCAAGGTCCTAACCGGTCGTTGACACCTGAATTGATTGTCGACAAAAATACGCCACCGATGTTTCTTTTTGCTACAGCGGATGATTCCTGGGGCAACAGCTCGCTGGTTATGGCAGGTGCATTAAGAGATGCGAAGGTGCCTGTAGAATTGCATTTTATGGCGAAGGGTGGGCACGGTTATGGCTTGAGGCCTGGAAATATTGCTGCAGAAACCTGGCCAGGGCTGGCCGAAATCTGGTTGAAGAAAGTGGTAGCAGAGAAATAACTCCACTATTGTAATGGCATTGGCTTATCCTTTTGGGGCTGGCTAGCCAATCAGTTTTCGAATTGTTGCCAACCTATTCGGACGCGGATGCAAACCCAAATTTTATATCGAAAGCTTCATAGTCAAATATGAAAGTACAACAGGAGTCCTGATTTTATAATTTATTGACTGTGAGTTTATTTTGTTCTTTATCGGCGATGGTTATTTTATATCCTGCCTCCTGCTTTTCGACGAAAATATCGGCTGGGCGTTCCAGTTTCAAAATGGTGACTCCATTCTTTTTCAACTCGCGAAAACCGGCGCAAGCTAGTTTCTGTATTCCTTGCTGCGGATCTGCCGAGATGGCAGCGAAGCCGGTATATTCTCCCGTGTAGACATCCTGCCCGAAAGTTACCTTAAATGTGACAGTCCTGGATTTCCTGAGCGAAGCAATATCCGTAAAGACGTAGGAGCCATCCTCGTTTTTACATCCTCCTTTAACGGCATTTTTGGTAAGGCCAAGTTCTGATAAACGGTCGATGGAAAAACCTTTAACAGTTGCCTGATCCTCGATTTTTTGCATCCTACCGGAGATATCACTCCCGTCAAAATCATGGGGGGCGTTGCCTTCCAGCATCAGTTTGCCCCCGTTGCCAACATATTCCTCCAGAAATTTCAGGGTACTTTCCTTGGCATATTGTGGATAGAGGAAGAGGATGGCGTCGAACGAGTGGCCGCTTAGAACCGGTCGGTGATGGTCGTCGAGTTTCAATTTACCGTCCGTGATCAGGTCGGTTGGAACGAGTGCGTTGCGATACCCGGCCTTCCAAAGACTCACCGCTTTTTCCTCAATTTTTAGCTTGTCATTGATATCGTACCGGCCTCTTTGCGACCTGTCAGGATACCAGTTTTGCAGGGCTTCGTTGCCAAAAATCACCAGGAGCCTGATCTCCGGTAGGGAAGGATTGAACCGGTTCATCAGCCGGGTGCAGCGTTCCACCGGATTGATGGCCTCGACGGATTCGGGCATTTCGAGTCCCAAGCCCCATTGTTTGTCGTTGAAGGCGTGGTAGAAAGTCCTTATCCCGTAACGCAGATCGGTGAAAGTCTTTTCAGAAAAACGCTTGATCTTGCTGTCGTAGTACATGTTATACATCACCTTAGATGGGTAAGAGAAGGCGATTCCCATCTGCGTAGGCGTCGGCGTTTTCTCGTCGGTGAAACCATTTTCGCGGGGAATGGACCACCATTTTAGTCCGGTGGCCCAGATTTCATCGTTGACGAGCGAATTGTGAAACGTATTGTGAGCGGCGATGAAACAGGACTGACCGTAAGTCTCTTTGGCCTTCTTGTACATGGTATTTTCGATGCGCAGGGAGCCTTCCCTCATCAGATCCATGTAAATATTGATCGCCCTCATCCGAATTTCGGGCTTTCCTGCGGGAGCATAACGAAGGTGAAAAAGTGTTTTGGCGGCCGGTTCACCCGTTTTGGTTTCCAATTCTTTCGCCATCGGAACCGAACAACTCTGTAACCTGAAACTGCCAAATTTGAACTGAATTTTCCAGGGCGGTATAATTTTCGCGTTGCCATATTCGTCCAGCATCACGCCATCGAAAGGAATGTCTTTGTATTGATCGATAAATTTCTTGGTCCCGTCGATGGCCTCCTGACAATAATTATTGTTGCTTCTGTAATAAAATCCTCCCATCACATAGGCAGTATAACCGCTAAACTGTTTACCCGCCTTAATACTTACCAGGATGTTCTCGTCCTTTATCGTAAAATCACCTGCGGGAATTTCCCTGAGTGTGGAAGGATCGTAAAAACCATTGGACGTTTTTTTGAAGGCCCATACCTTGAAAAGCTCCTTTTTGTAGCTGGAGCGGGAGCGCACGAACTTCGCATTCAGCTCACAGGATCCGTTCCCATTGCGATCCAGTTTGGTTTCCACCCCGGCAATGAAGCGTTCGGCAACTTCATCCGGAACAGGATTCTTTATCTCCACCTGGGTCCGGTAACCAACTTTGATATTTCGCTCATGCGCCTTGTTCACTATCTTTTCCAATATCGGATGCATCTTGCCAACGTCACTGAAACTGGCACCATTGCGTGCATCGAGATAGATGAGATCGAACGGATTTCTTTCCATCATATTATCCAGATCCTTTAGGTACTGGCCATTTTCCAGAATTCCCGGGGTTAAAAACCAGTAGGCAATTTGTGGATGATTGCTGTTCTTAAACTCATTGACATATTCCACGGAAGTATTTTTCTGAGCCTTCCCGGAAAGGGAAATGATCAGTATCAATAAGCTGGATAATAATAATTTACTCATACCTCAAATAGATTCTATTTTAATTTTTCCCATCAGTAGATTTCAATGCTCACAGGGCCTAACAGTCCTGAAACCAGTTTCTCTTTCTCACGCATGATGCTGCCCTGGTGCCACCACCTGGACGCTTTATCGGGGATGTTGGCATCCAGGATATTCCAGGTGGCCTGGTTGGCCAGCAGATTTGCCACGACAATGGAAACAGTGTTTTCACCTTCCTTTAAAAAATCGGTGATGTCGGTCCGGAAGGGTGCCCATGGATGGAAAGTCACCAGTTTTTCATTGACCCAAATTTCGGCAAAATAGTTGACTTGTCCGGGGTTGAGTATCAATCTTGTTCCCTTTTGAAAGGATCCTGTCGGGATGGTTACTTTCTTTGTGTAAATACCCCTGCCGGAATACCATCCTAATCCCATTTCGCTCCAGGGCACGAGCGCTTGTTCACTCTTTCCGCAGACCACTTCAACTGGATTTTGCATGCCACAGGATTCGTCTGTCGCATTGACGGATATTGTCAATATGCTCGGTTTTTTGTTTGCAACTCCTGAAATATCTACGATTCCTTTATCAAACGAAACGGGATTTCCATTCACGTAAACAGTATAATTTCCTTTGATATTGGGTTTTTTGAGGACCTGCGTTCCCGGTGGCAGCTGTTGCCGGTACCAAACTTTCAAGGGAAAATCCATTTTTTGCAAAGGATTGTCGATTCTTCCCCAGGAGCCCATTGGTGGGTCCGCAAACCGGAAGGCCGGCTGTCCGTCCAATTTTCCGGTGGAAACCTGCCAGCTCTCATCGGAACCGAGGGTCAGGCTTTTCCCGTTTTTCAACTTGATTACGACTTGCGCCAACAGTCCTTTTGTGTTGGTTGTTTTTACTTCAATCACATTTTCTCCTTTCCTGAGTCCTGCTGAAATATCATATACTTCGGCAACTTTCCAGTCCTGGTCCTTGCCCACCAGCTGGTCGTTCACCCTCAACTCGTAGGTCTGATCGGCCGTGATGGCAATTTTTGCTTCTCTGATCGGGGCTTCCAGGTTAAATTCTTTCCTAAAATTACGCTCCCCTCCGGAAATATCCGGCAGGTTGACCGAATAATCGTAATAGCTGATCCAGCTGGCATCCCAGCCACTGAGGTAGCGCTGAATGCCGTGAATCTGATTGTACACATCTTTTATCTTGACAGTTTTCCATTCGGTGTCCCGATAACCGGCATCTTTCCAATTTTTCTTTGCTCCTTCGCCGGCCTTTCGCTCCGGCTGGAATTTCATGATTGGCAAGGCCAGGGTGTCGGATTCAACAACGGATTTCCAGGCATAATCCAGTGCATGCGGGACTAGTTGAAACTGCCATTTCCCGTCGAGCAGGATGCTTTTTATAGCTTGTTTATCGTTTAGATTGGTATTATCGACTAATCCGTCACCCTGAGACTGTTTTCTGGGTCGCAAAGCCAGGAAATAACTTTCGCGGGGGTTGAAATCCAGCATCAGCTCTATTCGCCCTTTCTCCGCGCCAATATCCTCCTTCACACCCTTTCCATTCTTGACGGATCCATCCCTCTTTGTTTGATACTCTGCCTCCGCGGGTCTGACCATACCTGCACTGCCTATATCAGCTCCACCTCCTGCAAGAGCACCAAAGACTCCTGCACTGCCCATGGCTGCGTTGCCCGCTGCTGCACCTTGCACCATTGTACGGTTCACTTCTGCACGAACCACTGCAGTTGCCTGGTAATTTCCGACCAGGCTCATGGTACCCGTTTCTGGATTCCAGATCTCCGGTATTCCTTTGTTAATGAGTGATATATGATATTTTTGGGGCGCGTTGCAGTCATTCACCAGCTGATAGACTTCGGTATCGCCTACCTGCCGGTGGTTAAACTGAAGCTTCCCGCCATTGTCTCCAATCACCTTAAAATCAGGTGAAATTCGGCTGTTGATGATACCTGGAAGTTGTCCCAGGAAGCGGGTATAACAAGCCACCCCTCCATTTTTGCTCTTCACAGAAGTATATCTTTCAGTCTGTGATAAGTTCCACTGGTAGTACTCATCCGGTTTGAGGGCGGAAGGTGGGAAACCAAAAAGGGCTTTCACGGTAGTGGATACTTTCTCGTCGTCCGAAGGGCCGTTTTCGGAGAGGACCGGCAGATCTTTCAAGGCAATGACGGTGCCTCCTTTTTCGACGAAGTTAGCGATTTGCCTGAGCAAATCGGTCCTTATGGCGTGAATGGCTGGCAGCACCAAAACGCTGTATTTTCCGTTGCCGGCGCATATTTTCTGCTCTTCAATCTTCGATGCAGCCAGGGAGGCCGGGTCGATAATGTCGTAACCGATGTGGTTGTCGAGGAGCTCCTGCTGCACGGCCTTGTAATAGGAATCGTCTATTTTATCGGGATAGCCGCCTTCCCACAAATCGGTGAGCGGAAAGAGGACGGCGACCTCGCAGATAGCCCTTCCCTGCGAATTCATGTAGGAAATACGGCTGGCAAAATCGGCCAGCGGCTTGAAATATTTCCAGTATGGATTGGTGTAAAACCAGCTTGGAGGCCAGTCTGCTTGGGTTTCAGGACTATCCACGGTGTAATGGAAAAGGTGCGGAATGAACAGGTTCACGCCATAAACACCCAGCATCGAGAACCCATATTTGTATTCCTCCAGCGGGATGACGTAGCCGCCTCCACCCATCGATTCTGCCATCACCCTCTTCCGGTCGTAAAGATGACCAATCGAGCTGATCTGCTTGGTGTTATACCAGTCGATCATCCGGGGAAACCCGTAACGATACTCCTCATTGTCTGTACCCGGAACCTGCAGCTGACCCATCGTGCTGAAATAATCTGACTGCCGCTTGTAGTGCAGCAATTTCTCTGTGGTATGGCCGGTTGCCCATATCTTGTGGGCGGCACACCAGTCAGCGTACTGCTTAAACCAGGCTTTCACATACATATCCTTCACCACTTCAAAATAATCGCACCTGAGTTTTTCCGACTTACCAGGATCGCTAAAAAGGATCAAAGGCAATTTATCGGTCAGATCGTAGCCCTTGATCTTCCTGAATTTAGCCTGGAAATCATCAGTCCAGAAGATGTTTTCGGTCATCCTCGAATAATTGGCATAAATCTCGTCGAAGAAAATCCCCGGAATAGTGTTGCCGAAAAAAGGTCCGTATCGCTTGAAATATTCTTCGTGCGTGATCTCAATAAACTTCGCAACTGCCGCCGAATCCAGATAATCAATCTGTTCACCGGGATCTTTCTGCATCTCAAATGAGCTGATGGCCCAGCGGCCAGACGGCACTTTCCAAGTAGTCTGATCAGTCAGATTTACCTGGGAGGCAGACACATAGTTCCCATTACTACCTAATTGCCCTGCAAAGACGGCCAACGGATGCTTCTGCAGATTGAGGTTGATGGTCTGGGGACCGACCACTTCCATCTTCTGGTAAAAGAGCACTTTCTTGGTAAATTCCTCCGGATTGGCAGCGATGGTACGTCCGCCGGCACTGCCACTGGGCCATTTGTCCTCATCGTAGAGATAGGTGTAAAAACCTTTTTTCGCGCTGTAGTGAATGGTCGTGTCCATCGCTTTCCAGAAGCCGTCAGAGAAATAGGGTGTCTTGCTTTCATCGAGTCCGGCGCGCACGTGCAGGAAGGCGCCGTAGATCCCTTTGTCCAGCATTTGGTCTAGCTGCCAGATTAATTTGTCCGTTTTCAGGGTACCGTTCCACGACCAAAAAGGCAGCATGGAATACTCGGCCGGTGGATTTTGAAAATTTTTTGCCAGGTCATCGGCCTGGCCTGTGGCAAAAAGTGGATGTACTAAAACAAACAATACCAGGGTTATTTTGAAAATAGTACGCATGGTAAGGATTATTTTGATGATGTTTTTGGACTTGCTTTCGATCCCCAGCTATTCATAGCCCCAGGATCCATTGGCAAAGCCTTTATCACAAAGGATTCAGGTCTCTTGCCGGAATAAAGAACCGCTTCCTCTCCTTTCTTCAGATCCAGTTCGATGAGGTCTTTATTTTGTCGCATGCCGGCAGACTTCACTCCGGCCAAATGTACTTCTCCCGTAAAATCTACCTTGATCCGGCAAGGTTCACCCGCAAGACTCCTGATCCGGACAAATTGCGTCTCACCCCCTTTTCTTACCCCACTTACCAGGAAACCCCCTTGCGCAAGCAGGTTGTAAAAAGAGGCATCCTTCCAACTTGAAGGCATCGCAGGGAAAATCCGTAAGGTCCCGCCCCAGTCTTGCAGCAGCATGTCCAGCATGCTCCGGGAAGCCGAAATTGGCGACTCGAAAGTTGGATTTTCGCGCTCACTGTAAAAAGTATTCGGAGTCGCCGTTGGGATTCTCTCTTTAGAAGGTGGAGCGGCAAACCGGGGAAGCACCTCCAAAGATCTGTTCAGCCATTTCTGCGCGTTGTCGCCATCGCCAAGTGCCGCCCACAAAGACGAGGCGCCCGAAAATTTGTAGATGCAATTGTCCCCGTCCAGATCGGTATAATGTTGAATAGATTTCTTCATGAGCGGGATTCGTTGGGGATCCGTTTCTACGTTCATATCGTAGAGTGGAAAGATGCAGAAGAGGTGGCTGTAATGCCTGTGGGGCTTGGCAAACGGGACATCTTTCCCGATCATGATGCCATTCACGTCAATGTTGTAATCCTGCATTCCCGCCAGGGTCTCTTTCCAGCGCGGCAGCAGCAGATCTTTGATTTTGAGACTTTCAGCGGTAGCAATTAAGGTCTTAAAACCCCACCGGGCGAGGGCAACGTTGAGGCTCGTCTCCTTGGCATTTCCATACTCGTCGGAATAGGTGTAGGGGATGTGGAACCTGCCGTCCTCTCCGCGGTAGAGGATCCGGAGGTAGACGCTGAAGGCCCGTCGCATCAATGGGAAAACGGATTCCCTGAGTTGGGCATCGTCCATCGTGCGCCGGTTGTGCAGGTAATACATTTGCATCAGCCAGGGGAGGACGATCAGGTTCAGTTCCTTGTCGTTTTTCGGATCGTCGGATAAAAATAATGGTGCATTTAAATCGTCAAACTGCACCGGGTTTCTGATGCCGGAGCAGTCTTCCCGGTAGGCTACGGGCATGTTTTCGATCATCTGATCCTTGTGCCTTTCGAGCAGTTGGTACAAATTCGCCTCCAGATCGGTGTGGTTGGTGATTCCCAAAGTGTAGTAGGTGAGCTGCACATTCAGGTTCATCCAGAGCAGGGGCCAGGCGGTCGGCTTGAACCATGGACCGAGCAGGTCGATTACCGGCTTACCGGGATGGGTGGCGCTGGCAAGTTTGTACAATTGAATCCAGTAAAAGCTCTCCAGGCGGGGGTCGGGAAAAGTGGCAAAGCTGGATGGATAGAAGTTGTGCCACCAGTCGCGGTGGGACTTTTCCAGCTCCGCGATGGATTTAATTTGTCCGGCTTTGATGGTTGCCACAGCATCCTGAGCGGAGCCTGAAGCCGGTTTCCTGGTTTTCCCCCATCGATTGGCGACCGTGCACAGAATTGTTCGCGAACCATCCCTGTTGGTTTGGTCGCTCCAGGCGGTGGCGTAGTCGTCGCCCATCAGCAAAGTCTGAGTAGTCACCTCGATGCCCTCTTTAATTTCGGTGGCAAAGGGAGGGTTTTGTTCATAAGCAACATTCAGCTCCAGTCCCATGGCTCTCTTGGCGATATACCTTGCACTTTGGGCCAGCTGAGGGCGCAGCTTGAATTTGGCATCTTTCTCTTTGCCTGTGGCCTTCACGTTGACCACAATCAACTCCTCCCCGGAAGGGACAAAACAGCGAAATTTGAGGGTGCCTTTTGAGGTGGTCAGCTCTCCCCGGATTTCCGCGTTCCATAGATCGCAGCGAAATTCCGATTTGATTATTTCGCCGACAGGCGTTAGAAGCAATTGGCCAATAGGTAACCGGGAGGTCTCGTAGGCACTGGATGTTTTCGTGCGGTGGTCGTAAACATCGGTTCTGCCGATTTCGAAACGAAGGGTATTGGGTTCTGCATCATCCTTAAAAATAATTGTCCCCAGCAAACCATTCCCAACGAAGGCTCCCTCGAAATAGTCTGCAGGCATCCTGTCCCAGATGAGATCTTGCCGGGCCATGAATTTGGGCCAGTCGACCTCTATTTTTACCAATGATTTTTCCCTCTGATGGAGTCCTGATACACCTGCCATCCCCGTTGCAAAAAATGGTTCGGATTTGCCAGATGCACTCGTTGCTTTTGATGCCCTGGTTGCCTCAAATGCCCCGGAAGCACCTGACGCACTGAATGCAATGAAAAACAGCAGAAGTGATATCAACTTTATAGTCTTTGTCATTTGGATATATTTTGGGCAACAGGAACTATAAACTTAACCAGAAATATAATGTTTTGATAATGGGATAGCACAATTTTTATGGTATCATCCTAAACACAAGTCGATAGTAATTCAAAAATCCCTCAAAGTCAACTCGAATGGCATTAACAGGGGTCTGCCGTCCATTGTCAAAGACTATTTTGTCAGATCACTTTCCAGGTTTCTGACAAATCACTATAATAGTTTATAAATCAAATATATAGATGTTTTTATTCTTTGCTAATTGTTGCATTGCATAGATAAATTTTCATAAATAATGTATCATTGCATAGGTAAATGCAAGAGTTGGGGAGAGTCACTTTATTGGAACTTGTTTATCATCCAGAACTTTATCCAAAGTAAGTGAGATGATTCTAACCGTTTCCTTGCCAGCCTCCTTCGGCAGATTTACCGTAATCAGGTTACTTTTTTGGCTGAAATTGATAGCTGGACCATTCAACAGGCTTGCTTTCAATATTGTTTCCTTTATTCCTGGTAAGTAGATGGTATCTTTCTTATTATCAAATAAATGTATAAATACTCGATTCCCTTTGTAGGTACTTACGCGGATCGAATCAGGCATGAAAGGCCCTCCCTGGGTACCATAAATACTTTCGCCATTCTTATTGAGCCATTCGCCCATCTTATGCAGACGGTCTTCTTCGCGCGGATCGATTTGTCCGGTGGGCAACGGGCCGATATTCATCAACAGGTTGCCATTCCCTCCGGCGCAGCGGATAAGGTTTTCAAGACATTTTTCAAACGGGATGACCGGCGTTTGAAATCCGTGCCACGACCAAAATCCGGTGAAGGTCATACATGATTCCCAGTTGCGATCTTTATTAAATTGACCGATTTTTTGCTCAGGCGTGGTATAATCGGCTGGAACACCACACCTGTCATTAATGATGATATCCGGTCGCAATTGATGGATCATCCGGAATAACTCCTTACCATTCCACATTTTTGATGGATAATATTGCTCGGAATCAAAAAACAGAATCGAGATATTTGGACAAAGGGTAAGCAATTCCTTGATCTGGTTGTACATGAATTCGTTGTATTTGTCCATTCTTTCCGGACCGTAATCCGGATGGTGCCAGTCGCGTTGAGAATAATAGATTCCAAATTTTATACCCTGGCGCTCACATGCTTTGGACATCTCTTTGATGATATCCCGCTTGAAAGGAGTAGCCATGATATCGAAATCCGTGAATTTTGAATTCCACATGCAGAATCCATTGTGATGCTTAGTGATCTCAATAATATACTTCATCCCTGCTTTTTTTGCGATGCCGACAATGGTGTCTGCATTAAACATCCCGGGATAAAAAGACTTGTACAGGTTGTCATAAACCTTCCGCGGAACGGCAGGTTTGAACCAATTCAACCAGAATTTGTGTTCGTGGATGTTGTAAAGTTCCGGACTTGGACGAGGATTATCGCGCATAATTTCGCCATCATCCTCATAAAACTGTTTGCTCCAACTAATCTCGCTTACTGCCACACTTGAGGGATCCCAATGGATAAACATTCCAAAACGGGCGTCGCGCCACCACTGAGTCCGTCTTTGAGATGCTTCCGATTTCTCGGCTTTGTTTGGTTTTTGTGCATCGTCCCAGAATTGATCGAATGACTTATTCGTTTGGGAATAGATGTTACAAGCCCATAATAACAAACAAGTCAGAAACATTTTTTTGAGTATTGATTCCATAGGTTATATTTAATTAATATCGGATGGTCCTGCTAAAATTATCAACTTAAAAGCCTTTTCATCTCCGGATTTTAAGGCGAACAGATATTCCTGACCCTCTTTCAATTAAGTTGTTGTTGGCTTGTGAAGACAAATATAAAACTTTTTCATTTTGCAGTGTTTAGTTTGTATCTTTCCATGATTGATCGGATGATTTCGACACTGCAGACATTGAAAAGAAAATCTTTGGTTAACAAAAGTGGAGGATAATTCAAATACTTATGGAACAAAAATCAATTTCGAATTTCAATCAGGCAATACTGGCGATAAAAAGTGCCATTGTCCAAAGTCGCTACAGTGCAGCCACCCTGGTTAATCGCGAAATGCTATCGCTCTACTTCGGAATTGGCGAATATATTTCAAAAAATAGTCGTGAAGGTTTCTGGGGGACGAATGCAATTGAAGTAATTGCTCAACAATTGCAAAATGAGCTACCAGGATTAAGAGGTTTCTCTGAGAGTAACTTGAAAAATATGCGTTCGTTCTATAATGAATGGTGCCAATTTTTATTTCATCCGGTGTCAAAGGACGCAAATCGCCAGTTGTCAACTGGCGATTTGCAAAGGCCTAATATTAAGGAACATACAAATCGTTCTTTAGTAACTGACGAAAATCAAATCATTAAAAGTCAACTACTCTTAAATCGACAGTCGCCAACTGGCGATTTCCCGATGGATTCTTTTCTACAAATCGGATTTACGCACCATTGTGAGATTATTGCAAAAGTAAAATTGATTGAAGAACGGCTTTTCTACATGCAAAAATGTGCAACAGAATTTTGGAGCGTCGAAAAATTAAAATACAATCTCAAAACGGATCTCTTTCAGAAACAAGGTTCCCTGCAAAATAATTTCGTAAAAACCATCACAGATCTGAATTTACAAAAACAAGCACTTCATTCGTTCAAAGATGAATATCTTCTCGATTTTATCAATATAGAAGACCCAGATGAATTAGACGAACGACTACTCGAAAACGAAATAGTCCTCCATATTAAAAAATTCATTATGGCCTTGGGAAGCGACTTTTCATATTTAGGAAATCAATACAGATTGCAGGTCGATGAGAAAGAGTATTTCATAGACCTCCTGTTTTACAACCGCAGAATTCAATGTTTGGTGGCCATTGAACTCAAACGGGGCGAATTCAAACCTGAATATGTGGGTAAACTAAATTTTTATCTTTCTGCCCTCGATGAATTCGTTAAACTCCCTCATGAGAATCCCTCAATTGGCGTAATTCTATGTAAATCGCAAAGAAAAAAGACAGTTGAGTTTTCTTTTCGCGACATAAGCAAACCGATGGGAGTGGCAACCTATCAATTGGCCACGCAACTCCCCGAACCATATCGGAATATCTTACCCGATGCCGAAGCATTGAAGCAATTGCTATAGGGTCAAAAATGAGAATATAAAAGCTAAAGGGAACTAATATCCTCAATAGACAAGCATCTTATATTGAGACCAATTCAATTGCGTCTGCACTGCGGACGCAATTGGGAAAGTGCGGTAAAACTGGCGGCAACGTTCTAGTTGACGAACCGAAAAGCCACTGCCATATTCCGGTTCAATTTCTTCAGCGAAACTGCGAATTAAATAAGTGCCATAATATGCCCTTTCTTTTCCTTGTTGTTCTTCGGTAAAAATACGCTCACCCATTTTCCAGTACATTTCGACACGATGAAATTCGACACTGCGTACAGCCTTAATCCGGGCTTGTCCGATAATGGATTTTATATCCCGAACAAATAAATTGGATAATTGCTGTTTCATTTTGCAAGGTTTAGTTTGTATTTTTCCATGAGTGGCCGGCCGATTTCAACGCCATCTACGTTGAAAAGGAAATCCTTGGGTAGCGAAAGCGGATTGTAATAATCCAATCGTTTCTTGTTGACCAGGTCCGCTTTTACACCCAGTTTACCAGTAGGTGTTGTGACCGAAATGTCGACCATTCCGTCTTTCACATCTGCTTTAAAAGGAGCCTCCAGAACGGTTTTCCTGAATCTTGCAAAATCGGAAGCAGTCTTGATCCCTTCCTGTACCTTCCACCACATCGCAATAACTGCTTTCCCATTACCAGGATGTTGAAGGGTCAGACGCAGTCCGGCATTGTGCTTGAGTTCGAAGTGCTCCCTCCTGGGCTCGTACCGGAATCCGTCGTTATAAAGAGTAGCCTTAACTCCTTTGTCTGCATTGTCATACAAATACCTAAAGGCTATCGCAACATCTTCGAAACGCGCAAAAAAGGTGTTGGAATCATCGAGAGCCACTTTTTCTCCCGTAGCCGGGATGCTGATCTTATTGTTTCCCATCCAGATTTCATCAAAAGTATTGGGCAGGATGATGGTCGAGTTGAGGTAGTCGCGGATACAATTATGGTCTTTTTCGCCAGCAACCAGCATCACGAATTCGCCCTTGTTCTGCGCCGACCACATGAACGGCATCAGGTGCCGGGTCTTGCCCCAGCCACCGTTAGACGGGTAATTCGGGGGCATCAGATGCTTCATTTTCTCCCCCATGCCTTCGTATCCCCAGGTTCCGTAATGATCGTCGCGACCCTCCATGGCGAAGGCGATGTTAAGCATGGCAGGAATCTGCGGACTGCTTAGATAAATCGCAAATGGTTTATCATCAGGACTATAAGCCTGATTAGAGGATGCAATAGAGAACTTATTTCCTACGAAATCACAAGCGAAAGTATGTGCCAGGCTATCCCACCGTTGTATGATAAACCTGTTTTTGCGGTTCATCAGCTCCTTCTGTTCCTTCGATAAACCCAGTTCTTTCAGTGCTGCGAAACAGATCTGGTGAAACAGGTTATTGTTGTTATTCTCTTTCCCAAGCAGGGGGTCCAGGTATTTTTCCTCGAGCAGATCCCGGCCGAAGACGCGGTTGTAATCGCGGCTGTGTGCCCCTCCCAGGAATCCGCCCTGTGCATTATAATGGGAACAGAGGTCATTAAGGAAGAACTTCAAGGCATCTCCCGCCTTGGCTTTGATTTCCGCATCTGCAGAAAACTTGTGAAGCAACAGTAATGACTCAAGATCCACGCCACAATACGTCGGACTGTCATATTCGCGGTTGCCGTAGCGGGCAACGTGATTCAGCCAGATGTCGAAAGATTTGCGCCCTTCTTCCACAACCGAAGGCTGCCCGTAAACCTGTCCAAGGGCCACCAGGTTCCAGATTCGCATCACATAAATGTTGGTATAACTGATGCGTACCTCCAGATTACGAACACCTATTGAGGCCATTTTGAAGATCTCATCGAGTGTCTTTCTTGCTTCCGCGGAAAGCCGGTCATCGAAAAGAAGCTTGATCAGGATCCCGTACTGGACGCAAAACTGCACATTGTTGCCGTCCCCCATGTCGCCGCCGGTCTCACTCCAGCCCCAGTAAATATTGCCGTAGGATTTGGCATTTTTTTCAGTAATAACCCTGGTCTGTAATAACTTCAGGGCCCATTCCACCTGTTGAGGAGTTAGGTAACGCGAATCCAGTGCATCGAGTAAAAACATGAACCCATCCCGAACGCCTAATTGGGGCGGCGAAAGCTGAAGGGCTTTCCATTCGCGTTCGACATTGGCCAGACGGGCAGCCGGATTGGACATCTGAGGAATAATGTACTTTGAAGCAACCGAATGCTGCTGCTTATCGAATTTTGAAGGAGGAATGGGCTGTTGCTTCGCATCGACTCGCCGCGACGGAACAGGTTTTTGCCCAAATGCCGGAAAAATCGCGAACAAAGCAAAGAATACAACCAGGAGTGTGGTTTTCATTTATTTGGAATTATTTCGACCAAAGGATCTTCCTTGCGCCAGGTGGCAGGAATCTGGAAAGTGATTTTCAGCACCGCCGGATATTCTTCTGAGATGGCGCACGATTCATAAAGAATTTTTGGATCGGTAATCCTGTTCCAACTTTTCCTCAGCTTGGTATTGACCGTTAGTTCCATAGCCGGAAATTTCCAAATTTTATCAGAGACATTGAATTTTCTCAGATCCCTGGCATAGATATATAAGCTGAAACTCGTACTTTTCTCGTCTGTCCGGAAAATATTCATGCTCGTTCTGGTAATCCTCACATTGGTTTTTCCATCTCCGGGCACAAGAAGCCATTCTGTTTCGGCATTGGAATTTTGCCAGTGGATCGTTCCCGTTTTGATCTGGTTCCAGACCCTCAGATTCCCCCAAAGACCGCCCATCGTCCAACCCGGCGAAACCATAGTTGTAATTCGTTTTAGCGTATCACCGGCAATTTTACTGGGAACCAGTCTCTCTGTAAAGGCACTGTCTGTAAAATCTTTCATCGATACCAGAACAGATTTTGGGATCGACAGTCCGAGATGCAGAATTGGGGCAATATTGCTCATTTCTTCCTCTTTCGCACCCTTCCCGCGTGGCAATGGGGCAAGTTTTTCGGCATCCAGGGCTACCGCAATCCAAATTCCGGCAATGGAATAATATTTCCTCATATCCATTCCATAGGCCCTGAAGTATGGACCCGTCAAGTTTCTGAGTCTTGGATGGTAGTTCCTGCCGATCTCTGTCCATAATGCTTCTTCCAGTTCCAAACCCATTTTTTTGACGGGTTCGGAAGCTAGCTCACGCCAAAGCGCCAGTCCGATGAGCGTCACTCCATAATAAGTCGGTGAATTGTATTCGCTGAAGGTCTGATGGCGGTTAAAAAGTTGATAAATTTCTTTGGCTTTTTGAAGTCCGCCGGTCTTCAACTCATTGATATCAAAGGTTTTTCCGACATAGTCCATGAGGAACGCACTCATCACCGAGATGTTGGTATAATCGGCCCCGACATTTCTTTTAAGGGCTCCGTTTGCCGCATGAATAAGGCCGGATTTGATGCTTTCGAGTAGATCCGCAGGGAGCAACTGCTGGTAAAAATGGTAGATGATGATCAGATCGCAGCCAACGAACTCGCGCCAGTTTTGATCGTGCCGGTCGTTGAGGACATTCGTTTTCCATAAACCATAATATTCGCTCTTAACATCTGTGTACTGGTTTTTTACGATCCATCTCAGGATTTTCACCGCATTTTCCAGGTCCTCTCCTTCATTTCTGTAAAGGAGCGCTTCGGCCAGCCGGGTCATTGACCGCAGACTGGTTTCATTGGTCATGATCTGGTTGACAGTCTTCCCCCTGGGAAATTCCGATACGATAAATCCCTGAAAAAGGGACTGCTGGTAGCCTGTAAGTCCTCCGTAGAAATAACTTCGGTAGACAGTTTCTCCTTTTGCCTGTTGTGCGGCAGAAATGGGTGCGCTTTGAAACAAGCAAATCAAGGAAACGAGCACAGGCAATAAACACAAAGGCCGAAGTAAATTTACCTGCGGGTTAATAAAATTATTTAGGAGTGAGGGAAGGAATCTTTTCATCTTTTACTCGAGTGTAAATTCAAATTCACAGGGTGCGTAATTGGTGAAGTAGAGGCAGTCGGCCTGCAATTTGGGCAGTGCGCCTCTTAGTTGGGTCCATTTGTGCTTACACACGCCCGGACCGATTTTGATCACGTTGTTGCCTTTCTGATAGGTGGAATATTCACCGTTGTTAGCCAGAAAGGCATTATCGATACCTTTTTTCTGAGTTACATGGGTAAATTTTCCCCCCTGACGGAAGCCCATTTCGAGGGTGACCGGCAGATTCTTCGGTCCGTCGACGGTTATTCTAATGCGTGCTTTTCCTTTATCCGGCGTGATATAAATTTTGTAAGTCAGCTTCTGTACTTCAGACTGGGTCCTGTCTGTCCTGGGAACTTTACCCCAGGCTTCTCCCTCTGCCGGTATTTTTTCGGGAGGTAGTGGCTGATAATAAGGGCCTTCCAGGTAGGAAGAGAGAATATAAGTATTGCCTTCCTTTTCCATCTTCTGACTCTGAAACTGTCCATTACCAAAGAAGGCGGAGGAGAGGCGGAGGGCTTCCAGTGCGGCTTCCCCCTTGAAATAGGTGAAGAAAGTGGTGTTGTTCAGGATGATGGATTGGTCGACTGAGCCTTCCCGGATACGGACCATTTCAGAGAATTTGAAATATTCGTGGTAACTGGTGGGAATCGGGGATGCGGAAGAGAATTCCTGTAGTTGGGAGGGATCTTCGAGGAAGTAGGGCAACATTTCGCCGAGATTGGGGATGGAAACGGTGCTCTGGATATAATTGACCATTCCTGCATAACGACTGTCTTTGTCGTGCAGGGCCATGTAATTATAGGCCAGATAATAAGCATGCATGTTACTGATCTGGTATTTGTCTTGCCTGTTGGAAGATTCCGTAGCGATTTCGCCGTTGGAATGAACGAAATGGAAGGTGAGATTGAGGTTCTTCCTGACAATTTCGTAAAGTTCCCTGTGATCCATCCGCTTGGCTATTTCCAGCAGGCTTCTGTTGGTGACAGGGGTATATCCGGCCGTACTTCTTTCGTTGTATTGTCCGTCGGGATCGATATCGACCTTCTCGGCCAGCCATTGCGAAACCCGGGCGGTATAAGCCGGATTCGGGAAAAAAGTGTGGATCCAGGCGAGTGCACCCGAGATGACCCAGCGGTGATTGGGTGTATGGACGCCACCGACGGAGAGCGCCCTGCCAGCATTGAGCAGGTATTTCTTCATCAGGGTGGGAAATTCCCCATAATTCAGCTGGTTGTTTTTCAGCATGATGGAATACGAAATAGCCAGGGGGTAGATGGTAAAACCCAGATCCGGCGTCGAATGAAAATTAGTAGAGATCAAGTCGATAGTCCCATCCTCATGCTGAAGGTTCAGCAATCCTGCGGCGGCGAGGGTCATCTTTTTAAGGAGGTCTCCTGATTTGTAAAATTTCGACGACGGAGAAACGTAACTGCACATCAGTGTCTGTATAAACTGAGCGGTTCCCATGGGTGTCACCACGCTGTCACCATCGTAAACAGCCCCATAATACTGGCCATTCTTGTCGGTCCATTGCCTGCTTAACGTTCCTGGTATGGCATCGTCATTCAGTTTGATCAACTCCTTGAGCAGCTCTTTTTTGCTTTTGGTTTCCCCAAAGACGGAAACAGTAATCGAGCAGAATAAGAATATCAATACGAGTGAAAAGAGCCCCATTGATTTATTAACCAGGAGACAGTGCTTTTTAATTTTCATAACCGGATGGATTAATTCATTTTCAAATATTTTTTAATTTGCCAAAACCCCTCTTTTCGGCCTCCTATTCTTTCGATAATACCAGAATCTTTCAGCTTTTTGATATGCTTTTCTGTTGCCCGGGAAGATATTCCTACGATCTTCCCTGCCTCCTCTGCGGTAATTTCCGGGTAGAGTGCAAGGAGTTCTAAAACAAGATTCCAGGTTAGTATTTCTTTTTCCGAACTCTTTTCCGAACCTTTTCCGAACTCTTTTCCGAACTCTTTTCCGACTTTTTCCGAACTTATTCCGAATGTGTTCTGTAAGTGCTCGGTAATCATGCCAAAGTGCAGCTTCAACCGCTCGTTATTCATTTCAGGGGTTGATGCCATTAAGTCGTTTACTGATCCCAACTCTCGTACAATATCTACCAACCCATCTGCCAACCCATCTACCACCCCATCTACCAACCCACTTTCAGGTACTTCGGATATAAATATTGTAACTTCTACACCACCGTTCATTTCCTTAATTTCCGGTTCAGGCAAGCCGGCTTCTTTACACGAATTGATGATTTTAAGTGTACCACGCCCCCAGGTGTCAATATAGCCGGCAAAAAAGCAAGCATTCGCAATGATAGGATTACGTGGGCGGGAATTGTGATCCGATTTCAAATCTTCAATACTTAAACCGAATGGTAATCCGCCTTCATTCCAAATGGAAAGTTTGTTGTCGAACACCCGCATTTGAATTGTTGCTCCCATGTGGGTGCGATGAACCAAAGCATTTAACAGCATTTCACGTAGCGCCTGGATGGGGTACTGGTCTTTTTCGACCCGTTGAAAACCTTCAAAAGCAACAGGGCGTGTCAGAAATTTGTAATTCAACTGAACCTGAACTTCATGCAGCAACTGAACTAGATTACCTTCAACCACTTCATGAAATCTCAAATCCGAAGCATCTTTGCCAAACCTTCCTATTTTCACTTGAATATTCGGATAAAAGCGCATTGGCTCTTTGCCGAACATGATAATGGCAGCACGTTTTAGTTTTTTCCCTTCAGTAAGTTTTAGTTTTTCTAACGTCTGAAAGGTAGATAACCCTTTTGTGTCAGGCATTCTGCCTTTTTCATTGCTGTCCTCTATAAACTTTGCAATACTTGCTTCATCAAGGTCTTTAACGGTTGCCCCTTCTTCAATTACATCATCCCATGTTTTGCCTGTTTTTTTGAGCAAAAATTCATTCAATTCAACGCCTGTAAGTTCCATTTTTGTGCTGCCCGAACGGTAATAATACATGCCACGCAGCGAAACAGCCACCGAATAAGGATTGACTTTGATGGAGATGTACTTTTTCCCTTCTTCGTCATGTAACTGCACATCGCATATTATCCCCATGGAGTTGCGGATTTTATTGGGGATGTCTTCCAACAAACTGGCATAATCGGTTAGGTGTACTACATTCCCTGTATCGTTCCTCCCAATATATATAACGCCACCAATGGCATTGGCAAAACCGCAAACCCATTTTAGGTAATCATCGTGCCAGCTTTGCTTGTATTCTATGTTTTGTTGTTCGGTCATAGTCTTTTTAATATTTCTTTCCTGGCAGCAAAGCACCGAAACCCGACTTGCCGGGTAGCTTGCTAGTGGCAGCTGGTGTTACTTCATCTAATTGTCTGGAGTTTTAAATTGCTTTTACTTATGCAAGTTCAATTTCGAATATTCCAGATCAAACATGATATAGGCACCGATGGCATAATTGATGCCTTCTTTAGTCTTGCGTCCAAAATAATAGGCCCGGTCGCCGATGCAGGTTCCT
>JBAXKJ010000043.1:0-36803 GCA_037137375.1 Prolixibacteraceae bacterium
TTGCTCCAACAATTATAGCACCAGTCGGATAGGTGATCGTATAGTTGCTCGCTGTGAAGGTTCCACCAGTAGCGTCTGAAACATTAACCTGATTCGCATAAGTGGTAACTGCAGCATCAGCAGCTGAACCAGTGCCGAAAGCTATTGTTACCGTTCCAATTGTTTCACCGTTCTGCAAACCAACAGAAGTAAAGGCTGTTGAAGATGCTCCACCAGTTATTAATGTACCATAAGTCTTGGTATTATTATTTGCTGTGATGGCCAAAGCTTTTGCTCCAACAATTATAGCACCAGTCGGATAGGTGATCGTATAGTTGCTCGCTGTAAATGTTCCACCGGTAGCGGCTGATGCAGTAACCTGATCCGTATAGGTTGCAACAGCTGAATTAGCTGATGAACCAGTTCCATAAGCGATGGTTACAGTACCGATGGTTTCTCCATTCTGTAATCCTGATGATGTAAATTCTGTTGATCCTGCAGCACCCGAAATTAAGGTGCCGTAAGGCTTGGTTGCATCATTGGCAGTGATGGCAAGTGAAGCTTTATTTATCGTCACCGTAACCAGTGTCCTCATCGCACTAACACACTGCGTCGGCGTCAGTTCTGCTTTTGATTCGGCATAAGCGGTATAGGTACCATAATTTGTTCCTTGAGGGGCAACTGTCACATTTCCACCTGTTTCGGCATCATACCAAACCACTGAAGCACTTGCTGGAGGGCTTGCTGTACCAGTATGTACTGCTCCATCGTACGTAACAGTTACATTTCCTGCAGTTGGTGCAACCGGCAATGGGTTAACCACTACAATGATATTACCAACGGAATAACATCCAGTGCCGGCAGAACCTTTCACATAGTAGGTTCCCGAAACAGCAATCGCAGCTGGATTGGACAACGCGGTGGTATTTGCTTCGAAAGTCGGCCAATAAGTAAAGGTAAGACCTCCTGTGCTGCCTGTGGTAATAGCGTCAAGGGTAATGTTTACCGAACCGGGTGCGCATACTGCTGCAGGCGAAGTCGTAACGACCTGAGGAGCAGCATTTACAGTAACCGTAATGGTATAAGGCGCTCCCACACATCCGTTAACCGTTGAAGTCGGCGTAACCAGGTATTGAACTGTACCCGGTTCAGTGTAACTGGTATTGATCAATTCCTGGCTAATTGTTTCGCCCGTGCCGGCATAGGCCTCCATGATGTTGGCCGATACAGTTCCGAGTGTCCAGGTAAAGGTGCTTGATATGGTGGCGGATAATGTAATGTTGGTATTTGTTCCGCTACAGATCGATTTGGTAGCATCGTTGGTAACTACAGGAGTCTGATAAATCGTAACGGACCTAGTCGCTGTAACAGGTGCACAACCACTTCCACCACCTACTGTATAAGTAATCAGGTAAACACCAGGAGAACTGGTAATTGGCGTAATTGCGCCGGTTGTTGGGGACAACGTCAGGGTAGGTCCTCCGCTAGTTACTTCATAGGTAAAGGCACCTCCACTGGTTCCTGTAAGTTCAACGGGCTGGGCTTCTGATATTGAGCTGCAATAAGTCAAGCCAGAGTAATTAATTACAGGAGTTGACGGTGGTGCACCAATCGTAAGATCGAAATGTGCAGGTACATCGGCACAACCACCAGCCGCTGCGATCGTATTGACGATCTGATAAGCGTTAGCAGGGGTATTAACAAGGTCGATCTCTCCTGTCGTGGCACTGACAAAAACAACGCCTGCCGGCACCGAGGCAAATATTCCGGTAACTGCGCTGGTTCCAAGTACCGGCGATGGATTCGTCCCTGCATTCTGGCAGTAAGTCGTGCTGCCATAAGTGAAGGTTGATACCGGTAATTTGGTTATGGTTACAGATGATGTTGCTATTATTATACCACACCCGCCTGAGGCTGCAATAGTATTGGTCACGGTATAGGTTCCGGCAGTACTTGTGGCTAAATTAATTTCGCCGGTTGTGGCACTAACAAAGAGAACTCCAGAAGCTGCTGAAAAAGTCCCTTTCACCCCGCCTTCAAGCATGGTTGGCACTGGATTGGCGCCACTACTGCAATATGGAGTCCCTTCATAACTAAATAAGGCAACCGATACGGCACTTACTGTTATGGTCGCAGTTCCTGTTTGCGACTGTGAGGAACTGTTAGCATCAGATACATGACTGAGTGTATAAGTAAAAGTTCCGGTCACCGCTGTAGATTGTGATACAGTCACAGAGTTGCCCGAAGTGGTGGTTACCGTCTGGTCCGGACCACTGTTGATATGGTAAGTAAAAGTATAAGGCGCTGTACCTCCCGCTCCGGTAAATGTAATATCCGGCGCAGTTGAATTCTGGCAAACCGTTTGATTACTAACGATTGTTGCCGTTGGCAATGGATAGATGGTCACAATTGTTGTGGCTGGAGTTGGGGCAGCACAAGGATTCACTGAAGCAAGAGTATAGGTTACGGTATAAGTACCGGCAGTACTCGAAGCGGGTGTAATTGTCCCTGCACCTTCACCGGTTGTTACAATAGTTAAAGTTCCGGCTCCGGTATAACTGTATGTACCACCAGTATAAACTCCTGTTCCGGTTAAACTTGCCAATTGGGTTCCCTGGTTGATGGCAAAATAGGAATGTGCCAATGAGGCATATGAAATAGCGGAAGTCGGTAATTGCAATATGGTTACTCCAGTTGCTTGCGCGGTCATGGCATCGCATCCCCCCAGTCCGGGCACAAAATAAGTTACAGTATAAGTTCCTGATAAACTGGTAGCTGTGGTAATAGTACCCGTAGAAGCATCAATTGTTAATCCCGTGGGTGAGGCAGAATAAGTTCCGCCTATTGCCCCTGTATGATCTACAGTTATCGTTCCAGCTGTTGTGCAATAGGAAATAGGTGTAGTTGGAGTTTCAGCATACCTGATAATCGGTGTTGTTGGAGTCGTGGTAATTGTTACCGGGGTGGTTGCGTCATTCTCGGTGCAACCTGATGCCGGTATGGTGATATGGTATCTGACAGTATAAACTCCATTGGTACTTGAACTTGGGGTGATCGCTCCGGTGGATGAATTTAAAGTAAGTCCAACGGCTGCAGAATAAGCTCCGCCTGCAGTACCGGTACGTGTAACAAGTTGATCACCGGATACACTTTTACAAAAGGTATTACTCGTATAGAAAATGGCAGCCTGGATGGATCCGGAGCTAATTGTAGCGATAACCGGTACACGCGCCTGATTGGTGTTTAATGAACAATTAGCCGCATCAACAGCATCAACAAAATATGTTTTGGTGACCGACATGGAAGGGGTAGTAAAAGAACCACCGGTTGCAACGGCAGTTCCATAAAATGGAACAGTAAACCATTTGATCGTACCCGTACCAGTGGCACCTAAAGTGACCGTGCCTGCGCCACAACGCGAAGCCGGGCTTGTCGTGGCAATCTGCGAATAAGCAGACGTCGCAAAAGATTCAAACACGAGAAGGATAATCATCATCCTGATTATCATATGAATGATAGGTTTTGCAAAACTTTGTTGAAACTTTTTCATAACACAATGTTTAATGGTTGATAATTACTTGGTGGTAATGATTCTATTTTGGAGGCATTGCCTTCTTGTTGGTGTGTAGCTATAAATGCGCTATCAACAGAATTTTTCTTCTGGAAATTTTTGAGACATAAATATTCGCTCGTCTCCTTTTTTGCTGAATTTTTGGCCAAAGTGATTAGTTTGGAAGGGTTACTGAATCAAACAATTGGTCAGATAATCCGGATAGGTGCCGGATTCATTGAACCAAAAATTTGACTCTTCTGGCTTCTTTCAATTGTCGTACCAAAAATGCATGACAATAAGGATTATGTAAAACACATGATAACCAACCAATTGATACATTGGCATAAAAAATATTATTCTTTATTTTTAAGGTAACGTGATTTCCCGCAAAATTTCAGGATGCGGGGACTCGATTGAGAATTTAATCGCGTAGAGTACGTGATAATGCGTGGACAAAACAGGGATCATCTAGATTAGCCACTCATTTGGGATGCAAAAACCAGGCGGCCTTACAAAAAAAAAAAATGGAGGATCATTGGTGTTCCAGGAGATTGATTTAAACTATGCTTGAAAAGAATTCCTGAGTTTGACAAGTGGTGTGGTCAAGCTATGAAAAGAACCGTCCAAATCGCTGAAAACCAATGAAGAAAATCTACACCGACTTTGTCACAAAATATGGCGCAAAAAAAGGTTATTTAAGTCTTATATCCAGGAATTAGTTTAGCGAAACATATTCGCTCGGTGTCTTGCCAAAGTGTTCTTTAAAAGAGCGGGAAAAATAGGAATGAGAGTTAAAACCGACCATTAAACTTACTTCTTCTATGTTGTGACTACCCTCTTTTAACATCCTTGCAGCATATTCAAGGCGGATCGTCCTCACAAAATCTGTGGCCGATTTGCCGGTTAGTGCTTTTAGTTTGCGGTAGAGTGTACTTTGACTGAGGTTCAGGTAGCCTGCAAGCATTTCGATATCCAGGTTCTCATCCGTCAGATTTTTCTCTACAAAACGAATTGCCTTCTCCATCATTTTTCTATCAGGCGTCTCAGGCATTTCCGAATCGAATCCCAATGCTATTTTCTTGGAATAATACAACTGCAAGGAAATCCTGCTGGCAAAGAGGTTCTTGATTCGCGCCTTCAGTACCTCGCTGTTGAATGGTTTTTCAATATAATCGTCAGCTCCCGAAGCAAAACCTTCAATCTTTTTTTCCACGGAAGTGAGGGCGGTAAGCAAAATTATAGGAATGTGACTGGTCTTAAGATTCCCTTTCAACTCCTGCACAAGGTCTATCCCACTCTTATCAGGCATCATGACATCCGAAATTATGATGTCCGGAAGATAAATCTGAGCCTTTTCTATGCCTTCCCTACCGGTGAAAGCGGTAATCACCCGATATTCATCAGATAGAATTTGAGTAACAAAATTACTCAGATCGTGGTTGTCTTCCACAAGCAGAATCAATTTTTCCAACTTCTGGTGGTCCTGATCAACAGTATTCCAGTTTTCAGTCAAGAGCGAATTCTGTCCGGAATTATCCAGATTAAAGCTTTCTTCATGCTCGGGATGATTGACATGAGCCATTTCCACCTCATCTCTGCCATCTTGTTCATTTAAATGTGGCTCATCAAGTGGCAAACGGATGTAAAAAACCGACCCCTTTCCTACTTCTGACCGGAGTTCAATTTCTCCGCCATGAAGCAAAATCAGGTATTTGGTCAGGTGTAATCCGATACCTGTACCACTTTGAGGCACCTCATTGCTCTCGACTCTGAAGAAGCGGTCGAAGACCTTCTCGATGGAAGCACGATCTATGCCAGGACCATTGTCCTCGACTGATATCTGAACATAATTATTCGTCTTTAGCTCTCCGATCACATAATTTTCGGGACGATTTTGTGGAGCCTTAACCTTCTGCCCCAGTGATATTTCCACGAGGATGGTACCCTTCGACGGAGTAAATTTGAAGGCATTGGAGATCAGGTTAAAAAGGGCCTTGTCAATTTTATCCGCATCAAAACTGAGTGGAACATGGTCCTGAATGGTGACAAAAACATAATTGATATTCTTCTGTCTGGCAATATCAACGAAATAATTGAAAATCTCCCTGACAAAAACAACAAGATCCGCACGGACAACATTCAGCTCCATCTTATTCTCTTCAATACGCCTAAAATCAAGTAGTTGATTGATCAGTTTAAGTAACCTTCCAGTATTCCTTTTGATGAGTGACAACTGATTATAAGACTTCTGATCCAGTCCGGGAGTACTCATCAAAGATTCGACCGGACCGGTGATCAAGGTCAGAGGAGTCCTCAATTCATGTGATATGTTCGTGAAAAAGTTCAACTTGTTCTGATGCGACTTTTCCTCTTCAAGTCTTTGAAGCCTTTCAATCTCGATCTGGTGCTCCAGCCTGGTGCGATAAAGGATGATTCTTCTCACCAGCACACCCAGTGCAATAATCAGCAGCACATAGACAATGATGGCGAGCGTGCTCAGCATCAGAGGACGTGGAATTAAGATCTTCAGCCTGGCAGGTTCCATGTTCCAAACCATGTCGTTATTGCAGGCAACCACCTCAAAAACGTATTCTCCGGGTGGAATATTGGTATAAGTCGCCTTGGAGTTCGATCCTGCGTCCACCCAGTTGGGTTCAAAACCCGTGAGCCGGTACCGAAATTGATTCTTCTGCGGATTCAGATAATTCTGGGCAATAAACTCAATGCTGAAGGAGTTTTGCGAAGGCTGCAGCCGGAGTTTTTCCGTTTCAAACAAGGGCTTTTCCAGCGGTGATTTATCCTGTCCCGGCAGCATCTCCTTGTGATTGATGTAAATCCGCGAAAACCAAATCTTCGGCTTATAGGGATTTGCCTGTATAGTCGAGGGATTGAAGGCGACTAATCCTGTGGTACTTCCAAAAATGATTTTGCCTGATAAAGTCTGGCATACGGCTCCCGCAATGAATAAGTTACCATGAAGGCCATCCGAAACAGAGTAATTCAGACCCTTACCGGTCACTTTATTGTAAGAGAAAATTCCAAAATTTGAACTAAGCCACAACATTTCGGGTCCGGTAGAAACGATTCCGTAAACCGAAACATCCTTTCCATTGAATGTTATCGGATAATGCCTGATGGATCTTGACTGATCGATAGAAAAAATGCCATGGTCTGTTCCTACCCAAATAAGATTATCCTTGCCTCCTGAGATGGAATAAACCTGGGCAGCACTCTTGGCTGACTCATCGTCAAGCAGCACTCTTTCAAATAGCCTTTGCCCTGCTGGTTTAATAAAAATTCCAGATGTTGAGATGATCCAAAGATTTTTGGAAGAATCGAGAAATATTTTCCTAAGCCCACTGGAGATGGTGGCTGTGGTATCGCTAAGCTGCAGGGGATATTGCTGAAGACTTTGATCTGCCTGCGTGTAATAATAGAGACCGTTGCCATAAGTAGCAATCCACAAACCCCTTTCATCATCCAGTATATCATAGACACTCTTGTTTTCCAGGCAAAACGGCTGAAAAGAGGTCTCTCCCTTCTTCTTTAAAAACATACCTTCGCCGAAGGTGCCAATCCAGATATTTCCTTGTTTATCGTGACACACACATTTAATATTGGTCACAGAAGTGCTCTTGAACCCCTTCAATTCCACATGCCTGAATATATTTCGCTGTTCATTGAGAATGTCGAGCCCCTGACCATCCGTACCGATCCAGATCATGCCATCCGAAGCCTGTGTGATGGAGTTGATAAGATTGCCGCTTACAGAGTTTTCAAAAGGAGAATGCATAAAAGTCTCAAAGGTGTTGGCGAATGAATTCAGATAACCAACCCCCCCTCGCCAGGTACCGACCCATAATCCCTTTTGACGGTCTTCCATCAACGCAACGATGGAGTTATCAGGCAAAGAAAACTGATTGTTCAGATCTGAAAGGTATTGGTTGAAGTTTCCTTCTTTCCATTCAATCAATCCCTTGTAAGTAGCGATCCAGATTTTACCATCACTGGTCTGGAGGACATTCCGGATCCTGTTTGAATAGAAGTCGGTCTCCTTGTTTTTAGTAAAATAGCTATCGATGAAGTCACCTTCCCGGGTGAACCGTTTCAGTCCATATCCATCTGTCGTAACCCATAGAATGTTATTTATCAGATAAATACCAAAAAGTTTAATTGGAGATAGATTGACATTAATCTTAGTTGCCTCGAAAGTTTTGGTATTGATATGGTACAAATCCCCCGCATGATTGGCGGCATAAATATTATTCGACTGGTCAAAACAAAATGCATTAACGGTCAATCGTCCGCGTTTAGACCTGACAAATTTCAACTCCCTGGAAGCAGAATCCATCAAGGCCAGATTATTACTTTCGATCATCCAGATCTCACCTTTTTCATTTTGTTTGATGTTGGTAGGAAAAATGATCTTTTGAGGAATCTCCCTGTCAATGATCCTGACAGCGTCCATTTGCCATTTATGCTTGTTGAAGATACATACTCCGGTATTGGTCCCCACCCAAATGGTGTTGGACCTGTCGATGAGCATGCTGGTGACATAGTTATTGGTATGAGGGACTCCTGCCTGGTATTTTGGTTCAAAATTGATAAAATCCTGAGAATTATATTGATAGAGCTTCTCACGAGTCACAAACCAAATAAATCCTTGCTTGTCCTCCTCAATTTCAATCACAGGGGATAGCGTAAATCCACCAGCGGGTGATATCCTCCGGAAGGGAAGATTCTGAATCTCTCCTTTCGAAGGAAAGGGTTTCAAAAAAATCAGAACCGATATAAGAGCTATGAAAAATATTCGCTGTTGTAGCATGTTAATTGGAAAGATTTTCAAAAATACAACTTTTCCCGCTTGTATTTATCAGTCAGAAATGAATGATTTGTGCAAATCTGAAGAAATCGTTCAAGAAATTGAAGGAATATTTATAGTAAGGACTTCATGGTAATTGTAATTTTATATCAATAACTCACTAAATCATAAATTATGAAGCATCGTCTATTTAAGAGGCAGGTCATACCATTGTTACTATTGGCCATGATCTTGCTTACCTTGCATGCCCAAGCCCAGATTAATACCATCCGGGGGAAAGTTGTCGGAACCGACAATTCACCGTTGCCAGGAGTTTCAGTAATTGTTAAAGGAACCACTACCGGTATTACCACTGATTTGGACGGCAATTTCACTCTCAAGATTCCAGCAAATGCCAAGACCCTGGTTTTCTCCTTTATTGGTATGCTATCGCAGGAAGTTGCCATCGCCGGGAAGACTACTTTCAACATCACCTTGAAAGAGGAAACGCTGGGTTTGGATGAAGTCGTTGTGGTTGGCTATGGAACTCAGAAGAAAAGGGATGTAACCGGAGCCATCACTTCGATCGACAACAAAATGATTGAAAAGCGTCAGGCGGTTAACCTTTATGACGTTTTGCAGGGAGAGGCACCAGGTGTCCTTGTGGTCAGTAATTCCGGAGCACCAGGCGATGACAATACCATTCGGATCAGGGGTACATCGACCTTCGAGGGGGGTGTAAATCCACTTTATGTCGTGGATGGAGTTCCTTTGAGCGATATCAGCTCGATCAATCCGAACGATATCAAATCCATGGAAGTGTTGAAAGATGCTGCATCTGCCGCAATCTACGGTTCCCGTTCGGCTAATGGTGTTATCATCATCACCACTAAAACCGGTGAAGAGGGGAAAGCGAAAGTCGATGTCAGGTACCTGCAAAGTTATAATATGCTTTCACGTAAGATACCACAGGCCAATGCCTTCGAAAGGAAACTGTTCGAAAACAGGACCAAGCTCGACCTTTATACCAATGCCAACGATTCGCTCGGAATCAGTACCAATGCAAGTAATGATTACCAGGATGTTATCACCCAGATCGGCAAACGCAAGCAACTGGACCTGAGTGTGAGCGGTGGTTCAGATAAGCTGAAATATTTCACCAGTATTGGTTATCTGGACGAAACAGGGATCGTGCTGAATAGTTACAACAAAAGGCTAAGCGGCCGAATGAACACAGAATATCAGGCCAGCAATAAACTGAAATTCACCTCACGCGTCACCTATTCTTACCAAAACACGAATAAAATCAACGAAGGAAAGGTCATTCAACAGGCCATGCAGCGCCCGCCGCAATTTATTCTTTATTATCCTGACGGCTCGTATGCCTTCGATATCGGTGGACGAAAGAACCCTATTTCAGAAGCCTATTATCGTCAAAATGACTATAAGATCTATAACATTGGACTCTACCAAGCAGCCGAATATAAATTCAACAAGAACCTGAAACTACAGGCCGACGTCAACGGGAACTTCACACTCAGCCGCAGGAATTATTTCAATTCTGCCCTTCTGACCACCACAACTCCACAAATTGCCGATGGTGGCGATGAAACTGATTTTGGAAAGAACCTCGCCGGTGAAGCCTATCTCTCCTATAATAAGGAGATTAAGAAACACAATTTCTCGGCTGTAGCAGGTGCAATATTCGAAGACTGGTTTGACGAATCCATGAATTTTAAGGGCTCAAACTATGTGACAGAGAATGTAACGACCATTAATTCTATCCAGGCACTGGATCTTGCCGGTACCACCACTTCAGGTACGGCACATTCGATGATTGGATTCTTCGGCCGGTTAAGTTACAGTTACAAAGGAAAATACCTCTTTAACTCCAATGTTCGCCGTGACGGATCCTCCAGATTCGTAAATAACCGATGGGGTACTTTCCCATCTGCATCACTGGGTTGGCGTATATCAGATGAAAAATTCATGGGATTTGCAAAAAAATACCTGAAAGATGCCAAACTTCGCGCCAGCTGGGGTGTTACAGGTAATCAGAACATCGGCAATTATGAGTCGCTGAACCTTTATACCTTCGGTTCCAATTACTACCAGGGAATTTCAGGGATCAGTACTTCCTCCGCTTTCGGGAATCCTGACCTGAAATGGGAACAAACTTCCCAGACCAATCTGGGAGCTGACCTCACCTTCCTGGATGGCAGACTTATCGTGAATGCTGATTATTACATCAAAACGACGAAAGGATTGCTTTACAATTCATTAATGCCTTCCGAATTAGGCTATTCCACTGTTAAAGTGAATTTCGGTTCCATCGAGAACAAGGGCTATGAAATCAATGTGTCTGGCTATCCTATTCAGAAAAAAGATTTCACCTGGCAAACATCCATCAACTTCTCCGTTAACCGCAACAAGATTCTGAGCCTTGCGGGAGGTGATTATGTGTCGAACAGCGCCTGGCTCGTTGCAGTCGGACAACCAATCGGACAATTTTACGGTTACAGGGCACTTGGTGTATACCAGTATGATGAGTCAAATGCCTACACCAAAGATTTTACACAACGCCTGACACCCTATTTCCAGCGCGACAATCTCGGCAACATAGTCATTCAGGAAAGCGGCAAACCAATATTACAGGGTTATACTTACCCGGATGGCCGTGATTATGGATGGAACGCTTCCTCTAATCCTGTCTATCAATTGAAAGTGGGCTCAGCCCCATTCGTCGGCGGAGACATGATCTGGGAAAATGTGGACCACAACGATGTCATTGACGACAAAGACCGAAGCGTGCTTGGAAAAGGACTCCCTTCCTGGTTCGGTGGCTGGAACAACAATTTCAACTACAAGAGATTCGCCTTGTCCTTCTCCTTTTATGTTAACTGGGGTAATCAGGTTTACAACAATGCTAAATATGTGCTGACGACCTATTCTACCTCAAACGTCACACCACAACCATACGAAATATATAACGCATGGAGATTCCCCGGCCAGATTACAGATGTACCCAATGCACAAAAAGGGACTGTTCAGAATACCTCCCGTGAGTTGAGCAGCGCCTTTCTTGAAGATGGCTCTTTCATCCGGCTACGGAATTTAAGATTCTCCTATCAACTTGACAATAAGCTAGCTAAGAAATTCTATCTCTCCGGCATGACGGCTTATGTGTATGCGAACAACCTATTTACCTGGACGAATTATACCGGATTTGATCCTGAACTGGGCAGTAGCTCAGTGCTTAATCCTGGTAAGGACAGCGGTTCCTACCCAAGAAAAAGGGAGCTGGGTTTTGGTCTGAATCTTAACTTTTAAAAAAGAAGATGAAAATGAAAAAGATATTAAACACTACGACAGCCATCCTGATTTTAACCGGCTTTATGTTTGCCGGTTGTGAAAAATTCCTGGATAAACAGCCCATTTCTCAGCTTTCAAGAGAATTATTCTGGAAGACTCCAAAGGACGCTGATATTTGGATCGCCGGCATGTACGATGCCTTGCAGAAGACCCTTGGCAACAATTTCTACATCTGGGGAGAAGTTCGTGGAGACAACGAACAACTGTGCGGAACTGGAACAGGACAATTAAATTTCCTCTCCAATACGCTCAATTCGTCCATGAGTGAATGCAACTGGAGCAACCTTTACAGAACTATCTCAAGTGCGAATTTTGCAATTAAGTACATCCCGACTATTCCGGGTGTTGCTGCACCACAAATCGCTTCCCAACTAGGACAAGCCTACGCTATGCGAGCCATGATGTATTTCTATGCCATCCGGGTATGGGGACCGGTCCCACTGATAATTGAGCCTTATGAAGGTTTAGATGGACAAGAGAAATTTTTTGCAAGAAGTACTGTTGACCAGGTAAAAGTTCAAATTTTGAGCGATATCGATAACGCACTCAAAAATTTCGATGGCACGACTCCTTCTATTTTTAAATTGAATACGGCCTCTACCCTGGCCCTGCAAACAGATGTGGCTATGTGGTTTAAAGATTATCCAGGAGCCATTGCAACTTCAGATAAGCTGATTGCCCTCAACAAGTATTCACTCGTCACCAATCAGACTGACTGGAAACGGATATTTGTAGATCCATCTACTTCCACCGAAACTATTCTTAACCTTTACTGGGATTATCTGCAGGATGGTGGAGGAAACGGAGTAGCATCTTTCTATGGGTCAGGAAGTAACACCAACCAGTATAAATTGAGGCAACCACTGTGGGATACATTGGTCACCAGAGCAACCGATGCCAGGTGGTGGAACATGAACGATACCCTCGAATTGTACTGGTTAGGAACAAAGGCCAAAGTTACTTATGAATCCTATAACCTTCAGGCCAATAGCATGAAATGCTGCAAATTTTCGGTATGGGATCCTGCAAAAATAAATGCCACATATAAATACATGGGCGGTTATAATTATCCAAATAACAGCGAGTGTCAGGTTTATATACCAATATACCGTTTTTCTGATATCATGCTTTTAAGGGCAGAGGCACTGAACAAAGTTGGCAGGACAGCCGAGTCCATGGATATTGTAAACACGATCAGAAAGAGAATGGGTTACATGAAAACGGTTACGGCAGCGAATACCAATACACAAAGTAAACTGGAAGATGCCATCCTGATGGAAAGGCAACTGGAACTATGGGGTGAAGGAAAACGTTGGTTCGACCTGGTCCGTACCGGTAAAGTAAGCATCTTTATGGATCAGATTCTGAAAGACCGGGGGATTTCAACGGGTTTCGGAGATGTGCGTACAATTCTGTTCCCGATTCACTCTTCCGTTTTCGAGGCGAATCCTCTGATTAAACAAAATGAGCCTTACACCCAAAACTAAAAGAACAGTACAATGAAAAAGATAAGATACATCATTTTCGCTCCGGCACTCCTCCTGCTTGTATTCCTCTCCGGATGCAAGATAGCAGGATTGGAACTGCAAAAAGATTTCAATTTTGAATCCGGTCTCAGGGATAACAGCATCAGCATGAATGCCCTGGATTTTATGAAATCTCGCAAAGACCTCTTCTCCAGTATGATAGAGGCTGTTACCTATGCTGGTATGACCGACGAATATACAAAACCCAACAGAACATTTCTGTTGCTTACCAACAGGGCCCTTTCGGATGAAACCTACTTCCCTACTGCTCCTAGTGTGATGGGAAGCTATTTCGCCTGTAACCAGGTACCCAATGTGAACTATAGCGCCACTGATCCGACTAAAGGGCCTAAGACTCTGACTCCGGATACCTGGAGTGTTTATCCTGTCGACAAGGTGAAGGCTTTTCTACAATACCACATTGTTACGGAGCAAGTTTCCTATTATAATGCATTGACTTATGCCACGTTTTATCCGAGCCTTGCCTATAAAGGAACCAGTGATACAACCAAGGTAAGTTTCCATCTGGTCAACGACCGTAATGCCACCTTTCTGATTAATGGTTTCACAGGTTCCAGAAAGGTCGATCTTTCTCCTCGTACCGGAGGTATTGTTTGCACCAATGGTGTCATTCATGTACTTGATGACTTCATTATTCCGCCAACCAAGGTTATTCTTGGAATCAAGTAATATCCTTAACGATAAAATTTTATGAACATGAAAAATCAAATTTACATATTGCTTTTCCTTCTGGCCGGACTCATTTCCGGATGTAAGAAGGACGACGGAATGGTACGTATCGATACTGTTTCCAAAAATGGCAGCGAATTCTTCCAGGGTCAAAAAGTTCAGGTCTGGGTTGGGGTCGAAGTGAGTGATCTCGCCAGTGCAACTTACAATTGGGAGTGCGATGAAGGTACCTTTTCAGGCCCGAGTGGATTGTTCCAGACCGTTTGGGTGGCACCACGCAAGTCAGGGGAATTTACGGTCTCCTGCACGGTCAGCTGCAACGGAAAGTCTGAGAAGCGTTCTTCAAAAATGACAGTCGGAGCCTATTTCTTCGATAGATTCGGGGTTGCCTCAACAAATTTTACACTTAGCAATTTCACTGCAACCTATGCCGGCGGAGAAGTATTACTCGTTGGATCAAAAGCGAATACCAGAGGCTCTTTCAGAAGGGAATTTGGCGACACGGCTTTATTCAACCCCTTTACTTTCAAGGCCGACATGGCCTGGAGGGTCAAATACAAAAGTGCTACCAGCTCGATGTATTATCGTCTTCTTTTCAATAAGCCTGTAAGATGGGACGGAACCAAAGTGAAACAATACATTCGGGAAATCAGGTTGGAAATCTGGCCCACAGCCACGGGAACTACCAATAATTACAGCCTTTCATATGAAGTATTCAGCTCTGAGTTTTCAACCTCAACCTTTTATACCGCTATTGCCGGAAGATCGACACCTTTCATTTTCGCCGACGGATCAAAGGCTTCGGATACCCGTGGAATGAGGACGATTGCCTTTGGAGTGACTGCGGACTACAAAATCAATGTTTCCCTGGATGGGGCCCAGGTCCTGACCAGCGACGCGGTTAAGCTTTGGAGGACAGCCAATAATATTCCGGATAAGCTCAATCTGGGCCGGGTATATACTGAGGTTTACGAACAATCCAATTTCTATTTGGACAATATTTTCCTGACACTGGATTAGTTTTAGTAGAGTTGACGTAGGGTAACAGATCAGTAAACATCACTGACTGTTACCTATACGTTTGGTCTATAACTATTAATCAAAGTATCGCTTTTAATAAATTTAAAAAATAAGCACATGAAGGATCTTCCTCGAATTGGGGTAGGACTGGCATTGATGGGGGTGGCCTGTAACTCCCTGTTCGCTGCTAACGTAAATGACAAACCTCAGAGGCCAAATATTCTTTTTATCGCCGTTGACGACCTCAAACCCTGGGTCAGTGCTTATGGCGACAAGCACGCTAAAACACCGGGCATGGATCGTCTGGCAAAAGAGGGAATAGTCTTTCAAAACAGTTACTGTCAGCAAGCCATTTGTGCCGCAACCAGGGCCAGTCTACTGACCGGCATGCGACCAGACAAGACCAGGATCTGGGATCTTGTAACTGATTTCAGACAGGTGAACCCGAACGCCGTCTCCTTACCACAATACTTTAAATCAAATGGTTACGAGACGACTGGAATGGGAAAAATCTTCCACATGGGAAGCGCAGGTCCGGGGCACGATGCTCCTTCCTGGAGTATTCCCTACCGGGATCCCAAATGTCCGACCTATGCGCTTTCCAATGAAACCAATCCAAGGGGAAAAGGCAAAGCAACCGAATGTACGGATGTCCCCGACAATACCTACCACGATGGCAGAATGACCGGAATGGCCATCCATATGCTCGACAGCCTCAGCCTGGGCCACAAACCCTTCTTCCTGGCGGTAGGATTCCTGAAACCACATCTTCCTTTTGTAGCCCCCAAAAAATACTGGGATCTGTACAAAAGGGATGAATTCGAAGTGGCCCCTTTCCAGAAAAAGGCAAAAAATAGTCCTGATGTTGCCTACCACGTCTCAGGCGAGTTGAAGAGTTATACCGATATTCCGCAATTCGACAGCTATTCGGAAAAGGAACTCGATCATCTGCCAGTGGCCAAACAGAAAGAACTGATCCATGGCTATTATGCCGCAATGTCGTACACCGACGCGCAGATTTTACAGCTGCTCAACGAACTGGACCGCCTGGACATCCGCAAAAATACGATCATCATCCTGTGGGGAGATCATGGTTGGCACCTGGGCGATCACGGCCTCTGGAACAAACATACGAACTTCGAACAGGCGACACATACCCTCTTGATGATGAGCATTCCTGGTAAGAAAGCCGGAATAAAACCGGTAGCAACCTGCGAATTCGTCGATATTTTCCCAACACTTTGCGACTTGGCCAAGATACCTATCCCCTCCTACCTGGATGGCGTAAGCCTGGTTCCTGCTATTAATCAGCCGGATTCCGAGGTAAAGACTTATGCCCTGAGCCAATACCCACGCGGCAAAGATGTGATGGGCTATTCCATCCGCACCAAACGTTTCAGGTATACTGAATGGATGTCGAAAGGCTTCCGGACAAACCTACCCTATGATGCCAAAAAGGTGATAGGTCGCGAAATGTATGATTATGAGAAAGATCCACTCGAAAAAGAGAGCATTATCGGTAAACCGGAATACAAAGCAGATCAGGAAAAAATGGAACAACTGTTCAAAGATTGCATCAAACGTGAACTGAAAGGATGCACCGAATATACAAAACTGGCAAATTACCACGATCCCATCAACACCAATGATTTGAAGGGAAAAAGGAAAGCTGTTGAGGAATGAAAATAGAAATAAATGGAATCAATTATATTAACTAAATCAATGATCATGACCTATCTTCAAAGGATTTTATGTCTAGCAATGCTCTTCATTGCAGTATCATGGAGCGGGCAGAATGCTGCCCTGGCGCAAAAAGCGGCTCCGGGCGAAATCTCAGGAGTTGTGAAAGACCTGACTTCGAAAGAAGCCCTGCCTTTCGCAACTGTTGTTATCAAAGGTACCGTAACCGGGATGGTTACAGATCTGGACGGAAACTTCCGTATCGGAAACCTGCAACCAGGCAAATACACGCTGCTGATTTCCTACATCGGTTACAGCACCAAGGAAGTGGATGTCACAATTAAAGCCGGTGAACATAAGAAACTGGCCGTCGATCTGGACCAGCCACTGGTGACAATCGGTGAAGTGGTCGTTAGTAGTCAGCGCCGGGGGCAGAACGCGGCCATCAACCAGCAACTTAAATCCAACGCATTGGTCAACGTCGTTTCCAAGGATGCAATCCGTGAATTGCCTGATGTGAATGCTGCAGAGGCCATCGGACGTCTACCCGGTATTTCGCTGGAAAGAAGCAATGGTGAAGGATCTAAAGTCGTTTTGCGCGGTCTGGATCCAAAATTCAGCAATGTCACCATCAATGGTATCCAGCAGCCTTCCACGGATAATGGTACCAGTGGAGACCGTTCTGTAGATTTGAGCAATATTTCACCCGAACTGCTTTCAGGTATCGAAGTATTCAAATCTCCTACCGCAGATATGGATGCAGACGCAATTGCCGGTACCATCAACCTGGTGATTTCAAAGGCAGCCGACGTACCTGTCAACCAGGTCAGGTTGTACGGCGGATACAGTGACCTGTACCAGACATTCGACAATTACAGGGCCTCATGGGACTATTCTTCCCGCTTTTTAGACAAAAAACTGGGAGTGATGGCACAAGTCAATTACGAGAGCCGCGACCGTAGTTCCCAAAGTCAGAATATCGCCTATTTTAACCCGAATGCAGAAAAGGCGGACTCTTTTTACATCGACAATACCACTCTGACAGAGAAAAAGCAAAAGACCGTGCGCTACGGCGGACTGGCCTTGATAGATTATCAATTTGATTTTGGAGGGATCTATCTGACAAATATCTACAACTCATCACCCAGAAATAGTTTTACGCAAACTAAAAATATCAACAGAAATGGTGAGTTAGTGCATACTGCAAATGTCAATGAGAATGTGACCAGCTCACTCAACAGTACACTAGGCGGAGCAGTGAATCTTAAAAAACTCAAGATAGACTGGAGTTTGACCAGGGTAAAGACGACCAATTACAATCCCTACGACATGAGTCTGTCTTTCGACCTCGGCGCACCCTATGGTTTAAATGCAGCCGTGGTAGGAACAAATATTTCCGATCCTCAGGTCTTTGCAAAAAACCTTGCCTTCAATAGCATCAACCAGAAAAAGGATACACTTTCGTTTTTAAGGTCCTCCACCTGGACCCCCGATACGCTGGTTCAAACCAACTACACGGCCAAACTGGATTTTGAAGTCCCGCTAAAACTGGGAGACAAAATAGCAGGATATTTAAAATTCGGAGGAAAATATCAGACTGAACAACGGAAACGCAGTGGCGTCCTTTTCTCCGATCAACAGTACTATTTAAAACCGGCTCTGACTGATCTGGCCATAAAGAATGATCCTCGTGGTAAACTCGCAGTGACTGCGAACCGAACCATTCAAATGTCGAACTTCAACGAGCAGACGAATGTTCCGCTTTTAAACGGCACAAACAATATGTTTCCCAATATTTTGGAAAGTCAGATCAGGGACTGGCATACCTACCATATGTCAGAATATGTAAGTGATCCAAGTAATGCGGAACTGAATTATGATACCAACGAAAACCTGGCAGCTGGCTATTTGATGCTGAAACTAAACTACGGTGACCTGATTACCTTCATCCCGGGAATCCGTTACGAAAATTCCAATAATACCTACCACGGAATATATTCGTCAGTCAATGGGGCCATGGGTTTGAGCGGCTATTATGAACCTGATACTACCGTACAGAAATATAGTGAATGGTTACCCAGCGCCCACTTGAAGATCATGCCTACGAAATGGATGGATATCAGACTTTCAGCCGCAAAAACACTTACCCGTCCGAATTATATGTGGATAGTCCCGCGTTTCAGGTATAATGCCGGCAGTTACAGTGTTGCCAAGGCAAATCCCGAACTGAAGCACGCTACAGCCTGGAACTACGATCTTTCTGTTACTTTTTACACAGGAAAATTTGGATTGATGTCCATTGGCGGTTACAGCAAACAAATCAAAAACATGTTCTATGCCATAAGCGGTACCCTATCGCCTGAAGATGCCGTAAAAAACGGACTTCCACCACAGTCATTTGACCTGAACGAAGATTACACCAACCTGGATAACTCCTACGTGAAGGGTATTGAATTTGATTACAAAACCCACTTCAATTTTCTTCCGCAACCGTTCAACCGGTTTGCTTTTGGGGCCAATTTTACACGGCTATGGTCAAGAACCTATTATTTAGTTTGGAATAAGGTGGAAGATATTGTGATGTATAACAATGTGAGGCCTACCCTTGTAGTGGATTTCAATAAGTCCTATTTTAAGCTGGTAGAAAGCAGAATGCCATCTCAGGTTGACTTTACAGCAAACAGTTTTATTGGTTATGACTTCAAAGGATTCTCCACACGGGTTTCTATGAGCTACCAGGGAAACAGGCTCACAAATATTAATCCGAATACGGATAAACCTGGATACTATCAATACACCGATTCCTATTTGAGATTTGATGTAACTGCCAAGCAGAAGGTCAATAAATATATCAGCGTCCTGATGAATTTAAACAACCTGACCAACGCTACTGAAAAAGGGTTCAGGTATACTTCCGCCTATCCTACCTATGAGAACATGTATGGGTTTTCTGCAGATTTAGGTGTAGAAATTAATTTTTGATGATATCCTTTCATTATTCATAATGTCATAAATAATTAGAAAATGAAGACAATTTACAAAAAGTCAATTTTGCTGGGCGTTCTCCTTCTCCTCATGCATATGGCCTTTTCACAGCAACGGGTGGTAACAATACAAGGTATCACCCCCGGTCAACCCCTCGTTTATGATCAGATTTTCAATGCGATCAATGCTGACGCTACCAACCGTCTGACCAACAAGAATGTGGTTTACGAATTAAAACGAGGTCAGGTATACCTGGAAACCTCCACCATCAACAGTGCAGACTACGATCTTTACATCCGCGCTGAAGCCGGGACAGGGACGCTGCCTATCATTTTTCACACGCTGAACAGTGCCGGTGCCTCTGCCAATATGATAACTGCCCGTCAGAACTTCATCCTGGAAAATATCGAGATTGACGGTAAGCATTCCAATGGTACGCTGGCAAACAGGATCCTGAACATGTACGGCAAAAATTATCGGTGTATTTTTAAGGGCTGCCGTATTAGCAACGACCGTGGTGGCGCTCTGGCAGTTCAGGTAGACGGGGTGAAACTCTATTACATTGACTGTGTCATTGGTAACATGGGCCATCAAATATCTCTCGGAGGAAACGGACGCGCTGTGGATCTTAGAAATACAGGAACAGTAGATACCGTAGTGATACAAAACTGTACCATGTACAATATGACCGACCGTGTTTTCCGAAATATGGCCCCTATCATTAACTATTTCAAGTTGGATCACAATACCATTGTTAACATTCAGGGTTATCATGGATGTATTCAGCTCGGAAAAACGAAACAGGCAATTATTACCAACAATATCTTCGCCGATCCGCTGACTCATGGCGATCGTTTCGCTGCCCGTTGGAGAACCGAACAAATGCAGCCCGACAAGGCGTTTGCAGTCATCACACACGACAGTCTTTCAAAAACTTTGCCGACGGCATCTGTTGTAATGAGAAACAACAACATCTATTTTGATAAGAAGTTTGTCGACTTCTTCAATCAGACACCTCCAAACGATTCCATAGGTATGGTTAGACCCATCAACAATGCCATCATCGGTTTTGTGGGGGCCACGTTGCCACAGGCCTATTTTGCTGAAGAGTTAGTTTTCAAAAATGCATCTCCATGGATGGCGTTGTTTAACTTCTTAACTTATTGGGTCACACATCCTAAAGCTTCTGTTTATCCTAATAATTTCTCTGAACTTTATCCTTATGAATGGGATGTTAGCTATTCAACAACCTCAAAATCTTACAAAGCAGGCGACAATGGATATCCTTTGGGTGATTTGAATGCATGGCCTGTTCTAAAGCCCCAGTGGCAACAGGGAATCGTTCAAAAGAGCGCAACACTGAAGTCTGGAATTATCGAAGATGTGAGTATAGATAACAGTTTCCCTAATCCTTTCGTCGATCAAACCATGATTTACTATTCGATTACAAAGCCACAAAAAGTGGAAGTAAGTGTCTATAATTCAGTTGGACAAAAATCTAAAACATTGGTCAACGGCGAATTGCAACCCGGAAGTTATAGTACTGTTTGGGACGGGAAAAATAATTTCGGTGGAGCCTTGCCAAAAGGTATCTACTTTATTCAGATTTCCGGATCAAAGGAAAAAGTGGTTAAAAAAGTAATCAAGAACTAAAAGACCTCTCTGAAACATTGGATAGCCAGAATTCTAGTGAGTTCTTCCATAAGAACAAGCAAGGATTTAAAGGCAAAATTGTGGTTATCCGATGTTTCAGAGATTTAACAATCATTTTACTATCCCGTTGATGATGATGAAACTAAGCTGGCGGTTCAGGTTCATACTTGTTGCATTTTTTGCTAGTCCATTCCTTGCATTGGCCCAGCAAGTGGGTGTCCGTGTGGTGGTTGAGAATAAATATCCCGATTGCATTGAACTTTCGAACCGGACGACAAGGGTAGTATTGGAACCAAATCTCGGCGGTCGTGTCTTGAAATATGAGCTAAACGGGAAAAATGTGCTTTTTGTTGACCCTAAAGATGACGGCAGGATTTGGGAAAAAGGTGTCTCTATTCACCCTTGCGGGGGAAGGTCGGACTTCGGTCCTGAGAAGACTGTCCCATCCCATCCGCTTTTGTTCATGGGTAAATGGACAGGCAAGATCACTGGTACAAGGCAGGCCGAGTTGATTAGTCAGAAGGATTCGATTACAGGGGTTCAGTTGGTTAGAAGATTTAAACTAGCCGAAAATGGATCGTTGCTGGAATTCACTCAGATCATTCGCAATGTTTCAAAGGAGACCAAAAGATATTGTCACTGGAGCCGGACTTTCATGAAAGGTGGAGGTATATCCCTTATCCCCCTTCGGGCGGATAGCCGTTATCCAAAGGGTTATCTTACCTATGGCCCGGGACCAATCATCAATTTCATGCCCGAAAAGGAAGAAAATATTGGTGTCAGGGACGGTATTCTTGAGATAACCGGTCTGGTGAAACTTCCGAAATTCATGACGGATGGTACAGCAGGATGGCTGGCATACATCAACAAAGACGATCAGCTTTTCATCAAAAGATATCCTGTTTATCCGGACCGGATTTATGGTGAAATGGCTGCAGGAACGGCTTCTGTCTATTATTTCAAGGAAGATTATTGCGAGATCGAACCCATTGGGCCCATGGAATTAATTGCTCCGGGAAAGGAAGTTTCTTTTACTGAGCAGTGGTTACTTTCAGATTATCCCTACCCCAGGGACAAGAAGGCAGACTTGCAAAATATCCTGGCAAGGGTCAGGGAAATTAAAAAGGAAAAATAATGAATAAAAGATGGCTTTTTTGTTTGTTTGTGATGGCTTTGCTTGGAACAAAGGTACTTGCCCAACCGGATTTTGTTGCCGCCACAAAAGATCTCTCCAAAATAAAGAGGACACATCCCTATTTGGTTTTTGATAGTAACGACAAGCAAAAAATAGTCGACCGGATTAAATCGATTCAATCAGACAAGGAGATTTTCGACAAAATTCTTTGGGAAGGCCGAAAATACCTGTTCGCTCCCGAAGATCTGAATGTTCCCGAAAAGAATATTCACACCAGGTTTTTCGGAGAAGATGTGTACAGAAAATATCTGAGCTGGCACAGTGACGGAGCGTTGACGCTGGCTTTCCTGTACCAGATGACAGGCGATGAACAATATGCTAAAAAAGCCTTCGAATATGCTGATAAGATCTGTGCGCTGGATTCTTGGATCAACAGGGCACACTATTTTGAAATCATTTATCCCCGAGTTTGGCCCTACAATGTAAAAGACGATCAAGTTGTTTTCACTTTTGATATTACGAGCAGTGGCTATGCCCAAAAGCTGGCATTGGTTTATGACTGGATCTTCCCGGCAATCTCGAAGGCACAGTACGACAGGATCAGGGGTGCACTGCTGGAGAAAGTAATCACGGTAGTGCGTGGTTCATATGAATATCATTGGTGGGCCTCTGCCTCAAAATGTAACTGGTCGGCCATCTGTCACTCAGGAGTTGGACTCTCAGCCCTGGCACTTTTGAATGAAGACCCACAACTTACAGATGTGATCGCCAAATCATACGAGGGCGTCTGGAATGTCTACGATAATCTCGGAGATAATGGCGGATGGCAGGAAGGCCGGGGATACTGGGCCTTCGCCATGGACCAGAGTGTATTCTTCGATGAGGCTTTAAAACGTGCTTCCTCCGGGAAAATCAATCTCTTCAACCACAAGAAAGTCGTCTCTCATCCCTGTGATTTTGCTTTATATGGTTTAACTGCCGCTTTTGGCGATGGTGGCGGGGAGGCCGTTGGCGGAAGTTCAATGATCAATAAACTGATCGCCGAAACGAAATCAACAGACGCGGCCTTTTACCGCAAAGAATTTGTCAAATCTTCCGATGGAATTTTCGATCTGATCTGGCCTGTTCCTAACGTTGAACCCAAAGCTCCAACAGAGTTTTCCAAACATTTTACGGGAATCGACTGGGTAATGATGCGGAAAAATTTTGAACCTAAAAATATTACTATTGCCTGCAAGGCGGGGATGAACGACGATCCGCACCATGGGCACCTGGACTGCGGGACTTTTAACCTCTCATGGATGGGCCAGACCTTCATCGGTGAACTTAAAGGTGCCGGTTACGATGAAAGATATTTCGGCGAATTGCGCTGGGAATACCCGAAGGCAGGTAGCAAAGGTCATAATCTGGTGATGGTTAATGGCGAAGAACAGGTGGAGGCTAAATACAAGGATCAACCGTGGAAAGAGGGCGTCGGAGGGAAAATACTCGATTTTCAGACCAATAAATCGTGGGACTATGTGAAAATTGATCCGACAAATGCTTATCCCGGAAAGGAATTAAGGCATTGGAACCGATGGATTATCCTGGACAAGGAAAACAATTTTGTGATTGTCCTGGAGAAGGTAAACTGTGCAAAAGGTGCCGAAATAGAGGTCAGATTTCAACCAGGAGTAGAATTCTCCATTGACAATCAAAACATTAAACTAAAAGGAGAAAAAGCAGAAATTGAAATGATCCCCTTTGGTAACGGCTCTTCGTCCATAAAAGTTGGAAGAATTCCGAAGATCTCCCTGTTGAAATCTGAGACTTTCGGCTGGTACAATTATTTTTCAAATATTACTCAAGCCAGTGCTGGTGATAATTTTACCGGGAGCGTTTTCGTTCCGTCCATGAATAATAAAATGACTGTCGAATTTCACGAGGCAGCAGGTAAACAACAAATTACCTGTCAACTGGAAGGCAAACAGGTGAAATACGAAATATCTGAAAGTAGTGTAAACAGAACATCGAAATGAACAAGCGATTATTTTTTCTACTTCTTTTGGCCGTCTTCGGGACGGGGTTCGGGTCATTTGGAATCAACCCGAAGACTATTGTAACCATCCGTGGGGAAAACTTCTTTATCAACGGGAAAATTACTTTGAAGGGCTGCTCGCTTAACGGAATTTCGCTGGAAGGGCTGCTCCCTAATTCCAGAATGGTACAAGGGATCTTCGATGACCTCAATCCGGAGACCCGCAATTTATGGAGCTATCCGGATACGAAATTATGGAGTGCAGACAGAAATACCTCTGAGTTTGTCTCAGCTATACCTCAATGGAGGAAGCACGGATTATTGGCTTTTACCCTCAACATCCAGGGGGGAAGTCCTACCGGTTATGGAAACAAGGGCTGGATCAATCCCGGATTTCACAAGGATGGCAAGCCAATAAAGGAATATTTTGACCGGCTGGAGCGCATCCTTAACCAGGCAGATAAATCAGGAATGGTGGTCATATTGGGCATCTTCTATTTTGGTCAGGACGAGCAACTCGAAGATGAGAAGGCTGTAAAAAATGCAGTTAACAATACCATTGACTGGCTATTGTCCAAAAACTACAGAAATGTGCTGATTGAAATCGACAACGAATGCAATTCAAAATCTTATGAACACGCCATTCTGCAACCCGATCGGGTGGATGAACTGATTGAGCTGGTGAAGAACAAAAAAGATCCCAAAACAGGATACCATTATTATGTCTCGACCAGTTACGGAGGCAAGCATATTCCCCACCCCAATGTGGTTAAATCGGCCGATTTTCTGCTGCTTCATGGTAATGGGGTGGAAAATCCGGCAGATATCACCAAAATGGTGGAAGACACACGCAAAGTAGGAAGTTATCATCCGATGCCGATCCTATTTAATGAGGACGACCATTTCAATTTTGAGTCGCCGGTAAACAATATGATTAATTCATTCAAAGCCAGGGCATCCTGGGGATTCTTTGACTTCAGAAAACGAGGAGAAACCCTTGCTGCCAATGATTCATCCTTTAGTGAAGGATACCAGAGTGTGCCGGTCGACTGGGGTATTAACTCTGCGAGAAAGAAACAATTCTTCCAATTACTGGAGAAAATTGGGAAAAATGAAAACGCTCCTGCAGATTTGCAATCCGCAGGTAAGAAAGTCCATTAGACGTAAAATAAGCTAGACTAAGTGTTACTGGAGAATGTTTGAAAATGATAGATGAATAAAATGTAGGGAAAAATGGAAAAGGAAAGACAATTGAAGTGCATTAATTTCGTGTTACTGGGACTAGCGGCGATGCCGGTCAGCGGACAATCCGGACAAGTAAATGGAGGAAAGCCAAACGTATTGTTTATCGCAGTTGACGATTTAAAGCCGGTACTCGGTTGCTATGGCGACAAATTGGTCAAGACCCCCAACATTGATAAACTGGCAAAAAGAGGCACCATTTTCATGCAAAACTACTGTCAGCAAGCAGTCTCCGGTCCAACCCGGGCCAGCCTGATGACCGGCATGCGTCCTGATTATACCGGGATTTGGGATTTGAAAACCAAGATGCGCGATGTCAATCCGGAGATTCTTTCTTTGCCTCAATATTTCATTTCAAAAGGATACCAGACTGCCGGAATTGGAAAGATTTACGATCCGCGATGCGTCGACGATGAACTGGATAAACCTTCCTGGAGTATTCCTTATTTTAAGAATTCTGACCAGTATATTTCTATAAAAACGGGCAAATCAGAATCCGGATATCAACTTCCGGCAACGAAAGCCCTCGCGAAAAAATACAGGGAAGAGGGACAGGCCAAAGGGTTGAAGGGAAAAGACCTTAACGACTACATTGGCAAATATGTCAAACCTTCAGTCGAATGTGCCGATGTTCCCGACAATGCCTATAACGACGGCACCAACGCACTCTATGCCAAAGAATTGCTGGCAAAATTTTCCAAAAGTGGAAAGCCATTTTTCTTTGCAGTTGGATTCAGTAAGCCGCATCTTCCATTCGTTGCACCGAAGAAATACTGGGATTTGTACAAGCGGGATGAAATGCCACTTGCCCCTTTTCAGAAAAAGGCGCTGAATGGCCCTGAGATTGGCTACCATACTGCTGCTGAGTTATATGCTTACTCAGATATTCCGGAAATCTCCTCCTTCTCCGACCAAAAAGTTGGATTGGATATGCCCATCGCTAAGCAGAAAGAACTGATCCATGGCTATTATGCAGCCACTTCCTACACCGATGCACAGATTGGAATCCTGCTGAATGCCCTGGATTCACTCGGACTGTCAAAAAATACAATCATTGTTCTTTGGGGTGACCATGGATGGCACCTGGGAGATCACAACCTTTGGTGCAAACACACCAATTTCGAGCAGGCAACCCATGCACCGCTGCTGATTTCGGCGCCGGGCATCAAACCATCCGTTACCAAATCACCCTCCGAGTTTATCGACATATTTCCTACTTTGTGTGATCTGTCGGGTCTCCCATCACCTTCGCACCTGGACGGAAAGAGTCTGGTTCCTGTGATGAAAGACCCAAAAACTTCTGTCAAGGAATTTTCCATCAGCCAGTATCCCAGACCTCAGAATAAACTGGAAAGCGGAAGACTAGGCTGGTCAGATGGCGAGTTCATGGGATATTCCTTAAGGACAGGTCAATACAGATATACTATGTGGCTAAAAGATACCTTCCGGACCAGAAAAACTTTTAGCAACGAATTAGTCGTAGCTACTGAGCTTTACGATTATGCAATAGATCCAAACGAAACCGTTAACGTGGTAAATGACCCCGGATATGTCGGAGTTGCAAAAGAATTGAACGGCAAGTTGACCGAATTTTTCCGGTCCCAGCATAAGAAATTAAACAACAAATAAATCATACTATGAGTGACACTTTGAACCGCATTCCTATGCCTACTTCCGGTTTTCTCTGCCTTTCAGTAGCCGGATTGTGCCTGGGTACCCTGAGCCTGGAAGCCCAAAATAAACAACCTAAGAGACCTAACATCCTGGTAATTCTCGGTGATGATATCGGTTATTCAGACATGGGTTGCATGGGTTCTGAAATTAACACGCCAAACATTGACAGACTGGCAAAAAACGGGGTAAAATTCACCCAGTTTTATAATACTGCACGGTGCAGTCCAAGTCGTGCGTCTCTGCTGACGGGTTTGTACCCGCATGAGGCTAATATGGGCCATCTTGCTTCGGGTAACAACTATACCGAACCCGGCTATGGCAATGATCTGAGCAAGAATGCCGTCACCCTTGCCGAGGTTTTAAAACCGGCCGGATACTCGACATACATGTGCGGAAAATGGCACCTGGCAAAAGATATGTCTCCAACGGGAAATAAGGATAACTGGCCTTTGCAACGTGGTTTCGACCGCTATTTCGGAACACTGAACGGCTCTGGAAATTATTACGATCCGGGTACGTTAACCAGTAACAATCATTTTATTGCACCAGGAAAAAACTTTTATTACACGGATGCCATTAGCGACACTACCGTGAAATTCATCAACCAACATCCGAAAGACAAGCCATTTTTCTTCTATGTTGCCTTCACCGCGGCGCATTGGCCGCTCCAGGCACCCGAAAAACAGATTGCCAAATACAAGGGCAAATATGATATCGGATGGGATTCATTGAGAGTCTTGAGATTCAATAAACTCAAGAAACTTGGGATTATCAGCAGCAATTGCGTTCTCTCAAAAAGAAGTCCGGAAGTGCCGGCCTGGAAAGACGAACCCATGAAAGCCTGGCAGGTACGCAGAATGGAGACCTATGCCGCCATGATCGATGTCATGGATCAGGGAATAGGACGGATCATCTCCGCACTGGAAGCAAAAGGCGAGTTAGAAAATACCATTATCTTTTTCATGCAGGATAATGGCGGATGCGCCGAACCCCAGGGCTCAGATTTTCCGGAAGAACCAATGACCGCTGAACAAAAAATTTTGAAGCCAACCTCCTATGATTCCATCAATTCGAACAAGAAACCAATCTATACCCGTGAAGGTAAATTCATCAGGCAAGGCAGAGGCGTAATGGCCGGTCCGGCAGACAGTTGGATGGCCTACGGACCCGAATGGGCAAACGTCAGTAATACCCCTTACCGTTGGTACAAACAATTTGTGCATCAGGGTGGTATTGCCTCCCCATTGATCGTGCAATGGCCGCAGGGAATTAAAAATAAAGGATTAATATCCAGACAGTTGTCCCACCTGATTGATATTGTCCCTACCTGTCTTGATATTACCGGTGTCCCCTATCCTTCAAAGTTCAAGAACAATCAAATACAACCGCTTGAGGGAATAAGTCTCGTTGCGGCATTCAATGACAAAACTACCGCCCGGGAATTGATGTTCTGGGAACATTCGGCCAACCGTGCCCTGCGTATGGGTGACTGGAAACTGGTTTCAAGAGTGAAGAGCCAGTCGAAATTTACGCCTGCGGATGAGAACAACTGGGAATTGTATGATTTGGCAAAAGATCCTTCCGAAACAGTAAATCTGGCGGCTAAATATCCTGAGAAACTGAAGGAAATGGCCGCCCGCTGGGAGAAAGAAGCCATCAGGACGAAGGCGAAACCCTGGCCATGGAATAAATAAAGAATAGACCAGCTCCTGCGGCTCTTTGTTGCTCTGGTTGCTCCGGTTGCTCCTGCAGATTTGCAATCTGCAGGTCAAAGATTGCCAGCAGATTGCAAATCTGCTGGAGCGATTTTAACGGAGCAATTTTAAAGGAGCAATTTTGATAGTACAATAGAAAATTGATTAACAAAAAATAAAGCAAGAAGATGAAGAAATTTCAATTGGTTGGTTTGTTGGCGATTGCATTTGTAATTTTTGCAGCCAACGCAGATAAAGTTAAGAATGTACTGGTGGTGGGCGATTCCATTTCCATCGGATATACCCCCGTCCTGGAGAAAACCCTGGCTCCTGGTATCGTAGTAACGCATATTCCCGAGAATGGCGGTTCAACCGTCAGGGGTGTCGAAAAAATCGAAAAATGGCTGGACAACAAACAATGGGATGTGATATTATTCAATTTTGGGTTGCATGACCTGGTTCACAAAGATAAAGACGACAAATATGATGTCAACGGCAAGATTGCAGTGACCCTGGAGGAATACAAAAGCAATCTGGAAACAATCGTTGGCAAACTGAAGGAAACTACTGCCACCCTTATTTTTGTTACGACAACCGTGGTACCGGAAAATTCAACTGGAAGAAAAATGGAAGATCCGGCTAAGTACAATGCTGTAGCCCTGGAAGTTATGAAAAAACACAACATCCAGGTTGTCGATTTATATACAGCCTCCCTGACTATCCATCCGCAAAACTCCAAACCAGGCAACGTCCATTACACGCCGGAAGGATATGAACTTCTTGCACAACCTCTGATCAAAGCCATCAAGGCAGCGATTTCAAAATAAAAGACTCAATAACAAAAATTATTACTGTGCTTACAAAAAAGGGCAGTTCAAATAATAAAGGAAGGCCAACTGGAAACAGGTGGGCTGAAACAAAAAAACAATGCTGAAAAATAAAACGGCGGAAAAATGAGAAAGAATGTCTGCTTTTACCTGCTGGTCTTGGCAATGAGCTGGTCCTCCAACATTTATTCCCAAACTGGGAACAAAACCAGGCTCAACGATGGCTGGAAATTTCTAAAGGGCGATCTTGGAGGTATCTGGGAAGCTGTCAGACCCTACAAAACAGGTGATCCTGAGGAGGTTCCAATCTGGGAGAGAGTCACCCTCCCCCATTGCTTCAATGCGAGTGATGCCGTGGATCCCAATGTGAATTACTACCAGGGGCCCGGCTGGTATACCAACCAGATTGAAGTGAAAAATCCTTACCAGGAAGGCCGTACCTTGCTGCATTTCGAGGGCGCCGGACAAAAAACCGAGGTGTATGTCTATATGACCAAGGTAGGTTCCCACATTGGCGGATACGACGAATGGAGTGTAGATATTACTGACGCCGTCCAAAAATTCCTGGAAAACAAAAAGGAATCGGAGCGTTTCAAAGGAAAAATCCCCGTTTCCATCCGATGTGACAATACCAGAGACGTCGAGATGATCCCCTCCGATCTGGCAGATTTTAACCTGTACGGCGGAATCTACCGCTACCTGAATTTGGTTTACCAGCCTGCATTTGCCATTGAAAAACTACATGTAAATGCTTCTGTAGATGCCAAAGGAACTGAAGGAAAGGTTGAAATGAATCTCAAATACCTCAATCAATCAACATTATCAAAAGCAGTACTAAAAATCGAAATAAAAGACCCTACCGGGAAATTGCTGACAACCAAAGCTCAGGAAACAGATTTTTCTCAGAATGAAGTCCCGATTCTGTCCCAGACTATTAAAAAGCCCATGCTTTGGTCGCCCGACCAGCCAAATCTCTACACCTGTAATGTCACGATAGAAACAACCAAAGGCTCTCAAACTGTTTCCGAAACATTCGGTTTCCGAAATTTTGAGTTCGTCGAGAAAGGCCCATTCAAACTAAATGGTTCCAGGCTACTCCTTCGGGGTACCCACCGCCATGAAGACCATGCAGGCTTAGCCGCCGCCATGACAGAGCCCCTCATCCGCCAGGAGATGAAAATGATGAAAGAGATGGGGGTCAACTTCATCCGGCTGGGACATTACCAGCAATCACGCATTGTCCTGAACCTTTGCGATAGCCTGGGAATCATGGTATGGGAAGAGATTCCCTGGTGTCGCGGCGGACTGGGTGGACCAAAATACCAGCAGCAGGGAAAAGATATGCTCACTCACATGATCGATCAGCACCGTAACCATCCTGCAGTAATCATCTGGGGTATCGGCAACGAAAATGATTGGCCCAACGATTTTCCTGAATTTGATAAGGATAAAATCCGGGCTTACGCCACTCAGCTAAACGATCTTGCACACCAACTAGATCCCACCCGCATGACCGCCATGCGACGCTGCGAATTTTGCAGGGATATCGTCGATGTATACTCACCATCCATCTGGGCAGGCTGGTACAAAGGCATATACACAGAATATCGTGCCTCCACAGAAGCCGAAATACAAAAATCCAGGCGTTTCTTACATGTCGAATGGGGTGGCGACAGTCATGCAGGACGTCATTCCGAAGCCCCTGATAAGGTGTTGCAACAAGTCAGGACCGGCGTTGGAACCGATGAAGGCAAGGGCGATGCATCGCTCTTCGGCGGACCTGCACGGGTGTCGAAAGATGGTGACTGGAGTGAATCATATATCTGCAACCTCATCGACTGGCACCTGCGCGAACAGGAAAATATCCCAAATCTCACCGGATCAGCCTACTGGCCCTTCAAAGATTTCTCCACACCGATCAGACCGGACAATCCAATCCCTTATATGAACCAGAAAGGAGTCGTTGAGAGGGATCTGACCAGAAAAGAAGCCTTTTATGTCTTTCAATCGTGGTGGACTCAAACTCCAATGGCACACATCTACGGCCATAGCTGGCCTGTCCGCTGGGGAGAAGCCGGTGAGGAAAAGATGGTTAAAGTCTACTCCAATTGCGAGGAAGCTGAACTATTTCTCAACGGGAAAAGCTGCGGAGTGAAGAAACGGAGCAGTCAGGATTTTCCTGCTTCCGGGCTTAGGTGGAATGTCGTCTATAACAAGGGAATCAATCAGCTGAAAGTCGTTGCCAGGAAAGGTAAAGTATCTGTCACCGATGAGATCACACAGTCATACCAGACAGATAAATGGGGCGCTCCAGCTTCCATGACACTCCAAAAAGTCGATCAAAAAGGAGATATTGCCACCATCGAAGTAAAATTGTACGATGCTAACAAAGTCTTGTGCCTCGACGCAAGGAATATTGTAGAATTCGGATTGACCGGCGACGGAAAGCTGATCGACAACCAGGGAACTTCTTCCGGATCGAGGATCGTGGAACTCTACAATGGAAGGGCCATTATCCGCGTTGAACTCAACAAGGGCAAGAGTATTGCCGATGTCAAATCAAAAGGTTTGAAAACTGTTTTTGTGGAACTTTAAAGAATCAATCAAATACCTTGGAAAACCCAATTCAATTCTATCATCAACCAGCGAATGATATTGCGATTTCCATAGGTTAAATAACAAGAATCATTACTCATGAGAATATTTTTATCGGTAATCATCGTAGCAGGTCTACTCCTGACAGAAAGATGCATTGCTCAAAACACGGTGAACGTCAAGGACCTGACTTCGTTACAATTGGAGATCAACAAGGCACAACCAGGTACAACAATCATCCTGAAAGACGGAGTGTACGCTGCTGAAAAACCCATCCTCCTTAATCTCCAGGGCAAACCCGATCAACCCATTACCATTTCTGCTGCCACAACCGGCGGCGTGGAAATCAAAGGGACTTCCGGATTTGTGGTCGGTGAATCTGCCGCTTACATCGTTGTTGATGGTTTCAAATTCACCCATGAAGCCGGAAAAACAAAAATTGACGCAGGCGCCAGGTTCTGCAGATTTACACGTAATGTTTTTGAATGTACCGGCAAAGGTCCTTATTTCTCAGTTTACGGTGATGATTGTCAGGTTGATTACAATACTTTTCAAAATAAATCAACCGAAGGTCAAATGATCTCTGTTCAAGGTCCTGGAGGCAGTGGTATGGCCCAGCGAACCTGGATACATCACAACTATTTTCATAATTTTACCCCTGTATCAAATAATTGTAGTTCAATACAGATAGGACTAAGTGGAAGAAGTCTTTCTTCAGCGAAATCCCTCGTAGAGTACAACCTTTTTAGTGAGACAAGAGGTGAAAATGAGAACATCTGCAATAAATCGTGCGACAATATTTACAGGTTCAACACTTTTGGAGAAGGATGCAGCGAGCTTTCCCTGAGGCATGGAAACGGCTGCCAGGTCTATGGGAATTTTTTCATCGGCTCGGAAGGCGTCCGTTTCTACGGTCATAATCATAAGATCTTCAGCAACTATTTCGAAAGGTGCAACCCCGCCATCAACATCGGGAACGGCGATGGCATCGTACCCCGGGACAAGCTCACCTCGCACGACAGGCCGGATTCAGTCTATGTAGTTTTCAATACGCTGGTTAACAACAAGAAGAATATCATGATGCAGGGTCGGAATAACGGACTGGGCGCTACCTGCATTACCGTGGCAAACAATATCATCCAGGGTGGAAGTGTTGCGTTCAAGATTGACGGAAATATTGTCCAGCCTGTTTGGGAAGGAAATCTGGTCTGGAAGACAGATGGAACCGGCAATATCCCATCTTCCGGCTACAAGGAGATTGATCCGAAGCTGATTCAGCAAAAAGCTGAAAGCGCTCATATACAAAACAATAGTCCCGCAAAAGGCCAGTCATCCGGAAATTATCCTTTTGTGAAAGTCGACATAGACGGTCAAGCCAGATCCTCCAAACCCGATACAGGGGCGGATCAATTTCTAAATTCAGAGGCAATCAACCACGTGCTCACCGTAAATGAAGTGGGTCCAAAAGCCAGGAAATGATTGATCTAAGCTAAAGGATACGTTGCTGATTGCAAATTAGCCTCAGCAGCGGTCTATGCCACTTGAAAAGCTCAATTATCATAAATATTAAATACAAGTAATTATTAGCAAGCACATTAACATAAAGAATCGAAAGATGAAAATAAAAACGACTTTTGCTATCATCGCCGGACTGTTTTTCATTGCTTTACTATCCAGCTCAATGAGTACCTGGCAATCGAAATTTGTGCAGGAATCCAATGGGAAACTAGTTTACACAAAAGATACCCGAGGTGATATCCTACCCGATTTCAGTAAAGTTGGTTATCACCAGGGAGGCGAACTTCCAAAAATTGAAGTAGTGAAGACAATTTCTGCTCCATTAGGGGGAAATGTGGATGTTTTGCTGCAGAAAGCGATCGATGAGGTTTCCCAATTGCCCCTAAATCCCAATGGAATCAGGGGTGCCCTGTTGCTCAAAAAGGGTGTCTACCACATTCAGGGTACTATCAATATTTCGGAGGGTGGAGTCGTATTACTCGGCGAAGGCGATAGTGAGGAAGGAACGGTAATAATTGCGGCCGGAAATGAACAGAGGAGTCTGATAAAAATATCCGGAAAGAGCGCATCCATGGAGGTGAAAGGATCCAAAATTAACATCAAAAATGACTATGTGCCGGTAGGAAGTTTCATCTTTCAACTGGAGAATACTAAGGGATTGAAGGCAGGCGACCTGATTACGATTGTCAGACCTAGTACGCAGAACTGGATCCACGACCTGAAAATGGATCAGATTATCGAACGGCCGGGCACCAAACAATGGAAAGCCGGGGAATATGATCTGAAATTCGAACGGTTGATCACAAAGATCGAAGGCAATAGCATATCGATTGACCAGCCTATCGTGATGGCCATGGATCAGAAATATGGCGGCGGTTATATTTACCAGACTTTAAGCTCAAGAATAAAGGAAAATGGAATAGCAAACATCCTGTTCAAGTCGGATTACAAATCTGAAACTGATGAAGAGCATGGGTGGTATGCCCTTCAGTTTGGAAATTGTGAAGACGGATGGGTCAGAAACGTCACCTCAAAATATTTCGGAAATGGGTGCGTCAGCATGACCGGTGGCAGTAAATATATCACCGTCACGGATTCCAAATGCCTGGATGCCAAGTCTATCATCACAGGAGGTAGACGATATTCTTTCAGTATCGGCGGACAAATGTGCCTGGTAAAGAATTGCGAAACGACCGAAGGCAGGCACGATTTTGTGACAGGATCCCGCGTTTGCGGTCCAAATGTTTTTTATAACTGCAAGGCTTCCAAGACACATGCCGACATCGGACCGCACCATCGCTGGTGTGTGGGCACCTTGTACGACAATATTACCACTGATGGTGAGATCAATGTTCAGGATCGTGGTGACTGGGGTTCCGGTCATGGCTGGGCCGGCGCCAATCAGGTGCTCTGGAATTGTACGGCTAAAAAGGTTGTGGTACAAAGCCCTTGGGTTTCGGCGAAAAACTGGTGCATTGGTTTGACTGGAGAACAACTTCCCGGTAGGTTCAACGACAGGCCAAACGGCGAATGGGAAGGTTTAAATCAACCCGGACTCACCCCTCAATCCTTGTACCTTGCTCAGCGGAAAGCTCGATAGTCGTCACGCCTGCAGATCTCAACAACTGCTAAACTTGAATGGAATACAGAAAAATTAAGGGTACGGATTTGCGATTATCGGTCATCGGAACCGGTTGCTGGGCTTTTGGCGGCGGCGATTACTGGGGTGCACAAAACCAAAAAGATACCAACGATGTGGTGAACGCATCTGTGGATGGCGGAATTAACTACTTCGATACCGCTGAGGGGTATAACGAGGGGCGGAGTGAAACTGCTTTGGGTGAAGCACTTAAATTCGTTTCAAGAGAAAAACTGGTGATCGGCACCAAGGTCTCTCCTTCCAATGCCTACCCGGGAACATTAGAAAAGCATTGTGAAGCCTCTTTGCAACGACTGGGAACGGATTATATCGACATCTACATGATTCACTGGCCTGTTCATCCCCATTCTATCAGGCATTTTACCAAAGATGAGCAAATAATCAACCATCCGCCAAGGATTGAAGATGCGCTCGAAATAATGCAAAAGCTTCGGAATGTCGGAAAAATCAGGTATTTTGGCTTGAGCAATTTCAGTTTTAACCGTTTAAAATCGGATATTCCTGCAAACATGGGCATTACTGTTAATGAATTGCCTTACAATCTATTATGTCGAGCCATTGAATATGAAACACTTCCTTATTGTCTCGACAACGGAATCGGTGTGATCGGATATATGACCTTGCTTCAGGGAATCCTGACAGGAAAATACACTTCCCTTAACGAGATCCCCGAATGGCAACGCAGGACCAGGCACTTTAACGCTACGGGAACGCCATTGTGCCGCCATGGTGAGAAGGGATTCGAGAATGAGACGGAACAGGCATTGAAAGCCATTGCCGGCATAGCTTCAAAATCTGGTTATTCGATGGCGGAAATTGCGACAAAATGGGTAATATCGTCTGGTATTACGTGCGCGCTGGCAGGAGCCAGAAATGTGCGGCAACTGGAAGAAAATCTAAAGGCAGCAGAATCTGAAATGGATGTGGAGATCCTGAATCAATTGAATTTGGCAACCCTTGAATTAAAGGAAAAAATGGGCAATCATTTTGATTATTACGAAAATCCACGAGACGACAGAACTTTATGAAAAACAAATGATATACGTATGAAATACCTATGAGACAATTGTTCCACCAACCGGAAATGAATATCTGGGTATTCCATCAGACCGTTAAAAAACAAATTATATACTGATGAAACCCTCATCGCTGAGGAAATAATTTAAAGGGAGCAGCTACAAA
>JBAXKJ010000044.1:0-34495 GCA_037137375.1 Prolixibacteraceae bacterium
AGACTGTAAATCTGCTGGCGTACGCCTTCGTAGGTTCGAATCCTGCTTTCCCCACCCAATGAAACAACTCAGAACTATCCTGGCAGTTGTTTGTTATCTTCATATCACATTGCGGGAGTAGCTCAGTTGATAGAGCATTAGCCTTCCAAGCTGAGGGTCGCGGGTTTGAGTCCCGTCTCCCGCTCTAATTTTGCCGATGTAGCTCAGGGGTAGAGTACTTCCTTGGTAAGGAAGGGGTCACGAGTTCAATTCTCGTCATCGGCTCTCTTGGTCAATCCTTAGACCAGCCCTTTTTGAATCCCGTTTTTCCTAAGATTATACCTCAAAACGTTTGTGTTCAGCAAAAGAATGAATATATTTGCTGAAGTTCTTTTGACCTGTTGCTATACCCAAATCACATTCTCATGAAAAAAATTCTTGTCATTTTTTCTCTGCTTTTAGTGGTTGTAATGCTTTTGGTGCAATGCAAAAGCAAAGAGTGTACATACAAACCCAAAGCAGCTAAACATACGAATGTTTGGTTGAAGCGCTGAAATTTTGACCGATATTTTGTCAAAACAACACATGAAAAAATTACTCCTCATTTTTTCGCTTTTGCTGGTGGTCGCCATTCTTTTTGTCCAGTGCAAGAGTTGCGGTTGCACCTATCAACCCAAGGCTGCTAAAAAAACTCATACCTGGCAGAAACATTGATATCTTTCTAATTCTTCATCTATACGTTAACAATTTGTAAAAAGAGGTCTATAGCAGATCCTTATTGATTAAGAAAATGAATTTATATCATTAACTTTGCAATGCTTTTTACAAAAAGTGTTTTATACTTCTATAATTCTCAAAACGAATACATTATGTCTAAGATTAAAGTTGGTATTAACGGTTTCGGCAGAATTGGCCGACTGGTTTTCCGTGCCGCTGTTGAAAAAAATGATGTGGAAATCGTTGGAATCAACGACCTCATCGATGTTAACTACATGGCTTACATGCTGAAATACGACTCTACACACGGTCGCTTTAAAGGAACTGTTTCTGTTGAAGATGGCTTTTTGGTTGTAAACGGAAAGAAAATCCGCGTTACCTCTGAGAGAAATCCTGCAGATTTGAAATGGAATGAAATCGGTGCCGAGTATGTTGTCGAATCTACCGGTCTGTTTCTTGACAAAGAGAAATGCCAGGCTCACCTGAACGCTGGTGCAAAGAAAGTTATCATGTCAGCCCCTTCCAAAGATGATACCCCAATGTTTGTTATGGGCGTGAACCATGGAAAATATACAACAGACATGAACTTTGTATCCAATGCATCATGTACCACCAATTGCCTTGCTCCGATTGTCAAAGTATTACATGATAATTTTGGTATCATCGAAGGTTTAATGACCACCGTTCATGCCACAACAGCTACACAGAAAACTGTTGACAGTCCTTCCACAAAGGATTGGAGAGGCGGCCGTGGGGCAGCTCAAAACATCATTCCTTCTTCAACAGGTGCCGCTAAAGCAGTTGGAAAAGTGATTCCAGAATTGAACGGTAAACTGACTGGTATGGCTTTCCGTGTTCCAACACCCGACGTGTCTGTTGTTGACCTTACCTGCCGCCTGGAAAAGGCAGCTCCTTACAAAGCTATTTGTGCTGCTATGAAAGCGGCTTCTGAAGGTGAATTGAAAGGAATCCTTGGATACACAGAAGATGATGTGGTTTCTACCGATTTCGTCACTGATCCTCGCACATCGATTTTTGATGCCGGTGCAGGCATCGGATTGAACGACAACTTCGTGAAAGTTGTGTCATGGTACGACAACGAGTGGGGCTATTCAAACAAAGTAGTTGACCTGATCTCACATATGTATTCAGTTGATCATAAGTAACTGAAACTAAAGCACACACAAAAAAAATGCTCCTTTTTATGGAGCTTTTTTTTTGTGTGTGCTTTAGTTTCCTATCCGGATATTTCCCAGGGCTTTTACCTCAAAAGTATTTGCATACTCAACTACCGTGAAACTGTTGTTGGTGTATCCGCCAAAATCTGAGAGTTTTTTGAAATGATAGGTTGCATGCAACAAACCGGTGGCTTCATCGGAAGCCTGTTTGGCAGAGAGTTTTTCATTTTTATGCAACGATTTCAGGAAAAAGGTCGAAATATCATATCCCTGGAAGGCAAACAAAGAAGGCTCAGTTCCAAATTCAGTTTTGAAATTATCTACGAATGCAGCGACGGCAGGTAGATTGTAATTGACAAAGAAAGTAGAAAGATAGCGGAGGTTCACATTGTGCAGATTCTCAGTTTCAATGCTCGGCATGCGTGTAAATTCCTGGAGTCCAACGAGAATAAGTGGGTATTTTTTTGACAAGAGAGTGAGCCTGTTCATCGCGATGCTGACATTGACTTCATTGATATCGGCCATGACCAAAATATTCGGACTGTCAGTTTTCAAAAGTAATTCAAGATCTGCCGTCCCTTTTGACCATAAATTGTAAGTTTGGGTAAGTCCGCCAGCGGATTCAGGGACGCCCCTTTTCCTGGAAAGATATTCGCGAATCTGTCGGGTATCTGAGCCGCCGTATTCGCCTTCCAGAAAGATGATTGACTCTTTCGGAAACTCCTTTAGGATATATTCGGCTGTGGTCTCAATTCTGATGTATTTTGCCGGATTGACCTGAAAATAGTATGGATTGGTCCTGGCATATTTTTCATCAGCGGACAGAGGAGAAACCATCGGAATTCTGTTCTTTGCACTTAGCTCGGATGCTACCTTTTGATTTTCAGGGTATACCGGACCGATGATAAGATCGAGTGATAAAAATTCAGGTTTTTTAAGCAGAGCTTCAACATTCGATGTGTTCTTTTCTGTGTCGTACACGTATATCTTAACCTTGAGTCCGCTTTTGGAAAGCTGGTCAACAGCCAGAAGTGCCCCCTGATAGAATGCAAGAAAACTCAGCGATTTGGCTGTAGGCTTCAAACTATCAGTCACGGCAGCAGAAATGGGTAGGTACAGCCCGACGTTCAAAATTTGATCAGTCCCTTTTGATTTAAATAGGGGAGTGGTCTCTTTTGTAAAGGATTCCTTGACTGTTGCCTCTTTGGTTGGCGTTTCCTTTGAAGTTTCCTCCGCTTCGTCTTTTGATTTTGATTTGAGAGGGATCAGGATGACCTTGCCAGCTTTCAGCCCATCCTTTAAGTCTGGATTAAACTTCAACAATTCCTCTTCGTCAACTCCGTATTTGAGTTTTAGCTGGTAGTAATTGTCTCCACTGACGGTTACGTATTTAACAAATTTACTTTCATCGATCTTTGCCGACTGGGGTGATTGGTAGGTATGATCAGGGATTTTCAACACCATCCCTTTTTTAATAATTCCAGTGATGTTTTTGTTGACGGCAAGAATCTCTTCCTGCGAACAGTCGTAAACTCTGGAAATTGAATAGAGGGTTTGATTCTTTTCGACCGTATGAAGGATAAATCGGGCATCGCCAATTACCACCTTTTCAAAACTGTTGTTCTCCTGCCCAAAGGAATATAAAGTAGCAAACAGCATCAAAAGAATAAAGAGGAAGTGCTTTAGTTTTGTACTTCCCGAATCTTCTTTTGCAGAGCCAAAGTTAACAGTCATCGGAGCCGGATTATTGACCTTATTTGTATTCGCCAAAATTCTTCATGAATTGAACGCGCTCAAATTCAGCAGGATTGACAGAGTTCTCCTGACTTAATTTTCCCCTAAAGTTATCAATAGTTTCGTAATTATGAGCCGTCATCCAGGCAGCAAGCTGCAGGTTGATCTCCTCAATGAAGCCGAAGCCCTTTTCGTAAAGTGCAGAAACTACCTGAACAGCATTGCATCCTGCCAGTATCATTTTGACTGCAGTTTCCCATTGATGTACCCCTGTTGAGGAGGCCAGATCGCAATTGACCCTGTTGGACATGACTGCCACCCAACGCAATGGCAAGAGGTAGTCTGACTCATGGCTCAATACATTTGCTCCATGGATATACTCTCTGTCGATGTCGATGTCGGGGGAGTAAAATCGGTTGAAAAGAACGATGCCTTTCACCCCGGAGAAGGAGATATCGCGAATCATCCCACCAAGATTTGAAAAGTATGGGCTTATTTTTACCGATACAGGAATCGAGATTTTTTGGGTAACGCGGGTGATAATGTCAAAATAGGTGCCCTCATTATCCTGGCTGCTCTGAGAAAGATCGGATGGTGAGATAAACAGGTTCAACTCCAGCGCATCTGCTCCGGCGGCTTCAATTTTCTTTGCGAAGAAGCCCCATTCCTGAGATGTGACACAGTTGATGCTGGCAATTACCGGTATGGAGAGTTGCGCCTTGGCATCTGTGATTAGCTGAAGATAATTCTTGAGGTTCTCCTTCTTGATTTCCAGGTCGTAATAATCCAGAAACTCCAGATTGTTGTCCATCGGACCCAGTTTATCAAATTCATGTGCGTATTCGAGGTAAATCTCCTCTTCGAAGACGGATTTCAGGACTACTGCCCCGGCTCCGGCCTTTTCGATGGCTTTGAGGTGATCAATCGAGTTGGTTAAACTGCAACTGCCGGCAATCACCGGACTTTTCAGCTCAAGGCCCAAATATTTTATACTTATATCCGGCATATCAATTGAATTTAGTCGTATTTGAAATTTTATTCTGAAGATAAATATGCATATTCTCGGCAGCCTTTCGTCCGTCTCCCATGGCAAGAATAACTGTGGCTCCTCCTCTTACGATGTCACCACCGGCAAACATTTCATTGATAGAAGATTGCATTTTATCCTCGTCGACCACTATGGTTCCCCATTTGGAGACTTTCAAATCTGGCAGACAGGAAGGAACCAGCGGATTGGGAGAAACACCTACCGCAACGATGACCAAATCAACATCCAGCTCGAATTCTGATCCATCGATAGGGATAGGTCTTCTGCGTCCTGAGGCATCCGGTTCACCCAGACCCATTCTGTTGAGCTGCATCCTGTTGACCATCCCCTTCTCATCCGCAAAGTATTCCAGCGGATTGCAGAGGTTCATAAATTCAACGCCCTCTTCCTTGGCATGCTTAACCTCTTCTATACGAGCAGGCATCTCAGCTTCCGACCGGCGATAAATGATCATAGCCCTGTCTGCACCAAGACGGAGTGCCGTACGCACAGAGTCCATGGCTGTATTGCCACCACCAATAACCGCCACTCTTTTGCCCAGGATGACTGGTGTGTCGCTAGATTCAGAGTTGGCACCCATCAGGTTGACACGGGTGAGGTATTCGTTGGAGGAGAGTATGCCGTTGAAATTTTCACCCGGAATGTCCATGAAACGGGGAAGACCAGCTCCACTACCGAGGAAAAAGCCCTGATAGCCTTCTTCGCGCAAATCGTCGAAGGAGGCAGTACGACCTACAATGAAGTTGGTCTCGAATTTTACTCCCATCTTTTTCAGGTTATCCAGCTCAAAATCGACAATAGCGTTCGGAAGCCTGAATTCAGGGATTCCATATTTCAGCACACCGCCAATTTCGTGAAGAGCCTCAAAAACAGTTACATCATATCCATTCTTAACCATATCGCCAGCGAAGGATAGTGCGGCCGGACCAGATCCAACAGTGGCGACCTTGATATCATTGGGAGCTGCTGTTTTTGGAATATTTGAAGTACCTGATGCCCTCTCAAAATCGGCAGCAAATCTTTCAAGATGGCCGATGGCCACCGATTCAAGATTCATCTTTTCCACGTAAAAGCATTTCGATTCGCACTGCTTTTCCTGCGGGCAAACCCTGCCGCAAACTGCAGGCAAGGCATTGGTTTCCTTCAGAGTGGCCGCAGCTCCAAGAACATCTCCGTTTTCAATAAGTTTGATGAATTTTGGGATGTTGATGTTGACAGGGCAGCCTTCTATACAAGTTGGGGTCACACAATCCATGCAACGTGAGGCCTCCAGCGCAGCTTGATCTGCAGTAATTCCAAGGTTCACTTCCCGGTCCTGGTATTTTACCCTTATTTCTGGAGCCTGTTCAGGCATGTGTACACGAAGAATGGCAGTTCTTTCTTTGTTCTTCGTTTTTGAACGCAAGGTGGCTCTCCACTCCTGACTGCGTTCGTTTTTAAGGTATTCGGGGTCTAATGACATCTTCTTATCTCTATTTTTGATTGTATTTGTTGTTGGCGATAACCTCCTCTGCACGGTAGCCACCCAAACGCATCAGCATCTCATCAAAATTAATTTCGTGGGCATCGAACTCTGGTCCGTCAACGCAGGTAAACCTGGTCTTTCCTCCGACTGTTACCCTGCAGGCTCCACACATACCGGTACCGTCCACCATAATCGAGTTGAGACTGGCCTGGGTAGGAATGGCATACTTCTTGGTTGTGAGTGAGGCAAATTTCATCATGATGGCTGGACCGATCACGATACACTCGTCAATTTTTTCGCGGTGTATCACCTCTTCCATTCCGGCGGTAATGAGACCTTGTTGGCCATAGGACCCGTCGTCGGTCATGACAATCACTTCATCAGACCATCGTCTGATCTGATCTTCGAGAATGATAAGGTCTTTACTTCTGGCGGCGATGACCGAAATAACCCTGTTTCCAGCCTTTTTAAAAGCTTCGACAATGGGTAACAGTGGCGCAACGCCAACACCCCCGCCACAAGCCAGAATTGTGCCTTTTAGTTCAATGTCGGTGGGTTTACCCAATGGTCCGACTAAATCGGTGATGCTGTCGCCAATTTCAAGTGCTGCAAGTTTCGCTGAACTTACACCAACAATTTGTACCACTAGCGTGATGGTCCCTTTAACGGGATCAGCGTCCGCAATGGTCAAAGGAAATCGTTCTCCCTTTTCACCTATTTTCAGAATGACAAAGTTGCCGGCTTTCCTTGAACGTGCAATCTTTGGATTCTCTACCACAAGACGGATAACCTTGTCTGAAAAATATTCCTTTTCTACGATTCTGTTCATGAGTAAATAATTTGTTTTTCAAAGGTCAGATGGAATAATCTATCTCATTCCGGCGAGCTTTGATTCGCATATGGTTTAAAATCATCTTGTTTGATCCAGAAGCATCCGGTAGACCCCTTCATGCTTACATAAAAATTGAAAAAAATCGTTCAAAAATAGCGATTTCGATTGATTCATTTCACCCCGAATGAACAATTGGGGAAAAATATCGTGCAGTTTAAAATATTATTAAATAAACATCCATCCCAGAATCTAAACTACTATCTTTGTTGTTTGCTTTTCTTTCAAACTTTTTGCTCTTATTTCTAGTCGCGAAAAGTGTCAAACTTTGTTGAACAACAATATTATAATGGTGCTGATCCATGAAGCCACAAAACCAACAACGAAAAAACAGGGAGGGAGTCGTCTATTCTACATCTGAAAATTTTGACTTCAAGTTTTCTCAGGATGATGCTGTTCAGGAGACACTTATTCCATCCAAGCAAAATTTGAAAGTAATGCTTGACAAAAAGCAACGTGCAGGTAAGGTTGTTACACTAATTGCCGGATTTATTGGAACCGAAGAAGATCTTGCAGAGTTGGGCAAAAAACTGAAGTCGAAATTTGGAGTCGGCGGTTCTGTCAAAGATGGTGAGATCTTAATTCAGGGGGATTTCCGCGACCGAACCATTTTACTTCTAACGGCGGATGGTTACAGAGTGAAGAGGGTCGGCGGGTGAGAAGGACTGGGGGACAAGGAGACTGAATAGTGAACTGTGAACGAAAAATAGTTAAACGGAGCATGTCGGGGCTGCCCTTGTGGCTGCCCATATAGTATGCCCACGAAAGATGAAATGAAACGGCAAATCAGAGCCTGTTCCGAAGGGGTAACGATTGTAATTATATAAAAATCAATTGAATAGCAAGTCGCATATATTTGTCGTTACCTTGTCCAAACACAGAATATTTGGTCAGCTTCTTTATGCCTATTTTGCTGATCAAATACCCGGAGAGCCTTACTTGCGGTTACTCAGGAGGGTAAGACTCCGCGATTTGACTGATCCATTGGTAAATTTAACCGCATTAGAATCCAGGATAGTTAAGATTACTGAAAGATACAGCGATGAAAATCTCGTCCGTAAATTCTGTCCGGATAAACCGGTCAAAGAGTTGCTGGCCTTGATTGTCAAAGATGAAGTAAAGCAGAAAGTTCTTACCTACATTGAAAGTGCCGTTGCAGAAGCTCTGGATTTGCTGAAAAAAGGCGATTTGCCGGTCTTTCAAAAAAGAGAGAAGTATGCAAATCTTTACACTGAGGATTTAATTGCCTTCTGTTACCAGGATACCAGTGCGGTTTTTAATTTTAGCCGATTAGAGGAGGAGACGCGTTACTTTTTGACACTTCGTCATGGAGATGAGCATTTTTCATTGTTGGGAAGGAATGTCGAAATCCTTGTGAACGAGCCATGTATCATCTATTACCAAAATAAGATCTACTTTTTTAATGAGATTTCGGCCAGCAAATTGCTTCCATTTCGTGAGAAGGAGTACATTTCCATTCCAAAGAAAATGGAAGACCGGTATTACGAAACATTTATTCTCAATGCCATCAAATGCCATGAAGTAGTAATTTCAGGATTTGAAATACAGGAAATCTATCCGGTCAAAGGGGCTACCCTTTCGCTGGAGAAAGATTTAAATGACCTTCCCATTTTTGTCCTCTACTTCACTTACAATGAAATTCGTCTTAAGATGAAGCAAGGAGAACATCGTGCTGTTGTCTTGCATAAAAGGGATGATCAATTCATTTTTGAAGCGTTCAGCAGGGATCTTTTTTGGGAAAACGAGATGCTTGATAAACTTAGAGCGATGGGGCTGAGCGGCTTAAACGAAGGGCTAAGACTTGAGCAGACTCATCCTGACAGGCAAGAAGAATCCTTGCATTTGGCCATCGAATGGATTCACCTCAACTCCGTGGCATTGTTAAATATGGGTTTTGAAATTTCCCAAACTGAACTGCCTCATCCATATTTTTTGGGCGGGCATGACCTGAAAATAGCTGTTCAAAATAAAATTGACTGGTTCGATCTTGAAATAACTGTACACATAGGTGAATGGGATTTTCCATTTATTCGGTTTAAAAAACTTATATTAAATGGCTTAAGAGAATTTAAACTTCCAAATGGTGAAATATTCATCCTGCCTGAAGCTTGGTTTGCTCAATTTGCCGAGATACTCTCGTTGGGAAAAACAGAAGCTCAAAGAGTCTTGTTGAAACCTTTTCATTTAATGCTGATTTCTGATCAATTTTCTCAAGGAAATCTTGAATTGCAAGAGCGGATCAATACTTTGACCAATCATACACTTAAAGTTCAGGAGATCCCTGATACAGTGGTCGCTCAATTAAGGAACTATCAGCATGATGGGTATAACTGGCTCATGCACCTGTGGCAAAATGGGATGAATGGTTGTTTAGCCGATGACATGGGACTAGGGAAGACGCTTCAAACATTGGTCTTGCTGTCAAAACTTAAAAGGAATTCTAATTTGAATTTTTTCCCTCTATCTGACCCAGCAGGTCAGCTAAACTTTTTCAATGATGGAGGTAAATCTACCGATGATCGTCAGCCTTCCAGTCTGATAGTTTTGCCGGTTTCATTGTTGCACAACTGGGAAAACGAAATTAGAAAATTTGCTCCCAGGCTTAAAGTTTATACCTATTCCGGAGTGAAGAGACGTGAAAAGGTCGATTTTTCGCAGTTAATTCTTTATTATGACATCATCCTTACAACTTATGGTACGGTAAGAAACGATAGCGAAGTAATGGCAAAACATACTTTTTTCTACCTGATACTGGATGAAAGTCAGAACATTAAAAATGCTGAATCAAAAAGTTATAAGGCGGTTTCATCGATACCTTCCAGATACCGGCTGACTTTAACAGGTACTCCCATTGAGAATTCTCTTTCCGATCTCTGGTCTCAGATGAATTTTCTCAATCCGGGTCAACTGGGTAGTTTTAAATTTTTCAAGGAGAATTATCTGTTGCCAATTGAAAGAGATAGAAATCCTGAAACTGGGGCTAAGCTAAACCGCCTGATTGAGCCTTTTATCCTTAGAAGGACCAAAGAGCAAGTGGCTGCCGATCTGCCTGCTGTCATGGAAGAACTGCTAACCATAGAAATGACGGTTGAACAACAAGAACTTTATGAAGCAGAAAAATCCTCTGTCAGGAATTTTCTTCTCAAGAATATCGAAAACATGGAGCCCCGGAATACAACTTTTGTTGTTTTGCAAGCCCTTACCCGATTAAGGCAGATAGCCATTCATCCCAGGCTTCTTGATCCGGGCTCATCAATCGAATCCGGCAAGTTCAACGAAATTATTGCCATGCTAGAGGTACTTGTGGCAGAAAAACACAAGATTCTCATATTCTCATCTTTTGTCAAACATCTGAATCTGCTTGGAGAAATGTGCAAGCAGCGGGATTGGGGGTTTTGCAAACTTACCGGCCAGACCATTGACCGCAAATCTGTTATTGCCGAATTTCAGTCGGGAGTAGACAAAAATATCTTTCTCATATCCTTAAAAGCTGGCGGTGTTGGCTTAAACCTTACTGCAGCTGATTATATATTTATCATAGATCCATGGTGGAATCCTGCCTCGGAGATGCAGGCAATCAGCCGTGCTCACCGCATAGGTCAGGATAAGAAAGTATTTGTGTACAGGTTTATCTCTGAAAAGAGCATCGAGGAGAAAATTCAGTTACTGCAAGAGAAAAAGGCCGCTTTAGCCAACGAATTTATCAATCACAAAGATCCTTTTGCTATTATAGGTAAGGATGAGCTGATCCAGCTGTTCGAATAGATTGGGATATACCTGACAGGTTTCCAAAACCTGTCAGGTATATCCCAATCTATTAAAAACGAAAAGGACGGAACCGGGCGGCTCCATCCTTTTACTAAAACTAACCAAACTAACTAAACCTAAACTTATGAAAAAAAATGTACTACAAACATAAGCCCTATATAAGCTACTGCCAAATATTTTGTGTTAATTAATTGTAAAAATGATATTAAGAAAATATGTAATTATTTTAATAAATACACTTGACAGGTTTTGGAAACCTGTCAAGTGTATCCATATCTATTAAAAACGAAAAGGACGGAACCGGGCGGCTCCATCCTTTTACTAAAACTAACCAAACTAACTAACCTAACTAACCTAAACTTATGAAAAAAATGTACCTCAAAGGTAAAGGCGAACTAGCTCATCTCCAAATATATTGTGTTAAAAAACTATAAAACCGAAAAGATTGTTTTATTATTCAAAATACCTGACCCCGGCTGCAATTCAGATTCGTTATAAATAACATTTGATCAGGGAGTTGTGCAGCTCGCCTTGGAATTTTGAATTTTACGATTCTCGGGATTTTTGATCCATTGCAGTAATTGCTCCCCGATTCCGATTTTATATCCTGAAGAAATCAGGAACAATTCACCCCCCGACTGACAGAATATTACCCCTGGCAGATTATTTTTTGCTTCCTTCCCAAGGACTCCAGAGAGCGCTTTTGAGAAATCGTTGTTTGAATCAACCAGGATGCTGGTTCTGGATGGAAGTTGATAGTTTTGAAAAATCACATTCTTCCCAGGTTTTTCGGCCACACTCACAAAGATAAAACTGCCTTTCCAGTTGTTAAATTGCTTGGAATAGGGAGATAGATCGTTCAGGATATGTTTGGAGGGCTCGCTATCCGGATCCATCAATACGATTACAACCTCCTCATTTTTCATTAAATCGCCGAGCAAGGTCTTTACATTGGAAGTTGCATCAGTCAGTTGAATTTTTTTGGGATCAATTTTGCCTGCCGGTTTTTGGGTACTTTCATCTTTCCGCAGCGTTACCTCCAACACAGTTGGTTTTTCATTCGATATTTCGAAAAACGTCAGTGAGCTCAGGACTTTCCCTTCAGGTAGGCGCTTCCCTGTTACCAGCAGGTAACTTCCAGTTTCGAGTATAAGTGGTTGCGGAAAATCTGTCAGTTTCTTACCTTCCTCAAATTCAAGGGTCTGGCAAACCCCATTCTGAATTTTCGCGAGGGTGAAATGAAGCGTATACTCCGGGGTTTGGCTGTTTCTCAAATCTTTCAGGATTAACTTTCCCATTGCAGGTTGTGGCGATAAACTGCCAAATGTCGCACGGTTCCAGCTGCCATCCTTAAAATATTCAGGCACCCGTGTTTCAGGATTCAACCGGGCGGGGATCCCGAAAGTACGGCAGGCTGCCACAAAGAAAATATCTCTGGAAAGAGGATCTGCCGCCCGCAAATTATAAACTCCGATCGGCGTCAGTGGGGCTCGCGAATGTTTGTTAGCCATAGGATCGACCCTGATGTAGGTCTGGATCCAGTTAATCAGCATATTGATATTTTGCCTGCTGGCAACGGCCAGGTCCAGTCCCATTTTTTGTGCAAGGAAACCACGCCAGGGAGAGAGAATTTCCAGTTCAATCCGTGGAGACAAGATGTAATTCACAAAATACTCTGATGTTAAATCTTCCGGTTTCGCATTCGCCATGGCTTGCTGCAGATGGTCTGTCAGCACGGCAGCCTTCGTATCGCTCAGATCTTTGGTTGCAACAACACCCAATAACATGAGCATCATCTTGCGCTGGGAGCTCTTGTTTTGCTCTAAATAGGCGATCATCTCTTTCCAGTTCCCATAACTGAGCCTGAAAATTCTCATCAAAGTATCGGCTGGCAGACCCTGATCTTTCGCGAAAATCCTGATCCAGGCGGAGTCTTTAAATGTCGACATAGTCCTGTTGCGGATCGAATCTTCGTGTGAAAGCCTTCTGCCATTAATTTTTTGTTCCTCTGCGCCGGCCGGGAGGACAGGCTTTAATGCTTTTGGAGGTACGAGGTCATATACTTCATAACGCGGCATTTCTCTTGAACTGCCAAGAGTTAAACGAAGTGTGTCCGTTTCCGCAACGACCATATTTTTGTAATCAAACTTGCCATCTTTTGAGGTCCAAACCAGCAAGTCTCCAAATCCGGTCGTCATTCCGGTCTGTCCGTTTTTATCCGTCAAGGTGGTGGCGATCGGATAAAATTCCGCATAATTGTAGAGTTTGAACTCGACTTTTGCCTTTTCAACAGGTTTTCCGTCCTGTCCACTTACCAGGATGGTCACCCGTTTAGTCTTCGCGTATCTGGCGGTCAGGTTGAGCTCCGAAAAGCGGTCTTCGGCGTTCAGCACCTCCTCCGGACCGAAATAACGTCCGTAGGTCCGCGTGTGGATGAGCATCGTCCGCTGGGAGGGTTCGCTGAACCAGCCCCTGTCCAGATCCGTATCCGGCTCGCAGGCCCCCATGAAATGCCAGTTTCCATCGATCCACACCTCCACCCAGGCATGGTTGTCATCCGTGTGCGCCCAGCGGGGCGTGTAGACCTGACGGGCAGGAATACCAGCCGTCCGCATCGCAGAAACGGTAAAAGTAGATTCTTCCCCACACCTGCCAAAAGTCTTCGATATGGTGCTCATCGGAGCGCTCGTCCTGGAATCGGTTCCACGGTAGTTGACTTTTTCATGACACCAGTGGTTGATTTCCAATGCGGCCTCTTTCATGCCGAGGCCCTTGATCCTTGCCTTGATTTCTTGATAATAGACCAGACGGAAGGAATCCAGGTTCTCATTGTTTACCCTCAGTGGCAGCACGAAATGCAGAAATTCTTCCTCCGGGATCTGACTGCACCAGGACATTTCTTTCCTGGTAAGCAGACTCTTGCGAACATTGGCCTGCATGAATTCGGGAGAATAGTCGGCCAGATCGCTCAAAGGCATATAGGCAAACAGGAATTTCATGGCCTGATCTTCCTCCTTTGTAGCAGGTTTATCCAGGATCGTCCAGATCGGTTTCAAGGCATTGGAGGTGAGCTCCCGCTGCGCCTTCAACATCTTTTCCATGTCCTGGAGCCTGTCAGGATTGGATATAAGGGGTTTTTCCTGCTGACAACCGCAAAATATCAAGAGGAAGAGCATAGGCAGAAAAATACGGGCAGGGTTTTTCATTGGGAGAAGGAATTAAAGTGAGGAAAGCAATTCCGGACGTTCGTGGAATAACTTGATAACCAATTCGCCGAAAAGGGTATTCGCCCAGGCAAACCAGGATCTGGAGAAAGTGTTCGGATCATCTTTCAGAAAAGCCTCATGGATGAAGCCCGTTCCCGCATCCGTGCTGACCAGCCATTTCATGCACTGGCGTATTTCTTTCTCGTCGGAGGAAGTCATGGCCCGCATTATGATGCTCATCGGCCAGATATAATCATAGCCTCCGTTCACATGCGGTCCGCCGAGTCCGTCGGCGCTTTTGCCGCTGAAGAACCATGGATTGGCGTCGCTGAGGATGAATTTGCGGGTGTTGATATATAACGGATCCGTAACCTGGATGGCACCGAGATAGGGCAGGGTCAGCAAACTGGGAATGTTGGTGTCGTCCATAAACAGGCTGTTGCCGTAACCGTCGACTTCATAGGAGATGATCTTGCCGGCAGTAGGATGTGTGCCGGTGGTGTATTTTTTTAAGGCGGCTTCGACTTCGTTGGCCAACGCCGACGCTTCGGCTGATAATTTTTCATCCTTCAGAACTTTGGAGGAAATTTCTGCCACCTGTTTCAGCGAAACGACTGCGAAAAAGTTGGAAGGAACCAGGAATTGAAAGAATGTTGCATCATCAGACGGTCTAAATGCGGAGCAGATCAAGCCGACAGGTTTCACCGGAAGGCCATATCCGTTGCCAAACTGGGTGTCGCTGGCTTTTTCGGTCTTGCGCATAAAGGAGTAACTACCCTTACTGTTCTTTCGCTGCTGATCCTTGAAAGTTGCCAGGATGGATAGTGCCGCCTTGTGCCATTTATCCGTGAATACAGAGGTATCGCCAGAGGTCTTCCAGTAATGCCAGGCCAGTCTGACGGGGTAACACAGCGAGTCGATCTCCCATTTGCGCTCATGAAGTTCGGGTTTCATCGCCGTCAGATCGGTGAGCCATTCGCTTTTACCCGGACCATCATTAAATGCATTGGCAAACGGATCGATCAGGATGCAATCTGTCTGCCGGTTAACGACGCCGGCAATCATCTTTCTCAGTTTTTCATCCTCCTTTATGAGTGGTAGGTAAGGCCACACCTGGGCCGAGCTATCCCTCAGCCACATCGCCAAAATGTCTCCGGTAATCACAAAAGTATCCGGCCGGCCATCTTTTTCTTTATATGTTACCGTGGTATCCAAGGTATTGGGATAGCAATTTTCGAACATCCAGGCCAGTTTGGGGTTCTTGATCTTCTCCTTCACCACCTTGATGGTTTTCTCAACGGCTTCTGAGGTGAATTTTCTTTTCGCTAATGGTGGGCGTTTGGAAGTATAATCTGATGCAGGCAAATTTGCTGTGGCTCCTGAGGCCACAGTTTTTCCGGCTATCAGGCTTCCGGCTGCCGCGATACTACTGGTCTGAACAAAAATGCGTCGTTTCATATGGGGAAAGGATAAAGTATAAAGGTTAAAGTGTAAAGGTTAAAGTGTAAAGTGAAGTGTGAGGAGATCGCTCCAACGGATTTGCAATCTGTTGGCAAAATTTTCCTGCAGATTGCAAATCCGCAGGAGCAAAATAAAAGTGTAAATCTGCTGAAGCAAGTGTCATGGTTGCTACGTGCAAAGTAATATTTATAGGTTTATATTTTGTGGTTCAATGTTCCATCCTTCAACAGATAATTTCATCCCGGAAGCTTGTCCATTGAAAGCCTTCGATGTAACGGGTATCACCTTTCGGCTTTCCCCCGGCAACAAAGTGAAAAAATTCTCATCCAGATAAACAGGCAATACCAGTTCTCCCTTATCGTCGACCACCTTTAACCGAATGAAGAAAGCCGTCTCCTTACCAGGATTACTGACCGTGATAATTTGCTGATCTTTTTCGTTTCTTTCTGTGGTTAAAGTCAATTTCACCTGCGTAAGTTCATTGAGCGCTTCATATGATTTCGGTTTGGCGGTCAGCCAGTAGAAATTTTCATCCAGTTCCTTGCTTAGTTCATCCAGTAACTGGAGCCTCAAGAAATAGAGTCCGCTTCCGCCTGCCGGTAATACCACTTTGCTCAGTAGCTTGGTGCTCTGCGCCTCCAACAGAACCGGTTCCCTACGCTCTGACACTAACTTCCCATGAAGGTCAAACAGTTTGATCACCGCACTTATTTTTCCTGAATTTCGTAAGGTCTGATTGATCACGCAAATAGCAGAATCATTGAGATTTAGCTGAATATGTAGCGGAACAGCCGCATGCCTATAACCGAAATAGCCCCCCTGATAATCGAGGTAATAATCATAGAACGAACCGCGCAAAGCCGTCCAGGGATTTTGATTTTTCCAAATTAGCATACCCGAGTACCAGTCCCACATCTTATAATTAAACGCTTCCTGCAGGGAGCGATATTGCTCATAACTGACGATCTGGGCCTTCAGACAAAAATCAGCAAGGTCTTTCACTCTCCCGTACCGATCCGGAAATTCCTTAAAGGAATGGTATTTATGATATTCCCAGGATCCTGTCCCATTGGGCATTCTGGGTACCTTCATCTCTTCGGCAGGGATTATTTTCTTCAATCCATCAAAATTTGGGATGCCGACCGAACCAATTTCAGGATTAAAGGGGAAGGATTTTTTGGTAAACATATCGGCAGGTTCGAGTATTCCATAAGGACCATCCCCTGTTCTGCCCTGTTCGTTAGTCATCAGTTTGGGAGAGATGGACATATCCAGAAAGAACCGCTTTGGGTCCAGGGAAGGCAAAATGTCTTTCCCGAGTGCCTCCAGGATATCTTTGGGCGGATAGGTTTCATTGCCACCACACCAAAGGAACAGACTCGGATGATTCCGCAACATCTTCACCTGGTCTGCCACCGAAGTGAGGAACAGCTGGTGGTCGTCAGGATAGGCTTTTCTCCTTTCTTGTGAATCCAGTTTCTTGGGATCGAGCCATTCGCCGTTGCAATCGCCTGATATCCAAAGGTCCTGCCAAACCAGAATTCCATACTTATCGCAGGCGTTGTAAAATTCAGGACGTTCGGTCAAACCGCCGCCCCAGACGCGGATCATGTTCATGTTCATCCCCGCATGGAGTCGAATTTCTGCCTCATACCGCTCAGGACTCAGACGTAGCAGCGCATCGGAAGCAATCCAGTTCCCGCCTTTGATGAAGATTTTTTGTCCGTTGACGGTAAATACCTGCGCCCTTAATTTCGGATCAAATGAATGACCTGTCTCCCGAATTCCTACCGGGACAATTTCATGATCCAAAACCGTGCCAAAGTCATCCGTAAATAACAGTCCGACCGGATACAAAGTATGCTCTCCCACGCCATTTGGCCACCAGAGACGCGGATTTTTTATCTCAATCTCCTTAAAAGTCACCTGTTTATCCTCTCCAGGTTGAAGTGTGATATTTTGAATCAGCTTTTGATCGGCAAATTCCGCGGAAGCGACACCCTTAACAGTCTGATCAGTTATGTTTTTCAACTCAAAGGAGGCAGTCAGGAAGGCAGGGTTCTGTTTTCCATCGGGTAGGCGAACTCCCGGAACGCGGGTCTCGATGTATGGATTCCTCAGATCGACGCCACCTGTGATTTCGAGTGAAACCTGGTCCCAGATGCCGGTGTTCCGATCCGGAATGGAGCAGATCCAGTCCCAACCAGCGGTACATTGCATCGTGACATTCCTGGCGATGGTACCATCTCCACCCTGACCGCCATTGGGATTGCCAGCCGGATCGGGTGGCGCTACCCAGACTGCCAGACGGTTGATTTTCCCTTTTAAAAGATAGGGTGTAATCAGGAATTTCTCACGGAGATACATCCCCTGATGAGTTGTTGTGTTGACTCTTATACCGTTGAGGAAGATTTCGGCAAAGTAATTGATCCCCCTGAAATTCAGCCAAACCTGATCGCCTTCTCCAACTGCTGGTAACTCGAAATCGGTCATAAACCAGTAAGTATAATGATCCCGTCCGGTAAGGTAAACATCCGGAATCTTCGTGTTGTTCAAACCAAAAAATGGATCCGGAATTTGCTTGTTATGCAATAGTGTTGTTAGTATGGTTCCCGGAACGACCGCCTCCATCCAACCCACTGGTTGCCACATAGGGGAAGAAATCTGCGCGCCATCCGCAACAACTTCGCTGGCCCTTTTGGCTTTCCAGTTCTGGCTAAGCAGAATATTGCGGGGCTGAGCAAATAGGGAGGACGTAAAAAAGAATGTCACAAGAAGGATGAATTCAAAAATTCTTCGACTTATTCTTATTGATGTTGAGGATCTTAGCTGCATGGTTCAATTCTTAAACAATTCCCAAATTTAAGAACTTCCATTAATCTGACCTTAAGATTACAGAACGTAATTTTAATTAGATATTCAGTTTGAAGTTTTAATTGCTAATTATTGACAGTGACTGATTATACTGTCTGATATTCCGCCATTTTAATGCCAATTCTGTTACTAAAATGAGAGGCAAAATTATAAAATGTCACAGAAAGACGTTCGAATAAATGTAGTCAAGAACAAATTATTATGGAAAGAACTGCAATGCGAGAGCTGTGAAGTTAATTCCCTAAAAGTTCCAAATAATTTTTCACAAAATAGACCCAACTGTCCAATTTGTCATATAATTGGCTTGTTGCCGGAAATGGAATGATTACATTAGGGGCAATGCCAATATTGTCAATCGGATTTTCTGGTAGCCGTTTTGATCGGGTCATTGGACACCAAAGTTGATAATTGCCAGAAGGAAGTGATCTTGGTGTTACATTTGAATAATCTAAGACTCCAGCAGTATTGCAATTTCCAAATAGTGTCACTTTATCGCTTTCTTTGGCTGCCAATAAGAACTGCTCAGCGGAGGAAGCATTTCCATCATTAATGATTATTCCAACATTTCGTGGCATGGGATACACTGAGTCGTGTTTTGATGTTGCCTCCTCCTCTTTGTTTTCCGGACGGGTAACAAATCCTCCTACATTTTTCTTCATGGCTGCAACCAATTCCTTCGTCCATTTTAATCCTGCTTCTCCATCCCTGATTTCCCCTTTTGCAATGGCATCTTCAAATAGTTGGATGTTTCCTTTGGATGCGTACCATTCCACGCCCTTTGATTCATAAGGCTTGGTGTAAATTATTTTAGCAAGTTCCTCGTAGTAGTTATCCTGTCCGCCACCATTATAACGTATATCAATTATCAAATTGGGCCTGCTGGAAATTTCTTTCCAATGCTTTTTTACAAAATCATTGGCAGTATTATCGTGAAAACCAGGTATTCGTAAATAATAGGTGCTATCACTTAAATAAAGTGATGCAGGATAAGTATTTACACCGTTAGGAAAAAGAGGGGTATATGAATATAGGGTGGCCATATCAAAAATGGCAGAATTTGATTTGCGCACATACCTGGTGTCTCCGTGAATTTCAACTATTTTTCCATTTAAATGCAAGGAAGCCTTGGTTTTGTATGTCTTTCTATCTCTGACCAGGGAATAATTTGTAACCTCAAAAACGGAGTCATTCATCGTAAGATATTCGCCGATAACCTGACCTGCCTGCCAACCTTTGATTTTGACGACAACGACTGCATATTTTTTATCCCCTTGTTTTATAATGGCTAACTCGTCCCTAAATCCTTGCCAAATACCCTCGATTCCTTTTGAATTTGCTGTAGCTTGTTGTAAGCTGTCCAGATTAACTGAAAAATTTCTACCATAAGTGGATATTTGCATCAATTGAGGTTGCTCATTTCCCTCGACAGATTTGGATCGAATTCGCCTGACACGAAGATGAAGGTCCTTAAAAAATTCGGAATAAACATTCAGATAATACCCACAGCTATCCGGATACTTTATAATTTTCTTTCTGAGCATATTCTCTAAATCCAGAAGTTTCGGAAGAGTGGCATTCGTTATTTTATCATGGTATCCCGGATAATCGGTACGGATTGTATTGATCAAATAATCAAAATCTTTCGAGCAATCACTCGTTTGAGATTTGGCTAAAATATTGCCCAGCAGCAATATAGATATAATGAAGAGAAATTTGCTTCGCATATTAATCAGAAATATAAAAGGTACATTCATTTTTAAGTCAACCTCATTTATCCGTCAGTTGATTCCATTTTCAAAGATTTACAATTTGTAACGCTTTCATTTCCTTCGGCAAAAAGTCTTTTCTTTTAGACACGCCAGTATACTTGTGGATTTTCACTTTCAGTAAGTACTCCAACAACATCAACAATCGAAAAAAGCCATTTTTCCTGTTCCTCGTCCCCATAAGTTCGTATTTGCTTTTGGTTAAATAACTTTATTGCTGTTTCTTTGGTCATGGGATTTAATATTTATCAATCAAAGATAGAACTCATTTTAAAATATTGAATGTGAACTTGTCTGACTTCGTATTTAAAAGAGACACATTTTTCTCGTCCGTATTCAATCCTGCTGTTGGCAGGTTTATTGGTGTAGCCTAAATTGGAGTACAATCCATTGTTACCTACTTTAAACTGTGATCCATAATTGTAATAGGAAAGGTTATTCTTCATTAGCACTTATTGTTGGTCGAATAGTCGTCCTAGAATAGTATTAACAAGCACCGAGCTAATGCAGACGTGTAAAATTACTTATCAATTATATGCTTAAACGTATAAAATTGGATATATTATTTTAATTATATTTAAAAGCATATAAATTATTATATTTGTATCTGATTATATTTAAAAGCATATAATGAAATCTTTAGCAGAGTTTATAAAAGAGAGAAGAAGGGAAGTTAATTTGACGCAGGAAGAATTTGCTGCAAAAATCGGTGTTGCCTTAACTGTGATACGAAAAATTGAGCAAGGAAAAAAAAACCTCAACATGGATAAGGTCAACGTGGTTCTGAGCATGTTCGGGCATCAGTTAGCTCCGGTTAATAGCAAAGAAATCGAAGAATGAGAAAGGGTAAAGTATATTATCAGGAGCATTTGGCAGGAGAAATCATGGAAACCAATGATGGAGAGTATATCTTTCAGTATGATGCGAATTATGTGAAAGAACATCCTGACGAATTCATCGTCTTTTCGATGCCGGTGACTGGCAAACCATATGTTGACAAGCGGTTGTTCCCGTTTTTTGAAGGATTGATCCCGGAAGGATGGTTGTTGGATATTGCTTCAATGAACTGGAAAATTAGCAGCAATGATCGAATGGGTCTGTTATTGGCATGCTGTCAAAACTGCATAGGAGCTGTTAGTGTTGTACCAATCCCCGATGAAGATGGAGTATAAATGTCTGTATTGTTATGAACCTATCTTTAAGGGTTCAGATTTTCATACCAAATGTTCCCAGGTATTCTTCGGCACCCAAACCCCTCCAGGAATCTTTTATACGATTGATCAAATGGCAGAGTTGGCCAAGGAGGTTGTAGAACGAAGTGTAACGGTACCCGGAGTCCAGCCTAAATTATCCATGTCTTTAGTCAAAGAGGCTCAGGGGAAGGGAGATGCACGTCTTACTATTGTAGGTGCATTAGGCGGACAATATATTTTTAAACCACCGACAGATAAATTTAGAGAAATGCCTGAAAATGAGCATTTAACTATGAGAATCGCTGAGGCTTTCGGTATTAAAGTGGTGCCTTCAAGCTTGATACGATTAGCTTCCGGGGAATTGTCTTACATCACAAAGCGAATTGACAGAACTGAAAGTGGAGATAAAATTCACATGCTGGATATGTTTCAGATTATTGAGGCATTCGATAAATATAAAAGTTCAATGGAGAAAGTAGGTAAGGCCATCAATGCCCACTCTGATAATGCCATGTTGGATAAGATTTTATTTTTTGAATTAGCCGTATTCTGCTTTCTAACTGGGAACAATGATATGCACCTCAAAAACTTCTCTATGATCAGGAGTTCTTCAGGATGGGTCTTGGCTCCGGCCTACGATTTGTTAAATGTCGCTATTGTTCTTTCGGAAGACACTGAAGAAATTGCTTTATCAATGGAAGGAAAGAAGAATAAATTAAAGAAGGAACATTTTATTCGATTTGGTAAAGGATTTGCGATGAACGACAAACAGATTGATGGGGTTTTCAGCCGAATGGCAAAAATCAAACCAAAAGCAATAGAATGGATTGATCGTTCTTTTTTGTCATCCGACATGAAAAGGGCATACAAAGATGTGCTTAATTCCAAGTATGAGAAGCTAATGCCAGGATTGTAAACTTCTAAAAACACCATTTTTGCCCCTTTAGGATTGATGACTACATGCTCAAAAGAGACACATTTTTCTCGAAATCGTAAAAGGTTTTACGCATAATATCTGCTAGGTAGGGTTTATCGGAGGGAGGTCATACTTAAGCGATTTTTTCTTTTGCAACTTTATTAGAGTTTAGAAGTAATTCCAAATGCCTACTTTTTTGCCCGACTTAAAGAGAACGAAATCGTAAGGACAAATTCCCGGGGCCGGATGTAATAATGGCTCTCTGTGACTGAAATATCACCGTATAAATAATCAACTACCTGCTTTGAGTTGAAGAGGTTATTGCACCTAAGCCTGTACTCAATCCTGCTATTGGCTGGTTTATAGGTGTAGCCTAAATTGGCGTACAATCCGTTGTTTCCAACTTTAAACTGTGGGCCATAATTGTAATAGGACAGGTTCACCCCGAACCAATAGATGGGAGAAGGATAATAATACAATTCCAGCTTGTGCACCTGACCCAATATGGTCGTGCCCGATTGCTCGTTCCATTGTTTCGTGTGGGAAAGTTCAACTCTATAGTCTATCCCGATATTTTTGATGCCATTAATTCCGATAGTTGGCTGAATGAGCCATACCTGGTTGTGGTTCCAGCCCAGTGTCTGGTCCAGCAAATATTCGTATCGGGTATCGGAATATTGGCATTTAAGGGAAAGGCTGATCTTTTGATTCGACGATACGTAGCTGTTGGCCAGGGTAAAACTATTCGAAATGAACCGGTTATTTAATTTAATAGCATCCAAAAAGAATAGTCCGTCACCAGAGTAAATATTTTGGTTGATCAGGTTTTGCAGATTATGGTTGAGTGACCAGGAAGCTACAGAGAAAAATCCATTCACCGGGTTTTTGTATTCCAGATTAAGTCCCCCCGAAAAGGACTGACTCTCATTGATTTTGTCTGAATATCTCTGCATGAGGTGATAATCTTTTACAATATAGCCCTGTGCCAGTCGCATAGCATCCCCAAGCCGGGTGTTGTATCCGATCGAACCATCCACCGACCAGAATTTGTGAAAATCATAATCCAGCCAGCACATCGGACTGAAAAGAAATTGTTTGGTTGGTTCAATGGATTTGTGTACAAGGTCATCCATCCGGTAGGAGATAGCCCTGACAGGCAAGGATGCGCCAAATCGCAGGTTCTCTTTTTTGAAATTAATCCTTTCAGTCAGATAAAATTCAATGTTGTGCCATTTGTAATCATTCCTTAAACTGTCCGGTGCCAGATCGGCCTGGTCTTTTTGAATGACCGTGCGGTAATGCTGTGTGTCGAAATTAAAGCCGGGCTCCGAATCTAAGGTCCAGTTCTTGTACGCAAGGGTGAAACGCATAAATTGTTTACCCGCGAACTTATTCATCGCATATTGCTGCATGGTCTCCGAATAGTTAACGCCGTTGTTGAGAAAGTCTGTAAATACTCCCGGCCGAAGGGAAAGTCGTTGCGGCAAGTCATTGAAATTGAGGGATGAATAAATCCTGAAAAAATGATCTCCTACCGGGAGCAACAAGTCGAAGGTGTTCGATCCAGTAGTACCCGGAGTTTCTGCATTCTCCTGCAAACTTGCCGGATTTTCAATTGAACTGGTTTGCTGATCCCAGTAATGGTTGACTAAAAATTGTTCTTTCAGGTATCTTTTCCTGACATTCTGGGTCAGGGTAAAACCGGTGTTCAGACTGGTGTTGTAATAGTGTTTGGAGATGCGCTCGTCCAGAACATAATCGCCTCCAGTCAAATGGTACGTACTTTTTACTTCCCCGTTTTCCTTTTGGTCGTCATGGTAAAACGATGCCGTGATTTTCAGCTCGTTCAGATCGTTCAGCTTTATCAAATGATTGAACGACATCAAACTGGCATTGTTGTTCAAAAAGTACTTGCGATCGATCTTAGGAGAAGAAATACCTTGAATCCCGACCAGATTGATTTTCCTGTTTGCAATCGCATCCATCAGGCCATCTGTGAATTGCAGGGGTTGGTTCTGCGTGCTCAAATCCTCGCCCGTGTTGTTCGATTGAAGGGAGGCGATGGTTTGTTGGTTTTTTGAAAACAACATGGGCGTGGCATTCAGATAGTGCAACAGGAAGGGAAGTCCCGCCCCAATCTGTGCCGTGCCGGTCATGGTAATATTCTTCTTGAGTTTGAGATTAATGGAAGTGTTATTGGAAAACACCTTGGACTCAAGAATTTTGATGGGCTGGTGATTTTCGAGCACTTCAACTGCTCCGACATCCCGGTAGGGTAGGTTTTTATTGGCAATGGGATACCGACCTTCAAGCAGGTCCAGCCCTTCGATGTAGTATTTCTGAATGGGCTTGCCCTGGTAGGATACCTGCCCTTCCGGGGAAACTTCAAAACCGGGCATATTCTTGATCACATCTCCGATGGACTGGTCTTTTACTTTAGCGAATTTCCCCACCAAATAAGTAATCGTATCTTTCTTGCTAGTTATGGCTTGAGCATTCACGTTGACTTCCCTGATTTCGTGGACAGTTGGAGGCAAAACAAAACTGAGCGCCTGGCTGTGGTTGGCGATGCAAACGGTGGTGTCGCGGTGGGTCAGCGACCTGACGGAGACTCCTAGTGAATCTTCTTTTGAGGTAAACTCAAGTCTGAAAGTCCCTTTCTCATCGGTAATGGAATAGGAAATGATGCGATTGGCATTGCCCTTTTGGTGGACCAAAATACTAAGTCCGGAAACCCCGGTTTTATCAGTAGATAATACCCGCCCGTTCACATTCGTTTGGGCTTTGCCAAAGATTGTTATGCACAATGCGGTCAGTATCAGAAGGTATTTCAAGTGGATTGGGCTTAGAATTTTTCAATAAAATTATTCTTGATCTTCAACCCTTTCATTGCCCTTGCCTTGTCTTCTTCGTTCCTAAAAGTAACCGTTCCGCCGCCTTGCAGTGTGCCTAACAGGCTGATCAATTTATTCTTCATCATTTTATTGTATTCCTTTGGGGTGATATCGACATAATCCATCTTCGAGATGAAGATAGGTTGAAAGTACTTAACCTGTTTCAGGGAAGTTAGTGTGAAACAATGCTCATTTTTAGTGTCACAGATCTTCAAAATCAATCCCGGTAAGCCGTTAAATTTGTAAGGACCCTCACTGACAGGAATTTGCGGAGCGTACCACGCTGTGTAAGTTCTTCCTCCATAAGTTGTATAGGCCTTTTGGCAGTTAAATCCTAAAATGACAGAATCCTGCTGGTTATCTAGCTCCCAAACCATCTTCATCGGTTGTTCCAACTTATAGAAGATGTGGTCACCATAGGCGGTAAAAAACATCGACCCAGGAGTTGGATAGTTTTTAAAGATAACGTACAAGGCCATAAGGCTCCCGGGAGTTGCCATGTTCATCGCTTTGGAAAAAAGTTGAGCGTAAGCATCGAGACCGATACCCTGATTATAATAATGGAGAGAATCACCTTTTAATGAAGTCGAAGTACAAAATTTTGAAAGATGCGAACCTATCTGCAGGACCATTGCGGTATTCTTTGCCGAGTTCCTGTTGGTACTGTCTTCCAGTAAATTATAATTGTATTGGCACACCCATTTCGTTGAATCTAGAAGTTGAATTTCCTGGGCAAAAATGTTAAGCGTAAAAGGCACAAAAAGAAGCAAGCAAAGACTTGTCTTTTTCATTTTGTTGATTTTTCAGTGGATTTATATTTCTCAATAAAATTATTCTTTGAAAATATTCCATGCATTGCCTGCGCTTTTGCCTCCTCGCTATTACTGGTTATCGTTCCGTTCTGCAGATCTCCATAGAGTCGCATTAAATCATTCCTCTTGGCTTTGATGTATTCTTCGGCCGTTATATCCACAGAAATCCGGGTCGACTTCAAAATCGGCTGGTCATAGGTCACTTTTTTGATGGCATTGAGCGTAAAGCAATGCAGGTTCTTTGTGTCGCTGATTTTGAGGATCAACCCCGGCAAGCCGTTAAACTTGTAAGGACCATCTGCAACGGGTATCTGGGGTGAATACCAGGCAACCCAATCCCTTCCGGCATAAGCGATTCGGGCCATTTGACAAGAGTATCCAAATATTACTGTGTCTTTTTGTGTGACCAGCTTCCATTTCATCTTCATGGGTTGATCTACCTTGTAATGCTTATCGTCAAAAGCAGTAAAAGACATCAACCCCTTTCCTGGATAGTTTTTATAGATCCTGTACATAGACAGGGTACTGCTTTTCACCCCATTCGTCGATTTCATAACCTGATTTATAGTCGTCGCCATATCCAGATTTTTAAGCTCGGTAAAATAGAGGGCAGAATCCTGAAGGAAAAACAAAGCACAAGTAAATTTCGACAAGTGGGATCCAATTTGTAAATACATCTGGTCATTTTTCCTGGAATTGTTGTTGGTGCTGTCCAGCAGGAAATTGTAATCGTAGGTGCACAGCCACTTCGTCGAATCAATAGGTTGGATATCCTGGGCAAAAGTGTCCAGCGCAAAAAGCATAATAAGAAGTGAAATCAGATGTCCTTTTTTCATAAAAGTTTATATTGGTCGATTTTCAAGAAAGATAATCTATTAAACAAATATAACTATATTCATAGTCAAACAATGAAAATAACAACATTTAACTATTTGTTTAGTTGTTCTAAGTTTTTTATTAGGATTACATCGCCTTGATATGGTCTGATTACATGGTCAAAAGAGACACGTTTTTCTCGAAATCGTAAAAAGTTTTACGCATAATATCTGCCAGATAGAGTTTATAGTTGATAAAAGCATCTAACCTGGTAACGTACGCAGTATTCAGCCGTTCCCTTTCAAGCGCCATTGCCTGGCTGTCAATATCTCCATTTGAATACCGCTGGCGCGAAATCTCGAAACTTTTTTCAGCAATCACCACGTTTTTTTCCAGCAGTTGTAGTCGCCTGAGGTTGCTTTGTAAGCGGCTGACTGTAGTGCGAACATCCCGTTCAATAGTGATTTTATCGCCTGATAACTGGATGAGGTTCTGGTTTAATGTGGCTTTAGCAGACTTGACTCTTGCCCGGTTTTCGCCCCAGTCAATTAGAGGAATGTTTAATGTCATGCCAACACCCAGATTGCCGGGTCTACCCTGTAGATCATTCCAGGTATTGTTTAGCGTAGTCTCAATGGGAATGTATCTGGAGTCCTGATTAACACCTTTAAATTCATAGTTGAAAGATATGTCCCCATTTATTCTTCCTGCCGCTTTTCTCCTCTTGATTTCCATTTTGTTAAGCTCGATGTTTATTTCATCTTCTTTTAGTTCGAGCCTGTTTTCCAAGGCCATACTGACTGCTTTTTCAGGATCAACACTCACCGGTTTGTAACTTAGGTCGGTTTTAATTGTGATGCTATCATTCAGCTCCATACCCAACTCTTCCTTAAATAAAGTCAACTGAGACAAATAGTTGACATTTGCTATATCGTGACTATTTAAGGCATCACCAAGGTCTACCTCCATTTGTAGCGCCTCAACTTCACGGATAAGACCTGCCTTAAATTTATTTTGGGCGATTTCATAAGCCTCCTTTTGTCTCTGCAAGGTAAGCCGGGCAATATTCAGTCGCTCATGGTAGGAAAGCAAAGTGAAAAATGCCTGGCTTATATCATAAACAAGATCAAGTTCGGCCCTTTTCAGTTGTTTCAGGGAACGATCGTAACTTAGTTTAGCCTGTTTATAGCCCAAAGCAATATTGTTAAATCCAAAAAATGCTTCAATAGGCTGATTTAATCCAATCACAGAGGTAAATTGTGAATTTCGTTTCCCGTAATAATAATCGGTAAGATTTTCCATGCCAGTACGGATATATAGACTGCCATCCGTCGGAAGTGGCTGGTTAATTGTCAGATAGCCATTCAGAACGTTCTGACTTACAGGATAAAAGTGAAGACCCAGGCTATCTTCAACCTGTCTGATTGTTTTGGTATAACGTGGAGTAACCAGGTCAAGATTAACATGGGTTTTGAATTTGCTGGTAGCCGCTTTAAGGTCATATCCAACTCCTTCGAGACTTTGTTTCAGCTTCAGCATTGTCTTACTCTTCTCTTTTGCCAGCGTGATACTTGATTCAAGATCGAGATTGTATATCGGCTGTGCCTTGACTAATGATGTAAATACAACCAACATTAAAAAGAGGATGATGGATTTTAAAATAGTCATCGGAATAAATTATTATTGGTTATTTGGACTAGATTTTATCAATGTATCGCTGTGTATGATCCCATCTTTGAGATAGATAATGCGTCGGCAATGAGCAGCAATATCTTGCTCGTGTGTAATGACAATGATGGTGTGACCTTCACTGTGAAGTTTGCCGAATAGCTGCATGATTTCTTCGCCATTCTTTGAATCTAATGCACCAGTTGGTTCATCGGCTAGAATGATTCCCGGGTTATTGACTAATGCTCGTGCAATGGACACACGTTGACGCTGCCCTCCTGATAGTTCTGCCGGTTTATGGTGAACCCGGTCTGAAAGCCCTACTTTTTCAAGGGATTGTAATGCCAGCTCTTTCCTTTTATTCTTTTCTACTCCGGCATACATGAGCGGTAGTTCGACATTTTGAAGTGCGCTCATTCGCGGTAGGAGATTGAACGACTGAAAAACGAAACCAATGTTCTTATTTCTAATAGCGGAGAGCTCTTTGTCATTCAATAACGTAACATCGACAGAATTAAGAAAGTACTCTCCTTCGGTAGGAGTATCGAGACAACCCAATATGTTCATCAGGGTTGATTTGCCAGAGCCGGATGGCCCCATGATCGCTACGTATTCATTTAAAGGAATCTGAAGGTCGACACCGCGAAGCGCCTGCACCTCAACCAATTCCATCGTATAATCTTTTTTTAAATTTCTTATATCTATCATCATGACTGAAAGGAGATTACTTATTAATATCTTATGGATTCAACAGGCTTTAATTCAGCTGCTTTTTTTGCCGGCAGATATCCGAAAGTGATTCCAACGAGAACGGAAAAACCAAATGCAATAATTATTGAATACAAGGTAAGGCTCGTATGTACTGCCGTTCCGAACGAAATGCCAAATGACAGTGTGATTCCCAACAGCACACCCATGATCCCACCAGTTACACTCATTACAACTGCTTCAGTAGCAAATTGATTCCTAATATCAACTTTGCTGGCTCCGATCGCCCGGCGGATACCTATTTCGCTGGTACGCTCGAGCACCGAGGCCAGCATTATATTCATGATACCGATTCCTCCCACTAACAATGAAATCGCTGCTATTGAGGCTAGCAACAGATTATAAATCCTTGTTTCCTTCTCTTCCTGTTTCAATAATTCAAATGGAATGATGATACTGAAATCGTTGTTGTTAAAATGATGGCGGTTTAAAATGCTCCGAATTACGGCAGCCGACTGCTCCAGCCTGTCTGAATTTTCGAGTTTAACCGTTAATTGCTTTAATTCACTTGCAAATCGATTTTCTTTAACAATACGCTTGGTGAAGGTTGAAAGTGGGATATATATGTCGCTATTCAAGTCGCGTGCTGCCAGTTCACCTACTGTTTCTGTAAACAACGACTTGGTTTGCATGACTCCAACTACCTCGAACCATTGATCATCCACTTTAACACTTTGTCCGACAGGATTCTCATATCCAAATAGATCGTGGGAGACACTAGCCCCCAGAAAACAAACTTTCAGTTGACGGTCATAGTGATCATTGTTAATGAATATGCCCTTGCTAATTTGATAATTTAGTATTTTTAGGATAGAAGGTGTAATCCCGATCAGGGTAGCCTTTGCAGATTTATCTCCGAACCTGGCATCGATTTTTTTCTCCGTTTGAGGTGCGACATCAACTACCCCCGGAATAATCTCCCCGATTACCTGCGCATCCCTGAGGGATAATCCTTGCGAAAACTTCATTCTCACCTGTTCCAGATCGGTTTCAGTCATATCTTTGTCTCTGATAATTATATTACTGATACCCATGTCTTTATATTTAGCAATAGCCTGTATTTTGGCTCCCTCCCCAATCGATACCATTGTAATAACTGAAGCCGTACCGAAGATGATGCCGAGCATGGTAAGAAAAGAACGAAACTTATGATCAATAATGCTTAGGGCAGCAATATTTATGTTTTCTTTGAAATCCATGGTAAGTTATTTTAAGGTAGTGAGATCATTTTGAAATGGAACAAGCTCCTGACCGGGTTTTATATCGCCGGCGATGATGGTATAGTTTGTATTCGAAGGACCGCATCTGACTTCAACCTTCCGGGAAGAACCACTCCGTTTAAGGAAGATGTAAGCATGTCCTTTTTCTTTTAAAAGGCAGCTGTTAGGAACAAACAAGTCATTATCTGTTTCATTTAAAATGTACTCACAACTAACTGTCATTCCCGGTTTAAGACGCAGATCTGTTTCGGATATTTCAACAACGACATTAAATACTTTCTCCTTGTCGCGGGTAAAACATATTTTGCTGATCTCTTTTATTTTTCCGTTAAAGGGGACAGATGGCAGTGCATCGAGCCTTACAATTACTTTCATTCCGGGCTTCACCTTATTAAATTCGGCTTCGTTGATGTAGGTCTTTGCTTTCATTTTGTTGATATCAGGAATACTAGCAATCATTTGTCCTTGGTAGGGTGAATCTCCTATCCTCCAGTTTTGAGGATTTGAGGTAAATATGTTCAGGGAAACCTGGAAAGTACCATCGAGTGGAGATCTGATCAGGAGCTGTTTCAAGTTTTCTTTTGCGCTCTTCAAATCGTTTTTACGTTGAAATACACGTATTTTCTGAATTTGGCTTTCATAATTTTCCATGACATACGTTAGTTCAAGCTTCCGTTTTGCATTATTCAATCTAATTGTAGCTTGTTGGAATTTCAGTTCTTTAATTCTCTTTTTGATGTCGGTATCGAACTTACTTCTTTCTAATTCAAGCTTTTCAAGATCGAATGTAGCCAGTTCTGTTTTTAATTGAGCCTTCAGTCCCTGAATTTTCTCTTCACTTTGTACGGATAGCTTCTGGGTAGCAGCCAATTCGTTATCGAGCTTGTCTTCTCCGTCTATAATGTACCTGTAGATAGACGAAGGGTCGAGTTTAATAATAGAGTCTCCTTTATGGACAATTTTACCGTGCTCTGCCAAACCAATTATTTTAAACTGATATCCATACTGATCGGCTATTCTGGGCATCATGATATTCGATGCATTAACGGCTGCCAGTTCACCTGCCTCAATTACAGACTGCCTGAATGGTCCTTTCATTACAGTATAATCCCCCGATTTGTCACCGGCACATGATGTTGATAGAAAGATGATTAGGAGATATAGAAAAACCATGGACCGTCCCCTAAGAATTAGGGATGCCTTATAAGATTGATTTCTTTTATTCATGATTAATAGTCTATTTACTTTTTCCATTGGTCTCCGTCTTGCCTTTGCCTTCTTCTTTATTGAGGTAGGGATCGGTTAATGCCAGCTCCTCATTTTCTGCCAATCCCTCTTTAACAACAACGAAATCAGTATTAGCTGACCCTATTTTTATCTCCTTGCGCTTGAAGCCTGAAGAGGTTTTGATATAAACAAATTCATTTCCCTGATCTTTAAAAATGGACTCAATGGGGACGTACAACACGTCTGCTATTTCATTAATTTTTATTTTACAACTGACAGTCAGTCCGGGTAAGAGACTCATGTTTATATTGTCAATTAAAATCTGAATGGGGAATATTTTTATTTTGGATTTAGAATCCTTGTTCTGAGCAAGGTTAGCAATTGCAATAACTTTGCCTGTAAAGGTTGTATCGGAATAGGCATCCGGTTTTATTTCAACTTTCAGACCCGGAGTAATTTTTGTTATATCGACTTCATTTATTTTCACCTCAGCCATCATTTTATTCAAATCGGGAAGCTCAATTAATGTAGTTCCCGGATAGGGCTGATCGCCGGCTTGCCATTTTGTATTGGTTATCCAGTTGTCTTTTAAAATTGCAATACCGGGGCCCGGACTAATCACAAAAAGGTTGCTGACATTGCTGTTGGCATCATCAAGTGTGGTAGATAATTGTTTTATACTTAGTGTCTTCTGGAAAATATCTTCCTTTTGAATCTTTTTCCTATTATCAATTTGTTCTTTTGCTCGGGCAAGTGCGATGTTTGCTGTTTCAAGTTTAAGATTGATCTCTTTCTTAGTCACTTCCGACTCATAAGCAGCCTGTTCAAAGTTGATTTTTGAGATTTTCTGGGTGATAAGCGTAATTTCAAGATCAGACTCAAGGTCTTCAATTTCTGACTGTTGTGTTGCTTTGAGTTTTTCAAATTCGGCATTTACAATTTCCAGTTGCTGTTGGGAACTAATTATAGCTTTCTTTATTTCTGAAGAATCAAAAGTGATAACAGTATCACCCTTGGCAACTATTTTTCCATCACCGACCATGTTTGTAATTTTCAAGCCTCCATAACGGTAGGAAATATTTGGCGCACTTATGCTGATCGAACTAACAGCCCTGATAGTTCCTTCTTCGGTCAGTTCTTCGGCGAATGTGCCCCGTTTAACGAGTGTTGTCTGAACTTCCTGAACTACCTTTCCTTTGCAAGCAGCAAGTCCAAGACCTATTAGAAGAATCATTTTTATGTTCATCATCTGAATATTTTAGAAGGTTTTTTAGTTTATTTGGATTTCACCGTTTTGCTGACCAGATTATAAGGCGGCTCCGTCAGCGCTATGGTCTCATTTCCGGAAAGTCCTTTTGATACGATGATTTTTGAACTGTTGGAGAGCCCTGTCTCAACTGTAACGGGTATAAATTTCTCACCCTTTGCAACATACACAATTTTCAAACTGTCTTTTCCGTATAGGGATGCTGCTGGTACAACGATGGTATCTTTCACCTGATTAATTATTATTCTGCACGATGCACTCATCCCTGGTTTCATCATAAGGTGACAACTATCTACACTGATTATCACTTCATAGCTCTTTATGGCTGGTTTTTCAGCGTAGTCTTTTCCGGCGAGTGACTTCCTTCTTATTTTTCCGGTAGTGTTTAGATTTGCAGAAGCTTCGACCCGGATAAATACCTTTTGGCCGTTTTGAATCCGTTTGAAGTCAGCCTCAGGAACTTCAACCGATACCTGCATCTCCTTCATATCCGGAAATTGCAGTATGGGTGAATTGCCAAAGACGCTGCTCTTTTCTTTAATTTTTCCGCCAATTGCTCCTACACCGCTACCCATAAAATAAATAACCGGAGAATAATAATGAACAACAATGCCATCACCAGGGGATACCAGTGTGAGGGACTTAACCTGTTCCTCGAACACCTTGATACGGTTTTTCTGCATCATTATACGGGATCTCAGCTGGATGAGCTCCGAATTATCTATTCTCTCCTGGGCAGCGAATTTCTTCTGAAGTTTCCTTTTTTCAACATTGGCTTTTTCCATATCGAGTAAAAGCAACTGTTGCTTTACTGCAGGAGCAAATTTTAGTTGAATCGAATCGAGCATGCTGATTGCAATCTGGGCTTTATTAGTCTCCAGCTGTGCTTTTAGAATGGCCATCTGCAAGGCATTATCGGCTTCAAGTTTCTTCATGTCGGCGTTCATCTTTTCGAGCTCAATATTTAACGTTTCAAGACTATATAAAAGCTCTGGCGCATCAAGAATACAAATCGTATCTCCTTTTTTCACATGCGTACCCTCTTCCGCAAGGTGAGCAACCGTGAGAAAGGAAACGGTTACTCCCGGCGAACGAAGATCAAAGTTATTAACAGCTTGTATCGCTCCCATGGCATCAATTGTCTCGATGTAATCCGATTTCTTCAGATCATAAGTTAGAATACTTACCTTATTCCGCGAGCATCCGGAAAGGAATAAAATTACAAGAGTGAAATAAATTAAGATTTTTTTCATCAATACATTAGGTTTAGATTACCTCACCGTTTTTTTGTGTTGGGCACATTTTTTTATTCATTTAGCAATCTTTCAATTGCCTGTTTGGTATATTCATTCTGGGGTACAACGTGATATCCATAATCTACGATCACTCCCTTTTTATTTGTCAGCAAATAAAATGGAACACCCGGACTATTGAACCTTTTTCGAATTGCAATAGTCTCGGCTCTATCACAATAGAAATGCTTTCCTTCAATGCCGAGTTCTTTGATTGCTTTTTGCCAGCTCTCGACACTGTCAAGAATATTGATATAAATAAACTCGACATCCCTTCCTGCAAAATCTTTCATTAACTGCTTGGAATATGGTATAG
>JBAXKJ010000045.1:0-34230 GCA_037137375.1 Prolixibacteraceae bacterium
CTATGGCAAGAATGAAAATCTTGAATCCTAACCCTTAGATGAACAGACCATCTTATACTCTAGATCGCTCTTTTTTTCGCGATGCAAAGGAAAGGGTTTTTTTTCAAAAAGACAATAGGGATATTCAAAATATTTATTTAAAAATCAGCCATTTTTGGCCCCTTGCAGGAACGTCAAATTCCACCCAAGCAAGACCCCTTGGATCGAGAGAAATAGGTTGGGACGACCCCGAAGATTCACCTACTGAAGCCTTGCCTTTTAGACCGGTAAAATAAAGATCAAGCCTTATTTTCCTATGAATGGGTACATTAAGCGGATTATAAATCATCAGCAATCCCTTCTCTTTTCCTTGCGGATCGATATGCAGGATGGCATCATAATCACGCCCGTCAGGTCTGCGGACATGAATAATATCTCCATCGAGGATTCTCCTGTGTTGCTTGTAGAAGGACACCCAACGTGCCACTAATTCCCTGGTCTCTGTAGCGTCATATAATTGCGGACCTCGATAGCATGCCTGAACACCTGCGCCGAAGAGATTGGCCAATCGCTGACCGTAATGTTCCAGATGCTCCCTCAACGGCTCAATGGTCGCAGCCTTGCCCCCACCCTGGTATTCAACCAGCGGTACAAACATCCAACCCATCGAAGGAGTCTTCCTCCAGGTTCCGTCATATATATTTTGTCGTTCGATGATCTCCTGCTGTTCGCGCGGCAGGGACCAGTTGCTTTCCCGATATCCCATGGCTGATTTGGTACTGCCGTTGAGGTAATAATTATCCGGAACATTCAGATAAATACCCTTGCCCCGGCACCAGTTATAAAAATCTGCAATCCGCTGATGCTGTTTCCACTGAGAATCCTCCAACCCTTTGTGCCCGGGATGCAGGACCGAAGCGCAAATATCCCCGGGATAATTACCATCATGCTCCAAAATATCCAGACCTGTCTTCGAATAAAAATTGTACAGTTTCTCAAAATAATTAATCCCCCATTCGCTGCCGAGGCAGGGAGAATTTCCAAACCGGGGTCTCTGGTTTTCTGAAGGCATCACGACATCTTCTTTCTTGTTGATGCTTCTGGAGGCCAATAAGGAATATCCCCCAAGCGCAATGCCTTTTGAATGAGCATATTCAGCTAATATTTTCATGCGCGACAGATTCGCCTGTGTCGTGTCTTCCAGGTTAAATCCACTTCCAAAAGTCATGATAACCATTTCGAAACCCACATCGGCACATTGGTCGATGGCTTTTTTAACTGCCTCATTATCTGCCTTCCGCACATGCATTAGAATTGGATTTTCCGTAACCCATGGGGCCAGGGCCCTCATCACACGACGCTCTTCGAGGCCCTTTCGCTCCAGGTCGCGGCTGTCATGGATCAGTTCCCAGGTGCGATAAGTACTAAAAATGCTGTTTGGAGCGATTTCCTGGTAAGGTCCGATTTTGGGACTGACTTCGAGTAAACAGGGCATCGTCCTTTCATAGTTGACTTGCGTGCGGTAAAGCGAATCAAGTTTCCATGAGGCACTCGTCTCGAAGACCTGCTCATCGGACATTCCGCCAAAACTATAATCTGTCAGGATCGAGATGTTCGGATAAGTCCAATGAATGCGTCCATCCACCTCACTTCCGGGCTCAGTAGCCGCCAGGATTTCACTCTTAAAACCATCCAGCACAACGTTCTGGGAAGAATTGTTTTCCACGGTCACCCATTTGCAGAAAAGCGGCATGTTATCGTATAATTCGTAGTGAACAGAGACGACCAATTTTTTCAGCAAATCGGGAGAGAGGACATCAGAGGGATTTTTGATCCGTTTAACAATTTGACTAATAGCAATATCATCCAACCGGTAAGCAAAAATCAATTCCTTTCCTGGCGCCGGCCATGGCAGATCTTTGGGCATCCATTCAGGCCTTTTTTTCCATGGAAACCGCTCCTTGATCTCCTCAACCCGATAAGAGGAAAACTGAAATGATGCAGGGTCTGGCTTCATTCCGTCAATCCATTCCGGCAGTAAATAGTTGTGAATAGGCTGTCCCGTAAGCCCACCTACCGGGATAGTCAATCCGGCGAGTGTGACTTCGGCCTCAGGACGTACCGACCTCAGGAAAGATTCATCTTTCGAAAGTAAATCCAGGGACACGGTTGCGCAGTTAGGTTTTGTCGTGAAAGTCCTGCTGACCAAACCGTTAGAAAATACCAACTGACCCTGCGGGGTGGAGTATAATTGCGCCTTCGCATCAATTTTATCCACCAGCCAATCCTGGTAAACGGTCACCTTCGACTTGTCATAAACCTGAAATTTGGAGGTAGACTGTGAAATCAATGCAAGAGGAACGTAAAGTAAAATCAGTAGTAATTTCATCAGCGTATTATTATGTTTTTCAGCCACCAGATGGAACTCCCAATAATCATTAGCTTGTGTATGAAAGATTTGCTCATGGTTGACTCATTGTAATTTTTTGTTTTCATTTTTCTGATGAAGTCGGAGATCAGCAAAGGTAATTGCTATAAAGTTATGGTACCCTTACGATTCTTGCTTTTCATATCATATCAATTGCATTTGATTGCCAGTATTTCACGACATTCAAAAGAAAGTCTGGCGATTTACTATTTTTCTTTTATCAACTTGTATACCTGACCTTTAACCGCATTAAAAGAAATCAGGTACGATCCGTCAGATTTCTGCGATGTTATATCCGTTCCTTCCAGTTGAACCGGATTGGCAGATCTGACCACACAAAGTCCGCCACAGAGTGATTTCAATCCTGCCGTAGTAATTTGCTTGCCACTCCAGTTGATGTCGACGACGAATCCGCCTCTGGCAACCAATCCGCTGACACTTCCAGATCGCCAAACAGAAGGCAGGGCAGGTAGGAGGTCGATGTAACCATTATGACTTTGCAGCAGCATCTCGGCGATGCCAGCTGTTCCACCAAAATTCCCATCAATCTGAAAAGGAGGATGTGCGCAGAAAAGGTTGTAAAAAGTCCCGCCGCCATTGTTATAATCCACGCCCAGGTTGCCAGAAGGTCTCAGCAGGTTTTTAAGAATTGAATAGGCCCTGTCCCCATCCTTGAGCCGTGCCCAGAAATTGACTTTCCAGGCCAGCGACCAGCCTGTGCCCCCGTCTCCCCTGCCCTCGAGGCTCTTTCGGATGGCCATGGATTTCTCTGCATCGTTCTGAACATCCAGTCCGGTGCCAGGATATAAAAGATAAAGGTGTGAGACATGCCGGTGGGTCGGTTCGGTCTCCGGGAATGCTTTCGCCCATTCCATTAGCCGACCATCCGGTGCGATCCCCGGTTGGGCCAGGTTCTTGAGGGCAGTTTCGATTTTTACGGCCAAAGGTTCTTTGATACCCAACTCAGCCGCGGCTTTCAGCACGTTAATGAATAATTCGTGTATGATTTCCTGATCGTGAGAGGGTCCCATGCTGATCTGGCAAACCGATCCGTCAGGCGCCTTAAACGAATTTTCGGGGGAGGCAGCCGGACCGGAGACCAGTTTCCCGGTTACGGGATCTTTTACGAGCCAGTCGAGGTAAAATTGCGCAGCCTTCTGCATGATCGGATAGACCCGTGTAAGATACTGTCGGTCAAGCGTAAAGGTATAATGATCCCACAGATGTTCGCACAACCAGCCCCCGGCTCCGAGGTGCATTCCCCAGCTGGGATGTTCGCCGGGAGAGGTAAATCCCCAGACATTGGTGATCGGATGCACGCACCAGCCGCCGGCATGATATTGCTCAGCAGCAGTCCGCTCGCCCGGTTTCACGAGCGATTCGATCAGGTTGGTCAGGGGGGAATGGCATTCGGGCAGATTGGTTACGTCGGCAGGCCAGTAATTCATCTGGACGTTAATGTCTGTGTGGTAATCGCCGTTCCAGGGTGTCTGAATTTTATTGGCCCAGATGCCCTGCAGGTTAGCCGGCAGGGAGCCTGTGCGGGAAGACGAGAGAAGCAAATACCTGCCGAATTGGAAATAGAGTTCCTGCAGGCGGAGATCATCAGGATGGGCGTTCTGATTCCGTAGCCGGATATCGGTAGGGATAGTATCCGAATCGTTTTGGGAAAGCTTCAGATGGACTTTTGCGAACAAGGAAGAATAATCAGTAGTATGGGCTTTCATGAGGTCCGGATATTTTTTAGAGGCTGCCCTTTTCAGTTGAGTGAGTGTAGATTTCTTAGGATCGGCTCCTTTGTAATCCGGGTAGGATAACAGGTAATTTGTTCCGGCCGTCAGCACCAGAACTACCTCATCTGCATCCTTTACTGTTAAGGTGGAGCCATTGTATTTCACTTTACCACCTTTTGCTTTTGCTCTTAACCTCACTGCATAAGTCATGCCATTGCCACCCTTGCCATTGTCCATGATTCCTGTCATCAAAAGGTGATTCCGTGCAGATTCAGTCTTGAACCTCTCGGGTCTGTCTAAGGTGGAAGTGAAACTGATACATCCCTTCTTTTCTGCAGAGATCCTCATCACTATGGCCCTGTCCGGAAAACTGGCAAAGATTTCCCTTGTGTATCCTACCCCATCTTGTAAATAAGTGATTCTTACTACTCCCTTGTCCAGATCCAGTTCCCTTTGATAGCAAGAATAGCCGGTACTCTTACCAAAGTCGAGCCACCAGTCGCCCAATGTCTGAAAACACCCAAAGGGAACATTGGCTCCTCGTCCGCTGCCAGAGCCAGCGCCCTTGCAAATCTGCGTCTGCACCGTTAGGGCGGAAGCTACTTTGTATTTGCCATCCCAAAGCAGTTGCCTGATGGGTCCGAGCGCATCGAAAGCTTCCGGATTGTTTCCATTATCAGGAGACCCGGACCAAAGACTCTTCTCGTTCAATTGAATGCGTTCCTTGTTTACATCGCCGTATACCATACCTCCAAGAAATCCATTGCCTATTGGGAGGGCCTTCAGCCATTCGGCGTCATTCTGAGAACCGTTTTTTGTATCTCCTGGCGCGGAAGATGCAGGATGATCGTACCAGATCCGGAGATTGAATCCTTCCGGATTTGCCTGAAGGAGCAGCCTGAAGCAGAGTAAAAATAACAGTATTGGGAATTTCATGGTAATTGTTTTATCAATTATAGGTTCAATAGTTTGCTAAAAATATAAAAAAGGTGGATGAAGATTCTGATAATATCTATATTTATGCCACAAAACCAGACGATGTTTGATCAGACCAACGAATTATTGATCGACGGGAAGGATGGCTTCAGGCACATTTTTCAGCAATTTTATCAGCCTCTCTATCATTTAAGCAGTCATTATCTTGAGGATCCTGACGAAGCGAAGGAGGTTGTGCAGAATGCATTTGTGAAGTTATGGGAAGTCAGGCAGAACCTGAATGAAGATTCAAACATCCGGAATTATCTCTTCACTCTGGTTAAAAACAACTGCCTGAATCTACTAAAACGCAAACAGCTCTTGTTGAAACACCACGAGAAACTGAAGTGGATGGAGATGCATTACCAGTACCAGAGTCTGTCCAGAATGGGGGATGATTACCTGGAATTCAATGAGCTAAAGGAAAAAATCGATCAGGCCATCAAGAATTTACCCGAACATTGCCGGGTTGTTTTTGAGATGAGCCGATTTGAAGAGCTCAAAAATCGCGAAATCGCTGAGAAGCTCGGCGTCACGCAAAAAACTGTCGAGGCACATCTGACCAGAGCATTAAAAATCCTACGTAACGAGCTGAAAGATTATCTCCCGGTAATCGCTGTTATCACCAAGATCTTAAGTTAAAAGATGCCAGTTTTGGTTTGATCTGTTCATTCTGTACTTGCAATAATAGTTTTAAGGAAACTTTTTAATTGCTTTCAAATTCTTCCATCGTTAACCTTGCGACAATGCTGCAGGTTATTTAACTATCTCAAAAATAACCCAGCATTCCCATTAGGGTATATCCGCTTTCGATTGTTTATTCATAAATAGTTAAGAATATGGATCACCATCTATTGTCCCAAATTTTATCAGGAGAAGCAGATTCCGCCGAAAAAGAAGCATTCTATCTCAACTTAAGTGAAAATAAAGCGGAGGAAGAACTGTTTTATCAGATCAAAAGCCTTTGGATCCGGTCGTCCTTCCCAAAAAGCGATATCGATATTGAGTCAGAATACCTCGAATTCCTGTCAAAGATCCAACAACCCGCACAAAAGAGCACCTATTCCATCGGAAAAGTGATTCTGAAATATGCGGCAATCATCCTGTTCCTGCTTGCCATCGGAGGATTGTCCGGATACTTCTTTTCAGGAAGGAATATAGAAATTGTCAGTTCAGACCTGCAGAAATTTTCCGCAATGAAAGGCAGTGTCAGCATTGTTGAGCTGGCCGATGGTACGAGAATTTGGCTCAACTCAGGTTCGAGCCTCACCTACCAGGAAGACCCCAAAGGGAAACAGCGGCTCGCAGAATTAACCGGCGAGGCCTTCTTTGAAGTGACCCACAATGAAAACTCTCCATTTTTAATCAAAGCTGGGAAGCTGACTATCAAAGATTTGGGAACGACCTTTAACATCAAAGCCTATCCCACGGATAACCTCATCGAAACATCTCTGGTGGAAGGCAAAGCCGAAATACTTAACAATTATGGCAATTCACTCTCCGTTCTGAAACCCGGCGACAATGCCATCTACACCTCTGCCACCGAAAAAATTGAGATCAAACCGATTGCCAACAATGTGCTTTCGGCCTGGAGGGAAGGTAAGTTTGTGATCCGGGACCAGCGACTGGAGGATATTTTCAAGGAAGTCAGCCGTTGGTATGACGTCAAATTCCAGTTCGAGAACGAGAAATTGAAGGATTACAGGTATACTGGAAACATTAAAAAGTCCACAACTGCCCAACATATCTTAAAAATGCTGAAACTAACCACCCATTTCAATTACCGGATCATTGAAAAGCCGGCAGAACCAGATGTTATAATAATCTATTAAATTTTGGAAATGCCTATGGTATAAACGAACCAACCAAACGAAAAAACCGGGTAGCCTAAGACCAACCCGGTTCATGTTTCTGAAAATTAACGATCCGGTAAATTTTGACCGATCTCCCGGATCCATTATTCAACAAATAACAAACAAATGTATGAAAAAAAAGTATTTCGCAGACCGGCAATGGTCTGGAATTAAGAAGTTATTAATCATCATGAAACTAACCACCATCTTATTATTCCTATCGGGGATGGCCTTTGCTGCCGGAACTTATGGTCAGGAAACAAGATTTGACTTGAATGTAAAGGATGTCAATATCATTCAACTCTTTGATGAGATTGAACATGTGACCGAATTCGGGTTCCTCTTTAAGACCGATCAGATGGACATGGAAAAGCATTACACGCTGGATCTCAAAAAAGCGAGCATTGATCAGATATTGAACGAAGTTTTGGACAAGAATCTTTACAACTTTACGGTGATTGACAAAAATATTGTGATTACCAAGGTGGGTGCTAGCCAGGATGGAAAAACTAAAAAGGTAACCGGAAAAGTAACTGACTCATCCGGTGCCACACTGCCAGGCGTTTCAGTCGTATTGAAAGGAACAACATTAGGGGTTATCACGGATTCAGATGGGAAATATGCCCTTTCAAGCGTTCCTGAAAGTGGTATTCTACAATTTTCGTTTGTGGGAATGAAGTCGCAGGAAATTGTTGTTGGGAACAGAGCTATTATCAATGTTGCCCTTACCGACGAGACTTTTGGACTGGAAGAGGTCGTTGCAATTGGATATGGTACCTCAAGAAAAAAAGATTTGACAGGCGCAGTTGCAAAGGTGGATATGAGCCAGAAATCCACCATGATCAATGTGAGTCCCATGCAGGCGCTTAGAGGTTCAATAGCCGGTGTAAACGTAACGGATAATGGGAGGATTGGTACCGATGGTACCATTCAGATCAGGGGAAGAGCCTCTATATCTGCGAGTAATAATCCATTGTTGATACTGGATGGAGTACCTTATACAGGTGCATTGTCCGATATTAACAGCAACGATATTGAATCGATCGATATCCTAAAAGATGCTAGTTCTGCGGCAATTTATGGCTCACGGGCAGCTAACGGTGTAATGATCATTACCACTAAAAAAGGGAAATCTGCAAAGCCGGTCATCTCTTATAACTCTTACTACGGCTATTCCACATTTGGCCATATTCCAAGTTATTCAAATGCGGAACAATATATCCAGAAAGTACTGGATGGAAGAGTCGCCAATGGATTGGCTATTTCCAATGTGCCTGCAGATATTGCTACCTATCTCAGGCCAAAGGAGGTTGACAATTATTTAAAAGGCGTTACAACAGACCCATATCAGGAAATAAAGCAAAATGCTCCAATGACCAACCAGGAACTCAGCTTTTCAGGGAATAGTGGAAAGGCAAACTATTTTATTTCAGGAGCTTATACTAGTCAGGATGGAGTTCTAAAGAATGATAAATTTTCACGATATTCCTTCAGAAGTAATGTAGAGGCAAATATAACCGATTGGATGAAAACGGGTATCAATACAAGTTTTTCCAACAGGGACTATTCAGGCAACGAAGCAAGTCTTTCGATGGCTTCCTACATGAGCCCATATGCCAATTGGTACAGAGATGACACTAAACAAAACATCTACCTGCTACCGATGACTGAGACCTTCGAGTTAAATCCATTGCTAAATGTCTATTATTCGGATAATTTGGAAGTTAAACAGAATTTGTTTTTAAACGTTTACTCTGACATTAAATTGCCATATGGTTTTAGCTACAGGGTTAATTATTCAAATACATTTAATTGGTCTAAATTATTCAATTACAATAAGATATATAATTCAGACGAAGGAGTAAAGCGATTAGGTGATGGATCAAGAAACATAGGAGAAGGTTACAACTGGGTACTCGATAATGTGATTAAATGGGACAAGACAATTTCGAAAAATCATACCCTAAACCTTACATTTCTATACAGCCGTGAACATGCACAAAGCACTTCTTCAAATCTATCCAGCAACAATATGTGGAGCGACGCATTAGGATACAATGGTTTGCAAATGGGGCAGAATCCTACCATAATAACCAATGCCGGAGAAGACAATACCATTTCTTCGATGTTAAGATTGAATTATCGTTATAAGGACAAATATCTGCTAACCTTAACTGCACGACGGGATGGATATTCAACTTTTGGTGATGGCCATAAATTCGGTACATTTCCTTCTGCTGCAGCAGGGTGGAACATCACGGAAGAGGGATTTATGAAAAAATTCACCTGGATAAACAATTTGAAATTAAGAGTCTCTTATGGGAATAGTGGAAATCAGGCAATTGGCAGATATGCATCCTTGAGTAAAATGAGCACAACATATTATGTTTATGGAGATGGAGGTACATCTGTAGCAGGTTTATATAATTCATCGGTCGCAAACCCAGATTTGGGTTGGGAAACAACCACGTCTACGAACTTCGGTCTGGATTTTTCACTGTTAAAAAACAGGGTTTCCGGTTCAATCGAATATTATGATACCAATACCCATAATCTGCTGCTGCAAAGAACAATTCCTTCCATGAACGGAGCCAGTTCAGTTTGGCAAAATATAGGTGCCACTCATAATGAAGGTGTTGAAGTCACATTAAATACCGTCAATATAACCAGCAAAGATTTCATCTGGAATACTTCAATTAATTTTTCTTCCAATAAAAATAAGATCACGCACCTTGTCGGGGATGCAAATGGCGATGGAAAAGAAGACGATATTGTTGCATCAGGTTGGTTTATCGGACAACCAATTACTGCGAATTATGATTTCTCCTGGGATGGGATTTACCAGGTTGGTGAAACCATGCCGAGCTGGGCAAAACCTGGTTATCCAAAAATCATTGATTGGAATAAGAATGGAGTAATTGATGCCGGGGATAAACATGTTATCAGCGCAGATCAACCCGATTACCGCCTAAGCGTGTCAAATACTTTCAGCTACAAAGGGTTTACATTCAATTTCCTGGTTAATTCACAACACGGAGGTTATAAAGCCTCTCCACAGTTCATCCTTGGATCAGACTTTTATAACCGGGCCAACTCGTTAAACATTCCATACTGGACACCTGAAAATAAAAGAAATGATTGGCCGGTCATTAACTTTGGTAATCCCTGGGGCCAAAAATTTTATGCCAGCAGATCCTTCGTGCGCCTCCAGGATGTTACATTCTCCTATGATTTGCCAAAATCACTTCTAAGTAAATTAAGACTTGAAGGATTAAAGCTTTACATCAGCGGGAAGAATTTATATACTCTGACGGACTGGCCGCTCTGGGACCCTGAAATTGGGGATGTAAACCGTTATGATTATGGGCCAATGTACAGGACCTTTGTATTTGGAATAAATGTAACACTTTGAAATCTTGAATGACATGAAATTAAATAATATTCTCTTTGGACTATGCTGCATCGGATGTGTAACAATATTCTCTTCATGCAGTGAGTCAATCCTTAAAGAAACACCAATGGACTTTTTTAGTCCGGCAAATACGTTCCTCAGCAAGGAAGGTTTTGATGCTGCAATTGCCGGTTTACATGATGGGGTCAGAAATGAAATGGCGGGTGGAGATGATACAAACGAATACTCAATGAGTTTTTTTACTGACACATGGACTGACGCACCTGTCGCCCCTACTGTTGTAGATAGTCAGTGGCTTATTTTAAATTCAACATCCTCATTCCCTGCCTTTTATTGGGACTGGGCCTATAAGCAGGTGATTGCCAGAGCAAATACAATTATCACACGAGCTGAAAATCCCGAAGTCAAATGGAATGCTTCGACAGATAAAAATCAAATTGTAGCTGAAGCCAAATTTTTAAGAGGATACGCGTATTCAGTTCTGGTCAACCTTTTTGGGGGCGTTCCCATTATCAAGGAAGAAGTGACTACTCCGAGATTTGACTATATTAGGGCAAGTAAAGTTGATGTATTAAATTTTATTGTCTCAGATCTAACATTTGCTTCCCAAAATTTGCCTGCTACAACAACCCAACAGGGAAGAATAGTTAAGGCTGCTGCAGACCATTATTTAGCTGAAACCTATTTGAGCCTGGGCCAGTATGACAACGCCGTTTCTTCTGCGTCAAACGTAATTAACAGTGGATTATATAAAATTATGACCCAACGGTTTGGTGACCTTGCACGACCTGGCGATGTATTTTCGGATTTATTCTGGACCAAGCAACTTAATTATTCTGCTTCTGGGAATAAGGAAACTATTTGGGCATTACAAGTTGAATATGGCGTAACTGGTGGTATTCCGGGTGACGGTGGGAATGCTCAACTTAGGCACTATGGTCCTGCATTTGATAACCTGAAAGATCCGAACAACAAACAAGCGATCCTTGTATGTGATAGCCTTGGCCGTGGTAATGGCTGGATCTCCCCTACCTATTATGCACGAAATACTATTTGGGCAAGTGATTGGAACAGAGATATAAGGAACTCAAAATTTAATATTCGGAGAGATTTTTATTACAATAATCTGGCTCCTTTTAAGGGACAAAAAATTGAGATGATAACTGGCACCGATGGCAAAATGTACTGGAAAGGAACGTCTCCGCTTAAACTTGTTGCTCCCATTGATACTTTGCGCTTTATGTTCCCATGGTTCAAGAAGCTGGAAGGCAATTACAATGGCAATGCAAGTTCCGGTAAAACCTATAATGAATTCATTAAGGCCCGCCTGGCTGAAACCTATCTGCTCAGGGCAGAAGCCTATCTTATGAAAGGAGATAAACAAAAGGCTGCTGATGACATTAACGTACTTCGCAACCGTGCTTCTGCAACACCCGTTGATCCTGCCAAAGTAGATATTGACTATATTCTGGATGAACGCGCCCGGGAGTTGATGTGCGAAGAACGCAGGTTGCGTACCCTTATCCGGATGGGAAAAGTATTGGAAAGAGTCCCCAAGTACAATTTCCGCGAAAGGGATATGAATTCTGGCGTAAGCTATTTAAAAGCCAACAAAAACGAATTATGGCCTATACCTCAAAGTGCCATCGATGCAAATAAAGACGCAAAACTGGAACAAAATCCAGGATATTAGTTATTCAAATTGAACCCGTCCGCTAATGAAATAGCGGGCGGGTCAATACTGATAATGAGCAATCAATTATAGTAATCTAAATGAAACAAAAAATTACTCTTATATTAATTCTTGGAATTTTATTAGTATCAACCCTTAATCTTAGATCCCAGCAACGTGCCTCCTGGATGCAAGGGAAATGGGGGATAATGACCCATTACCTGGCCGACTGGAGATCACAAACTGACACGATCCAGATGGACATAACGAAATGGAACAAAATGATTGACCATTTCGATACTGAAGGATTGGCAAAACAAATTGCAGCGACCGGCGCTACGTATTACATTCTTACCATTGGTCAGAATTCAGGGTACTATCTATCACCCAATGCCAAATATGACAAACTAACGGGCATAAAACCAAGTAAATGCTCACGTAGAGATTTAATTACCGATATGGCGAAAGCATTGGCAAGATATAAAATCAAGCTAATCGCTTATCTTCCTTCAGGTGCCCCGGGGCAAGACAAGGAAGCCTGTTCGGCTCTCGAATGGCAAAACAACAAGCAACCTGTCCCTAATAAGGAATTTCAACTAAAATGGGAACAGGTTATTCGCGAATGGTCACTTCGTTGGGGAAATCAGATAGCAGGCTGGTGGTTCGATGGCTGTTACTGGCCGAATACCATGTATCGCGAGGCTGAGGCCCCCAATTTCGCCTCATTTGCCGCTGCGGCCAGGGCAGGAAACCCCAACAATATTGTTGCATTTAACGCTGGAGTTTATCCCAGGGTTCATTCGATCACTCAATTCGAAGATTATACGGCGGGTGAAATCAATGATCCGGAGAATGTGGTTATCAAATTCAATGACAATGGCACTATGGACGGCTGTCAATTCCATATTCTAACTTATCTTGGTCAAACCTGGGGAAAAGGTAATCCGCGGTACACTGATGAGCAGGTTATTAATTGCAGTAAGAACATTATCAAAGCTAGTGGAGTCATTACCTGGGATTGCCCGGTTCTGCCATCCGGATTGATTTCTGAACCATTTTTCAAACAGTTATCTTCTTTAGGCAAGGAATTGAATGGGAACAAATAATCAGTTGGAGTCAAATGGCAATCATTTTCAGTTTAGAGGGATTACTTCTTTTTTCGCATTAGCCAGGAAAAGAATAAGATACACCCTGTTATTTTGTATTCTGCTATCTTCTGAAATTGTTGTAGCCAAGACTTTTTACATAGCAAAAGATGGTCGTGACGACAATAGCGGCTTAATTACAAATCCTTTTCTCACCATTCAGAAAGGTGCAAATTTAGCACAACCTGGTGATACAATTTTTGTTTCCGAAGGCATTTATCGAGAACGTGTTTCACCACCCAGGGGAGGAACTGAAAATGCACCGATAGTATACATGGCTGAACCAGGGAAACGGGTATATATCAAGGGTTCCGATGTGTATAACAGCAAATTGCAAAAAGTGGCTAACAACATATATGCCTGCAATTTGTCGATCATGCATTTTACCGATGATGTTTATTTTGATAATGCCAATCCGTTTAAAGTTATGGTTGCTTCAACTCCTTTTGAGCGGGATGGTGCTCCTGAAGGGGTTAAGGATGTTGTTTATAATTTGGGACAGGTATTTGTCGATGGCATAGGCGTTCAATATCATCCTGACACACAATTTGTCTATTTTTATATAAAAGAAAAGCTATCAGAAAGGGATAATTCGAATTGAAATTTCAATTTCAAAATGAGTTAAACCTAACTGAAGAAAAATCATTTCCCGGACCTTTTGGTGAAATTCAGTCTGGAGCGACTTATTATAAAATACATTCCGGATTACCTTCTTTAAAACGCGGTGAACTGCCAATCCCAGATGTATTTTATATTAAATAAGCTACTCCCTGTGAAGGTGGACTTTAAAGGGCTCCTATAAGCATGAAAAACTCAATCATAAAATCTCGTCTGCGTTTACTACCAAAGGAAACAACTTGTATGTCATAGCTCGCAGTTGGCGGCAAAAAGAGGATTTAATCAAATCACTTACCAAAAATGAATATCGCGTTAAGTCCGTTACGATGTTGGGTTATACGGGCAAGGTGGTCTGGAATCAAACTGAAACAGTTGCCACCATTGCAATACCAGTAAAAGCTGTCAGCAACATTGCGGTATATGTTTTCAAGCTTACATTAAATAAAAATTTATTGAATAATTGATGCATCATGAAGATAAGATGTTTTTTAGTGACAATTAATATTGTTTTTGGGATGCTGGGGTTCGCTTCAGCTCAAAACATGGATTTTAAGACTAAAACGGAGCCAGTAAATAGAAAAGTTGATAGTTTATTGAGCGTAAAAAACACTACAGCCAATCCTGTTTTCAGCCGTCTGGGCAAGGCTAATAAAAACAGTGGCTTTACCATGAAAGGCTATTGGGTATGGGATGGTTGTGCCGTAAAAGGCGATGATGATAAATATCACATGTTTTGTAGCCGTTGGCCCGATTCGCTGCTGATGCACCCTGGCTGGATGGCAAGTTCAGAAATTATTCACTGCGTGGCGGGTAATGCAGAAGGACCGTATGAGTTTCAAAATGTGGTTTTTTCGGCTCGTGGAGCGCAGTATTGGGATGGACGTTCTACATTTAATCCACAAGTTTTTAAGCATAAAGGTAAATATTACATGTTTTATGTCGGTTCTACTCATCCTTTTGAAGAACCAACAGCAAAAGCTTTTGATTTGAAAAGCAAATGGTGCATTGTGGGTAGAAGTAATAAGCGGGTAGGACTTGCCGTAGCCGAGAATGTAAACGGTCCCTGGAAGCGGTTCGACAAACCAATTATCGAAACAGAACCCAATACATTCTATAGCTTTTTAACGTCGAATCCCACGCCAGTGATTCATGAAGATGGTTCGGTTTTAGTCATTTTTAAAGCCCGGTCATATATTGGAAATGTTCACAGCGGCATGTCCTTAGGTGTGGCTTATGCTAAAAAAATTGAAGGACCTTATACCGTTTTAAATAATAAAAAACCTGTTTTTGATTACAAAAATTGTGGCGAACAGGAAGATCCGTTTATGTGGAAAGATAAAACGGGTTATCATTTGGTTTTCAAAGATCAGGTGGCACAGTTTACAGGAGAGCGTGGCGCCGGAGTTTTGTCACATTCTACGGATGGTGTTCATTGGAAACTGGATAAAGAGCCAAAAGCATGGTCAAAAGCCATTGAATGGAGTGATGGTACTAAACAGATTATGGGACAACTGGAAAGACCATTTATCATGTTCGAAAACAATAAGCCGGCTTATATTTTCTTCTCTACTATGGATGGTATTGGTGGTTTTGAGAATGGCTCATATGCCAAGGTGATCGTAATTCCTTTTAAAAATTAATTATATTAAAATTTGATGAAAAACAAATTAATTATTTCGAAATGCGTTTTTATCTGGGGTTTCATTCTCGTAGGTTTGGTACCGCAAGTGTACTCGCAAAATCCGTCCTTACATACCAACAGTGGCGATGAGCAAGGACTGGAAATCCCCAAAAACATGGTCTTAAAGCAAGATAAAGATGCTTATGTGGATGCATTAAAAACATGGTACACAGATGATCTTAAAAAGCATAGCCATAGAATAGATTGGTTCGCCGATGCAAAATTCGGATGCTTTATTCATTGGGGTGTCTATTCGCAACTGGGTGGAGCATGGGGTAGTTCGGGTACATCCGGTTATGGCGAACATATAATGCGTGTGGTTAAAATTCCACTCAAAGAATATCGCGAGAAAGTAGTTAATGTATTTGATGCACCTGATTTCGATGCTGAAAAATGGATGAAAACAGCCAAAGAAACAGGAATGAGATATTTCATAATTACGGCTAAACATCACGATGGTTTTGCCATGTATCCATCTAATGCATATCCTTACGATATTCGTTTGACGAAGTTTAAAAGGGATCCGATGAAAGAATTAAGTATGGCAGCAAAAAAATATGGAATAAAGTTCGGTTTCTACTATTCTCATGCTTTTGATTGGGAGCACCCCGATGCTCCGGGTAACGACTGGGATTGGGACAATCCGGGAGGCGATAAACTATTGCATGGAGCCAATTGGTGGGAGAATTATCCTGAATTTTTGCCAAGAGCCGAAAAATATGTAAATGAAAAGTCCATACCACAAATTTTGGAGCTTATTAAAAATTATCAACCTGATATACTCTGGTTTGATACACCGCATAAATTGCCCTTGTATCTGAATTTGCGGATTACAAAAGTAATTCGTGATACCGATCCAAATATTGTAGTAAATGGCAGACTGGCAGGAGTTGGTTCTGTAAATTTTGGCGATTATATCAATACTGGCGATAGGGCGGCTTTCTTTCGTACTAATCCCCATTTATGGGAAGCAATACCAACAACCAACGAATCGTATGGTTACAACAAGTTTGATAACAGGCATAAATCACCACAGCATTTTGTGCGTTTGTTGGCAAGTGCTGCCGCCAAGGGTGGAAATATCCTGTTGAATATTGGTCCTAAGGGTGACGGAACGTGGGATAAGAAAGATGAAGCCATTTTAAATGGAATAGGAAGCTGGATGCGGATTAATGGACAGAGTATTTATGGAACTACCAAAAATCCGTTACCTATACAATCGTGGGGCGAGATTACCCAAAAAGCGGATACTCTTTTTTTGCATGTATTTGAATGGCCTAATGACGGGAAGTTAACTGTTGGAGGTTTAAACGTTAAGGTGAAGAGTGCAATTCTGCTGGCAGATATCCGAAAGAAAGCTTTACAAAGAAAGCAATTGAATGCAAACGATTTAGTCATTAGTTTAGCAAAACAAATGCCAGATACATTGAATACGGTGATTAAACTCGAATTAGAAAGTAAACCTGAAAACAAGGTTTTTCAACTTTTATCGGCTACTAATCTGAATAAGTTGTTGGTTTTTGATGCCAAAACTCCCGGAAAAGGCTTTTCGTATGGCGATGGAAAAAGAGACCGCGAATTTGCCACTAACTGGATAAATAAAGAGCAGTATCTGCTATGGGAATTCAGAACGAATAAACCGGGTGCTTTTGAATTAAAATTAGCCTACAATACGGCATTAAAAGAGGAAAGCGGAGAAGTTGAACTGGAAGTAGATGGCAAAAAAATTTCTATATCGTATAAACCATCTAACGCGAGAATTGAATCACCCGTTGGTTCAATTCAGCTGGAAAAGGGAAATCATACCATGAAATTATCACTCGTGAAATTTGAAGGAGCACAAGCCATGCAGCCTTTGTATGTAACTCTTTGTCCGGCAAAAAAATAAATTTATCGACATATGGCTTCTGAAAATTGCAATTAAAAAAGAAGATGCACATTATGAAATTGACATGATCTTTAGAAACACCAATAGATAATTGAATAAATTTTCTGATCATGGCAATTCCATTCGACAATTAAAAAACTAATTATTTACAGATGAAAAACAAACTAATCTATTTACCAATCCTGCTGGTTGTGATGTCAGTAGTCACAAGCTGCGTAAACAAAAAACCGGCAAGTCAGTCCGAAGCTTTCTTTCAGCTTCTGCAAAATTCATCCTCAAAAGTAGAGGATGCTCAAGGAAACGTAATTTCCGCCGATCAACTGATTGTTGAGCGGAAATGGGAAGGGAATACATGCAAAACCACGGTCAGGAACATTGGAAATACTTCGGTAAAACCTGCCAATATTATCCTGTTCGATCTTCCGGAGCACGGATTGAATCCCAAAAGTCCGGTTTATGGTGAAGGCTTTCAAAAGCTGGCTCAAAATGGCGGAACACTTGATTCGTTGGTAAATATTGGTCCTTATCCCGACCCCAAACATTACCGGATACCCAACCTGCACGGGCTGACTACCGCTTATGGGATGCTAGCTATCAGCCCAAAATCCGATGAACATCTTGTGCTGGGATTTACTTCGTGCAAGCGTTTTATCGGTCGGATCAGTTATGATGCCCGTCAGTTGTTGGTTTCCTTTGATGCTGAAGGCCTGGAACTGAAACCGGGGGAAAGCTGGCAGATGGAAGATTTTATCTTGCTGAATGGCAACGACCGTGGCGAATTGTTTGATCGGCTGGCCGTTGAGCTGACTAATAATCATCCAACGCGTAAAACCAAAACCATCCCTACCGGCTGGTGTTCGTGGTATTGCTACGGTCCGGCAGTTACTCACCAAATAATCGAAGAAAATCTGAACGGTTTTTCAAAAATACTTCCTGAATTAAAATACATCCAGTTGGACGACGGCTATCAGCCTTTCATGGGCGATTGGCTCGATGAAAACCCGGCTTACGGCGATCTTCAGAGAACCCTGAAAGCCATAAAAGCAAAAGGTTTTGAACCAGCCATCTGGGTAGCCCCTTTTATTGCCGAAAAGAACTCCCGCATTTTTAAAGAGCATCCCGACTGGTTTGTGAAGGATACCGACGGAACGCCGCTGGTTTCTTCAAAAATTGGTTTTGGAGGCTGGCGCTGTGCCCCTTGGTATGTGCTGGATGGAACCAATCCCGAAGCACAAAAACACCTGGAAGGAATCTTCCGCCAAATGCGCGAAAAATGGGGTGTCAACTATTTCAAGTTGGATGCCAACTACTGGGGCGCCATTCATGGCGGAGTTCATTACGACCAATCGGCCACACGAATTGAAGCTTATCGGCGGGGTATGGAAGCCATACTGAAAGGATGCGACGAAAACAGCGTGGTACTTGGATGCAATGCCCCGATGTGGCCTTCGCTGGGATTGGTTACTGCAATGAGGACAAGCAACGACATGAACCGTAGCTGGCAAAGAATCAAAGGAACTGCTTATGAGAACCTTTGCCGTGCCTGGCAAAACGGCAGGTTGTGGGAATCGGACCCCGATTGCGTATTGCTGGCCAATGATACCGTTTTCAGCTGTAAAAAAGCCATCGAACCCATCGAGTGGATGTTTCACGCCACGGCTGTTCATGCCGTTGGCGGGCTGGTGCTCAGCGGGGATAAAGCTTCCCTCCTGAAGGAAAAAGAGCTGGCTATCTTGAAAAAATTACTAAAACCCACCGGCAAAGGCGCCCGTTTTTCGGATGCTGAGATGGAGACTGCTATAACCGACATGGGCGATACCAAGTATTACTACTTCTTTAACTGGAGTGAAACAGATACCATCGATCTAACCGTGAATCTTCAAAAGAAATCTCAGTTGACTGATTTTTGGACAGGCGAAAAGTTGGGCGAATTTGAAGGTAGTTACACTGTTACGAAGTTAGCTCCACACACAGCCAGGTTGATAGAAACCCTTTCGAAATAAAGTAGTCCCGCTGGCGGGGATTTGCAATCCGTGCCCTTGCAATTACTTCATTGCTTGAAAAGAAAGCGGCAGAAGATGGATTGGGTTTGACCGAAGCTCAGGTAATTGCCCTTGAAAAAGCCAAAGAAGAGAAGTTAGCTATGGGTGGGATTGAGACTCACCATCCTGGATACCTTGGAGCCCAAGATACCTACTATGTTGGCACAATAAAAGGTGTTGGAAGAATCTACCAGCAAACCTATATTGATACTTATGCTAAGGTCGCATAGGTCAAATTGTACAATCGCAAAAATGCCCTTGTTGCTGCAGATATGCTTAACAACAGGGTCCTTCCAATGTATGAGGAGAGTAATATCCCACTGGTGAGAGTGCTCACCGACAGAGGTGCCGAATATTGCGATGCAAGAGCACACCACAAGTACCAACTCATCTTCCATAGAAGATATCGATCACATCAGGACGAAGGCAAGACACCCGCAAACTAACGGGATCTTTGAGAGGTTCCACAAAACAATACAGGGAGAATTCTATTCAGTTGCTTTCCGCAAAAAGATCTACAACAATATTGATAAGCTACAGCTCTATGTGGATCTCTGGATCAATCACTACAAGAAGGAACGGCCCCATTCTGGTAAGTTCTGTATAGGTCGAACACCCTGGCAAACCTGGAATGAGTCACTTCATCTTACAAAAAACAAGATGTTGGAGAATCATTTTCAAAAAGATGTAAATTTACATCTGACAGGAGAAGCGGAAACAGACTCTGGTGGCGACCAACCTGCCAGGAATATCTTGTCCGACTGGAATGAAAAAGGGGGCATTTATAGCCCCCAATTCTCAAGGATCATTTCAAGAGAAAATGCCTTCGAAAACGCATTGCCCGAATAGGGCAAAATATCCCTGCTGTCAGACGAAGTCTAAACTTCTAAACATTATACTTGGTCTGACTACCACAACAATATTTGCTGCCAATATGAAATCATCACCATCCTTTGCGAACCTTGATTCAGGGCCATTTCTTTAGGTTCTTGAGCGACAAATTGAAAAATTCCTTACTTATTCCCCCCAGATTGCAGATTTTAAATATGGGAAAGAAATCAATAGCAAATATCTAAAACAGCAACTATTTACTTATTAAGTTACCATATTTAAAAGAAACTAAAATTGTCCAAAAGGCAATTCATATTCAGGAAGCGGTTTTAGTCCTTTCCATAGTATAATTTCGTTATTCCCTTTATGAAGTTTTTGGAACGGACCGGGTAATGCAGAACTAACCGGTATCTTTTCTCCGGTAAAATCCGTTTTTAAAATCGGGAAATAGGTTGTTTTCGAATGAAGATATTGATCCGGTATTGATAATTTTAATGTAAAATCAATCGGATTGAATTCGTAGGAAATGTCAGAAATTAATGCACTGTTATTATCACAATAAATTCCTCTATTATATGTATTCCAACGTTCTTTCCAGCTTTTAAATGTCACAGAATCCTTTGGATTATTCCTGATTTTAAACACTTTGTCATTTTCTGCTGCCTGATAAAGGTTACAGTCAAATCTGCGATCTGCAGACCGATAATAGTCGGGAGGACATACATTTGCTATCAATTGGCACCCTAAAAAAACATTGTTGAAATAATAATGAAAATCACCCGACCAGCTTCCTCCTCTTGTTTTTTCGATTGAATTCGAAATTGCTTCACCTGATGAACCCAATATAAGATTGTGTAAAGCGGTTAGGCCCCCCGATTCCCTGCTCCCGATTGCAATTTTATTTTTGATAAATATATTGTTTTCAAGAATGAGCTTGTCGGGGAATGCTGAACCAATTTCCAAATCAAATCCGACTTCGCTGCCGACAATTAAATTAGCATGAACCTGAGTATTTATTCCGGCACCCTGATCCAGCCAAAGCCCCCATTTTTCATAATTATTTTGAATAAGATTATTTGAAATAACAGAGAAATTTGGGGCATGCATTTTTACTCCTGCACTCTCCCAGCGTTTATTCCCACGAAATCTCAGATTTACATTTCTCTCAACTACATTATTTGTAAATGTGATATAATCAGGATAGTATGCAGCTGTTCCTCCAGCTCCGTTATCTGTAATATAATTAGAATCTATTGTGTTGTATTTTGAACCGATTGCAGAACCATTATCACCAATTTCAAGATCACTTTCACGATCACCTTCATTACCAAAATCAATCCCAATGCCATTCGCAAAACGTATTACATTTTTTTTAATCACCCAGTGATGACCCGAACGGATTCCAACAGCTCCGGCTTGCTGCCATTCGGGATGTTTAGCTTCCCAAAAATTCGCTGGGTACTGGTTTCCGCAATGCTCCAAAATGAATCCCTGAACTACAATATAGCCGAGCTGACGTTTATGAGGGGCAAAAATTCTACGACGGGTGCTTATTTCAACTAATTGCTTAGCAGGAATATCCTTTTCGAAATGAATAAACAAATTGCCACTAACCTTATCATAAAACCAAGATTTTTCATTGTCTTTCATTTCTGATAAATATGGCCGCTGAATAAACATCTTCCTATCAACGAAAATCTGTCCGATCGTATAAACCATCGTTGAATCTCCCTTGTATCCAAAATACATTTCTGCTTTCCCCTCTCTATGATAGGGGGTGGCAGAACTTGCAACTTTAAAGGGATTTTTATTGTCTTTATAGCAATTATCATTGAACATTGTCTCATCAGGAATGGAATAATATACTTTTGGGGTCAGCTGATGCCATTCTGGTTCCCATATATCGGAGCCTTTGATAACGACATTTTTATTAGGTTCACCCATATATACAATTGGAAATCCCTCTACGCCACCTCTTGGAGGGGAGACCCTTTCCCTATAAATTCCTTCCTTGACAAAAATAGTATCTCCAGGCTGAGCTACATTGGCTGCCTGCTGAATGTGTAGAAAAGGGCTTTTGATTTCACCGTTGTTTTTGTCATTTCCGGTTTTAGCTACAAAGTATGTTTTGGCTGCTAAAATTTCAGAAAACATTAGTGCCATAAGTATTAAACTGATTTTCATTCCCTGACTAATTTTAATTATTTTATTATTGACTTTTTCTAATTACAAAGCAATACCAATTTTGATTTAACATTGACATTATAGTTACATAAGCGGTCTACATCCATTCCATAGTTTTATTACCTGGATATTACTAAAAACAAATGTTTAATGGATTTTGACAATTGAAAATTAGTTGCCTGGGAAACCGTCCCAGCGCCATTCATTAATGCCATCCCTGATACGGTTTCTGAATATCAGATCATCTTCAAGAACATAATATTTTGAATTATAGGAATATTTATAAAGCAGGTGAAATTTTCGGGTAACGGGATTCCATGTACTGATTCCATTTGATACCACCTGAAAAACTGATGTTACGATACTTTGAATCAAAACTGTATTGTCCTTGTTTATTTGCAACTTCATTTTGTAGGTGGGACCTCCATAATCACCAATATAATCAGTCGTAACAGTATTCATGGAAGTCGTTGTCAGAACGCGTGCGGTACTTGCATTGTAATCTTTAGGGTTACCGATTAAAATGGTTGTATCCAGACTGGTAAGTTGAATGTCCTTGTAAACCTTAACGGTGGCGAAATGATAATAATTTCCATCATAAGTATTGATATAACTAAGTGGAATTATTGTGGTTGCCTGTCCGGCGAGGATTGAATCTTTGGCTATGGAAGAAGAGACTATTCTAAACGGAAGCGCATAAGTTTTTGTAAGGGTTAGGGGATCATTTGCAAACTTTAAAGAATCAAATTTAATGGAAACAAGCCCTTGCAAAGTACCCACTGGTACAACAATTTTTTCAGGATCACTAATGGTGTAATAATCAGCAGGTAACAATTTGTATAGGGTACCTGATAATAGTTCAGGAGCCAAAACATATTTAATTACGCGTTCTTTGGTATTGTCACGCATTCCACCAAGGTTTACCCCCATCTTGATAGACAATCCTTCTCCAGCCACAGTTGTTCTGGTTAGCAGGGTTTTATTGAAATAAACATCCGTAAATGTGTTTTCTTCAAAATAAAATTGCTCATATTTTTCGCAGCCAGATAGCGTGAGCAAAAAAACAATTGATAATAATAGTATATATTTCATGATTAAGTTTTTTAAGCGTTTATTGCCAGCCATTATTTTGAATTATCATTTTTGATTTCAATACTTCATCTCTTGGTATTGGGCTGTAGTACATGGTTGATGTCCACAGATGTTTTTCAACTGTTTTGGAGGTGTAAAAGAAAAGGCCGTTTACCCCATTTTCGATTGAGATACCCGTAATCGGCGAATTCAGTTGGGTTAGAGGTAACATCCAGCGCTGAATGTCATAAAATCGCTCTCCCTCAAAACAGAATTCCAGTCTTCGCTCATTTTTAACAAGCTCAATTAATTTACTCTTGTCAGTTATTGCTTCAGCCAGGTAATTATCGGTTAGAATACCTGCCCGTTTGCGAATCACCACTAATGCATCTTTCGCGGAAATACTCATTGAGATATCTTTCCCTGCAACGCCATAGGCTTCTGTTGCAGCTTCAGCAAAATCAAGATATAATCCTGTGCGGGTAAAGTATGCGTAATACTTATAATCTGTAGTTTTCCCTGTTGTCTGTGGAGTCTTATCAACTTGTGAACTTAGAAATTTTTTCATATAATAACCTGTTCGGGTTGCGAATAAGTTTATACCGCCAGGCATATCTGAGCCTCCATTATATGTTTGAACATTTGCATTTCTAAAGCTATTGATCCCATTGTAAAAGATAAAACGATAAAATCGCAGATCCCGGTTTGTATAAGGTTTTGTCTGATTATATCCACCAGAGGAATGGTCAATTGGATAACCGGTACTTGTAGGGAAAGCATCCACTAGATTCTGAGTCGGGTTACAAATCCCGCTTCCATTCATGGATGGTGGATAATATGAGCCTTCACGGTTTCCATTCGTGGTATAGCTCGATCTCCAGAAATCATCAATACTTGCAGGATCATTATAATCACCATAATCTACCAGGGTCTTTATCGTTTTATTGTCTATTAAGGCTATCGCATTGTAGGCTACTTTAGCTGCATCATCCCATGTAACGATTTTGTAAGCAGGACTTGCAGCAAACAGGTACATTCTGGTTTTTAATGCAAGTAGCATTTCATTTGAGATTCTTCCTACATTCTGTTTGTCGTCAATACCCGTTGTTGTACCGTTGTATCGCAGAATATTGATGTATTTATATGCGCTGTCGATATCGGCATTGATCCTTTTAAAACAATCTGCATAGGTACTTCTGGGGATTTCATTCGCTTGCGAAATATCTGTAATCCCGTCCATGATGGGAAATCCTAAAATGATGTTGGTATTTGATGCTGAAGGCCCGGCAAAATTTTTTAACAGGATCCATTCATACCAGGCCCTTAATCCAAAAGCTTCACCCCTGATCCGATTTTTAAGCCGGTTTGAATAATCCAACTTATAAATATCATAGGGGATCCTAAACCCATTCTCCAAAAAGTCATTTAAACGGATGATATTGCGAAATCCCTTATTCCACTCACCCGAAACCGGAAAAGATTCTGGATTCCAGCCAGTAACCGCATTAGTTAGTGGTTTATCATTTGAGACAGCATTATCCGTATAATATTCGAGATCGAACCATGGATCCCGGGAAAGCTGGCTATAGGAATAACCTATGTATTGCTGAGCTTTATCAATACTACCAAATATCTCCTCTTTTGAAAAATCATCAGTTGGTCTTATTTCGAAAAAGTCTTTGCAGCCATAGAGGAATATTGAGAAAATGAAAATTATCAGGATTAGTTTAATTTTAATCATAGCGTTGTTTTTTTTAATGTTCTCAGTTATTAAAAAGATAATTCTATTCCCAAATCAAGCCCACGCAGAGCAGGGAATACACTATAACCGGAATTAACATTTGGTGCATACATATTTTGAATCATCGATTTTACAAATAGGTTTCTTCCACTTAGATAGACCTTGATATTTTCGATATGTGCCTGACGTGTTAATTCTGAAGGGATCATGTAGGCCAGATTTAAACTTCTCATATTAAAATATCCTGCCTTTTTAAGCCAGAAGGTTGAAGTCCGATAATTTGCATTAGTACCAATAACCGAATTAACAGGCAAATCATTCGAAACAGGCCAGGCTTGCTTCATCGCAACGGTATAATTTTGTGTACCTGTTTTCCATGAAGTTTGATCAATCAATTCACCATCTGCAACACCATCACCATGAATACTCAACCACCAATTTCTGTATTTAAAAGTCAGGTTCAACCCATACTGAAAGCGGGGACTGTGTCCAATTTCATGAATGTCTTTGTTGTCAATTACATTATCCCCGTTAAAATCCTTATACTTTATATCACCGGGAGAAATACTTCCCAGATAACTGTGCAGGCTTCTTTCAACCTCAACCTTTGATTGATATAAACCATCAGCTTCCAATCCATAAATATTATCTGCAAACTGACCATCAATACTTCTGTAACTATCATTATCAGAATATTGCAGAGAATTTGTTTTTAGATTTTTAGTTATACGGTAAGCTCCGTTGAAATCAAGTGTATATTGTATCTGCCCGATTTTGTTATTATACGTAATCTGAAAGTCAAAACCCTTTGTCTCTCTTGATCCATAATTAATATAGGGCATGTAGGCGGTGTTTGAAGAAAGCAACGCATAGAGATTGGTAGGTAGTATGATCTCGTCCGTAGATTTTTTATAAAAATAATTGAGCTGGAGATTAAGGTTCTTATTGAACAATTGTGCATCAGCTCCAATAGTAATCATCTTTTGTTGCGGACATTTGATTTGAGCATTTCCGGTAAATGCACGGTAATATCCGGTTATTGATGAGGTACCGCCCGGCACACCGAAAGAAGCTCCATTCCCGTCATTGTATAAGTCCTTAGTAATATAATAGGTTCGTGCGTCGCTGCTTACCTGACCAAACCATGTACCCGAAACGCCATAGGAAGTGCGAAGTTTCAAATAATCCAGCCATATTAATTTTTCTAAGAATTGCTCACGGCTAACTATCCATGCAAAACCTCCGTGATAGGCCAGAGAGTTACGGTTTTTACCAGGTATCGCCTGAACACCAAAAGTCGAAATGCTACCATCAATAGCGTACTTGTTTTTTAAAAAAAAGTTCGCTCGTCCGCCAAAAGTCTGATGGCGCTCATCCTGTACAAATTTACTACCGGTGATAAGCTCACGGGTATATATTAGGTCTACTGTTAATAAATGATCATTGTCAAATGCTCTGTCGTAATTGAAACCTGTTTGTATATAACGACTGCGGTAAACTGCATCGTCGCGCTGAGTCCAGGAGTTGTCACTGGCTTTTTTTGCGATAATCTTGTAATACAAGGTATCCTGATTTGTTGGAGTGGTAAAAAATGGCTGTACCCTGTCAACAGAAGGATCCAGCCCTTTTATGTTGCTATTATAAACACTAATATTCATACTCGATTTGAAAGTAAGCCCCTTCAAAAGATCATCAAGATTAAAATCAATCCCAATTCTGGTATAACCTTCTCTTTTGGCATCTTCCGATTTTACGCCGCTTTCCAAATCTGCAAGGATATTCGTCGGATAAGTTGGGTTATACCCGTAAATTCCATCAGAGATCAACAATGGCATAGCATTCGCTGGATACTGATTCATAATGTTGAAAATAGTGTTTGAACCAATATTGGGATACTTCCGATTAGTGATGTTTCCCCCTATTCCGATATAAACTAATCCATAAGACCCTAATTTAGTCTCTAAATTCGTTTTCATGGTTAATCTGGAATATTTTCTGTTTGTGCCTACTTTCTCCAGACCATCTGCGGTTCTTAATCCTAAATGTGAATAATAGGTAGTGACAGAATTCCCACCAGAAAAATCTCCTGTCAGATTATCATTCATTGTCGTGTTGGCAAGGATTTTATTGTATAAATTAACATTGGGATAGCGTAAAGGATTTGAACCATTCTGATAGGCCGCAATTGCATTCTCTGGATAGGCAGGAGTAAGACCATCATTGATAAGGGCCTGATTATAAGCTTTGGCATAATCCACGGCATTCATCATTTCGGGAAGCATCGTGGGTGTACGTAGTCCATGGTTGTATTTAATCCGGAAGATATTTGCACCAGGCTTTCCCCTTTTAGTTTTTATTAGCATAGATCCGTCATTCGCAGTTCCTCCAAAAAGAGAATTACCACTAAAGTCTTTGACAATAGTCAGTTTCTCGATCTCTTCAGGAGTCTCAACCAATCCAACTCCAGGAAGATAGCCGCCAGGCATCCCGTCAATTCTGACCTCGCTTATCGTGGTCCCCCAAAGCGAAACAGCATGACTCTCTGTTTCCGGATTCGCATCACTTTCGAAAGCTCTGACTCCCGACAAACGACCTGCAAGAGATTCATTAATGAAAACCGTTGGAACATCTTTTAGCTCATCACCAGAAATCTGGGAAACAGCTCCGGTCGTTCGGTCAAAGCTTTGTTCTGAAAGAGAGATTGAAGTTTTATCTGATGCTGAGCGTCTTATATCACCCCAGCGATGTACAACAATGGTATCCCGGGCAAACATACCTTTCAATACGGGTAAAACTAAATTATCATAGCCAGTATTTTCAATAATGAGATAATCATTCATTTGGCATTGTACAGTCAGTTTGCCTGAATCATCCGTATACGCCAATTGTTTGGAAACCGATGTACGAACAGACAAACCCTGAACAGCCGATTTTGCTTCGTCCACTACAATTACTTTTATATTTAACTGATTCTTATCCTGGGCAAACGCATAAGATGTTTGCCAGTATAAAAACACATTTATACCTATCAATATTTTATATAGAATTTTCATGAGTTCAATTTTTAGATAATAATTCAACTACCATCCCGGATTTTGCTTCAGATTTACAAATTGGTATAAATCATTCGTTCTCAAGGGATAGCGATAGTTCCGCTCCTTGAAATTTCGGGTAAGGGGAATTTCAAATATTTCATGACGAATCCCTCCCGGTTTTGTTGCATCGGCAATGAGTAACAACCCATGAAAGTTCTTCCCATCCAGTTCTTGTACTGCGGTTTTCCACCGCAACAGATCAAACCAATAATGATATTCAAAACATAACTCCACAGCAAATTCATTTCTTACCCTCCCCTGAAATAGCAAATAATCTTTCGTAAATTCACTACGGACATTTACATGACCAACTCTGTTTCTTATAATATTTAAAGCGTCAACAGCCGACAAATCTGCCCCTGGAAGTTTTGCATTTGGGTCTTTATATGCCTCGTTAACTGCTTCTGCATAATTAAGATACATCTCTGCCATCCTGATAAGAGGTGCATTACAATACCTGGGTGAGGTATATTTATTATTAAACTTTGGAGGAAGTAATTTACCGGCCATAAATCCTGTTTTTGAATTTCCGTAGGTCAGATCCGTTGGAGCAGATCTGTCTTTACCTAAAGGGGATGTGCGAAAGTCAATGAGTTCATTGTCTGCAGTTTCGGGCCATAAAACTCCCTGATAAATGATGTCTTTATAAAAACGTGGATCACGATTGGAATACGGAAAATTGATTGAATAGCCGGAATTTTGATTTTCTATGGGCCATCCATTAGCCGTTTCAAATCTGTTTACCGTTTCCAAAGTTACACTTTGTCCCAAGCTGGTTGACCCCGCATATTTTGTCCAGGAGTAAATATGTTGATATACTGAGGTTGGACTGGTCTGCATGGGAAGATACCTTGGCCATAAGTCTTCTATTGTACCTGGCATATCATAAAAAATATTGTTGTAATTTCCTGTAAACAGACCGATCTTGTCAGAATTAGCTCTTGATAGTGTTATCACATCCCAAGCAGCCTGAGCGGCAGTGACCCAACTTTTTGAATCATTTTGCGAATTGTTGAGCGGACTGGCTGCAATTGTTAATGTTCTGGATTTTAAAGCCATTGCCGCTGCCTTTCCTAGGCGTCCCATATATTCGGGATCATTTAAATAGCTGGCTTCAGGGATATATTTTACCGCCGAATCACAATCAGCAACTACCTGATCAACACATTTTTGATAATCTCCCCGAGGCAGATTATAGTCATCTGACGATAACATCCGCCTGGTAAACAGAGGCATACCACCCCATCTTTTTATTAAAGCTGAGTAACCATAGGCCCGAAACAAAAAGCTTTCACCAATTAGCTGTTTTTCCAATCTGGGGTTTAATAATCCTTTTTTAATTTCGCCGTTTTTGAACTTCTCAAGTAATAGATTTGAAAGGTAAATGGCTTCCCATGAATTGTTCCATGAATCCAACCACTGAGGAATATATCCGCTTAAAGATTGATTATCCACCAATTGTTGCCAGTTCCCGGGTAATCCAAAAGTATTTGCTGCAATATCCTGTCGGGTAGAAATCATCTCGCCTGCTGTATTCTGGATACTTCCATAATCTTTCCCGGCTGCATTTGTTCTGGCTGCACTACCTAAACCGCTTTCCCAACTAACACAATCATAGAGCCTTGCAGCCAGCTCCTTAATTTTAACAGGATCAATAAAAATATCATCTTCAGTAAGATAGTTCGTATTCGGATCTTTTTTATTAAGATAATCCTCGCAACCAGTTATTGTCAATAACAAGAGGAATATTGTCAGATATTTAGAGCTTTTTATCATGTCGATTGAGATTAGAAATTCATATCAATTCCAAAAGTAATTCTGCGGACCAATGGATAATTAAAGGTAAATGCATTACCCCCTTCAGGATCTCCAAAAGGAACCTTTGACCAGGTAAACAGGTTATTGCCCGTTACATAAAGGCGGGCACTGGTCATGTGCAAGATTTTTTTGACTGCCGCTGTTGTTAATAAATAGTTGAGTGTAAGGCTTTGTAACCTCAAAAAGCTGCAATCGACAAAATTGCGGTCATTTCTGTTCGTGTAAAAAGGCTGAGTGATTGAGCTAAAGGATGGATAGGCAGCGTTTTTGTTCTCAGGAGTCCAATGGTCAAGCTGCACAGTCAATCCCTGTGGTTTTCCGTTGTCAAGATTTGGATACCAATATTGATAAGTCGCACCGTAATAAGTGCCCTCTTTTCCGAATAAACGACCGCTTAAGGCAAATCCTTTAAAACTGGCACCAAAATTAAGCCCGCAGGTAAAATCTGGCTGAGCGGTCTTTTTAAAAGGTACCATGTCCTTTATATCAATCGATCCATTACCACTAAAATCAGCGTACCGGTAAGAGCCCGGCATATTTCCGCCAGTCACATTTGGAGCATTAATTGCTTCTTCAAAATCGTTAAAAAAACCATTGGTTTGATAGCCACTGGACCAACCTATGGGTTTTCCTGCATCCTTTTGGTATTCAGGTGTTAATGGAGCATCTGATCTGGCCACTATACGGTTGTCAACCATTGTTAGGTCTCCTCCGATATTGAATAATAATCCATTTTTTAGCTCATGCTTAAAACTAACGACCATCTCTAATCCCCTTGATTTAGTTTTACCCAGATTTATCAAGGGTAATGATAGTGCTGATCCGGATTGACCTGCCCGGGAAGGACTTGCGAAAAAATAGGATGCCATTAACGGAGTTACAAAAATATCTTCGCGCCTTTCTTTATATAATTCAAGGCTAAAAGTTAAATTACTTGCAAAAGCAACAAGGTCAATTCCTAAATTTTGTTTGTAAGCTTTCTCCCATGTTGCATCATTATTGGCAATTTTGACTTCACCCCATGATTGTACGGCCCCGCTTGAGGGAATCCCAAATCCGGTCAGGTTGGAATATGATGTACCATAACTTCCCCAACCACCTTCATACATGAAACGGTTACCATTTTCACTCCCACTTTTGCCAATTGTGTACCTAAATTTTAATTGATTGACTTTTGGCAGGAAGCTCTTAAAAAAATCTTCTTTTGCAAGATTCCATCCTGCTGCTGCTGAAGGAAAGAACCCGAAGCGCTTTCCCGGTGCGAATTTTTCCGATCCATTATAACCAGCATTGACTTCAAATAAATACTTGGTTGCAAAGTTATAAGTGATTCTTCCAACCCAATCTTCCTTGTAGGATGGGAAATCAATGATATTTGCTTCCGTCTCTTTCCGGCTAAATACCCCAAGTACACCTAAATTATGATTTTTGAAGGTGCGGTCATAGGTAAACTTTGCCTCATAGTATTTTGTTTTGATGCTGGTTGAAAAATCCTCTCCTGATGTAGGATGAAATCCAGCGGAAGTTTGATTGTAATTCTGACCACTGACTATTGACCAGGTATTTGTTGCTTTATCAAACATATAATTATAGACGGCGTTTGCGTAGCTTTTTTTATAAGATATTGAAGTGGAATAAGCATATTTCACATCAAAGTTCAGCCCTCTTGTAAAAAAATCGAGATTCTGGTGTAAGGCGAGATTTAAATTAACAACGTCAGCTTTTGTTCTGTTAAAACCAGTGTAATTAAGGTCATAATAGGGATTTCTTTGTACTGGTACCATGTTAGACATATCCGGCAATCTTATTCCTGTTGCATTTGGATCCAATGGATCGGGATGTTCAGTGATAAAAGATGCAGGATAATACGCAGGGAACAAGACGGGAGAGGAATAGACGATGTCTTTGTACAAATTATAAAAATCAGCTCCCGTATTGGGTGCATTACTCTCATTTGTCTGATCTGTCCTGCCGGAAATATCGGTGCTAAGAAAAGTAGACTTCGTGATATTAAAATCAAGGTTGGTTCTGAAATTGATTTTATCGTACCAAAAAGAGGGATCATAGAATCCATTTTGAGTATCAGTTTTGAACATATCACCCTGATGAGAATAACTCAGGGAACTAAAATATTTTACAAAATCGGTTCCTCCGGTAACATTAATCTGGGCATTATTCTCCCAGCCCACTTTCTTTACCATTAAGTCATACCAATTGACATCCGGATAGAGAATCGGGTCTCTATTGGGATTCCGATACATATCCATCACTGCTTCGGACCGAACCTGGCCAAACTGACCGGCATTCTTACTTGCTTCGCCCTGCAGTATCAGGGCATCGAGTCCATTTAATGAGGGGGGATTGGAAGTTACCATTTTTAAGGTTGTATAGCCAGATACTGTTATTGTAGGCTTGCTTACTTCTCCCCGTCTTGTCGTAATAAGGATTACACCATTTGCACCTCTTACTCCGTATATGGCAGTTGCTGATGCATCCTTCAGAACAGAAATGGAAGAAACCTCATTTGGACCTATTCTGGAAAAACCACCCGCATCCTCAATACCATCTACCAGAATTAATGGAGAATTTGAACCTGTGAAAGTAGAAACTCCACGAATGGTAAGAGAACCATCATCAGCGCCAGGCTGGCCCGATGAAACAGATCCTATAACTCCAGGCATTAATTCCTGTAGGGCCCGCGAAAGGTTTGGCACAGCCATCTCTCTTAATTTTCGCCCCTGCACATCTGATATTGCACCTACTACGACATCTCTTTTTTGTTTGGCATATCCCACAACAATAACATCATTCACTTCAACGGTTTCTTCTGCAAGTACAACATGAAAAGTTGTTTTCCCTGCAATTTGAATCTCCTGTGATTTCATCCCAACGAATGAAAAAATGAGTACCACGGCATCCGAAGGCACTAACAGCCTAAAATTCCCTTCAGTATCGGTAATTAATCCAGTAGTTGTACCCTTCACCATCACAGTAACCCCTGGCAATGGAAGCCCCTTGTTGTCTTTTACAGTACCGGTAAGGACTTTCTTTTGGGGTTGCTGTGTCGATTGCACGCCGGGTTCAACACCCCGCTCTTCCTTCGAAATCAAAATCTGCTTTTCAAAGACTTCATAGGTCAATCCTTCTCCTTTTAATGCAACATCAAGAATCTCTTCAATCTTTGCATTCTTAAAATCGGCATTTACTTTTTTATTCAGGTTCAGATCGCTAATCTGATAAAGAAAGATAAACTTGCTTTGAGATTCAATATCCTTTATTAAATCAAGGATAGTAGCGTTCTGATAATTCAAGGTAAACCTGGTGTTTTGAGAATAGGTACTCGCTGAAGCATAAAACACCAAACAACACACCAAAATGAAGGTTACTCTCATAATCCTAAACATTTTTTTAAGCCCCCCTCTGGAAAGGAGCACACGAATCCATTTTCTTTTCATAAATTTGTTGCGTTAATCATTGAACATTAGTTAACTTAACTGTCAGGTCAGTTAACTATTTATTTTTGGAGGAGGATGTGCCAACATCCTCCTCTATTTTTATTCTATCGTATAAGATTGTTCATTTATTTTTACATATTTCCTTTTTGCAACTTTTGATACATAATATAATACCTCATTTTTATCATCTTTCAGATCAAGCTTCCCGTTTATAATAATTGAATTGTCCAATGGATTAACAAGCCTGATCTGAATATCATAATATCGTTCAATTTTTTTCAATACCTGGCTTAAGTCTTCGTTCTCGAACTTGAGAATCCCATCTCTCCACAACACATACTTTTCGGGATCTACCTTTTGTATTCTGGTTTCATTCATCCCTTTATTTAAAGAAAACAGTTCGTTCTGTTTCAACACAACGCCATGGTCAAACAACCCTTTATTATTCATGTTGAGTTCAATACTACCTTCTGTAAGAACAGTTTGACTAACATCATCACCCAAATAAGCAGACACGTTGAACTGGGTGCCCAATACTTTAATCCGGTAATCGGTGGTCTTCACAATAAATGGTTTTGATTTATCTTTTGCGACCTCAAAAAAAGCTTC
>JBAXKJ010000046.1:0-34119 GCA_037137375.1 Prolixibacteraceae bacterium
AAACTTTAAATGGGGAATAACGTATTGATTACTTAAATGCTAAATATTAGAACCATAATCAAATGAAGTACCAAAAATTATTTTTTTTCGCATTAATCGTGCTGGGATTAAATGCATGCAATGAAAAAAAGGCAAAAGACAACACAGCGGGTAATGTGAAATATTACCGTAGTATTCAGTTCAGCGAAACGCCCTGGGACGTTGAAAAGGGGCTGCACGAGCTTTCCGCGGTAGAAGCTAAAACCATTAATAATTATAAATTCACTTACAACGAGCTTAAGCAACTTGCTTCAGTCGAATATAACCGCAACAATGTTCTGCTGGATTATTCCTCGATTAACGCTGCAAAAGTTACCTATACCTATGAAGGTGAGAAACAAATTAAGCGCTTTTTCAATGAGAAAAATGAACCTGTTAAGAATGGTGGCGCTACCGTATTTGAATATACGCTGAATGCCTCAGGTTTGCGAACAGGCATGCGTTATTTAGATGAAAAGAACGCTCCGATAGAGAATCGGAACAAGATTCACAAATACCAGTGGACTAAACTTGAGGATGGAATGATTAAGGAATTAAGGTATAATTTGGCCGGCGTAAGTGTGGTAATGAATGAATTTTGCCCGTTTTATGAACTTCGTTTCTCTTACGACAAAGATGGTTATGTGACCCGTATGGCTAATTACAATGCCGATACATTGTATAACTGCACCGCCGAAAATTGTGGTGACATTGGAGTCTCCTATTTTAAGTTTGAAAATAACGCATCAGGTGATATGCTTGATTTCTCCGTGCACAATACAGCCGGACAACTTTCAAATTTATATTGGGGCTGGGCTAAAAGAGTGAATGTAGTCGATCAGAATGGTTATGTGATTGAATCTTCCCAGTTCGATCAGGACAATGAATTTCTAAGTGGCAAAAATGTTCCCATCACCCAATCCGTATATGATGAACATGGAGCGGTGGTTAAGAGGATTTCGCTGGACAAAGACAAAAAGGTCGTCAACAATCCTGCTAATGGGGTAGCGATTGTCGTGTATAAATACGATGAGCAAGGTCGCCGTGTTGAAACGATTCAATACGATAAAGACAATGTCGTAGTGGTACAGAAGAAATAATTTTATCAAGCTATATATCATGAGAACCTTGAAAAAGATTCATCAAGTTATTGGGATAATTTTCGTTTTAATGCTGGTAGGCTGTTCAGGAGGAGGGAAAAGTCCGAAAAAAGCGGATTCAGCTCCCGCGACTGAGCTTAAATCTGCGGCTATTGTAATCAACGAGGAATCGCAGAAATTGCTGAAATATTTGGAGAAATCAGGCGATTATGTGAATGGCCGAAATTTTCCTTCGTTAATTAAAGCTTCTGCCGTTTTTAAGGAGATTGATGGAAAGATTAAAATTATCGACCTAAGAAATCCCGATGCTTTTGCGAAAGGCCATATCAAAGGGGCTGTGAATGTAGAATTCAGCAAGATCCCTGATTATTTCATCAACGTAATCAAGCCATTTGAATTTGACAAGATTGTAATGGTATGTAATTCAGGACAATACTCCAGCTACGCTACTTCTCTTTTGCGTTTGATGGGCTATGGAAATGTGTATGCGATGCGTTGGGGAATGAGTGGTTGGAATAAGGATTTCGCAAAAGATGCGTGGCTGAATGCTGTTTCGGATAAGTATGCAGATAAACTGGAAGTGGCTGAAAATGAAAGAGCTATACCCTCCGACTTTCCTCAAATGAATACCGGGAAATCGACCGGAGAAGAAATTTTGACAGCACGTTTTAACAGTTTGTTTGCTGCCGGTTATGCAGATGCATTCATTACTGCCGATAAGGTTTTTGAACAAACGAAGAATTTTTATACGATTAATTTTGAGCGGAAGGACAAGTATGATGCCGGACATATTCCCGGTTCAGTGCGTTACAAAACGAATGGGACCCTTGGGATTATTTCCGAGATGCAATCTATCCCCCCCGACCGGGAAGTTGCCGTTTATTGCGGGACCGGTCACAATTCCGGGTTTGTAACTGCCTACCTCCGTTTGTTCGGTTACAATGCAAAAACTGTTATGTATGGGAATAATGCGTTTATGCACAGCAAAATGGTGCAGGACAGGAAGTTGCTGTCATGGTTGCCTTTCTCCGAAAGCGAAATTGAAAACTATCCCTACGAAAAGAAGTAATTGTAGTCCTGATTTATAATGAATCCTGTTCCAGCCTGGCAGTCGTGTCGGGCTGGAATTTGTATTTTAATTCTTCCGGATTCACGTTGGAAGTAAGGATCAATAATTTTTTATAACCTAACTGATTTAAGATCACCCAGGCTTTTGAGGCAGTCACTATATCATCAGCGTAAAGAATCAGATCACCTTTTGTTTGATCCAAAACATCCCGGTTGACCCGATCCAAAATTTTTTCAAACGGAATTTGCATCCGATGTTGAAATTGAATGGAATCGTGACCGCTTACATTCCTTAAGTCAATCACCAGGTAGGAACCTGAAAGTAATTTCAGTTGATCCGGTGTGATCAGATTACTATTATTTTGAGAAGCCTCCAGAGCCTTGCTAACCGGCTCCTTGAAGACATTTGTGTCTGAAGCTCTGATAATTACTAAAATCAGAAGGACCATTAATACAGGGATGATAATCTTTAAATTCTTCAACAGACTCATTTCTTTCTGATTTTAAGGGTTATTCACAGCCTCCGTCGAGCTTCGATTGTTTTAGTCTTTTGGCGCTGAAGAACTTTGTCTTCTGGTTGTCTGGCAGACTATTAATTTGCGTAAATGTTCTGCGCGCATTGTATCTGTTCTCAAAAAGGGCATTTTCCACAGGAGAGATCTTTAGCCCGTTAAACTTGCTGTACAAAATTGTCATGAACCATTCATTCAGTCCGCCTTTCATTACAAAATTGTTTTTGTAACCCAATCCTGTTAAGATTGTCCAGGCGTAGGTGCTGGTTTGATCGTCGTTTCCGTAAAATATTTTTTTAATTCTACGCTGGTTAAAGGTTCCTTCCCAAATTGGATTTAACAGGTCGGGGTAAGGAATATTGATAGAGCCGGGAATATTACATTCCTTGAATTGGGTGGTACTTCGGAGATCAATGATCTGAACCGTACTGTCTTCATTATTCATCATCCGGGCTACCTGATCTACTGAGAAATAGATTTCTTCGGATGCTGATCTGGAGAGTAATAAATTCGATTTTACCCTGAAGGTTTCCGTTGTGTTGAAGGGAAGGAAAGCAATAATGAGCCCGATTCCAAGCAACAATACTGAATATTTTATTCGAGCGTCCATTTCGTTATCTGTTTAAAGATCAGAAGTAATTTCGGGTCTGCTAAATTTTTTCTCGGCCAATTCTGCGATCCAGAATAATGCGACGGCAGCAAGTATCAACAGTAAGGTGAAAACGCCGGGTGAAACACCAAACCATTCATCAATTCTCATCGGCCCTTTGAGGTTTTCGTTGGCCACGGATTGGATGAGTGGAAATGTTTCGGCGAAAAGGAAGGCTCCAACAAGTCCGCCGGACATAAAAATCATTGCATCAATTTTCCCAATCGAAAGTGCGCTGATGCTGGTGCCGGGACAATATCCTCCCATGATGAATCCGGCGCCCATGATGATTCCTCCCAGGATGCTCGCGTTGACATAATAGGGGTTCACGAATACCTGTTTCAGGTTTAACAGGCCAAAGAAACTGAGTAACTGGGAACCTGCCAGCGCTACAATAGCTGCTGTAAAGAAAACCTTTATAACGGTGGTGTCATAACCATAGAACATCCCTGCCAGTTTCCGGCTCGACGAAAATCCGGCTTGTTCGAGAGAATAACCAAATCCGATACCAATCAGAAATGCGATCAACAGGTTGATCCATTCAGAAAATTCAAATGTTATTGAAATAGGTCCCATAGATTGAGTAATGAAAGTTCAGATTAAATCCATAATTTCCTGAAGAACCAGGCAAAAAGGTAGGCAGATCCGAAGATGGCGATCATGGTTACAAAACCGGCTACTGAAAGAACCGCCATCCCCGATAGGGCAGCGCCACTCGTGCAACCCCTGGCAAGTTGTGCTCCGTAAACAAAAAATAGGCCACCAAGGAAGGCGAAGATCAACCGTTTTTTGTTGGATATTTTGGGCGATTTTTCGATTTTAAATTTCAATCTTTTGGAGAGGGCTCCTGAGATGAAACCACCTATTACCATCCCGAAAATTTCGAATGTTAACCAGTTTTTAAGCGGATGTTCGCCCTTTTCGAAATATTTACTGTAAAAAGGCGAATCCATTGCGTGTTCCTTGTCGATGGCTCCCACCATTGCTACGACGGTGTATTTTATTCCTCCGCTGGCACCCAAGCCTCGTCCCGAAAGAAACATTGCAGCCAAAAGAACCAGTCCGAGCAATATTCCTGCAAGGTAAGGGTTCATATATTTGTTTTTATGCATCTGTATGTATTTTGTTTTTCATTATTCCACCTGATTTCCAGACATCATTAGTTGCGTAAATGTTCGAAATACCATTCCTGAAGAACACATCACAGGAGTTGAAAAACTTCCTTCGCCCAGATCATTTATTCCCAACAACTGATAAGTCGATTCGGCCCTGATAACCAAGACTTTCCCTTCTTTGGTGATACAATATAAATTCCCGTTTACACAAATTGGTGATCCGTAAATGGCTCCGGAGGGCCTTTCTTTCCACAACAATTCACCGGTGGCAAGCCGAATACAGGCCACCGTACCACTATCCATAAATATGAACAGTAACTTATTCACCACAATTGATGTCGGAACATAATTGGATAAATTACGTGGCAGGGAATAACGTGCTGAATCTTTGGCCTGGCTGGTTATTGAATCCATCTCAATCACACGGGTCTCGGCATTTTGGGAAACGACGATCATTCCATCAGAATAATAGGGAGATGCCACAATCCTTGTTGGGAAAAGCTTTTTTCGTTCCCACAAAATTTTTCCGGTTTCAGGGGCAACACCTGTAAGGCCATGAGACTGACTCGCAAAGATCAATTGTGCCGGCTGGTTGTTTCTTTTTAGTAAAAGTGGAGTTGCAAACGAGTTATTTTCAGGGGATTCTCTCGCCAGTTCCCAAACCGTTTTGCCTGTTTGTTTGTCAACTGCCAGCCATGAAGAAGAATAGGTCGAATATCCTTTTTCCTGTTCACGGGTAAAAATCACACATTCCTCCGTAAGCATCGGAGAGCTCCCTCCACCATGACGACTCAGCATGCCGCCAAATTCTGATTGCCATCGAATGGTTCCTTCGTGGGTTAAAGCAATCAGCGTTGTTTTTTCTTTGGAATACCAAACTATGTAAACCTGTGATTTATCAACGGCAGGCGTTTGGGTAGACAGTTTGTTATCCTTGTGCATATTTAAATCCGTTACCTTGAATTCCTTCTGCCAAAGAATTTTGCCATTTTTCCCGTCAACTGCCATGAGATATCCCGTATCCTTTTCATCATCGGCACTGGTTACAAAAATTGTATTTCCCCAGACAACAGGTGAAGCATTGCTGATCCCTGGCAGCGGAATTTTCCATTTTAAATCGGATTCCTTCCAATTAACCGGAGCTTTTGCTTTTACATCAATGCCCAGCCCGTCAGCACCTCTGAATCTCGTCCAATAATTTGTCTTATCTTCCGAAGAGGAGCAACATAAAAGCGATAGAAACAGACCATATAAAAAGCATTTGTTGAAATGATTCATAAGGACACCCTGGGTTAAGAATTAATTCGCTAAATATATTGAGTTTCACAACAATATATTAGCGAGAATTAAATTTATTGCTGACACTCGAAAGTTGCAATATTGAACTGTAACGGATTCCCTTTTAATACATACGAGAATGGCAGCAAATAAGTTATTTCCGCTCTTTCGGTATACCCGGCCAACTCAAATACCTGGAGCGCTGCGGATGTTCGGGTCAAAAATAAATTGGATATTTTAGATTCTTCCAGGATAATTTTATTTAATTTTAGGTGAGGGTTGATGCCCTAATAGCATCGAATACACCCTGATTTGGCTGTTTGTGATTCACGCTGTTTTTTCACTTTGCTGGTAGCAATAAAACATGTAAAATCATGAAGACAAGTTATTTGATCAAGCACTTTCTGGGTACATTGTTATTTTTCTCAATCATTTTCATCAGTGCCGGAAGGATTATTTATTGGCAAGGACTGATTTATGTGATGCTCGGGCTCATCATGGGGGTATTGAATTACACGGTTCTGCGGATAGATGATGAATTGTTGGCCGAACGTTCAAAGCCGGGGGAGGGCACGAAGAAATGGGATAAGACTATTCTGCTATTATCTTTTCTGGTTACAATTTCGATGTATGTAATTGCAGGTCTGGATTCTGGCCGTTTTCACTGGTCCCCGGAATTTCATTGGAGCCTTTGTCTTCTGGGTATTGTCCTAACAGTTTCAGGCCAGCTCTTATTCCTTGTTGCCCAAAAGCAGAATAAGTTTTTCTCGAGTACTGTGCGGATTCAAACTAACAGGGAACACATCGTTTGTGAAACCGGATTGTATAAAATTGTCAGACATCCCGCTTATCTGGGATCTATCGTTCAGGCTTTGGGCTTTCCATTACTCTTCGGTTCAACTTGGAGCATTCTGCCCGTAAGTATTTTAATTATCCTTTTCATCACAAGAACTTTTCTGGAAGATAAAACCCTGAATAATGAATTAAAGGGTTATCCTGGTTACTGTGCCAAGACCCGTTATAAGATAATTCCTTTTATTTGGTGAGGATTTTTGCGTTTTACGGTTGTTTGCAATTGTGATCCTTTAAAAAATATTTTCTCGAGACTATTGTATATCAAAAATAATTTTTAACTTTGTAACTCAAAGTACTTTTAAAATGAAAACAAATATTTCAAATCCTAATGAAGATCTTCAGGCCATTCGTGAAATCATGGAAAGGTCGTCCAAGTTTTTGTCGTTAAGTGGATTATCAGGCATTTTTGCGGGAGTATGCGCTTTAATCGGAGTGGCGTTTGCCTGGTTTTTTCTGTTGGATTCGGGTCAGATTAGATACGCGGAATTCATGCAGAATTCGGATAGCTTGACTGTTTCAGGACTCAGGATATCTCTTGCAATTGATGCGGTTCTGGTTCTTGGATTTGCCCTTTTTGGAGCTTTTTTCTTTTCCCGAAGGAATGCCAGGAAGGCGGGTCAGCAGTTTTGGACAATTTCGATCCGTCAATTACTATTTCATTTATTGATCCCACTTGTTTCAGGAGGACTTTTTATATTGATTTTGGTGATTCAAAAAAATTTGATGCTGGTTGTTCCGGTCATGCTGATTTTTTATGGATTATCGCTGGTTAATGCAGGGAAATTTACGCTGAGTGAGATTCATTACCTCGGACTGACAGAAATAATTTTGGGTATTCTGGCTGGTGTCTTTATTAATTACGGGCTTCTTTTTTGGACACTTGGATTTGGCTTGATGCATATCGTTTACGGTACAGTAATGTATTACCGGCATGAGCGTTAAAATATTTCACGTGAAAAATCCTATTTCAAACCTTCAGAAAGTATTTGAGAGTCGGATCAGACTCGGAATCATGTCGGCGCTCATGGTGAACGACACACTTGATTTCAATGCGCTGAAGGAACTTCTCGGACTGACTGACGGGAACCTGGCCAGCCACCTTAAAGCATTGGAACAACAGGATATTGTGATTGTTTTTAAGCAATTTATTGGCAGAAAACCAAGTACCACTTACCAGGCAACCAGGCAGGGGAGAGATTTGTTCAGACGACATTTAATGGCACTAGAAGAACTTATAAAAAATCAATGATTATGGAAACAAAAGGTATTCAGCAGTTTATGAATAGTTACAGTGTTAAGATGGTCATTGTGACCATCCTGGCTATTTTTCTACTTATTCCGTCCTTCCTGATGATGAGCATCATCGAAGAGCGAATTTCGCTAAGTAAAAAGGTGAAGAGCGAACTTTATACCCAATGGGGTGGAAAGCAGGTGGTTGCAGGGCCAGTATTGAATGTGCCTTTCTCCGTTACAGAAACAGGTGAGAATGAAAAGGGTGTAAATGTTCGAAAGGGAGTCGCACACTTTCTGCCGGAGACATTAAAAACAGATGGTGAGTTGTACCCGGAAACCAGAAAAAGAGGAATTTATAAAGTCGTTGTCTACGAAGGAAAACTTAAATTGAAGGGTGCGTTTGCGAAGCCTGATGTCTCACTTTTCGATCTTCAAAATGCAAGTTATCACTGGGATGCAGCCTATTTTACCATGGGAGTTTCAGATATGCGTGGGATTAAAAATCTGCCGGAGTTGATCATTAACGGGCAGAAATGTCAGGTTGAACCTGGGGTTGCCGATACCGATTTGTTCCTGTCAGGAATTACTGTAAAGGCCAAATCTGTCGATCTTAATCAGGCATTGAATTTTGAAATGGAGCTGGTCTTGAATGGATCTGAAGACCTATCGGTGGAAGCCCTGGGAAAAACATCTGAGGTATCCATGAAGTCTGACTGGTCAGAACCAAGCTTTACCGGTGGATTTCTTCCTTCAAATCGGTTGGTAACATCAAAAGGTTTTACAGCAAATTGGTCGGTGACCCATCTGAACCGAAATTTTCCTCAGCAGTGGACAGACAGGAAATTTAACACGCATGAGGCGAAATTTGGGGTTGAACTGCTCCTGCCAGTCGACCATTATCAAAACTCAATGCGTTCTGTAAAATACGCCATCCTCTTTATTGCCCTGAATTTTATCATTTTTCTATTCATGGAAATTAGAAGTAAAGTCAGGATTCATCCATTCCAATACTCCCTGGTAGCCTTTGCCTTACTGATGTTTTATTCACTGCTTACTTCCATCAGCGAGCAAATTGGATTCAACTGGGCTTACCTGATTTCAGCGGTCGCTGTTACTCTCCTGATTTCCTGGTATGTATATAACATGTTGCGAAACAGGCAATTGACTGTTTGGGTAACCATACTACAAACGAGCTTATACCTGTTCTTGTTTGCCATTCTGCAGATGCAGGATTATGCATTGCTTGCCGGAAGCATTGGATTATTTTTCATTCTTGCCATTATCATGAAGGCATCACAGCAAATCAAGTGGTATTCAGAAAGTTAATCTAATTGGCATTAACCTTCACATCTTTGAACATAAAAGGATTATCGCTGATTCTTAGTGTCTTGCCACTGGTGATGGTCACATTCCGAAGAATGACTTCCCTGGTTTTAACATAAGGGAATTTCTCCTGGTAGGAATTGTCAGTCATGCCAGGATTGAAATTGGCAAAAATAGCTGGACCCTGATATTCCTCAGGATGGTTGGAGTCGTCGATTTTAAGGTTTTCGATGGTAATCCGTTCAGGCATATAACAGGTATATCCGAAATCGTGCTGACCGGAATAGGATCCACCAATCAGGCTGGCTCTGGTTGATCTGCCTCCTGAGGGTACAAAAACACAGTTTCGGATGATGAGTTCTCCTTGCCAGGTACTGCCATAGTCTGACCTCAGATTGACAAGGTTGCTTCCATAGAGGGTGGAATTTTCCACCGTAAAGGTCCCGCAGCCGATTGCGTTGATACCCTGATGCCCCAGTTTTGAGTTGCGGATAGTAGCGTTTGCAACACCCATGTGGGCATCAAACCGGGAAAAAATGCAATGGTCTAAAATGAGGTTCTTGCAATAATTGGATCCCATGATTCCCCAGAACTTACTGTCTTTGATATCATTCGTCTGGCTGCAGTTCTCGAATGACACGTTCAGGGCCCGGTCAATAAGGATATCGTAGGTGCCCATGGAGACCGAAACACCTGCCGCGCCAATCGTTTGGTACACTTTGTGGCCGGTAAGAACGGAATTCTGAACCTTCACGTAAGAGCAGTCGCTGATGTTGATAAAGCCACCATAAGGCGCGCCGTGGTCACCTTCGCCCGTGATATGATGTTCCAATCCATTCACAATTACATTGGAACGCCTGATCGCTATGCCCCGACTGTAATAGGTATACCTCGATTCGGCACTATTAGCCATCGTGGTAAAACGTCCTCCTGAGATGGTCAGTGTCGTCTCGTCGATTGGAAGTGCATTAATATCTGTAATTTCATCAAAGTCCCAGATGATCGGAGCGTTCATATCTACCTGTTTGTCTTTGTTCACAATAAAAATATCCGTCTGTGAAGATCCATTGTTTTGATTTGGCCCAAACCGGATGTAACGTTTTACATGGGAATTGGTGACTGTCACAAGGTGGGTTCCTGGTAAGGAAACGGCAATTTTCTCCTGATTTTTTTTCAAGGAAGAAATCCCCTCTGGTTTGAATGATTTCAAATTGGAACTTACCAGGAAAACATTTGAGTTGCGGCCTTTGACGTCGGTATCGTCAATGATAAAGGCAGCCGTACCAAAATCGGTGTTGGTCTGGATGACTGCCGTTTGGTTCTTTCCACTGATGTAATAGGTGAACCCCTCATCTGCTTTTACAGGGAGAGCATATTGATTAGCGAAGGCATGTGTTGCGGCAATGGCCTCAATATCATCTGATTTACCGTCTCCTCTTGCGCCGAATTCACTATATTTTACCAATCCATTGGCTTTAAATTTGAGAAGATCATCCGCGGAAACATTGATTAATAAATCTCCGTTTTCATTGGTTCGTACCTGGGTTTTGTCCTTATCATATGTTATCACAATATTTTCAACCGGGCGCTTGGTCTGCCCCTGTGTCATACCAGAAACGCTGGAAATTAAGCAGAGAAATAAGAGTTTGTATTTCATTTTAAAAATTCTCATAAAATATTACATAAAATTGTTCATTATACTGTTTCATTGAAAGGAAATCAAGTTTTGTAGGGAAGCTGTCGGAGAAGTGATAATCGAAAGAAGATACATGCGACGCGACTTCTTCTTTTGGCAGCGTGTACTGAATACGCCAGCCAGTGAAATTTGCGGACTCAGTTAGTGGTATGTTAGTAACAGTATATTTATATGATTCTGTATCAGACCATTTATTGGAAACGTAATATTCACACTTATAATCATGGGAGAACGTCACAAGTTTTTTCCCATCATCGGAAACTGTTCCCGAGAAAGAGTAGTAATAAATAATTTTAACACTTGGGGGAGATACTTCTTCTCTTGTATAGGTGACAGAAAAATCCCGATTGTTCCATTTTATCGGATTGTTTTTATCATTAACATTTCCAATATTCATTAAATTAGCTACCTGTCCATTTGTCCATGTAAATGTACATTTACCATAAACGAGGATTGATCGGGTTTTCTGGAGATTCGACAGATTGATGCTTGCAGGTGTAATGTTGGCAATTGAGCTTGCTTCATTGATTTTCAGGTTAACAGCATTGTCATACAATTCTACTTTGACGTTGAAAACCCCTTCCTTTGTATAGGTGTGGTTTGAGGTACTGTCATTCTGTATGGTCACTTTTGCACTTCCATCACCGAAATCCCAAATATATTTAGCCGATTTTGGAGCAGTCCCTTTTGACCTTGCAGTAAGCTTATAGTCAGTATTTAGAATGCCTTGCAATGGATTAGGGTCTATAGACAATGGTGAATAATTGACAGTTATCCATTTAAAATCAACAAAAAGGGGAATGTCGTCTCCATTGGCATATTTATTATTGTTTTTCCATGCATAAATGTAGAAACCTATTTTATTTAAGCCGGGTGTTAATTTGACATAAGGAGCGTATTCTGTTCCTTTGCTCACAACTAATCCGTCTTGATTGTATACGTTTATTCCGATTAGTTTTTGGTTTTGGACTTCATAGTAAGCCTCTGAACCTGGACAGATTGCATTGATGCGCAAGGTGTCTTTAGTTACTCTCAATCCATCTTTTAATTCATAACCTGTGCCATCCTTAACCCAAAGCGTATAGTTGGGAAAAGTATTTGGTGCTTTTGTTCCAATCGTGTTATCCAACAATTCTGCATATCTTTTCCCAATCTTATCCCATTCGATAAACGCAGTTTTAGCATAGTATGTAACAAATGGATAAGGGTTAGACGCCGCGTTTCCATTGACTCTTGCAATATATGGATCAAATTTATTGTTTTTGAAATCGATCGACTGTTCGAGACCAGGTTTGTTTGGATCAGATATATAAAGTTTACCACTACTGACAGATACCTGGTAACAAATCAAATTATGGCCTTCATAGGAAGGCGTTCCATCAGGTTTTAACCCCTTCTGCCTGAAAATTCCAATTCCCTGGGGTTCGCCAGTCACCAACATGGCACCAGCAATCGTGAGGAGTTTTAGTTTATCAAGATCTTGATTAAAGGTGATGTATTTCCAGATTATTAGAGAAAAAAATCCAGCCTGGTCAATGTCATTTTGCATGACGGAACAAAATCGGTAACCCCTTGCATTATCCTGCCAAAGTTTTGGATTGTCACTGAATTTATTAAAAAGGTTACCTTCAGATGGCTTTTTTTCAAAGTAATACCACATAGCCGTCATATTTTGTCCGGCACAATGTCCGCCAGGGGCAATATAGGAGCCATAATTTACAAACTCCCAGTCATCAACTCCAGGTTTATATCCAGTTGCAATAATTGATTGCCCGTTCAGAACACTTTCTGAAATCGAGCAAATGACAATGTTCGCTCCTATGCCCGACAAATTCTTTAAATTGAGCTCTCCACTCTTTAATTTGTTCGCATTTAAAAAGTGCCTGGTCAAAAGCGTTATTGAATTTGCTGTAATACTTTTAAATGGGATTCCTTCTAGTTTCCCGGTTGTTTCATCGAGATAAAAACCCAGAGGAATGTGACCAACAGGTATTTTTACTGGAATGGTGATACTCATCAGTTCATTAGAATAACCGCCATCGCAAGTGATGGAAATGATAGGGGAGATTGGATTAAAATTGGCACCGAATTGGTGACTCTTGATCTCTGCATAAGCAACTTTCAGGGATAGGCTTGAAGAAAATGAATTGGCAGGAATGGCAATTTCAATCCCATCTACTGGCGTACCGGGTTTAGCAATTTTAACTGTTGCCCCTGATAATCCAACCGTACTATTTGATACCTCTGTGAAAGATCCTGTAGTCATGTTTTTAGAAACAATATTTTGATCTTGGGGAGGTGTCGCGTCCGAAGTGTTTGCAGGGTCACTGGTCTTTTTGCATGACCATACAAGTACAACAATCATCAGAATGAAAACGATAGATTTTTTCATACTCATTAATTTTTCGGAATTCTACTGTCCTACTTGGGAAAAATCAGTCATAGAGCTGCAGGTGTGGTACGACCCGATCCTGCAGATTTAGGAAGCGTTTATACCCGAATCAAAGTTAGTTATTTAATATTGAGTCCTATAGCCCATTTAGGTCATTTTTAGTCCAGCTATTTTAAAAACAAAATCATGAGTGGGCACTTAAAATCCACTGATTATTAATTGGTTATCTTCTCGTTCTTTGAAATTACTGTAATCACACTTCGTAAGTATCTCTCTTATAGGCGTTTTGTCCAGTAGTGAAATACTTAGAATCTGTAAAATTTAGCTTCGCTGATTTTCAATTTGTAGATTCTGCGAGTAACTGTAGTCCCAAAGCCCAGATGATAATATTTAGGTTGTAGGGCATCGATACTCAACATCCACTCTCTCATGCTATCTCTGGAAGTCAGTTGCCCGAAAACCATATAAAGCATTTGAGTCCTGAAGAGCTCAATTGATTCTCCGAAACTTCTTGATTCTCTTAGTTATCTTGAGATTTCGACAGCAAGGCCTGAAATGTTTTCCTATCTGGCATTACTCATCACAGAATTGCGTGCGAACTATTACCATTTACATCCTGAAGCGATTACTTTGAGACGTTTGATTGAACAAGCTGAAAAAGAAGTTGCTCCAAAGATTCAATCCAAGAATATCAATTTTAACCTGATCCTGGATTCGAATCAGAACAATTCAGAAAGGGGAGCTTTAGTCCGTTTAGTTTTTCCACAATGAATCCAATCATGCAATTGGTAGATATTACGTGCAATGCAGGTATGTCTCCACCAGTTTGGCGATCTCCTCATTTTTGCCATACAATTGTTCACTGAGATGGCTGTCGTCGTATGATTTCAGGTGACGAATGAACCTGTCGATGGTCCCCTTCGGAAAGATGTTTTTGTCTTCATAAAATGTGCGATCCCGCTCCAGACATTCGGCCGAGCTCCAACACGAATCGGGAAGCTGTTTGAATTTTTCCGCTTTGGCTTTGTTTTCTTCTTTGAAAATATTGACACCCACGTAGAGCTGTTTGGCTTTCAGGAGTGCATCCGGCATTTCTAAACCGTGCTGAGCTGCCATCAGAAGGCCAGCCATCAAGTGGTAGAGATCAGCCGAGCCATCGGCAGCCCTGAATTCAACTGTCTGTTTGCCAGGGATATAGGGTACGTCGTATCTTTCGTGTGGGTTAGCATCCTTTATCATGTGGGTCTTGGCGATCCAGCCGAGCGGTACCCTGACTAATGCCGAGCGGTTGGTGTCTCCCCAGCAGATATTGGTGGGCGCCTCCTGGTGGGGTACCAGACGGAGGTAAGAGAGCGGAATAGTGTTTCCAAAGGCTGTCAGCGAGGAAGCTTTTTCGAGTATACCAACCATGATCTTCCTGGCTGTATCACTGATACTTTTCTCATCTACCATGCAGTTGACCCCATCCTTTTCAACCATCATGTGTATATGCAATCCACTGCCGGCCTTTCCCACGGTAATTTTAGGAGTAAAGCTGACATTGACTCCATACTTCATTCCCAACATCCGCAGAATCCATTTGGCAATCAGCAACTGTTCCACTGCCTCTTCTGGTTCTACAGGCTGGAATTCGATTTCGTGCTGTTCGTAGAAATGGGATTCGGTGGTAAAATTCCCCACCTCGGAGTGTCCGTATTTTATTTTCCCTCCTGTCTGGGCAATAAGGTTCATCGCCTCTGTTCGCAGATGCTCCCATTTGGAGAAGGGGGTTGAATTGTGATATCCTTTCTGGTCGACAGCAGGATAATGCGTATCTACTTCACTTACCACATAAAACTCCAGCTCTCCCATCGCCTTGAAGGTGAATCCCGTTGCCTGCTTGAATTCCGTATTGGCTTTTCGCAGGATGTATTCCGGGGCACTTTCCAGCGGTTTCCCCTCTTTGGTGTAAAATGAACAGAGCAGGTCAAGGGTTGGGACTTCCGCGAAAGGGTTTACGTAGGCTGTTCTGAATTTGGGGATGACATACAGATCACTCGAACATGCTTCAATGTAAGAGAATAGGCTGGAACCATCGACTCTTTCACCGGTAGCAAGGATGGATTCAAGATAATCTTTGCTGGTGATGACGAAGTTGAGGGTCTTCAATTTTCCGTCCTCCCCGGCATACCGAAAATTGACCATCTCAATGTTGTTCTCCTCGATATAGCGGATGATGTCGTGCCGGTTGAACTCGGCAGCCGGTTTGCGCAGGTATTTCACCAGCTTATTGGGGTTTAATACAATTTCAAGTTCTCTCATGACAAGGGCTGTTGATTTTCGAATAGTAGCGTGCAATTTCGGCAAGATACAACCCTTTATCTATGACAATTCTCAACGTTCTAATGCAATTCAGACCTCCTTTCGAGGATGCTCCTCTTTCTTACGTGAGAGGCAACCATTTTCGACTTTAGGGCTATTTTTTTGAAAGCCGTTCCGCGATAAAATGATCCCGAAATTGGGGAATAATAAGTCTTTTAAGGGATCCGGGAATTTTATTTAAAAGGGAAGAATTGCATCCATTTTACCCCAGTCATCAGCTCTGAGGTACTTTTATATAATAGAAAGGAAATTTGTAACCATTTATGCATTACCTTGACTAAATAGAAAAATGCTTCCAACAATGGACGATCAGAAAGAAAGACGATTTAAGGAAATCATCGAAGAGAATAGCGGAAGGATCAACAAAATTTGTCGCTATTACTGCACCAATGATGAGGACAAGAAAGACATGTACCAGGAGGTACTTGTTAACATTTGGAAAAGCCTTGATAAATTCAGGGGCGACTCATCGATAAGTACCTGGATTTACCGGATTGCTGTAAATACTTCAATAAGTTTCTCGGGGAAGGCCTTCAAAAACAAGAAATTGTACATTGACCATGTCCCTCAAAGCTTGAATTTCTTGCTCGACGAAAATGACCTGGAGCAGAAATTTCAATTGGAAGAACAGCTTGATCGTTTGGAAATATGCCTTAACCAGTTGTCAGTCATTGATAAGATTCTGATTTCTCTGGTTCTTGAAGGTCTTTCATTGTGTGAAATAGCTGATGTTGTGGGTCTTACTGAACCCAATGTCAAGGTAAAGATTCACAGGGTTAAAGAACAACTCAAACAAAATTTAATCAATTAAAATTCAATTAATTATGAAAACAATCCAACACAATAATCAAGAATTTGACTTGGAACAATTAGCTAGGGGGTTAAAAGGGGAAGATACCCGTTACCTTACATTGACCAATTCCTTTAAATGGATCATGTGGGTTCTGGCCCCTTTATATTTTATAATATTCCTGATCGGAGTAATCGTTGACCGCCCGGAGATCGATAAAATAGGTTTTTTGTTCTTTTCTTTAGGCTTTTTATCATTCGCATTGTTATTCAATAGTTTACATAAAGAATACAAGTCCATTGACTATGGGGTTTCGACCTTGGAAATGCTGAGAAAAGCAGTTAGCCGGTATGCATTATGGCAACCAAAAACCTACCTGACAATCATTCCCATGCTTTTTTGTGCACTTGGCTTCAGTTTCACAGCTCAAAGAGGATTCCCGTTTGCTGGCCAGGAAATTCGTATCCTTGTTGCTTTTGGCAGTATCCTTTTATTTTTCTCTTGTGGGGTCTTGGTTGGCTATTTAATCTGGAGAAAACGTCAGAAACCATTAAGGGATAAGGCATTGGCTATTCTAATGGAAATGGGGGAATAATGCTTGTACAGATATGAAAACTACCTTGGCCAATGTGGCAAACATCACTCTATGCAGTATTGAAAACTCTTTCTACAATTTTACGATCCGCTTGATAACGATCTGTTTACCAAATGTAAATCGCAGGAAATAGACTCCGGGTACAAGCCCAAACTTCGAAGCAAAAAGTTCACTGTTGTATAACCCTGAACCCTGGAACTGATTTTTGAGAATCCATCCAATCGTTTTACCAGAAATCTCATACATTTCGATGGAAACATCCATTGATTCTGGGAGTAAATAGCTGTAGGTGAGCCGGTTTTCAAATGGATTGGGTGATACAACCACATCGACTTCTGACCCTGGTAATGCAGCTGGTATTGATTGAGCAACGGCTCCAAGTACAGCCTTCTTTTCGTAAAGTTGCTGGATGTTGTAATTGGCAGTTTTAGTGACTACAGGGGGTGTTCCGTTGGATCTTGTTTCAACGATATTGAGATTCAGCACAGGATACCGATATCCGGCTGCAAAAAAAGAATACCTAATAGAAGAGAAATCGGTCGCACCACATTGATTGTTTTGCTGGCCAATTTTTACCGATTTAACACGCAAAACATCCTTAATTACACGATCCGGTAGGATGAGCGTGCCATAGGCATCAGCTGAAACAGTAAAATCGCCGGCAAAATCAATCTTGCTGATACCATCATAGACTGCTACTCCTGCGAAATGATCGGTGTACTGATTGCCATACGCAAAAGGGTATCTTATCTTAATGACCGGATCAATATAGACCAGCGTTAATTTTTGGTCATTGTTCACATAACCTGCTTCTTCCAAGCCATTTTCCGATGAGTTCAAAAAGTATTGATAGCCGTTCTCCGCGAGTATCAGATTGCTGGCAGTTATTCCGGCCAATTTTTGAATGGTAGGAAATTGTATCGAACTGCATTGATTTTTATCGGTTAGCTGTATGCCGGAGAAATCCCATTCCTGGTTAGGTCCTGAAGCACCGGGATCTGAAAATTGAATTTCCTGGTAAGTATTTGAATCGTTGATTCTTAATGAATTATTCTGGAAGGTCAGGGATGTTTGTGCAACAAGACCAATTGGAAGGAGTAGTAGCAGTGATGTAAAAAACCTTGTTCTCATTTGTCAAAATTTGTTTGAATGGAGTACAACCACATCCACAACTAATTAATAGGATAAAGGTATTAAAAATTGGGTTTCATCTCAAAAAATATCAAGGTTTTTCCCGCCAATTTGGTTCTCCTTTTGTAGGAGATAATTAAACTTTATACCTTTAGAATTTACCTGAAGTATTAGTTTCTATTAAACACAGCATTGAATTTATGATTGTTAGCGCTTTGGAAATCGCTTTGCTCATAATGCTTCCTTTGGTTCTATTTTATCAGCGGAGTATTTGGTCTTTTAAGAAATATTTGTCAGGCATAGTATTTATTTATTTGATTTGGTATTTAACCTACGCGCTGTTTCATGAATTGATGCATTTACTGGGTGCCTGGATTTTTGATAAAACAATCTATGAAACAAAGTTGATTCCAAGATTTTGGACAGGCGATCTTGGTTCAGGATATGTCAGATATGATTACAAGGGTGATTCAATGGATTTTATTATTGTTCTTCTTCCTTATGCCAGAGATATGATTCTTCTTGCACTTGGGTATTTTTTGATCATAAAAACTGAGATTAAGAAGCCTTTTATGATTGGTTTGATTTTAGTAATAATGATCCTGAGTCCGCTGTTCGATATTGGGAACAACTATTTTGCTTATTTACTCGGATCCATGAATGATTTTAATGCACTTGGAGAATCAAGCAGTAAGGAAATGTCAAATTTGATTGGGATTTCTTTTTTTATGACTTCTGCATTGATTACAGTACATATTTTGAAAAGATTTAAGAATTACCCTGAACATCAAAGGTCTGTTTGATAGTCATGTTGCAAACAGGATGAGGTATTCGTTGAAAAATTGATAATAAAATTGATAAATTTGTTTAAGCATAAAAATCTGATTATGAAAGCACTTACCACAAACCTGCTCAGAACAATTTTGATCTTTGGGTTTCTGTTCCTTATTTCCCCCCGTATATCCACTGCTCAAAATCCGGCATCAATCAATCCAAAAGATTTTTTTGGGTTCCAACCCGGAAGCGATAGGAACCTATTTGATTATGAACAACTGATCGAATATTTTAAAGTGTTGGACAAGAGCTCACAAAGGTTAGAGATGCGTGAAATTGGAAAATCGCCAATGGGAAAACCAATGTATATCATTTTTATTTCTTCGGCAGAGAACATTAAAAATCTTGATGCCCTCGGTGAAATCAACAAAAAATTGGCTATCGATCCGGATTTAACTGCAGATCAGCTTAATTCACTCACGCATAAGGGAAAAGTGTTTCTTTTGGCAACTTTATCTATGCACTCCAGCGAGGTTGGTCCAACACAGAGCTCCCCACTGATTGCATACGACCTGGCAACAACCCGGGATCCTGAAAAATTAAAGTGGCTGGATGAGGTGGTTTATATGATGGTCCCTAACCACAATCCGGATGGCATGGACATGATAGTAAACCATTACCGAAAATATTTAGGCACCAAATACGAAGACAGTGACATGCCGGGCGTTTACCACAAGTACGTTGGGCATGACAATAACCGCGATTTTATCATTTTATCACAAAGCGATACCAAAGCCATTTCGGAAATAACCAGTAAAACATGGTTCCCACAGATAATGGTTGAAAAACATCAGATGGGAAGTTCCAGCGTAAGGTATTTTGTCCCGCCAAATCACGACCCGATAGCAGAAAATATTGATGAAGGCCTGTGGAACTGGAATGGAATTTTTGGGAGTAATATGATTAAAGATTTAACAAAAGAAGGTTGCTCCGGTGTCGCACAGAGATATGCCTTCGACAATTACTGGCCTGGTTCAACAGAGACATGTCTGTGGAAAAATGTGGCAGCTTTTTTAACTGAAGGAGCGAGTTGCAGCATTGCTACGCCCGTTTATATCGAACCCACTGAACTAAACGCCAGTGGGAAAGGTCTTTCTGAATATAAAAAAAGTACCAATATGCCACTTCCCTGGCCTGGCGGTTGGTGGCATTTAAGCGACCTGATCAAATTGGAATTGGTTTCTACAAATTCAATCATCAACACGTGTTATATCAATAAGGAAGAAATCCTTAAATTCAGAAATGCACTATGCAAAAAGGAGGTCAACAAAGGAAAGACTGAGGCGCCCTATTATTATATTATGCCGGTTGAACAGCATGACAAAAGTGAATGGATCGATCTTGCCCGCCTGTTGACTGAGCATGGGATAAATGTTTTCAAGTTAGATAAAAGGCAGATTTTCAATGGCAAAATTTATGAGCCGGGGGCTTTTGTGATCCCAATGGCACAGGCTTTTCGTCCGTTCATTAAAGAAGTAATGGAAGTTCAGGAATATCCGGTGCGGCATTACAGTGCAGCAGGTGATTTGATAAAACCTTACGACATCGCCACCTGGTCGCTTCCTTTGCACAAAGGAGTGAGCTGCGACGAGATCAGGATTAGGGTTACTGAGCTCGAAAAGAGCCTCCAGCCGTGGACTCCGGGAAAGGAATCCAACTTTAAAGTGCCTGACAAAATCTCAACAGTGATTTTTGATGTTAACAACAATGCGGCTTTTAAATCAGCCTTTCTGGCATCTTCTGAAGGATTAAAAGTTCAAAGGTTGAATGAAGATCAGATTATTGACAAAACCTTACTAAATAAAGGAAGCTTCGCCATTTCAACTGACGGGAGCAAAAGTGCTACAAGGTTTAACGAGCTTTTGAAAACCTGTTCCGTCTCTCCGGTTTTTGTCCAGGATACCAGGCAGCTTAAAATGACCGATTGCAATATGCCTAAAATTGCCTTGGTAGAAAGCTGGTTCCACGATATGGATGCTGGCTGGACCAGGTTTGTATTTGATAGTTATTCCATCCCCTATAAGGTATTGCACCCGGAAGATTTTGAAAAGGTCGAACTGGAAAAAGAGTTTGATGTGGTGGTTTTTCCGGGCGAAAGTCCTGATATCCTGATGAAAGGAAAGTACAAATCGGAGGATGGCAATTATTCTCCCTCAGGCTATCCGCCTGAATTCACGAAAGGAATTGGCGAAAAAGGTTTCGAAAAAATCCTGAAGTTCCTGAACAATGGTGGCAAGATCATTTCGTGGGGCGAATCAACAGGTCTGTTTATGGGACCTTTAAGAATAAAGTATTCTGAAGATAACACAGAGGAGTTTACCCTACCCGTTAGGGATATTTCCAAATCGCTTGCTGCAAAAGGATTGTATTGTCCGGGTTCATTGGTGAATATCAGACTTAATAAGGAGCATCCGCTTACACTTGGTATGGAAGAAACTATTGGTGTCTTCTACCGTGGAATGCCCGTTTTTGCCACCAATGAACCCTATTTTGATATGGATAGACGTATCATTGCCTCCTTCCCTGCAAAAGACATTTTAAAATCCGGGTACCTCGAAAAAGGTGAACTTTTGGATAGTAAATCGGCTTTAGTCTGGCTAAGAAAAGGGAAAGGCCAAATGATACTTTTTGCATTTAATCCTCAGTTCCGGTCCTCAACGCCTGTTTCCTACAAACTGCTCTTTAATGCATTGTTACTTCCCAATTGGAAGAAATAAACGAAGACCGTTAAACCAAGGTTCCAGCAAGTCTTTCGTATTTAGACCTCTTTTTTGTGGGTGCTCCCCTTGTATTCGAAAGTTGCAACCAGATTACTTCATTTTACATGGGTTAATGTATTGAATAATAACATTATAATGTCAGCTCGTTCACGAACTATCGGTCACTTTGCTGATTTTGTGTACATTTCAAAGTGTGGGTAGTATAAATTATTTTAAATATATATATATAAATTTGTTTAAGTATATGTATCGCAATCTTTTGCGGCGATTCGGAATAGGCAATCTATGTAAACTTTATTTAGTCAATCTAATAATAATGAGAACTACGAGAATTTCCTTCAAATTTCGACTTTTGTTAATACTTGGCTTTATTTTAATTGTTGCCGGTTGTAAACAAATGAGTGAATATGAAGCTGATCAGTCGGCAGGACTAAACGGAGGTTTTGAAGTGACAAGAAATAATTTGCCGGTAAACTGGGGGATGAACACTCCCAAGACTTTACAGGATGCAGATTTTGTAATTGTCCTTGACAAAAATATTTATAAGGAAGGGAAGCAATCTCTAAAATTTGATGTTAAAAAATGCACTTCTATTGGTGGATGGCATTCTCCCGGATTTACAAATGAATTTTTTGAAGTAGGAAGATTTATGGGAGAAGGTCGCTATAAATTAAGCTTTTGGGTTAAAAATGAAGGATGCACATTTAAAATATCTGCAGGGGGTGTTGCTACAAAGGAAGGAGATGAGAAGACTCTGATTGAGGAAAAGCAACAAATAAGTGATTGGAAACGTCTCGAATATCAGATTAATGTTCCCAAGGATAGATGGTTAAGAATGGAATTAAACATCTTGCAACCTGGCACATTTTGGATAGACGATATTAAGATTGAAAAAATATAGACTGTCCAAAATGATTCTATAATACATTCTTTACCCTGATCTCACGAATAAAATTCCAACAATGGAAAAAGAAAAAATTCTTTCTTTTGTTTCTAAGATTTATGGAATTTTAATTACATTATGCTTGTTAGGACTGTTTGGGCCAAAGTTAATTGGTTCGATTGATAAAATTAATATATCGAGTATTTTCAACTGGGATGACAATCCTACCGGATTCATTTTTACTTATATCTTAGGATATATTGTTATTTGGTGGAAACCTCTTTGGGGCTCTTTAATAATCATAGCAGGTGTATTATTATTTTTTATTTTCAATTCACATAATGTGATGTTTACAGAAATGTTTCTGCTTCCAACTGTTTTGGTTTCCGTTCTTTATTTGTGGAGTTGGTATCACACTCATAAAAAACAAATTAACACGAACGTATAACAGCATATTTGAGAAAGCTGGGTTTCCCGCCCCCGCACGACCAATGCCGTCAAGGTTTTCGATAGATCACCTCTTGTCCCGTATGGCTCCCTTTCATTCGAAAGTTACAATAGATTTTGTGTTATTAAATGGGCTTAAACTATTGTTATTTAGTTATATAAATAATCGCAAGAGCAATTTTTCCCAAGAATTCCTTATGATATTCAGTGATTATTATTAAAAGGTCAGAGGGATCTATAACGCGATTCTATCATTTTTGAATGACGATCAATCCCGAAATATACTAATCCTTTATTGAAAAAGTGTTAAAATAATAGGGGGTTAAGACACTATCTTTAATTTGGGTTCAAGCGGAAAGTTTTATCTTTAAAAATGAATCTCAATTTAACCATTTGCACAAATGATAATCTAAAAGTAATAGATCTAAAAAGAAAGTTATGATGCTTAGAAATTTGTTATTTGTTAATCTTTTAACAAATTTGTCTTGTTGTAAAGGAGATAACAGCGCAACGACCATCGACAAAACAAGTGAACAAAAAACAATTAACCTGACAGTTGACGGCTACGCCAGAAGTTTTATTTTATACCTTCCAACAGGTTATAACAACGCAGGAAAAATGCCAATGATATTTGCTATTCACGGAGGAAGCGGCACACCTGAAGGAATGATTAACATTGCCAATTTCAAACCGATTGCAGACAGGGACAAAGTTGTTTTAGTGTATCCGGCAGGAATTCAAAAAAACTGGAATGACGGACGACCAACAACGCCTAATCAACTAGGAATAAACGATGTAAATTTTTTTAGCCAATTGTGTGACTATATGATTACCAATTATTCGGTGGATGGGGCTAGAATTTACGCTACTGGAATTTCAAATGGTGGTTTTATGACTTCACGATTAGGTTGTGAATTGAGTAACAGAATTGCTGCCATTGCAGTTGATGCGGCCACTATCGAAGCAACAACCATAACACCAGGTTGCAATCCGGGAAGGCCTGTTCCGGCAATTTATATTCACGGAACAGCTGACCCGCTTGTTCCTTTTTCTGGTGGAGAGATGACGGCAGGAGGCACGGCAGGAGGAACTGTTTTATCACATTTTCAGGCGGTGGACAAATGGGTTAAAATTAATGGATGTAACCCCATACCTACTGTAAATGATTTGCCTGATATTGCAAATGACGGAACAACAATCAAACAGAGAGTTTACGCAAGTGGAACAAATGGAAGCGAAGTTGTGAGTTATGTTGTATTAAATGGCGGACACACTTGGCCACAAGGCTACCAATATCTGAGTGAATTAATTATTGGAAAAACAAGCCAAGATATGAATGCTTCAGAAGTTATATGGACGTTTTTTAAGCGATTTAAAAGACAATAAGAATTGATCTAATTTTTCTGAATTTCGGTTAGAACCGTGACTTGAATAAGATTTGCAACCTTTTACCGTACGACGCCGATCCGTGTGTTGACTGCAAGGAATTGATTTAGGTGTTCCGGGCGGATTTAATGTTTATTTGTCTATGCCAGATTTTGGCCAAGTTTAATGTTTTTGTTAGGGAAAACAGAGTGGATTGGAGATAAAAGGGTAGAATAATTGTTATAAATTATTTTCTTTGTTAATAATCTAATGATAAAATTATGCATATATCAATTACTGGATTAAAGCCAAAAGGTTTGTGGGGATTTATACGATTTTGGACTTTAGCTATTCCTTCATTTAGTGAAGCAAAAACGGCAAAAGGAAATTTATATAGTGCAGTCAAAAAAATCAACGGCTATAATTGTACGTTGTCGGCTTGGGAAAATCGTGATATGATGTTAGTCTTTATGAGAAATGGTGTACATCTTAAAGCAATGAAAGCGTTTAATTCAATAGCAACAGGTAGAACATTTGGTTATGAATCTGATAAAATTCCTAGTTGGGAAGAGGCTTATTCAATATTAGAATCTAAAGGTAAAAATTATTAATCAGAGAATTAAGTATCAATACCGTGTTTTGTACCCGTTTTGTTTTAGTTGACGTGTAATCTCAGAGTAGTTGACCTGTCCTTTCAATGGATTACGGTTTTAGTTCTTTTATCTATATTTGAATTATCAGGGCTGGTACCCACAAATTATAATTGGACAATCAGACAATTAGCACAATTATTATGAAAACGAACCGACGAAATTTCCTCTCGAATGCTGTTACCGGAGGTCTTGCACTCACAGCTCTTCCAATATCATCATCATCCCGCGGAACAGCCCCAAAGGCAGTTGATTCTTATAAAAGCCTGGCATCCAGATATGCCAAACTTGACGAAATACTCAAAATGCCAGTATTTAAAAAGGAATTGATTACTTCCCCTGTTATCATAGAAAATATCGAATTGCTGCGGGACAGAGAAAATTTCCTGGTACGTGTGCGTTCAAAAGACGGTGCAGAAGGCATTTCGGTGGGTCACACTGGGTTGAATCCCAAAGGGGGTGGAGGTCAAAGCGCTAGAAATTGGCCGGTTTTCAAGGAATTGATCGATCGGTTTACCGGGAAAGATGCGCGCGATTTGGATTCTTTGATTCCAGGCGACAGCGGCAAAGGAGGCGGAGTTCCATACAATATAGCCGTGGCCACCCTGGAATTTGCCATTCTTGATATGTTGGGAAATACTGCAAAAATGCCTATTGGCCGGCTACTTGGGGAAATTGTCCACCCGATGGTTGCGGTTTACCAGGGTAGTCGCATGGGAGAATTACTTTCACTGCCTCCTGAAAAGTCACTCGAAATTGTAAAAAAGGATTTGCAGGAGACCAAGGCCAAAGCTGTGAAGATAAGAGTAGGCCTACCGGGATACCTGGATAGGGATAGTGTTGCAGGAAATGAAAAACTGATCAGGATGACGCGTGAAACGTTCGGGGATAAAATGGTCCTGGGATGTGATGGCAACAATAAGTTTTCAGCGGAGGGCGCTATCCGCATGGGCAAAATATTGGAAGGTTACAATTATTTATGGTGGGAAGAGATGGTTCCTTTTGGTTGGTATGATGAGATAAAACAGGTTAGGGATGCCCTCAAAATTAAAATTTACACCGGCGAATCGGAAGCCTTCCTTAGCACGTTTCGCTGGTTGATTGCCAACGATGCATGCACTACTGTAGAACCGGACCAATTGTATTTCGGCGGAATGATTCGTTCGATAAAAGTAGCACGGATGGCGGCAGCGTTTGGGATGGAATTCGTTCCACATATCACCCAATATGGCATAGGATACATCTATATGCTGCACTGTGTTTCAGTCTGTTCCAATGCCGGCAAATATCAGGAATTTGACACTTTTTCAACCAGAGATGCAAACGGAAATCAAATTCCTATCGAGTACAAATCGGGTGACCCAATCATCAGCTATGATGGTGAACTTAAGGTTCCTACTGGTTCCGGCTTAGGGATTGTCATTGATCCGGACTACGTTAAAAAACACAAAGTCGTAAAGGAGTGGTAGTTGAAATTCTATTTGGGTATTTCTGATCTGATTATGCGTAAAGAAACCTTTTAATCTTATGTGTTGGCGTAATTTCAAATGGCTGCACATGGATATCCATCCTCTGAACCTGAGAAAATTTATTGACATGAGCATTGACATACCTCTAATGATAAATAAATAAAACAGAACAAAACCAGGGGAACTGTGAACATCAAAGCTGCAACCTTTTCGTTCACGACACCGATCCGTGTTTTGACCAATGCCGTCAAGGTTTTCGAAAGATCACCTCTTGTCCCGTATGGCTCCCTTTCATTCGATAGTTACAATAGATTTTGTGTTATTAAATGGGCTTAAACTATTGTTATTTAGTTATATTTTTCACTAATCCGAACAATCACGATCCCTTCGCCGAAACTCTACACCCAATCGTATTTGATCGGGACATAGTGTTGTCATAATTATTTGGTTTGTTCATTCTGTCGTTATGTTCATTTTAAATGAACATAACGACAGAATGAACAAATAGACTAAAATATTTTACTGAAAGTATAGTGAATATTAAATAATGTTCATTATATTTGACTGTTCATTTAAAATGAACAATTAAAAATGGTGAACAAGCGGTTATGAAAAAGGAAAAATACATTCTTGAAGAGGCAATAAGTAGCCTTCTCAAGTATACCCATATACAAGCTATCGTAAAGGATGGCAGATTCAGGCGTGATGCCATTCTGGAAATAGCCAAAGAAGAGTTTGTCGTTGAGACAAAACCAGAGATCACAAAGGGTAATAAAGGAATTGTTCTGGCACAGCTAAAGGAAGTATCTCGTGAAAATAACCTGCCAATAATTCTTCTAACAAAATACATCCCAACCGAAATTGCAAAAGAGTATGTGAATGAAGGAGTATTTTACCTGGATGTTGCAGGGAATTGTAATATCAGACAAAATAACCTGGTACTTTTGGTTGAAGGGAAAAAGATTGAACGGATGGCAAAAGTCAATCAGCCACGTGCATTTCAGGAAGCCGGAATTAAGTTGATTTTTCTGTTTTTAGTTGATCCCGAAAAGGCTCAACTCACCTACCGGGAACTTGCAGAGCTTGCAAATATCTCTTTAGGTTCTGTGGGTACAATTATGCAGGAACTTATTGATCTCAATTTCATTCTCAAAACAAAGCAAACGATGAAGCTCAAGAATACCAAAGAGCTCTTGAATCGTTGGATTATTGCCTACCACGATGTATTGAGACCCCGGTTATTAATGAGACATATGCGTTTCGTGAAACCGGAAAACTACACCAAATGGAAAGAGATTCATCTGAATGAACCCGATGGACTTGCATTTTGGGGAGGTGAGCCGGGAGCCAACTTGCTTACCAACTACCTGCATCCCGGTATTTTTACCATATACACCTACCGCAATTGGCAAAGTTTCAAGGACATTGGACTTGTACCCGACGAAACCGGAAACGTGGAGGTATTGGTAATATTCTGGAGTCCACAAACGTGCTTGGGCATTCCCCCTGTTTTAATTTATGCTGATTTGATGAGCAGTGGAAGCGATCGTAACATAGAAACCGCAAATATGATCTTGAAGAATGAGCTACAATATATCAAGTGAAAATTTCAGCAATCCCTTATTAAAGGAGTTGCTTGAGAAATTAACCGTCTTTTTTGACTCAATAGAATCAGAGTTTTATGTGATTGGCGCCACTGCACGTGATATCATACTAAGTGGTATCCATAAGCAGGTTGCTGCCCGGAAAACCAATGACCTGGATATTGCTATAGCAATTCCCGATTGGTCAAAATTTCAGGATATTTCAGAGAGCTTGTGTAAAATGGAGGGGTTTGAAAAGTCGAGGATGCAAGCACAGCGATTCCTCTACAAAACACATTATCAATTGGATATAGTTCCTTTCGGGGAAATAGCACAAGCAGACAAACTGATTTACTGGCCACCTGAAGAATCACAAGCAATGTCCGTCTCTGGTTTTACAGATGTCGTAAAGCATGCGCTGGAAATTTCAGTGGATGATAGCTTCGTAATTCATGTGGCTACCTTACCAGGAATTTTCATTCTTAAATTAAATGCCTGGAGTAACCGGAATGTCGAAACCAACAGAGATGCCGATGATATGGCTTTTATTATCTCTACCTATCTAGAAATCAATGAGCAACGAGTGGTAGACGAGAACTATGACCTGTATGAGGACGACAATTTTACAACTTTTAATGCCGGGGCTGCTTTGCTGGGAAGGGATATGAAAGTAATCCTACAAGCAAACGCCGAAATTTTAGATGAATTTGTTGGCATTCTCCGCGCTGAAGTGGATCTGATGGAAGACAGCAAATTGATTAACCAGATGATGGAAACCCACGCATCTCTGAAATATGAAGAAGTCTACAATGGCCTGCTTTCAATAGCAACCGAACTAGATAAATAATTAATGCCGGACGTTTATTCATTTTCTGCCAAAGGGAAAAGGGAAAACAACGAAGACTTTATCTTTACCCAACAGCTTTCACCTGATTGTTCATTACATCTGGTTGCTGATGGAATTGGTGGATACTCTTATGGTGAACTTGCTTCCACTTTAGCCTGCGTATCCATTGCAGAATACATGATCTCAAACATTGACAAGGATAATACCCAACAACTAATTGCTCACTCTTTGGATTTTGCAAATAATAGTATAAAAGCAAAGCGGAAGCAACTTGCAACGAAAATGGGTACAACCATTGCAGGAGTTGTTATAAAAGGAACCATGGCTTACTTTTTCTGGCTTGGAGATGTCCGCATCTACTTATTTCGGAATAGCGAGATAATTTTCCAATCTGAGGATCACTCCTTTATAAATGAGATGAAGCGGAAAGAGGTCATTTCAACAAAGGAAATTGAACGATACGGTAACATTGTCACACAATCTCTTTCCGGAAACACTATGGAAAAGGAGTGCCCCATTGTTGATTTACCCCTTTGGACGGATGATGTATTATTAATCTGTTCCGATGGACTGTGGCGAAATGTTCATGTTCCGTCCCTGGTAGGTTTAACTAAAGACTCAATGAATAGTCAGTTAATCACATTTGAAAATAGCATGGAGGACAATTATTCGATTCTAAGAATTTGGATTTAAATTTTTGAAGCAAAGATCTGGATAAGCCAAAAATTAAGTTACTTGAAATACATTATCTTCTCTTTTGTGAGCTATTTACACAAAAATAATGCCCTGATAATCAGTGCGTTATTAATCAAAAAAGCTCCTCAGGTAGCACAAAGTTGCAAACGGTTTACCTCAATTATCTTGAATTAAAGCATTGTAATATAGTATTATACGATATTTAAGTTTAACTATTATCAGTCGTTTTATCCGATTTTTGAGGACAGACCTTTATCTAAATTGTTGACAAGACCTGGCTAACAATGAAACTTCCTGTTCAGGGTTGGTGTTAGTTCCCACCTTTTTCGAATCGACTTTCTTCAAAGAGTTAAGTAATAAAAAACCTGGTTGACAATCCGTTTTGAGTTTTAATAACTATTTTTAGATGAATATAATATCCAAAGGTAAGGTTAGCAAGAAAACAGTAGCTGGCTAACAATGCTTTTGGTGTTGTTATAAATGAGTTAGCGGTCAGCTCAAAATAGAAATCAAAATAAAGCAAAATGAATATAACAATCATAGGAGCCTCGGCTGGGATAGGATTAGAAACAGTAAAAAGAGGATTAAATAGAAATCATTCGATAACGACCATTTCTCGATCTGAAATTGAAATAGAAGAGAAAGAATCGTTAAATATGATACTTGGTGATGCAACGAATAAAGCTGACCTATTAAATTCAATCAAAAACGCAGATGCTCTAATTGTAACATTGGGGACTGGTAAGAATATGAAAGCTACTACCCTTTTTTCAGATTTTGCAAAATTAATTGTGGAAATACATAGGGAGAACAAAATAGATATTCCATTTATTTTTGTTACAGGATTTGGAGCTGGAGAAAGTAAAAATTATGTTTCTTGGCTTGTAAAAATGTTTTTAAAATACTTTTTAAAAGACGTTTATGCTGACAAAACTAAAATGGAAGAAATTATCACTAATTCAGATCTCAATTGGACAGTTGTGAGGCCAGGAAGGCTATTAGACAAGGAATTGACAGAGAAATACCGTATTGAAAACAAATTATTCAAAGGAATTAATATAGGCGGAATTAATAGAGCAGACGTAGCAGACTTTTTAATAAAACAAGCAGAAAAACAAACTGAATTAAAAAAGTACATTGCTATATCTGAAAAATAGAATATAAGCCAAACCGTTAGCTTTCATTTTAAAAACAATAAAAAATCCGATTACTAAAAGATTCTTTAGCTAATCTTGATGATCACGAAAACGATGGTCTTGTTGAGAATGAGTTAATGGCAATCAAAGAAACAGGGACGGAATATAATTTGGTGTGGATAAATAAGAATTCTCTAAAAAATGGCCTCTGGTCAGACGAAGTCTAAACTTCTACATGTCAGTATTTCAGGCTGGCAATTCATAATATTCTTGAAATTGTAGCCAACTTGTAGCTCCGGCTTGCGGTTCAGTTATCAAGAAGTTGAATATTCAGTTTTTCAGCATAGCTCTTCGACAGGTATCGGTCCATCCATCCATAGAAAGCCCGGATATCCTGCTCATTCTTTCCTCCCTTTTCGAGCCCTTGTGCTAAAAGAGCGGCCTGGTTGAAAATTTCCTTTTCAATGGGTTGAATTACCTGGAGATAACCATTTTGCTGCTGGTTGATCACCACAGAGAGGTTGATGTAATTTCTTCCGTTGTCATAGGTCAGAGGAAAACATTGCTCCTTCATCTTTAAAGCTGCGGCACAAACGGGTGACTTCAGTTCTTCCGACATGGAAACGACCCTGGGCAACTGGTTCCCGGCAGCTATCCATACCGGGACTGCCACGGAGGTAAGGGGAAATCCGAGGATGGTCCACATCATGGCATCCTCAGCATGGCTTTTGTCTTTGGCCCCAAAAATCATGATGGCAGAGGCGGTCGAGATGCGGGGTATGTAATCTGTGAAAAATTTGAATTCAGGCAGATCCATCTGCCTGGGTAACTCTGCAGTTAAATCTGTTTTGGTTAAGGAGTGGTACAGATTGCGGGAAAGGTTGTTAAACAAATATTCCGGAGTAAAGTTCTTTGTTTCCAAAGCTTTATGTAATGCGATAGTGGCGGTATTGTACCTGCAGAAGCCAAATCCTTTGGTGAGATCACCGCTAAATGAATGATTGGTTCTGATCAGTATCCCTTCCGGGGCGACTTTAGGATCATTGGCATCGAATTTGGTAAACCTGTAATTGCCAGTCTCATAATAGGCAGCTCCTCCCATTGCGTCAATTACCCCGAAATTGGCATCCACGCCCAGTGGTTTAGGCAGAGAATTCAGCATCTTCTCAAAGTCCTCAAGTGACTGACAGGACTGAAGTGCCAGTTTCATCAGGACTCCTTCCCTGTCCTTAAGCTTTGTAGTGTCACCAATATTGTTGTTGTATGCAGCCGTATTGATGATGGCAAATCCGGTTTCATTGTAACCGCCCCACACCATTTTGTCCCATGTTTTTGAACCGTCAACCAGTCCGATGTACCGGTAGCGGCCATCGTTGAAAAACACCAGTGAATTGTTCATCTGATCGGTATCCCTGTTTTTGAAGAGGATTGGTTTCCCATCGGGTGTGTATTTACCGGAAATCAGGAAGGAAGTGCAGGCAATTCCTGGGTTTGCAGACAGAAAAAAAACAAAAATAAGGCAATACCATGCTGATTTTTTCATTTCTTTTTTTCTTTAAAGATACGTAACTGTTGAAACAATTAAAACGGTTATCAACTCTGTTTTTGGAGGCAAAATGTACCAGTACTTAAATCTAAAACCATAGTACCCTCCATTTCTAGGGTGGGGTATGCCATTTTCTGTGGTAGATTTATATGTTATGGTAACCTGTTCAAATTCTCTTCAATAGATTTTAATTGGAAAGTTGCAACCTTTTTTTTGCCTCTTCTTTTTAGATTTTCCCTGGTTTGTACGGTTTTCCAAGGGGTAAAAATTACAAAAGGAGGCCTTTTTAGACCTCCTTTTTGATGGTGCTCCCCTGATAGCACAAAGTTGCAACCGGTTTACCTCAATTATCTTGAATTAAAGCATTGTAATATAGTATTATACGGTATTTAAGTTTAACTATTATCAGTCGTATTATCCGATTTTTGAGTACAGACCTTAATCTAAATTGTTGACAAGACCTAGCTAACAATGAAACTTCCTGTTCAGGGTTGGTGTTAGTTCCCACCTTTCTCGAATCGACTTTCTACAAAGAGTTAAGTAATAAAAAACCTGTTTGATAATCCGTTTTGAGTTTTAATAACTATTTTTAGATGAATATAATAACCAAATGTAAGGTTAACAAGAAAACAGTAGCTGGCTAACAATGCTTTTAGTGTTGTTATAAATGAGTTATGGCACATATAACAAAACTTCACAAACTGATAAATTAGATTTATATGGAAACAACTAAACAGACATCAAAAGAGTATTTTAAGACACTTTCAATCCTACATTTAGCTTTGACAATTGGACTTATATCCATCGGATTAGTTGGATTTTATTTAATTATTAGTGGCATAATGTCAAATAACATGACTGAACTTAATATGATTTTTTATTATGTTAATTCAATACTTATTCTTGTTGGATTATTTGGTAGTAATTGGATTTATAAAAATAAATTAAATGGATTAAAGGGTGAAAACGTTTTAAAGACAAAAATGACAAATTATCGAGGTGTATTAATATTTAGATACGCATTTCTTGAAGGGCCAGCTTTCTTTGCTTTTGTTTCAGCTTTATTGACTGGTAATTTACTTTTTCTTGCTTTCACTGGTTTAATGATTATATTCATGATTTATTGGAGACCGACGATAAGTTCTGTGAAAGCTGATTTGGAATTAAATCAACAAGAGATTTCGATTATTGAAAACCCAGATTCTATAATTGCCGAGATTACTAACACAAGACGATATTAAATGTACGTGCCATAACATCGGCTCACGGCGTAATGCGGGTTTCAGCGTTATGCGGGCAGCAATTCACGCTGGCAAGTTTTGTGCCATTCGATTTCCGCACTCCTACCCTTATTGGTGAGCGGATCAACTGCAAGAACCAGCAGATAGGTTAGCAAGCACGAACTCCCGCACATACGCGTAGCCGCGAACGTTAGCGGTCATTGTATCGGACACATCTACGACATTAACAAATTGACAAAATGCTTGAAAAAGACTTAGAAAATTTAATAGCTCAACACCCAGACGAATTTTTTCCAAATTCGGGATTTACATTAATTGGACAACAAGTTAAACTGGGAAAATGCTATGCAGATATAATTTTTGAGGACAGACTGCGGGGAATTGAAACGAAAAATTGTCCAGCCAATTGTGTAAACAGATGACAACCGACGAGAAAATGGCCAAATCAAAACTTGCACCAATGCCACCTAAAATATATTATCTTCTCTTTTAAAAGCTCTTTAAAAAAAAATAATGCACTTATAATCAGCGCTGTAACTACCGTTTGAAAACTGCACAGCATTTCGGTTGAAAACTGCACAGCTTA
>JBAXKJ010000047.1:0-33560 GCA_037137375.1 Prolixibacteraceae bacterium
ATGTCGTTTCCAATGCAATCACCGGAACAGGCAGCGTGGTGATGAGCGCTTCCCCAACCCTTGTTACCCCAACCCTCGGAGTGGCCACGGCCACCACCCTTGTTGCAGGTGCTGCCACAGCCAACGCGTCTGCTGTTTTGGAAGCCAATTCCACCACCCAAGGATTTTTGCCTCCTCGTATGACCAATGCTCAGAAAACTGGTATCGCGTCTCCTGTCGCAGGACTGATGATATGGTGCAGCAACTGTGGCACATCAGGTGAAATTCAGGTATATAACGGAACAACATGGACAAATATGATTGGAAATGCTGCTTCAGGGTCATTACCAATTCTTGCTGCAACAACAGCAGTAACCTCAATAACAGGCACCTCTGCATCAAGCGGCGGTAATGTAACTTCCGATGGCGGGGCAACAATAACCGCCAGAGGTGTTTGCTGGAGTACAACAACCAGCCCAACGACAGCAAGTTCAAAAACAACAGATAGCGGAACTACAGGGGCATATGCGAGTTCAATAACAGGGTTAACAACAGCTACACTTTACTATGTAAGAGCTTATGCCACCAATAGTGTTGGAACAGCTTATGGAGCACAGGTTAGTTTTACCACCTTAGTCACCCCAACGGCCACCAGCGTCGCAGCTGATAACATCACCACAACAGGGGCTACCCTGCACGGTACGGTCAATGACAATGGTTCGACCACTGCTGTTACCTTTAAATATGGAACCGACGCCGGCTTGGCCAGTGGCACAACCACCACCGCCGCTTCGCCGGCAAGTGTGGCCACCGGTACGGGAAGTACATCTGTTAGTCTGGCCATCAGCAGCCTCATCGCGGGTACAACTTATTACTACCAGGTAATTGGCGTGAACGGTGGAGGCACCACCAACTGTACGATCCTGAACTTTACCACGTTCAAGCTACCAACTGTAACCACGCAGGCTGTCACCAGTATCTCCAGCACAACGGCCACAGGTAATGGTAACGTTACAAACCTTGGCGTATCGGCTATTACCCAGCATGGGGTGGTATGGAAAACCTCTACCGGACCAACCATTTCAGACTTCCACACAACCGATGGTGCGGTAGGTGCTACGGGCGCTTTCACCAGCAGCATGACAGGCTTATCTGCTAGTACGCTCTATGTAAGAGCTTATGCCACAAACAGTGCAGGTACGGTATATGGGAATGAAGTAAGTTTTTCTCCAATTCCTGTTGTAACCAACACAACCACCGGCAAAATATGGATGGACCGTAACTTAGGCGCCTCTCAGGTAGCCACCAGCAGCACCGATGCCGCTGCCTATGGCGATTTATACCAATGGGGAAGAGGCACTGATGGGCATCAACTAAGAACATCAGTCACCACCAGCACCTTGTCAAGCTTAGATGCACCGGGTCATGCAAATTTTATTACGAATATCGCTGGCACATATGATTGGCGTAGTCCGCAAAACGACAATTTGTGGCAGGGGGTAAATGGGGTCAACAACCCATGCCCGAGTGGGTTTAGAATACCTACCTCAGCTGAATTAGAGACAGAGCGTTTAACTTGGGCCAGCAATAACGATGCAGGGGCTTTTGGCTCGCCACTTTTATTTTCCGTAGCAGGCTACCGCTTCAGCAGCGATGGTTCGCTCAGCAATGTTGGTTCCTACGGCTACTACTGGTCGAGTACCGTAAATGGCACTAACTCGAGCTTCCTGAACTTCTACAGTGGCCATGCCCGTATGACCAGCAGCTACCGGGCATACGGCTTTTCTGTTCGCTGCATTAAGGATTAGTCACTTTTGACACTTCGGTCACTTCCGACACTTACCCTGGCTGTCCCGTAGGGCAGTCAGGGTTTTAAGACATACCGCCTGTGGCGGTCGATTTTTTAAAAAAATGAAGAGCGTAGAAAAGTGTAAAGTGGGGACTTTATGACTTTCAACTACACAAACTTATGAATATAAAAGAAAAAATAGTGTTAAGTAAACAAGTTAACAGCCTCACACTTCATCGGGAGGGGTTATTTTATAAGTGCTACAATGAAGATGCTATGGTATTTGTAAAGCAGATAAAGTCTTACAAGGTGTTATCTAAGTTTATTAAAAGTGCCGGCGAAGAGGTATTGTGTATTGGCTTTCCGGTGAGTGAGTTGGAAAAAGGCAGGATTACAACTGAGCTAATTGCGGGTGCAATTGGAGCAACAAAAACACAGCAGTTAGAAAAACAAGTTGTTTTTAATATCGAAAACAAAGACCTTAAAAAGAACTTTGCCAGCTGGCGAATAGAAATAATAGAGCAAAATAAAAACATAATACCAGCTAAAATAAATGATTATACTCCAACAAATAAAGATGTGTTGATACGTATGATACAAGAATTTGATTTGGCAAATAGCACTCCAATGCAAGGATTAATGTTTGTGCAGGAATTAAAAACACACATGCAATATAATAACGAAAACTAATGGAGCCATTTGCGCAATTATTATACCAACTACATTTGTCGTATCTGCAAGCACGCAAAAACAAGCGAAACACGCAAAACCAGATTGGGTTTGAAATAAATCAGGAAGAAAATTTAGCCCAATTAGCAACGGCTATCTATAATAGAACATATATCCCAAAGCCATCTATTGCATTTATCATACAAAAACCTGTAATGCGTGAGATTTTTGCAGCCGATTTTTCCGATCGGGTTGTACATCATTTAATTTATCGGTGTATTTATCCATTTATAGATAATAAACTTATAAACGACACATACAGTTGCCGCAAAAGTAAAGGAACATTGTATGGCATAAATAGAATAAAGCAGTTTATAGGTTCGTGTACCAGTAATTACAAACAAGATGCGTACATTTTAAAATTAGATATTCAGGCATATTTTATGAATATGCAACACCAGCTTCTTTATGATAAAGTGCTTGGTTTATTGCCAAAAGATAAAACAATATTTTTAGGATTAGATAAAACAACAGTATTGTACTTATTGCAACAAACCATATTTAATGATGTTACCGAAGATTGTCGAATTAAAGGAAAAAGAAGTGATTGGGACAATTTGCCTTCGAGCAAAAGCCTGTTTCATTACAACCCCAATACCGGTTTGCCCATTGGTAATTTGACATCGCAGGTGTTTGGTAATGTTTATCTGAACGATTTAGACCAGTGCATAAAAAGAAAACTTCACATCAAATATTATGGCAGGTATGTTGACGATATGATTTTTGTTCATCAAGACAAAATATTTCTGCAAAGCATTATACCCATTATTCAAGATGAATTGGCTCGCATTGGATTACTAATTCATCCCAATAAAATTGTATTAGAAAAAGCAGATAAAGGCGTTTTGTTTTTAGGGCAATTTTTAAAACCTTATCGCACATATATAGGCAACAGGACTAAAAATAATTTTTACCAAGCCATCCTACAGATAAATAAAATGCTAGCGGAAAAGCCTCAATTTAGTTGGAATGAATTATGCAAAACAAGGGCGGTTTTAAATTCGTATTTAGGCACGCTATCCCATACCAACACATTTCTGTTAAGGCAAAAAATGTTGGGCAGGTTAATTAATCGGTTTCACGATTTTTTCTTTACAGCAAAAAATTTAACAAAAGTAATCATCAATAAAGATTTTTGGGAATGGCACTTTTCTCCAACTTACCGGTTTATAAACTAGGCTACGATTTGCTTATTGCAATTTATGAGCGGTCTAAATTATTTACCAAAGATTATAAATACACCATTGGCGAAAAATTAAAAAATGAAACATTAGAACTATTGCTTAATGTATATAAAGCCAATAAAAGTAAAAAAGAAACACGTCTTGCGTACATAGATGCTGCAAGACAAAATTTAGAAGTAGTACGATTACTATTGCGTATAACAAAAGATTTAAAAATAATGGGGGTAAAGGGTTTTGTGTTTTTAAACGTGCAGGTAGAGGAATTATCGAAACAATTAACCTCTTGGCACAAATATACAGCCGGAGCTGATGCTAATGATTGAATCAAATAGCATTGGGAGTGCATTTTTTAATCCTAACATATCCCTTGTCTTAATGACAAGGACAGATAAAAACAGTTTTAGAATAACGATTTGTTTTAAAATGTGGAATGTATATGTTTTATTTTCCGTAGCAGGCAACCGCAACAACAGCGATGGTTCGCTCAACAATGTTGGTTCCAACGGCAACTACTGGTCGAGTACCGTAAATGGCACTAACTCAAGCAACCTGAACTTCAACAGTGGCCATGCCAATATGAACAGCAACAACCGGGCAAACGGCTTTTCTGTTCGCTGCATGAAGGATTATGGTATTGAATATTTAAGACTTTCCCTTTTCCCCATTTTTAATTTTTTAATGAAACAACAATGAAAACAGCTAACGTATTCATTTTATTGATAATTAGCATTTTGTCAGTGAATGTTTCCGCCCAGCACACCCTCACCGGCAACTTTCCGCTTTTGGCGGGCCAGCAGGTGCGTTTGGTGGGTTTTGAGGGCTTTGGTATTTACACCATAGATAGTGCAAGCGTTTCGGAAAAAGGTTTTTTAAAATTAACCTATACCGACAAAGACCGGGGCATGGGCTATTTGGCAGCCGAAGACAAAAAAGCCTATTTCGTGGTGCTTGCCAATGAAGATATTCAACTAAAAGGCGAAATTTTAAGTGTGCCGGATTCTGTGGTTACGTTATCAGGAAAAGAAAATCAGCTGTTTGTGCAATACGCCACCGAACATGCAAAACGTGAGCAAGCATTGAGTGCCTGGGTTTATTTACAAAATATCTATGGGGGAGATTCGTTTTTTGCCAAACAAAAATCGGTACAATCTGGCATTATAAAAGAAATGCTGCGCCTCAAACAAGAAGATTTTGATTTACTGAATAATTTAGATGCCAATACTTACATAAGATGGTATTTGCCTGTCAGAAAATTAGTCAGCTCCGTTTCGACGGTTGCCCAATACCGCACCAAAGAAATTCCTGCCGCCATAACCGCTTTCAGAAACATGGATTACACCGACCAGCGTCTCTACAAAAGTGGTTTGTACAAAGATGTTGTAGACAGCCATTTCTGGTTGTTGGAGAACATGGGCCAACCACTCGATACTGTTTTTAAGGAGTTGCATGTTTCCATCGATTTTATGCTGGCCAACCTGTCAAAAAGCGAAAACAGGTTGAACGAAATCACCAAATATCTTTTTCATTTGTTGGAAAGCCGTAGTTTGTATCGGGCCTCAGAATACCTGGCGATAAAAGTACTGACACAGAATAGCTGCGTAGTAAATGCTGATTTGGCCAAACAGTTGGAATCCTATCGGGCCATGAAAACAGGGAACACTGCCCCCGATATTGTTTTTAACGGAGAGGTTGTTAACGGTGGCGAGGTTATCCAAACGCCCCAACATTTATCGGATATTCAGGCCGATTACAAGGTGGTTATATTTGGCGCAAGCTGGTGCCCGAAATGTGCTGAAGAGCTAAGCCAATTACTGCCTCTTTTCGGGAAATGGAAATCAAAAGGCGTGGAGGTCGTATTTATTTCCCTGGATACCGACAAAGCCGCTTTTAAAAATTTTGCCGGGGCATTTCCGTTTATGAGCTGGTGTAATTACCAAAAATGGGACAGTCAGTCGGCAAAGGATTATTACGTTTTTGCTACACCGACCCTATTTTTACTGGATCGCCACCAAAAGATTCTCTTACGTCCCAACTCGGTGATGCAGGTCGATGCCTGGGTTGATTATAAGATAGGAGAAAAAAAGGAGTGAAAATAATTCTCCCGCTAGCGGGGGTATTGCTGATTAAAAATTGCATCGGGACGCCCACGCAGGGGCGCCCACAACGCAGTTGAGCAATGTGCCAGGAACTGTTGGGAAAGATGGTATGTGGTAGACCTCGACATCAAAGGTTTCTTTGACGACATTGACCATGGACAAATGATGAAGATTTTGCAGAAGTACACGAACCAGAAGCTGATTATACTCTACAGCGAAAGATAGCTGAAAGTACCGGTATACAAACAGGATGGGGTGCTGCAGGCAAGGAGCAAAGGCACGCCACAAGGCGGAGTTGTAAGCTTCCCCTTAATTCGGACCATTCAAAAATAGAGTTTTAAATATAAGAATTTACTTTAACATCTCCATTGGTGCTTTGTAATTAAGAGATTTATGAGGACGGTGCTCGTTATAGTCAGTCATCCAGCGAAAAGTCATGTCCCTGACTTCGCCGATAGTTCTAAAAATGTAAGCATTCAATAATTCTCTTCTCAAGCTTCCGTTAAATCGTTCGATAAATGCATTTTGAGTAGGTTCACCGGGCTGAATAAAAACCAATTGGATTTTATTATCCCGACACCACACATCCAGGTTTCTACTGATAAACTCAGGTCCATTATCTGTTCTAATCATTTGTGGGAGTCCCCTAACTTCTTTTAAGCGTTCCAGGACTCTTATTACCCTAAGAGAAGGGATGGAAGAATCAGCCTCAATAGCCAGAACCTGTCTGTTAAAATCATCAATAACATTGAGTAACCTGAAGGTCCTGCCGTTCCACAGACTATCATGCATGAAGTCTAATGACCATACCTGATTCGGTGCTGCAGGTTGAAAGAGATTATGCTTGGCTCTCGCAGGAAGCCTCTTTTTGGCTCGCCTACGGATGTTCAATTTCATCGCAGTATAAACCCTGTAAACACGTTTGTGATTCCAAATAAGACCCAGCTTTCGGATCCGGTAAAAACACATCCAGAATCCAATTGCGGTATGTTCCTCAGTAATTGAACTGAGCTGATCAATGATTGGTTGATCGTTTTTCTCCCGACGATGATACGAAAAGGTTGATCTGGGAATACCAATTTGGCTGCAGGCCTGACGCACACTGACTGAATGTTCTTGGATCATACAAGTTGCCAGTTCTTTCTTTTGCTCAGGCCCTAAAGCTTTTTTTCAACGGCATCTTTGAAAGCATGGTGAATTAGGCTCAGGTCAGCATACATTCGCTTTAACCTGGCATTTTCGTCTTCCAGCTCTTTTAACCTTTTCAATTGGGAAGCATCCATTCCTCCATATTTTGCCTTCCAATTGTAAAAGGTCGCATCGCTGATCCCGTGCTCACGGCACAAATCAGCAACTTTAATCCCAGTCTCTTGCTGCTTAAGAATTGAGATAATCTGATGTTCTGTGAAAGTTGTTTTTCTCATGATTGTTTTAGCCATTTAAAAATAATAAATAATCGAACTGACGCGCCCTAAGGGGCTTGTCCAACTCTATTTTTAAATGGTCCGAATTAAGGGGAAGCTTACACTGCACAAAGATACCCACATGCGATTGCATGGGTCGGGAAGAATTCCCTACAAATTCTTTTATTGACCAGGATAAGGCAAAAACCATTGCAGATCTGACCTGCAAATATATTAATGATGAAAAAGTCCCTGCTATTCAAATTAGTATAATCGATAGCATAGGGAATGTCTGGTCATTATCTACCGGTGACGCAGATAAAAAAAGGAAAACGACGCTATCGAATCAACATATTTTCCGCTTGGCAAGTATTACAAAGGTTTTCACCGGAACCGTTATATTCAAATTAATTGATGAAGGAAAATTGTCATTGGAAGATAAACTGATTACCTTTTTCCCGGATTATATAAATTCACCGGATGTAACAATCAAAAATCTTTTAGATCATTCATCCGGTATCAAAGAACTGCTGACCTTACCCGATATTCTTATGAGTGGAACACTCAATCCCGATAAGATATGGGATATAAATCAAATTGTTAAAACGATTTCTAAAAAAGGGTTGACTTTTAAGACCGGAACCGACCATCTATATTCAAACACCAACACAGTTTTACTTGGGTTGATAGCCGAAAAAGTTACCGGAAAAAAAATGTCGCAGCTTTATAACGATTACATTTTTGATGGATTAAAAATGGGAATAATTACCTTCTCACCATACGAAGGAACACCTGATTTGCTCATCAGCGGATATGATAGAAAACTTCTGCCAATTCCAGGATTATATGAAGTTACGCGGCAAAACACGGCCTGGGCTACCTGTGGATTTTCTTCCGATGCCCTGGTGGCCAACAGCGAAGAAACCGCTTTGTTTTTTCACCATTTGTTAGCAGGGAATTTGGTATCGAAAACTTCATTGGACATGATGAAAAGTTTTGAACAGGCTAAAAATCCGCAGGATGAACACCTGGAATATTTCGGAAAAGCATTGTTCAGATGGAACATCAACGGAAATACTTATTTTGGGCATGAAGGGCTTTTTGTAGGATTTGATAATATCTGCTCCTACAGGGAAAAGGACAGAACAACCATAGTAATACTTTCTAACATCTCCACATTTAACAAGTTTGATTTATTGAAAAAAATTGATACAATATTACAATGAAGAAATGCCTCTGCATATTATTTCTGGTCGCTCACCTTTGTTCGGCAAATGCCCAAAGCACTAATACCGAGACACTAAGTCAAAAAAGTTATTTATTCTTTTCAATGGGAGCTCCTGCCATGTTCTGCGGTATATCCTTTGAAAATCTGTTATACGAAAAAAACAAGATTCATATTTTACCACGGGTAGGAATTGGATTTAATATACTAAAACCATCACTTGGACATGAATTCGATCTTCATACCGGATTAACAATGCTGTATGGCAAAAAATCAAGAAATCTTGAAATGGGATTCGGTTTAATTCATTATATATTGCAGCAATATGATTTTGTTAGTGAAACCAATAAACATCAATATAAACCTATCCTTTACGGAATTATTGGATATCGTTATAATTTTCATAAGAATCCTCTTTCCCTGAAACTGGGAATTTCTCCTGTTTTGGTATTGATTAAAGACAACAAAGTGTTTTTCCCTTTGTTAGATTTGGGAATTGGAGTAAAAATATAATGAAAAAAATAGAATTGTGACTCTGTAAATTCTGACAAAAAAGTAATTTTATCCACACTTTGGATATTTGCCATTTTGTATTTCTTTAAATGCGATATAATTAAGTAAGGTTTTAGCGAAGTATCAAATAAATATTTCTCAAAAGGAATTGCTATAGTTATTTATTCAGTAAGTCCATACACCTTATTATTAAATCAAAGTTACTTGATGAAAAGATTATTTGTTTTAATTAGTATTAGCCTGACAGTATTTACTGTATTCAAATGTTCGGCGCAAGATGTCCTGTTAAAAATAAATTTGCGGGGTGTGTATGAAAGCAAAATAACATTACTTCCACTTATTGGGCCAAAAGCCTTGCAGCCACTTGTTGAAAAAGATAATATTAAAGAGGGTGAAATTGTGACTTTGTCGGTTTCTAATTCTCAGTTACCAGCAGAGTTTGTATTGCGTTTTGATTACAAAGAAAAAGAGACTAGTGCCCCTTATCCAGCCGAAAAAAGGATTGTAATTAACAATCAAAATTTGGAACTGTGGGTAAACCCTCCTTATTGCAACAACAACGACAGTACCTGGTTTCAAAAAGAAGAAAGGGAAAACAGGTTGATTGTCAGTTTTTTCAAAGGAAACAACAGAAGAAAAGAGAAAATAATGTTGTTACAAAATTTTCTTTTAAACTATGATAATATTCAGTCAAAATTTTATCAGTTGGGAATTGTTGAATATGAAAAACAGCGCAATAATTATAATAATTGGATCATAGCACAGTCAAAGGAAAACTCCAATTTATTTGTTAGTCATACCTTTAGATTTCAGTATGTTCCGCTCATTGACTTTAAAGGCAATGAGGAGGTCAGAAGGCAACATATTACAGAACATTATTTTGATGGTATAGATTTTAGTGACACACTTTTGGTACGTACTTCAGGCCTAAAAGAGTGGATAACAAGTTATGTTAATATATTTGGGGCCATTTCAAACAACGAGTCCATGCGCGATTCATTAGTGATTTTGGCAGGTAAGAACGCGATTGAGAAGGCCAAAGTGGGTCATCCTAAGGTTTATGGCTGGATGGTCGACTATTTTTATGCCGGATACGAAGCGTTTGGCATAAAGAAGGGAACGGTTATGTTGCAGCAATATTTGGATAATCCAAACTGTTTAACGTCCAAAAAACAGCAAATTATCAAGCGACTTGAAGGAATGGCTAAATTGGTTGTCGGAACGCAGGCTCCTGATTTTCGGTTGAATTGCATTGATGGCAGCGCCTTTGATTTCCATGCATTCAAAGGAACATCCAAATACAAATTACTCCTTTTCTGGTCGGCAGACTGTGCCCACTGTCAACAATTAGTAAGTAGAATTAAAAGTTGGTACAATGAAACTGGTAATAAAGAAAAACTAGATATTGTTGCAGTAAGTTTGGACGATACTGAAACAGAAGTGCCAAAATGGGAAAAAGCTACTGTTGATCTTCCCGAATGGAAACATCTGAGGGCAAAAGGGGGAGTAAATTCAGTTGTTGCAAATGACTATGCTATTTTGAGCACTCCGGTGATGTTTTTGATAGATAGTTTCACTAATATAATTATTGCTGTTCCGGATACGCTTGAACAGCTGATGGTTGCATTAGAAAAATAAGGGCTTACAATTCCCTGAGCCTGGATCCTATGGCGCCTAAGTAAAACCAATTGGAATCAAATACAAATTGAGTTTTTTATGCGTTTTCTAATTATTTATTAGTGTTATAACTGTTTAATTCTAATACTTCAATTTCTTTTGTTTTCAGTGTTACATATCTAATAATGAGATAAATAAGCACATATTATAGCATATAAGCAAATAATTACGACATTATTTTATTCTAATTACTTATGACTCAAAACCTTAAAATCTATTGTTCCTTTTTTGTCTTATTTTTCGCCTTAGTTGCTCATTCACAAGGGACTAAAGAAAATGGAACATCCACTGACAATATGCTCTGCGTTGGAAACTATTGGGCTGAAGATCAGGGTAAAGCATTTCTGGAAAGTCAGAAAAAACTTTATACCAACCGACAAGAATGGGATAAAAGGGCTCAGTTGATTAAAATGCACATACTGAAGGGTGTAGGCTTGGAAAAATATCCAAAGAAATGCCCGCTTAATGCCAGAATCGGCGCTAAACGTGTCTATGACGGTTATCAGGTCCAGAATGTAGCCTTTGAGAGTCTTCCCGGAGTTTTCGTCACGGGAAGCCTTTATACACCCACCCATGCAAAAGGTAAATTGCCTGGGATCATCAGTCCCCACGGCCATTGGTCAAAACCCGGCGACGTTGGAAGATACAGGCCCGACGCACAAAAACGTTTTGCTGCCTTTGCCCGAATGGGGGCAATGGTTTTTGCCTACGATATGGTTGGCTATGGCCAAATGGGTGAACTTGGATGGAAGCATGCTCATCCACAGGTATTAAAATTGCAGACTTGGAACAGCATCAGGTGCCTCGATTTTATTCTGGAAATGGGTGCAGATCCTGAAAAGATTGCATGTACTGGAGCTTCCGGCGGAGGCACGCAGACATTCCTTCTTACCGCTATCGACCCCCGGGTAAAAGTTTCTGTTCCAGTTGTGATGGTTTCGGCCTATTTCTTTGGAGGTTGTGTTTGCGAAAGTGGATTACCTATCCATAAAGACATTGATTATCAGACTAATAACGTCGAAATAGCTGCTTGTGCTGCACCTCGGCCAATGCTATTGGTTTCTGATGGTGGCGATTGGACCAAAAATAATCCTGAAGTGGAACTGCCTCATTTAAAATATATCTATCAATTGTTCGGAAAGGCAGATTTGGTGCAAAATGTGCATCTACCCAACGACGCACATGGTTACGACCTTAATAAAAGAGCAGCTGTCTATCCTTTTCTGGCCAAATATCTCGGACTGGATGTTACGAAGGCCATGAATCCGGACGGAACGGTAAGGGAGGACATGATCGTCATCGAAGATCAAAAGGCATTGTACCCTTTCAACGAAAAAAATCCTTTTCCTGCAAATGGAATCCGGAGCAATGATTTGGTGAAATGGGAGTGAAAAATGTAAAATGAGAATATTCCTTGTATTGGCTTTTTGTTTGTTGTTTGGGAAAGAGATGGCAATTGCACAAAATCTAACCCATAATAATGCCTTTACCGGTGCGTCATGGATCGGGGAGGGGGAACAGGTAACTATTGCAGATTCCCTTTTATTCAGAGACCATCCTGCTCCATTATTCAGGAAACAGTTTACCCTTACCAGGAAAGTCGCAAAGGCCACTCTCTCAATTTCGGCTGCAGGCTATTATATTGCCTTTATAAACGGTAAGCCATTGATAAACAATATCCTTGATCCAGCTTGGACCAATTTCAGCAAACGAATTTTTTATTCATCCTATGACGTAACTTCTTTGCTAAAAACAGGACGAAATGCCATTTGTACCTCGCTTGGAAATGGATTTTACAATCTTCTGCCATTGCGGATGTTCGGAAGCCGTAACCTGAGAGATCAACTGCCTACTGGGCTGCCGCGTTTTATTGCTCAGCTTAGAGTGGAATATACCGATGGAAGCCAGGAGGAAATAAATTCGGATTCAGGCTGGAAAACCAAAGCTGGACCTATCCTACGGAACAATGTTTATCTCGGCGTAGTCTATGACGCACGTAAAGAAATTACAAATTGGAAGCAGCCAGAATTCAATGACTCTGATTGGAAGAATGCTTTCCTGGTAAGTAATCCGGGCGGAAAGCTTCAACCTGCTTTCTTTCCCGAAATTGGAATCACTAACAGAATAAAACCATTAAAAATCAGTCAGATAGAGCATGGATTTATGGTTGACATGGGCGTCAATCTGACAGGACTCTATCAAATAAGACTCAAAGGGACAATCGGAGATACTGTCGTTTTCAGATTCGGGGAAAGATTGTATGAAAACGGTTCCTTAAACCCGATGACAACGGTTGCCGGTCAAATTAAAAGAAAAGGAAGTGGAGGTCCTGGTTCACCAGCAATCGCTTGGCAAACTGATACTTATATCTTCGGTAAGGAAAGGGGGGTAACATTTCAACCCGAATTTACTTTTCATACTTTCCGTTTCATGGAAATCAAAGGATTAAAATATACTCCTGCTCTCCTCGATGTGGAAGCTTTGGAGTTCCACACCAGGGTGGAGAATCAGAATAGTTTCTCCTGCTCTTCCGATCTGATCAACTCAATCCAGAATATTTCCCGTCAGACTTTTCTGAATAACCTTATTTCAGTTCAGTCAGACTGTGCTGCCAGAGAAAAATTTGGATACGGCGGCGACTTGAATGCAACCAGTGAAGCCTTTATCTCGAATTTTGGTATGCAATCGTTCTACCGCAAGACCATTTACGATTGGGTCGATGCCATGCAGGATTCAATCTTTATTGATACGGCTCCTTATGTGGGGATAAAATATTGTGGAATCAGTTGGGAATCAGCATTTTTGATAACACAAAATAAGTCATTTGAATATTATGGCGATACTTCAATTGTCAATGAGTTATACGAAAGCGACCTTCGGTGGATGGACAAAGTCAGACGGTTGCATCCGGATGAAATCATCGACAAGGGTCTGAGCGACCACGAATCCATGGTAAAAGTACCTGTTCAGTTAATCGGATCCACACATTATCTGGATTGTGCCAGAATCATGCAGAGATTTGCGAAACTAAGAAATGACTTGCCCAACCTGGAAAGATTTAAGGTGCTGGAACAAAATCTGACCAGAAAGATCCTTAATCAATTTTGGTATAAGCCTGTTGCTGACCCAATTAATCGACAGACACTATTTGCAACCCTGATTTATTACAAAATTATTCCACCGAAGGATTTATCTGCAGCGGTAGATTCTCTGTTAAAAGCCATCAGACTCGCGCCTTCAGGCCATTTTACCACCGGCATTTTCGGGACTAAATATATTCTGGAGGCACTCACTATGACAGGACATGCAGACCAAGCCTACCAAATTGTCAATAGCACAGCTTTCCCCGGATGGGGATTTATGGTAGATAGGGGAGCGACTACGCTTTGGGAGACCTGGAAGGAGAGTGATAACACCTATTCCAACTGTCATCCCATGTTCGGAAGTGTATCAGAATGGTTCTACCGCTGGCTGGCAGGAATTCGTCCTTTTGCTGAGCATCCGGGATTTACTGAATTCTTGCTTTCTCCGGTATTTCCTGGTGGTCTCAATCAGGTCAAGGCAACTTATCAGGCGCCCACCGGAACTATCAAAATAGAATGGAAACGGGCAAATGACAATAAAATATTGATCACAATTTCAGTTCCTCCTGGATCCTCTGCCACCTTCTCACCAATCTTAAATGAACCTAAAATCTGGAAAGTGACAAATGTAAACACTAATAGCACAGTTATAAATGAGGCTCTAAATCACGAGATTAAATTAAGATCGGGGAATTACTCGATCAGGGAACAATAAATCCGTAGTTAGATCGATTGATTCATAAATCAACAATTGTAATACCGGATCCACCAAACTGCACATGTTCATCACGGAATTTTTTAACTGCTGGCTCGGATTTTAGATAGTTCCTGATAAGTTCACGTAAGATACCATTCCCTTTTCCATGAAGGATATGTAATTCATTGGCTTCAACCATGATTGCCTCATCAATGAATTCCTGGATTTTCTGCAATCCTTCCTCGGCCCGCATGCCACGGACATCTATCCTGGGTTTGAAATTCAATTTTTTATCGTTGATCTCGTTATTCATACGGGCGGTAGCGTAGTTCTCGCGGTTCTTCTTGACTTCTGAATGTGAGACGATTTCGGCCCGGTCCTTTTTAATGACGGATCTCAGTTGTCCAAAAGCTACGACCAGATTATTCCCGTTAACTTCCATCACAATGCCAGGATTTTCCTGCCCTCTTATCTTAATCCAACTCCCTGCTTCGATCTCTTTGATGACCAGAGGAGTCTTGGAGGCAGTGTGGACTTGTCCTTCCTTTACGGGCTTATTCTTCGCTTCAATCTGCCTGAGACGGATCTTTTCCATCTTTCGGACGATCTGTTCATCCTCGGCTTCCAAGGTTTTAGATACTTCTTCTTTAAAATCTTCCAGCTTCTTTCTGGCTTCCTTCGTTTTCTCCCTATCCGCTGAGGCTTCCTTTATTTCACGCACAGTCTGTTCAACGATCTTGTTGGAAGAGGCCAGGATTTCAGCAGCCTCTTTTTTTGCTTTTTCGAGGATCTCTTTCCTGAGTTTTTTTATTTCAGAAAGCTGCTCTTCATAAGTGGAGGTAACCTCCTCAAGTTTTTTCTCCGACTGCCTGATATTCTGACGTTTAGTCTCCCAATATCGTTTGTCTCGGACGATATCCCTCAGATGTTTGTCAAAGTCAATGTGGTCTTTTCCAATCTTATCGGTTGCCTCTTGCAGAATATCTTCGGGGAGACCGATCTTTCGCGCAATTTCGAAGGCAAATGAACTTCCAGGTTTTCCTATTTGAAGCTGAAAAAGAGGTTCCATTTTGTTAGAGTCATACATCATGGCTCCGTTAACAATTCCTGAGACAGAGGAGGCAAAGTGCTTAAGATTAGTATAGTGAGTAGTGATTACGCCATAACTTCCAAGCTGATTAATGCGGTTTAAAATCGATTCCGCGATGGCGCCTCCAAGCATTGGCTCTGTTCCGGTCCCGAATTCATCAATTAAGACAAGGGACTTAGGATTACAATTTCTGACAAAGAATTTCATGTCGCTCAAATGTGAGCTATAGGTACTAAGATCATTGTCAAGAGATTGATTATCACCAATATCAATAAATATTTTATCGAAAAGTCCTGCAACGCTGTCCAGGTGCATCGGAACGGGTATTCCACACTGAAGTGCATATTGAAGCAAACCAACAGTTTTCAGACAGACCGACTTCCCACCCGCATTTGGACCGGAAATAAGCAGAATTCTGTCTTCCTTCGAAAGTTTGATATTTAGTGGGACAATTTTTCTTTTTTCCCTGCTAAGGTTTCTTTCCAGTAGAGGATGCCTGGCCTCCAGCCAGTTGAGTTCAGCTCTTTCAACGATAAGAGGCTTTATTGACTTGCTCTCATTGGACCACAAGGCTTTCGCACGGATGAAATCAAGAATTCCAAGAATTCCATAAGAATTTTCGAGGTCTTCTGCATAAGGACGCAGCTCATCGGTAAATTTAGTCAGGATTCTCACAATCTCCCTTCTCTCAGCCGATTCACATTCTCTGATCCTGTTATTTGTCTCCACAATTTCTTCCGGCTCGATATAGGATGTTCTTCCTGTTGCAGATTCATCATGAACGATACCCCGCATCTTCCTTTTATTGCTTGATAGAACTGGAATCACTGCCCTTCCATCTCTGATAGAAACAGTTACATCTTTTTCTACCAGCCCTTCTGCCTGTGCATGCTTGAGGATTTTTGCCATGATTTTGGATACGCCGGACTGTAACGAAAGGATCTCTCTTCTGATTTTAACCAGTTCGGGGGAGGCATTGTCCTTAATCGTACCGTTTTTTGTGAGTATCTGGTCGATTTTGTCGTACAAAAACGGAAATATCCGGATATCCTGGATGACCTGAAATAACCGTGGAAATAGCTCCCGCTCCTTGTCTTTAAAGAAACTTACTATTGATCTGAGTGTTTCCAGCGACCTCTTCAAATCAAAAACCTCAAAAACCTCAAGAAAAGTGCCCTGAATCTTCGATTTTCTCAGCACCAGCCTCATATCCAAGAAATAACCGGTTGGAAAATTCAATTCATCCCTAATAATTTTCTGAAATTCTACGGTCTCGTCGAGCTGCTTTTCTATCAACCTGAAATCGGCAGAGAACATACAAGCTGCCACATTCTCCTTGCCTAATTCACTCAGGCATCTGCTATTGAGTAGTTCCCTAATCTTGTCAAAGCCACTCTTACTCTCGAAATTTTCCGGATAAATATGCATCGGATCAATTGATTTTGGTACAAAAATAACAAGAAAGAACCGGAAATTTTTTTTTGATTAACTTTGTTTCAAAATGAAGAAATCGCCATGATTTGAAAATCACCAATCGGATGAAGACAACCTCGTTGCTTTTCAATATGGCAGATGAAATCAATTTATTAAAAAGTGAACAGCATGGTAAGAATTATTTGCAAATTTCTGCTTCGGATATTTGGATGGGAGTTGATAGGGGGGCCTATTCCTGAGCCAAAAGCCATAGTATTAGGTGTTCCCCATACCTCTAACTGGGATTTTATTATCTCCTTCATGTATTACCGTGCTGTTGGAGGAAAATCGAACACTATGGTGAAGAAGGAATTTTTCTTCTGGCCCCTTGGGTACTTCGTTCGTGCAATGGGTGGTATTCCAGTAGATCGCTCAAAAGGAGCAAGCCTCATTAAACAGATAATTTCTGAGTTTGAAAAGCGGGATACAATGCATCTCGCCATTGCGCCTGAGGGTACCAGAAAATCTGTCGCAAAATGGAAAGGCGGTTTTCATGTAATCGCCCGTACAGCTAACATACCAGTTTACATGGCATTTTTTGACTGGGGGCACAAACGTTTTGGTTACACGGATAAAATTGAACTGACAGATGATCTTCAGTCAGATTTAAAGAGAATCAGGCAATGGTATAAAGACCATAATATTATAGGTCGCAATCCCGAGGGGATGAATTACGGTGACGATCTGGATTAGCTAATTTAACAGTTTTTCCCATGAATAATTTGCGGATCTCACTGATACAATTTGAGGTTATCTGGGAAAATCCGGTAGCCAACAGGCTGAAAATAGACGAGTTAATCTGCCCGTTATACGGACAAACAGACCTGATCCTGCTTCCGGAAATGTTCACTACAGGTTTTTCAATGCATGCCAAAGAGTTGGCTGAAACGATGGAAGGAGAAACCGTAAATTGGATGCTTGATCAGGCGCGTACTAATAATTTTGCCTTAGCAGGAAGTCTTATCATAAAGGAAAACGGACAATTTTTCAATCGTTTTCTTTTCGTAACTCCTTCAGGAAATATCTTTCATTACGATAAGAGACATCTTTTCTCGATTGGTGAGGAGCATTTATATTTCAAAAGCGGTGATAAAAGGGTATTCATCAATTTTCTTGGATGGAGAATAATGTTGTTGGTTTGTTATGATCTTCGTTTTCCTGTTTGGTGTCATTCAATTAGAGAGGCTGATCTGTTGCTTTTTGTTGCCAACTGGCCGGAGCCCCGGAATCACGTCTGGCAGGCATTGACGAAGGCAAGGGCGATAGAAAATCAACTTTATGTGGCAGGAGTAAATAGAACAGGAACGGATGGATCCGGAATAAGTTACCTGGGTGAAAGCATGATTATTGATCCGAAAGGAAGAGTATTGCTGGATTTGGGTAACAAAACGGAAACAGCCGGGACATGCGACCTCTCATTGGATGAACTAATCCGTTTCAGGGAGAAATTCCCGGTAGGACGGGATGCAGATTCTTTTGAAATAATCCTTTGATCTAACCTTCGAAACAATTCCAGTAAACCATCTGATCAATGGATTTTCTACTCTTTACAGGCACCTTATCAGCTGAAGGATAACCGATTGGAATCATTGCGATAGGTTCAAGATTTGAAGAAAGATCAAAAATTTCAGAACATTTCTCAGTGTTGAAATGACAAATCCAGCAAGTACCCAGACCAATTTCTGTTGCTGCCAGCATTAGATGATCGATCGCGATCGCCACGTCAATATCAGTATAATCCTTATCGTCGGTTGGACGATGCCATCCCTTATCATGATCACCAATGGCAACGATGCAGGCCGGAGCGGTCTTAAACCAATCGCGGTGATAACATCTATGTAACCTTGCAAGCAGATCTGGTTCTGTAACTACGACAAATTTCCATGGCTGAAAATTCACAGCAGATGGTGCCAGCAAAGCAGCTTCAATGACGTCACTAAGTATCTTTTGGTCGACTGGTGTGGAAAGATAACTTCTGACAGAATATCTCCTATTGGCAAGATCTTTGAAATCCATATGTTTTTTGTCGATTTATTCTGCTGCAAAATTAAAAAAGATATCGAATCAACACTTTATTTTTGATTATTCATAATCAATGAATCTACCAGTAAAAATGAGGTTTCCGTTGTATGGCTTCAGGGGATAATTTATCGGTTGAAAATGTGTACTTTTGCAGTCCGTAATTTTTCCGTTTAAAAGGAAATTAAAATTAATAGAATGATCACTGTTTCAAACCTATCCATCCAATTTGGCAAGAAGCCACTCTTTCAGGATGTCAATCTTAAATTCTCACCCGGAAACTGTTATGGGGTGATAGGGGCCAATGGTGCCGGTAAATCGACGCTGTTGAAAATAATTTCCGGAGAATTGGCTTCTACAAAGGGCGATGTCTCACTTGGTTCCGGCGAGCGTTTATCGGTGCTCAAGCAAGATCACTATGGCTACGAGGAAAGTGCGGTGATTGATGCGGTGATGATGGGATTCGAAGAGCTTTGGAAGATTCTGAATGAAAAGAACATTCTTTATTCGAAAACTGATTTTACAGAAGCGGATGGACTGAGAGCCGCGGAGTTGGAAGAAAGATTCGCTGAAATCGATGGTTGGAATGCGGAAAGTGATGCTGCATCGCTGCTAAGCGGCCTCGGGATCAGGGAAGAATTTCATCACAAACTGATGAAAGACCTGAGTGGAAAGGAAAAAGTCAGGGTCTTACTCGCACAGGCATTATTTGGAAAGCCGGATAATCTCCTGCTGGATGAACCAACTAACGACCTTGATTTAGAGACTGTTATGTGGCTGGAGAATTATCTGGCGAATTATGATAACACGGTTTTGATTGTATCACATGACAGGCACTTCCTGGATTCTGTTTGCACGCATACAGTCGATATCGATTTTGGAAAAGTACAGCTTTTTGCAGGTAACTACAGTTTTTGGTATCAGTCGAGTCAGTTGGCCCTTCGTCAGCAACAGGCTCAGAATAAGAAATCAGAGGAGAAAAGGAAAGAACTTCTGGAATTTATTTCCCGTTTTAGTGCCAACGTGGCAAAGTCCAAACAGACCACTAGCCGGAAAAAGATGCTCGAGAAATTGAATGTGGATGAAATCCAGCCTTCAACCAGAAAATATCCAGGCATCATTTTCCTACCTGATAGGGAAACAGGAAACAGAATCTTGGAAATCAGAGGTTTGTCAAAGAGTGTCAATGGAGAGGTTTTATTTAAAGATCTGGATTTTAATGTCGAAAAGGATGATAAAATCGTATTTCTTTCAAAAGATCCAAGAGCGATGACCGCCTTTTTTGAGATCATTAATGGCTTTGATCAGCCTGATTCTGGAACTTTTCATTGGGGTCAAACTATCACTCATTCCTATCTTCCGCTCGATCACTCCAATTTTTTCACCAATGATCTGAGCCTTGTTGATTGGCTAATGCAATTTTCTGACGATTCAAGTGAAATATATTTACGGGGTTATCTGGGGAAAATGCTTTTTTCAGGAGATGAAGTTTACAAGAAAACTCAGGTACTTTCCGGAGGGGAGAAAATGCGTTGCATGATTTCAAGAATGATGCTAAAAAACGCGAATGTATTGATATTCGATAATCCGACCAACCATTTGGATCTTGAATCTATTCAGGCATTTAACAACAATCTGATTACTTTTAAAGGAAATATTTTGATGTCTTCCCATGACCACGAATTCATTCAGACGGTTGCCAACAGAGTTATTGAACTGACCCCGAAAGGAATAATAGATAAGATTACTGAATATGACGATTATATAACAAACGAAGATCTGAAGGCAAGGAGAAAAAACATGTACCAGTGATGAATTGAATCTATCATAATAATTCTCATCTTTGTTGGTATTCACGATCTGAAGATGGCCTTGAATATACCCTGAACCGATAAAAAAGAACGTTATGCTTTCGGTAGTTGTCATTGATGATGAATTACTTTCCTTGAATCTCCTGACTCATTTGCTGAATAATTTCACCTCCGTTCAGCTAAAAGTCGTTGGGAAAGCCGCAAATTTAAGGGATGGTATTGAACTAATTAAGAATACCTCACCAGACTTGGTCTTTCTCGATATCGAAATGCCTGATGGTAACGGAATGGAGATATTCGATCACAATATTCCTCCAACGACAAAGATAGTCCTCGTCACAGGTTACGATCATTATGCCATTGATGCCATTAATAAACCTGTAGCCGGGTATTTATTGAAACCTGTTAATTTCATTGACCTTCAAAGCGTTATAAAAAAGGTTGATTTGCTGATAAGATTGGATCAGCAACGTCTTGAACTGGAAGACAAAATCAATGCACTTGGAACATCTGAGATTCCTGGAAAGAATTTGATTTTTGACACCGAGAATGGTTTCATGATTGAGAATTCCCGGAATATTGAATATTGTTCTGCAGACCAGTCGTACTCTAATATACACACCTTTGCCAAAAGGGACTATGTGGTGTCAAAATCACTCAAGGAGTTGGAGGCTTATCTTCCCAAAAATCACTTTTACAGAACTCATAAATCATTTCTGGTCAACATCTATTACATCCGCAGATTTGTCAGGGCTGCAGAGAGTTATGTTCAATTGAAAAGTGGAGTAAAGGTTCAGGTTTCGGTAAGAAAATCGGCTGTTATATTGCATGATATTAAAGAGATGCTAGCTAATGAGCATTTGGTTGAATGAAATCACCGTTTAGTTCGGCATCCAAGTCTATTTGTTTATGAACTGATTAAATTTTGCAATTAATTTCGTAAATTTGAACCGAAAGGATTTGACAATATTTTTTAAATCATTGAAGAATGTATCTAAAGGCAATGTTGTCATTTTTTAAATGGGGTCGGGATTTTCGACAAATGTGTGAATGATGTAATTCTATCTGAAAATTGTGTAACACTCTCATAAATAGCGTTACTTACTTTTATTTCGATAAAATTCCATCATATAGATCAAGAAAATGAAAATTAAGATTCTATTTGATAATGCTTACATTAATAAATTTTAAAATTATAATTATGAGAAAAGTTATTTATCTGTTGCTAATCGGGGTTGTAGTATTCACAACAGGTTGCAACCGTAAGGAGATTGCAAGACTTAAGGCAAAAAGCGATAGCCTGGTGCAGGTTGGAAGCGCTAAGGATGCTAATTTGGTTGAATTTGTTGATGCCTTTAATTCAATTCAATCTAATCTGGATTCAATTAAGCAGAAAGAAAAGATTATCAACACTGCAGCTAAGGGTGGGTTTGAAGTTAAGGGAGATCGTAAGGAGCAAATACAAAGCGATATAAATTATATTTATTCGCTGTTGCAAAAAAATCGACTGCTTGTTGCCGACCTGGCATCAAAACTGAAGAAATCAAACCAGCATGTTGCTGAGCTCGAGAAAATGATTGAGAACCTCAATAAATTGATTACTGAAAAAGACGGACAGATTGCCTCCCTTAAAGATGAGTTGGGCAAAATGAATATTCAGGTCAAGGATCTTAGTACTCAGGTTACCACTTTAAATACCAATGTTTCGAATCTGGGTACCGAGAATAAAGAGAAACAAAAGGTTATCGAAGAGAAGACTGCTGAACTAAATACTGCATGGTTCATCATTGGTACAAACAAGGAACTGCTTGAAAAGGGTATCATTAAGAAAGAAGGCTTTCTGGGTACGGCAAAGGATTTGAACGAAAATATTGACAAGTCCCTGTGTACTAAGGTTGATATTACAACGGTCAACTCAATTCCAATCATGAAGAAGAAAGCGACGGTTATTAGTACTCATCCGGCAAGTTCTTACAAGATTGAAGGCACAAAAACAGCAGACAACCTGATTATTCTGAATCAGGCTGAATTCTGGAGCCTTTCAAAAGTTTTGGTGATAAGTGTAAAATAGTTTACCTGCATTGGTATTAAATAAAGAAAGCCGGATAACACCGGCTTTCTTTATTATTTTAACTCTGTTTTACAGTAGTTTATGCCTAAAATATCGTAAAGTTTTGAAAGTCTGTTTAGTCGGACTTTGAAATTTTCGTAATCCTTCGGACCCTTCGGAGACCAGATAACTTCTGCCAAAGCGGCTGCACGGGGGAAGACCATATATTCAACCTGTTCGGGTGATTTCATATATTCAGTCCATACATTTCCCTGTGCTCCCAACACATATTTTGCTTCATCTTCAGTGAGGCCTGCAGGAACAGGTTCATAACTGTATACCTTTTTTAGCGGCAGGAATCCACCGATAGCAAGTGGTTCGTTTTTTGGGTCTGCCTGATAATGATCAAGGTAGCAATAATCGCCAGGAGTCATGACAACATAGTGGTGTTCTTTTGCGGCAGCAATGCCTCCTTTTTCGCCTCTCCACGACATGACAGCAGCATTGGGTGCCAGGCCACCTTCGAGGATCTCATCCCATCCAATCAGCTTCTTGCCATTTTCATTGAGAAATTTCTCCATTCTCTGGACGAAATAACTTTGAAGCTCGTGTTCTGTTTTGAGGCCTTCATCTTTCATCTTTTGTTTACAAAGAGGGCATTTTGCCCAGCGGGTCTTAGGACATTCATCTCCTCCAATATGGAAATATTCGCCCGGAAACAAGGGCATAACTTCGGTTAATACATCCTGCAAAAATGCATAAGTCTCTTCTTTTCCTGCACAATAGACATCATCGAAAACGCCCCAGGTAGTGGCAACATCATAGGGTCCACCGGTACAACCGAGTTCCGGATAAGCTGTTAAGGCTCCCAGTGAATGACCAGGCATCTCTATTTCAGGTACTACCGTGATGAACCTGTCGGCAGCATAGGCAACGATTTCCTTCACCTCTTCCTGGGTATAGAATCCGCCGGCTGGCGTGCCGTCATATGTTTTACTTCCATAATGACCCACAAGTGTCTCTTTGCGGACAGATCCAACTTCGGTCAGACGTGGATATTTCTTGATCTCAATTCTCCATCCCTGGTCTTCAGTAAGATGCCAGTGAAAAGTATTAAATTTATGGATTGCCATGTAATCCAGATATTTTTTGACAAATTCTTTAGGCATGAAATGGCGTCCTACATCCAGATGAAGGCCTCTCCAGGCAAAACGGGGAGTGTCCTTGATTTCTAAGGAAGGAATTACTACTTCAGATAATTTCTTCTTCAAAGGAGGCATCAGTTGCAGTAAACTCTGGATGCCATAAAATAATCCATTCGGGGAAGGAGACTCCAGGATAATTCCTTTCGGAGAAACGAGAAGATGATAGGATTCTTTGGAACCGGACATCCCTGTATTCAGTTTAAGAAAAATGGATTTCTTCTCAGGTGCCCCTGAAAATATGATCTTGTTACTAATCCCAAAAAAATCTTCCAGTCGCTGAGTCAGGACCCCGGTGACCTTATGCATCTCTGCACTCTCACTGTTAATCAAAATTTTAGTCTGAGATCCAATAGAAAATGTACCTTCCATATTGACAAGACTGGCAGGCTGCGGAATAATTTGGACCTCGGGTCTGATGACTTCTGCCTGGCATGAGCACAAATTCAGCAAAATCATCATCATCAAAATATTACTTAAATATTTCATCATAGATGGGAATAATTGGTTTATATGCAAAGTTACAAATTACAAAATTAGATGCACCAGCTAGAAGGCTCATTTCAACAATATTAAAATTTCGATAAATTATTTAGAATGATTCAAAAACATTTGGAAATGTTAATTTCAGTGTCTATGTTTGCGGAAGTAAAATTTTATTTGCAAAAGATGACCGGATTTTTTTACATTAATGCCTTAAATAACAAGAAAATGCAGCAGCCTTGTTGTGTTGTTAAAGGTTTTATGTCATCCATGCGCACCATGTGTATGTTTATGCAATAGCCTTCTTTCGGGCGCAATCCTGTTTGAAGGCTATCAAAAAATGTCTGTATAGACACAATTTCCAGTTTAAAATTCAATAAGAAATACTATGCCGAAAATTGTCGTGAAATTCGGTGGTTCGAATCTTAGGAGTAAAGAAGAGATTCACCACATAGTCAATGTAGTAAAAAATTATAATCAACCTTTGATTGTGGTCGTTTCCGCCTTGTTCGGAGTCACAAATTTTCTGGTTGATGCATTGGAAAAAACCCGTTATGACGAGTCGGTTGCAGAAAATACCATTCAATACCTTTTTGACCTGAAAATTGGTCCGCTGAATCATTTCATTGAAGATGAATTACTTAGGACTGACACAATTCATGCAATAAGGGAACAACTGGATGAGCTTAAAAAATTTCTGCATGGAATTGCCCTGACAGGCGATGCCTCAAAGGCCCTTGAAGATCATGTTCTATCTTATGGTGAAAGATTATCTGCTATCTTCCTAAACGGAATCCTGAATTCTCAGGGGATTGTTTCTAAAGCAGTTTTTCCTGAAACAATTGGTTTAATCACCGATGGCGAATTCGGTAATGCTACCGCGGATTTTCTCTATGCCACCAGTCGTGTCAGGGAGTCGCTCGACCAGGATCAGGTTTATGTAGTACCTGGTTTCTATGGGGTGTCACAGGATCAGAAGACCACTCTTTTTGGACGAGGTGGAAGCGATTATTCTGCAGCAGCAATCGCCCGTTGTGTGGGTGCTTCTTCGCTGGATATATGGAAAGACGTCAATGGATTTCTCAGTTCGGATCCGAAAATTGTCGGCCATCCAATACTTATTGAAAGACTTTCCTACAATGAAGCCGCAGAGCTGGCCTATTTTGGCGCGAAAATTTTGCACCCCAGAACAGTTGAACCACTTACCGATCCTCGTATTGCCATCAGAATTTTCAATATCTACGGAAACCTGGATGTAACGAAACCTTTGACAGTCATCAGCCGTGAGAAATCGGTTCAAAACGGTGTTGTCAAGAGTGTTACTTATAGTGATGATTTTGGCCTGCTAAAATTAAAGGGTCCCGGAGTCGGACTTAAACCCGGTATTCTTGCAAAGGTCACAACTGCCTTACACCACGCAGGAATTAATATCAGCTCGGTCCTGACTTCCCAGATTTCAATCAACATCCTACTTTCAAAAAAGGATCTTCAAAATGCATTTGCAGTCGTCAGTGCGATTGAACTTTCGGCTGTTGGGAAGCTACGGATTGAGGATGATATCTCAGTTGTGGCGGCCGTAGGTCACGGTATTACAGACAATTACGGTATCGCTGCGAGAATATTTACTGCTCTTGCCTCAGAAAGCATTAATGTGCTGATGAGCTGCTCAGGCGCTTCGCCAATCGTTAGTTATTACCTGGTCCGTTCGACAGACAGAACTGCTGCCGTTAGGGCTATTCACCATGAATTCTTCGAAAAATAAACCATAATTAATTTTAAAAACAATTACCATGAGTACACAGAAACAAAAATTTGAAACCTTACAGGTACATGCAGGGCACACACCGGATCAGGATACACTTTCACGGGCAGTTCCGCTTTATCAGACTACTTCTTATGTCTTTAAGAGCTCGGAACATGCAGCCAATCTTTTTGGGTTGAAAGAGTTCGGTAATATTTATACCAGGTTGATGAATCCTACAACCGACGTATTCGAGAAAAGAATTGCAGCTTTGGAAGGAGGAGTTGCTGCCCTGGCACTTAGCTCCGGACATGCGGCACAGTTCATTGCTATCACCAATATTGCCGGCGCAGGCGATAATTTTGTTACCTCTCCTTACCTTTACGGTGGGTCATACAACCAGTTTAAAGTCACCTTCAAAAACATCGGAATCTCAGCACGCTTTGCTGCAGACCTCGATCCAGCCAGTTTTGAAAAACTTATTGATGATAAGACTAAGGCGATCTACCTGGAAACCATTGGAAATCCCAGTTTCAATATTCCTGATTTCGAAAAATTCGTCGTACTGGCTAAAAAGTACGATTTACCTATCATTGTCGACAACACTTTTGGTTGTGGTGGTGCACTTTTCCGTCCGCTCGAACATGGTGCAAACATTGTGGTGGAATCTGCTACAAAGTGGATCGGTGGTCATGGAACTTCCATCGGTGGTGTAATCATCGACGGTGGAAACTTCAATTGGGGCAACGGTAAATACCCTGGTTTTACAGAACCTTCAGAAGGATATCACGGACTGAAATTCTGGGATGTTTTCGGATCTGACGGTCCTTTTGGAAACATTGCCTTCATCATCAGGGCGCGTGTAGAGGGTCTTCGCGATTTCGGCCCGGCAATCTCTCCTTTTAACTCATTTCAACTGATTCAGGGGTTGGAAACACTTTCTCTCAGGGTGGAACGTCATATCCAGAATACGCTGGCTTTGGCTTCCTGGTTACAGAGCCATCCAAAAGTAGAATCGGTAAATTATCCCGGACTGAAATCGGATGAGAACTATGAACTCGCCCAGAAATACCTGCCAAAAGGTGCCGGTGCAGTTCTTTCCTTCACCGTGAAAGGAAGTAAAGTAAGTGCTACAGACCTTGTTAGTAATCTTCAGTTGGTGAGTCATTTGGCCAATGTTGGAGATGTTCGGACACTCATTATTCAACCCTCCGCGACAACTCATTCCCAATTGAGCGATCATGAGCAGCTGCTGGCCGGTGTCAAACCATCTCAATTAAGAGTCTCAGTGGGAATCGAGCATATTGATGATATTATTGCCGATTTCGAGCAGGCTTTAGCCCGGATTTAACTTATTTTTGAATCGCGAATCTATTAAATTATTGAATTATGCCTTTAAATCTGCCGGATGGTCTACCTGCCATCGAACTACTGCGTGAAGAAAACATATTCGTTATCGACCAGACCAGGGCCGAGCACCAGGATATTCGTCCACTAAAGATCGTGATTCTTAATTTAATGCCGTTGAAGATAGCAACCGAAACAGATTTGCTTCGGTTGCTATCCAATACGCCGCTCCAGATAGAGATAGACTTCCTCCAAATTAAGGGGCATACCGCTAAAAATACTCCTCAGGATCACTTAGACGCTTTTTACAAGACTTTCTCCCAGATCAGGAAGAAAAAATATGATGGCATGATCATTACTGGTGCTCCTGTTGAACATCTGCCATTTGAAGAAGTTGATTACTGGGAGGAGATCTGCGAAATTTTTGACTGGGCTCATAAGCATGTTACCTCTACGATGTATATTTGCTGGGCCTCACAGGCCGGACTCTACCATCATTTTGGAATTCCAAAATACGCATTGGAGAAAAAGATGTTCGGTGTATTCGAACATCGCGTATCGGATAGAAAGTTACCTCTTTTTCGGGGATTCGATGATCTTTACAAGGCACCACATTCACGTCATACTGAGTTAAAGGCAGAGGATTTTGCAAATGTCTCTGGTGTACAGATTCTTTCTGAGTCGGATAAAGCCGGTGTTTATCTGGCGATTGCCGAAAATGGAAGACAGATATTCATAACTGGTCATCCGGAATATTCTCTCAGAACTTTGGACAGGGAATACAAACGTGATTTTGAAAAGGGATTGCCAATTAAAATTCCTGAGAATTATTATGCCCATGATAATCCGCAGGAGAGACCGATACTTAGCTGGCGATCACATGCCAATCTGCTGTTTTCGAACTGGTTGAACTATTATGTATACCAGGAAACTCCTTACGATCTGAAGGATATAAAATAATTGTTTCTTATTAACTGAATCGTGTTTTCCACCAGAGGCGGAGCCTTTCCAAAATTTTTTCTTCGATTGGATTTTGTTGAGGTTTGTAGAAGCTTTTATCCTTGATCTTCTCCGGAAGGAAATCCTGATCAATAAAATTGCCTTCAAAGGAGTGAGCATATTTGTACTCTTTGCCATAGCCCAGCTGCTTCATTAATTTTGTGGGGGCGTTGCGAAGGTGGAGTGGGACATGGAGATGACCACTCAGTTTGACCTCTTGTAATGCTTCGTCTATAGCCGAATAAGCAGAATTACTTTTAGGAGAAGTGGCCAAATAGATGGCACATTGTGATAGAATAATGCGAGCCTCCGGCATGCCAATTTTATGGACTGCATCGAAGGTGCTCTGAGCGAGAAGTAATGCATTCGGATTCGCGAGACCAACATCTTCTGATGAAAGAATCAGCATCCTTCGGGCAATGAATTTCACATCTTCGCCCCCCTCAAGCATTCTCGCCAGGTAATAAACGGCTGCATCAGGGTCTCCACCACGCATACTTTTGATAAATGCGGAGATGATATCGTAATGCATTTCTCCATTTTTATCGTACAGGGCAAGGTTTTCCTGCAATCTTTCAGTCACCAGATCATTGGTGAGGATAATTTCATCTCCTGCGAATGAATTGATTACCAGTTCCAGAACATTCAGTAGTTTTCTGGCGTCTCCACCAGAGAAGCGAAGAAGGGCTTCATACTCTTCAACTTTAATATCCTTTTTTGAAAGATCAAAATCAGTTTTTATGGCCCGTTCGAGTAATGTAAGCAGATCTTCTTTTTCAAGGGATTTCAGCACATAAACCTGACAGCGGGAGAGTAGGGGAGAAATGACCTCGAACGAAGGATTTTCAGTGGTTGCACCTATAAGAGTAATGACTCCCTGTTCGACTGCCCCAAGGAGTGAATCCTGCTGTGCTTTACTGAAACGATGAATTTCATCTATGAAAAGTATTGGGTTCCGGGCGCTAAAAAATTGATTGTTCTTTGCCTTTTCAATTACATCACGGATATCTTTTACACCAGAATTAATGGCACTTAAAATATAGAAAGGCCGGTCAAGGGTGTTAGCGATAATTTTTGCCAGAGTTGTTTTTCCTACCCCGGGAGGACCCCATAATATAAAAGAGGAGAGCCTCCCTGTTGCTATCATTTTCCGAATTACCGCGTCTTCACCGACAAGGTGTTTTTGTCCGATAAAATCGTCAAGCGAAACAGGTCTTAATCTTTCAGCTAAAGGTTGATTCGACATAAGAAATTCTAAAAGAACTAATTACAGTATCTCTTAATCACATTGTATGCTTCGGTTAACCCAAGTTCCCCTGCCCGACTCAGATCCAGGGCGCCTCCTTCCAGATCGTTCAGGTAGATCCTGGTAAGTCCTCTGTTAAAATAGGCTTCTCCAAAATCGGGCTCCAGTTGAATGGCCTTTGAGTAGTCCTTGACGGCATTAACATAATCACGTTTCTTAACTTTTGTATTGGCCATATTGAACCATGCAAAAATAAAGTTGGGATTCATGTAAATGATAGATTCGTAATCTTGAATAATATCTTCATAATCAAGAATTTTCTCTTCATTATTCTTGCTTTCAATCGTTGTTTTATTGCCGTTCATATTTAAAATTTCCGGTTCTGGCAGAATGCCCTGCTTCCTTATAAAGTCAACCATTTTTGCTCTTGAGTTTGCCCTGCAGAAATAGGCCAGAATATTCCTGTCGTCAACACCGATAGACTTTGAAAAGTCCCGGATCGCCTCATTGAAATTTTCAGATTGCTCAAAGATGATACCTCTGTTCAGGTAGGCATTCGAACTTTTTTTGTTGTTGGCAATTTCATTATTCCAGTTTTCCACCATAGATTTGAAGGCATCCTTATGGATCGTCTGGTAGGCAAAAGGCTTGTTGGAAATTATTAAGAAAGGATCGTTGTTGTTTTTATTATTCAGCGCTTCGACTTCCATGTTGTAATACTGAAGCCTGTTGAAGTCGACAGAATCCTTGTTGAATATTGATATCAGGAAATCCGGCTGCATGACAATCTTAACATTTCTATTTTGAATAAGACCATCTTTTATATCGGTCTCAGAAATTTTGCCATCCTCTGTAACGACAATATTTCTTCTCCTTCGGTTCTGCGTGACAGGACCGCTTTTATTTTCTTGTTTGTAAGCAGTTGTGTCTACCTGATTTGCGTTGTTTTGAGCCATTGCAGCATTGTTTTGGCCAACAGGAATGGGCTGGCCTGACTGATTGCTTGGAGACGCTGCATTCTGCGCTGTAGTTGATTGGTTTGCTGTTGATTGAATGTTGGAAGTACTTGCTACAGTGGATTGTGTCTGATTTACTTTGTTGGCTGAAGCCTGAGGATTTCCACCAGATTGATTGTTGGGTGTCTGGTTGTTGGAAGCCACCTGGTTATTTGTCTTCTGATTCGGATTTTGACCAGGATTTGGCAGATAAAATCCGTATTGTCTCCTTTGTTTTTCTCTTTCTTCCTCGACGTCCAGTCGTTTTTTAAATGCTGCAAATTTAGGATCGAGTTCGGCTGCCATCGCCATGTCCTTTTCGAAACCTGGAATTTTAAGCGTTTCTTTGGCAATACCCCTGTTTAGCCACGCTGCAGCTATATTTGGATCGAGTTGCAGGGCCATGTCATAATCCCTGATCGCACCATTTAAATCGTTGAGCTGATGTTTTACAATACCACGGTTGACATAGGCTGAAGAGGTTTTGGGATCAAGACGGATACACAAGTCATAGTCCTTGAGTGCTCCGGCAAAATCCTTCTTCTCGAATTTTGCCAAACCCCTTACCAGGTATGCGCTGGCGAAATGCGGTCGTATCCGGATCGCCGCGTCACAGTCTTTGATGGCACCCTCCAGATCCCCTTTCATCTGCTTGGCAGAACTCCGGTTCAGATAAGTATTGGCACTTGCCGGCTTAAGATCAATTGATTTGGTATAATCGGCGATTGCACCATCGAAGTCTTCCATGGCAATCTTGGTGATCCCTCTGTTGTTAAAGATATTAGGATCTTCCTGGTTATATTCAAGTGCGTTTGAGTAATCGTTCAAGGCCTCCTTGAAATTCTTCATTTCATAGTTTGCCATTCCACGGTACATATAAGCTTCGGGATAAAAAGGTTTTATCTCGACCGCCTTATCGAAGTCGGCTTTGGCTCCCCTGAAATCATCGATGTATAGTTTAGCCATTCCTCTATAAAAGTAGGGCTCAGGAAGGAATGGCTTTAACTTGATGACAATGTTGAAATTCTCAATTGCGCTGACGTAATTTCCAAAATATATTCTACTTCGGGCGATATAGAAATAGTGATCCGTGTTAAGCTGGGAAAAAGTAGTAATGCCGGAAAAAAGTAGAATGAAAACAAGGGTGAAGCGCTTCATTTGATGTCTGCAAGAGTAAATATTCAGACAAAAATAGCAAAATAGCTAGATGACGGGGCAATCCTTGTAAGCAGGATTGTTAACACTTGTCAAATTATCTTAATTCATTTTCGTCAAAATTCTGACGATCCAACACGTTCCCCTGATTATCAGTGATAAAGACATGCCGTACCTGGAAGTTGTCACGAATTATAAATTCATATTGACTGTCTCCATTGGCTCTTTCAATCAAAATTGAGCTCATAATCTGACCATACATTTCAAGTTTTTGCCGTATAGTCCCATCAAGCATGGGCAAAGTATAGTTGGTTTCTGTTTTTAACCAGTAGCCGGACTTCTCAAACCAACCGATCATTTCAATACCATTCACCCTGAAAATTGCTTCGAACACTCCATCCTTTTCGTTCGACCATTCGATATTAGTCGCATCAGGGAATTGGGTTTTAAAGCAATTTAAAACTCTGCTACCCGGAGAATTCCTGTTGATTCGAAAAATATATTTCTGAATGAGATCTTTCATAATAGGGTGACTGCCTCTGTAATGTAACAATTCACTCCCTTTGGACGAATAATCATGGAAAAGTCACAAGGAGTTGAATTAAAAAATGTTACTTATATTTCTGGGAATAGAGATATGATACACGTTCACGGGCTCGTTTAAGCCTCATTTTAGTGGCGCTCTCGCTTATTTTAAGGGCAGTCTGAATGTATGCAATAGGAAAATCTTCTATATAATGCATGGTTAGCAGTGCTTTTTCTTCAGGGTGGATCATATCCATGATTTGCATGAGGCGATCACTGCTTATTACTTTTTCATCTATTTCATCGATGACGTCAGGTAATTCATGTGAACTATTCCAATCCGGGTAGTTCATCTTCTTTTTTACACGCAGGTATTCTATGCAATGATTATAGGTAATAGAATACAACCAGGTGGAGAAATTTGATTCTCCCCTGAAATCGTTGAGTTTTTCAAAAACTTTACAAAAAATATCCTGAACAAACTCCTGAGCCTGCACAGGGTCCTTCAAAAGTGAGTTGCACTTCTCAAAGACTTTCGTCGAATACCTGGTGTAAAGAATCCCAAAAAGGTTTGTGTTGTGTTCGTGTTTGATCTTTTTGATGATCTCAGCATCCGGAAGGTCATTCACAGACAATTTATTAATCATTTTTTAATATTCGTAATGTATTCTTATTTAAGGAATTGTAAAGATAATTTGTCTATTTGAAAAAAAAAATATATTTTTGTGGTGACTTTCAGAAAGCTTTGCGTCTAAAAGTTAAAATTGTTTGAACAAAAACATTGATTTACATTAATTACATTTATTTTTCAAAGTTATGAAAAAAGGATTATTAAAACTGGTTACTTTAAGTGTTCTCGTTGTTACATTAGCAAGTTGTGCTAAAGTTCCTCAGGCAGACATCGATGCTGCAAACGTTGCTATCGAAGCTGCTAAGAAAGCTGGTGCTGATCGTTATGTTGCTGCTTCTTTCCAAGCTGCCGTTGACGCTCAGAAATCTGGTCTTGCTCAAGTTGAAGAGCAGAATGCAAAATTCGCATTGTTCCGCAA
>JBAXKJ010000048.1:0-31882 GCA_037137375.1 Prolixibacteraceae bacterium
TTGGGGCCGGAACCTGCAATATTATCTATACCGTCACGGGCGGATGCAACGGCACCCCAAGTGCTTCAAAACCCTATACCGTTACCCCGAATGCCACCATCAATGCCTTCAATCCTGCCAACCATACACGTTGTCAGGGGGCAGGGACCGAAACAAATATTACCTCAGGCAGCAACACCACCGGGATTACATATGCCTTGGATGCAGCCTCGGCAGCCTTTGCAGGAAACAGTATCGTTGCAGCAACAGGCGTAGTTACCTATGCGGCAGGATGGTCGGGCACCACCACCATCACGGCCAGTGCTGCAGGATGTAACGGACCGGCAACTACCACCTTCGTGGAAACTATCACAGATACCCCAACGATCAACTACGACAGCAGAATCAATCCTGCTATATGCGGAGGTTCAAGTGGAAGTATCACTATTTCCGGACTGAAAGCTAATTCTAGCTATACAGCGAATTTCCAGAAAGACAGTGGAAACGCAACGCACACTTCCTTTACCAGCAATGCTGAAGGGAAACTAAATATTACCGATTTGGAGGCAGCTGTCTATACTAATATCTCTGTCACGACTGTCAATGGCTGTACGTCCAATAATCTTGCCGGACCTTATAGTCTAAGTGATCCTGGTGGGCCAATTATCGCCCACGGCACCGATGTTAGCCCAACCACTTGCGGTGGTACAGATGGCAGTATACATATCACTGGTCTGGCCAATAGTACCCACTATGCGGTAGATTACAAGAAAAACGTCAGCCTTTTTCATATTGCCGATATCGTGAGCGATGCGACCGGCATCCTGACAATAGGTAGCCTAGGAGCAGGATCTTATGCAAATGTTTCTGTAAAAATCTCTGCAAATTGTACCTCCAATATTCTTACCGGACCTTATGTATTGAATGATCCACCAGCGCCAACAATTACGACCAATGGTAGTATAGCTTCAGTATGTTACAGTACCCAAAGCCAAACCTCTACTTTGGCCTATACGGCAACGACAATTAGTCCAATTTTCTACAACATCAATTGGGATAATACTGCAAATTTAGCAGGATTGCAAGATCAGTACAATACTGCCTTCTCTTTTAATTCTGGTGGAGGCTCCCTAACCGGGATTGCCATAACGGCTAATACACCTGCTGGTACTTACCACGGAATATTGACTATTTTCAATGAACACGGGTGCAGTAACTCTTTACCTGTAAGTATCACAGTCAATGCACTTCCAACAGCTGGTCTCAGCAGCAGTGATACGGACAATGTGATTTGTTCAGGCGATGCGGTAACCTTTACAGGAACAGGTGCCGGAACAGGAACCTATGAGTTCTTTGTTGGATTGGTGAGCCAAGGGTTAGCAAGTACCACATCCACTTTTACTTCCAGCTCATTGACCGATAGAGATGCAGTAAACGTTAAGGTCACCAATGCCAATGGATGTGCCTCCATAAGCACAATAATTACGACAAGGGTCAATGCACTGCCAATTATAACTGGTATTTTGAATGTCAATACTGGTTCAACAACTCAATTGACAGGTTCTGGTGTTGCAGCTTCTTCTAGTCCATGGACTTCTGCCTCACCAAATATCGCTATCGTGGATGCAACCGGCTTGGTTACCGGTGTTTCGATCGGTACAAGCAATATAACATATTCAAACAGCTTCGGTTGCAGTAAGACTGTCATGGTTACGGTAACCACAGTAATAAGTCCGGTCACCGACAGCGGCACAGCAGCTGCTACTGGCGGAACAGCCATCAGCAATGTTGCGGCCAACGACTTAGTGAATGGGGTGGTAGCGACACTGGGATCGGGTGGAAATGCCACGATTTCTACCAGCGGCTCCTGGCCAACAGGAATCACCCTTAATACCTCAACAGGTGCGATTGCTGTGGCAAGCGGTACTGTACCAGGCACTTACAGTGTTACTTACCAGCTTTGTGATAAGACTACACCAACGGCAAATTGTGCCACAGTTTCGGATCAGATCACGGTATCTGCAGTGATCAATCCGGTGACGGATAGCGGAACAGCCCCTGCTACCGGTGGAACGGCTATCAGTAATGTTGCGTCCAACGACTTCGTCAATGGGGTGGCGGCAACGCTGGGATCTGGTGGAAATGCCACGATCTCGACCAGCGGCTCCTGGCCGACAGGAATCACCCTTAATACCTCAACAGGTGCAATAGCTGTTGCAAGCGGTACTGTACCAGGTACTTACAATGTTACTTACCAGCTTTGTGATAAGACTTCACCTACGGCAAATTGTGCAACAGTTACGGATCAGATGACTGTTTCAGCAGTCATCAATCCGGTGACGGATAACGGAACAGCCCCTGCAACCGGAGGAACAGCTGTCAGCAATGTCGCGGCAAATGATTATGTCAATGGAGCACCGGCAACCCTTGGTTCAGGTGGAAATGCCACGATCTCGACCAGCGGCAGCTGGCCGGCAGGCATCACACTGAATACCTCAACAGGCGCTATTTCTGTCGCAAACGGCATGAATACAGGTACTTATAGTGTCACCTACCAGCTTTGTGATAAGTTGTCACCGGTTCATTGTAATACCGTATCAGTGACCATTACGTTTGCCAATACCCCACCGGTGATCACCTCTGATGGTGGTGGAGCAACTGCATCTATCAGTGTTCCGGAAAACTCCACCGGAGTGACAACGGTTACAGCCATTGATAATGACAAACCAACGCAGACACTAACCTATTCGATTTCAGGTGGAGTAGACGCTGCTAAGTTTACAATCAACGGCTCAACGGGTGAGCTGAGCTTCATCACACCTCCGGACTTTGAGAATCCAACCGATACGAACCTGGATAACATATATGAGGTAACCGTCAAAGTCACTGATAGCGGGACTGGCAACCTGGCCGATTCCCAGGCGATCTTTGTCACGGTCACAAACGTAAATGAGGCTCCGGTGGTGGGTAACATTACCAAGACCGTTAATGAAGGTAATACCTTGATATTTAATGCCTCTGACTATGCAAGTAACTTTAGTGATATCGATGGAAATACACTCTTCAAGATTAAGATCACCAGTTTTCCGGCCAACGGTACCCTGAAACTGAATGGGATGAAAGTTACCCTTAACCAAGATATCGCCCTGGCAGATCTCGGCAAACTGATCTTCACTCCGGATGCCGACTGGAACGGAACCACCAGTTTCGGATGGAACGGAAGTGACGGATCGCTGTGGGCAGATGTGCCTGCAAGTGTCAGCATAACTGTTAATCCAGTGAATAATGCCCCAACTTTTACCGGTGGTGGCAACCTCACAGTCTGCGCCAATTCAGGTGCACAGACGAAGGGCAGCTGGGGCACCTCGATCAGTGCCGGTCCGGCCAACGAATCTGCTCAGGTCGTTACCTTCCTGGTAAGTAATGATAATAATTCGTTGTTCACCGTGCAGCCTGCCATTAGCACTTCAGGCACACTCACCTTTACGCCCGCAAATGGAAAGAGCGGTTTAGCGACGGTAACGGTTCAGCTCACCGACAATGGTGGTACACTCAATGGCGGAAAAGACACCTCCCCCGCAAGTACTTTCACCATTAACGTGGTTGCTTTACCTGCTACGCCTGCGGCAGCAGCTTCTCAGGCATTCTGCGGCAGTGCAACAGTAGTTAATCTTACTGCTTCAGCTCCAAGTGGCGTATCTATCAGATGGTTCGCAACAGCCACAGCCGGAACGGCCCTATCTGATGCCATGCCACTGACGACCAATACCATTTACTATGCCGAGTCGGTCAATAACTTAAGCGGTTGCATCAGCACCTCCAGAACACCGGTACTGGTGACCATTTATCAGAATCCGGATGTTCCGTCGGCTGTCTCAACTCAGTCGTTCTGCGGAAGCGCCAGTGTCTCAAATCTGGCAGCCACTGCACCAAACGGATCGACCCTCAGATGGTATGCCTCGGCCACGGGAGGAACTCCTTTGACGGCAACTGCGGCACTGGTAAGCAATACAACCTATTATGCTGAGTCTGTCAATTCAACAACAGGCTGTGTTTCAGCGAGAATTGCTGTTCTTGTTACGATCCTGGATCTTCCTGCTGCTCCAACAGGCAGTACTTTCCAAAATTTCTGTGGAAGTCCGACCGTTAAGGATCTGACAGCTACTGCCCCGACCGGATCGATCGTGAAATGGTACGCTGCGGACAAGGGCGGAACAGAACTCCCGGCCTCCACTCCACTGGTGTTTGACACTCCCTATTTTGCAGAATCTGTCAATACCACAACCGGCTGTTTAAGCGCAACCAGATCCGTAACTGTCGCAGCGGTTTATCCGCCGCCTGCTCCGCCACTGGCCGATGCCGTGCAGAATTTCTGCGGCAGCGCAACCCTGGCAAACATCAAGGCAACTGTACCGACTTCGATGGAAATAAAATGGTATACGGTAGCCACAGGCGGCACAGTACTCCCATTGACAACGATACTGACAACCGGTACCTACTATGCTGAGTCTATCAGTAACGCAACGGGTTGTATCAGTACCACCAGAACAGCGGTTAAAGTGAACCTCAACGCGTACCCGGATGCCCCGATAGCACCAGCTTCCCAGGTATTCTGCGGCAGTGCGACGTTGACTAATCTGCAGGTTTCAGCTCAGGCTGGCACTACAGTTTATTGGTATACCGCCGCAACAGGTGGAACAGCCCTCGACAATTCATCTACTTTGACAACAGCCACAGGGTATTACGCCGAAGCCGTAAATAGTACCAGCGGATGTGTAAGCCTTACCAGGACTGCCGTAACGGCAACTGTCAACGCCCTTCCGGTAGCGCCATCAGGTAATGCATCACAGAACTTCTTCGTCGAAAGCAGTCCGAAAGTTTCCAACCTAACGGTAACCGGTTCTAATGTGGTTTGGTATGATGCGGCTTCAGGCGGAACGGTAATCACCGCCGCAACATCGCTGGCCAATGGAACTACATATTATGCCACACAGACCGTCAATGGATGTACCTCGTCAGACAGACTGGCAGTTACTGCTGTTGTGCAGCCAAAAAATCCGGCACCACCGGCCAACAATCCTCCGGAGGTATCAGATATTTCCAAAACCATCAGCCAGAACCAGACGTTGGTCTTTGCTCAGAACGACTTCTCAGGAGCCTACACGGATGCTGACAATGATGTCATGGTCAATATCAGGATTGAGTCGCTTCCACTTCATGGTGTGTTAACACTCAACGGATTGAATATCGTGGCAGGTCAGATCATCCTTGCGTCAGATCTGAATAGATTGACCTTCACTCCAGATCTTGATTACTATGGAAATACTTCCTTCCGGTGGATTGCCTCTGACGGTAAAGACTATGCGTTTGATTCTGCAACGGTGAATATTATCGTCAATGTGCAGAATATCTTTATACCGAAGGGATTCTCTCCCAATGGAGATGGGATCGATGATTATTTTATCATTAAAGGTGCTGACAAGTACATTGTCACCCTGAGGGTTTTCAACAGGTGGGGTAGCAAGGTGTATGAAAGCAATCATTATAAGAATGACTGGGACGGAGCTTCTAATGTTGGTATGCTGATATCAAATCAGTTACCCGTAGGAACCTACTTCTATACTGCAAACTTCAACAATGGAGACAAGGAAATAATCGGTTATCTGACTATTAACAGGTAATACTCAAATCAATGGAATACTTTCTTTGACAGGGACTAAGGGAAACACGTAAATGATTCATCCTGAATTTCAAAGTATGGCATATATTCAAAATCAGTGTCTTCATTAATAGTAAAATGCAAAGGTTTGCCCGATATGGGTTTCAGGCTTTTGATCAGTTTTTCGGCATTTGTCTTAAGTCGAATTTTATCTTTTTGTCCTTTCAAGCTAACATAAGCCATCAAAACAGGTCCATATTCCAAACCATACCGCCCCTGGTAATCTTTCTCTTCCCCCGAATATTTTGTCATCTTAAATTTCATAGGCAATACAAATGAAATAACATCCTCATTTTTCCATTGCCTGTCAAGAGTCAGGTAGGTTCCAGGATTTCCGACGGCAAACTTCTTTCCATTCACCATAACAGACATTTTTTGTGCAGCCCAGGAAGGAATACGTATTCTGATTTTGGAATGAAGAGGTTGATCGGCATGAACAGTTATCTGAACTTTTGGGTCATAAGGAAATTGAGTCGCCATTTTCAAAGACATAGATCCCCCTGGCTGATTTGCAAATTTGATGGTTGATGGAGCAAATAAATCAACATAAACTCCATCTTTGGCAATTGAGTAGATAAATTCAGGGAGTGCCCCTATCATTCGTGTTCCTTGTCCTTCGCAGCAAGTACTCATACTAAATGGCTGCCTGCTATTAATATCTTTATGATCAACCAGCACTGAGTGATAGCGAATGCCTTTATCTCCTACTTGATTAGAAATCAGATTATTAAATATAGATTTCTCTATTTCGGCCACATATTTTTCTTCCTCAGGATTCAGCAAATGCAATCGTTGGTTCAGAAAAGACCAGAAAACGCTACCACATAATTCTCCTGTTGAACGGTGTAAAAAATAAGACTTAGGAGGATAAAGGTCTGTACCTTCACAGATTGCAATAGAACCACCCAGATGTTCCCAATTATCATGATATAAATCCCATGCACCCAAGGCGGTGTTTAAGTATTTTTCTGCTCCCGTTGCCCGGTACATATCCAGATAAGGTTCTATTCCGGTTATAAGATAATTGTGCGGTCTATCGTAGGGATATAGCCAAATTGCCTTCAAATCCCTGTTAGCCAATTGCTCCATCCAGTAATTTTCCTGAAAATACTGCTGAACAACCTGAATATCTTTCGGCTTTCCAACTGGAGTAAAATACATTCGTGTACTCGGTATTATCCCTTGAGTACCTTGACCTGGTCGTCTGAGCATTTCCGGCAGGTAACAGGAAGTATTAAACCAATCATAAAATCCACGCAACAAAGGGAATGCCTTTTTATTTCCGGCTAATCCTGCTTCAATTAGTCCATGGGTTACCCACGATCTTGTATAGGCGCCATATTCTCCGGCAAAGATTTTACTTTTCGGATAGGCCATAATGTAGCCGTCGGGCTCTTTGCATTCATCGATGACATCAACAATCATGTCCATTCTTTTTCTGAGTTCGGAATTTTCTATCCAACGCAAAGTATTTCCTGCACCCATCAAAAATCGCCCCGCTTCTTGTCCTGGTAAATCAACAAACCAAAAATTGTTTAACCGGTCAGCCAATGGTTCTACTGGCTTCCCAGCTTTGACCCTGAAATTTCTAACCAATTCGTCGAATGAAAATGATGACATCAGATAGCTTATATTGTTTTCCATGGTCTTTTTGAAAAGACCTTCACCTAATAAAACTCCACTTTTTGGAGATTCTGCTTTGTAAGCAACCGGTTTCCAATTATTTTCAAGAATAACATTTTCAGGATAGTTTGTCACAACTCCTTCTCCTTGTGGACGTGGTGGGCGCGTTAATAAGTTTTCAGTTCCCAGATTCCCGGATTCCGAATCAGATGCTGGGTGACCTTGGGCAATATCCTTACCGTCAGACATTACCATGAATTTGGTTAATGCCAGAACCTTCTGTCTCAGACGGGTCGCGGTCAATCGCACATAACGTCCCGAGGCCTCTTTACCACTGAAAGTGCATATTTCATCACCTGGATCCCTGAAATCTTCCCGTATCCATTTTTCATATACAATCGCATTTTTAAATGCCGGATCATCAGAGACTTCAATTTTAAAACGTAAAGGAAAACCCACAGAAGCTACATAACCCCAGGTCTGTACCTTTGGTAGCAGTTTAATGCCATCAATTTTCTTCCTTTCTCCCAAATCGATTTGAACCCATCTGATTTCATCATCCTTTTGCGCTATTTTAGAAGTGTAGGCAGGAGTGAAAAAACGAGCCACACGTTCTACCCCAAGGCCTGCATCTCTTTGCTCGTTGATAGAGTTGTATGTTATCTGGGAATAGGAAGAGAAACTAATAACAAATACAAAAAGGATGGCAATTACAGATTCCCTTAAGGCAAATTTACAAGTCAGAATTTTGGTTTTCATGGTATTGATAAAAATTGTAATTGAATTTGCTTATTAAAATTTAATACTTAAAATAATTTTCACTTTTTCTTAGATCATGCCCGTTTTTCGATATGTTGAAATTAGTGTATTAAACTAACAAGTAAGGTATTGGCAACAATATTTCGACAAATATGTCGTTCTATTCCTGACCAGAACCCTGTGAGAAAAATTTTCATTTCGAAATTTTCCTTCTTCCATCCTTGTGACAATCTGAACAAGCTACAAAATGGATGTTGTTCTTGCTTTTCGCATCGGCATAACTCGTATTCATTTTCATGACGTCGAGTTTACAGTTTGAAATGGCAGGATGACATTTCCTGCAACTCTTTTTGGCATCGTTGCTGTGAAGTTCATGACAGGACATGCAACTTAACCCTTCATGAACGCCTCGTGGTGTTCTGTCGTCAGAAGTTCCTGCCTGATGCATGGCATTGGGGGCATGACATTGTACACAATTACGCATAACCGGATCGTCTGATACCTTAACCTTACGCTCTAATTCCCATAAATTTAACTCCGGTAATTGGGCGATGGGGACATACTCTTTTTCATGCCTGTTGTAAAATCCAACTACAAATCCAGTATCCTGTTTCTGATAAAAAATCGACTTCGGACCAGCGTAATCGGGCCTTTTATGAGGAATGCCGTCCTGGTGAATCTGATGGCAGGCCATACAAGGTATAGCAGGCATTGAAGCTCGTTTTTCGTCCATTAATTTCCAGGGGCCTTTGATATTAAGCGGTTCTACAACCTCTTTGACAGTTCCCTTAAAAAACATCCCATGACAACGGAGACAATCGAAGTTGATTTGTTCTGTTGAGTTATGTTTTGTATTCAAAAATACATGCTGATAATCAATAGAATGACCGCCAGATGTCCAGTCTGCGAATTCAGCCGTATGGCATTTTTGACAGTTGTTCATCACTTCAATCAATTGATCTTCTCGTAACCGGATGCTTTCCCCACTTTTATTTTCTAAATGATTGACTAACATCATCCCTTTCTCTTTCAGACTATGAATGCCATTACTCAAGGCAGTACCATGGCAATCTTTGCACGGCAGGTTCCGATGGGATGACTTTGCCTGGGAATCCACTGATTTACCTATTTCGTGACACGAACTGCAAGTTTTATTTGGGGCGGCTGTGTTCCAGTATCCATAAAAACCCCCAAATAGGATCAGGGCAATAATTAAAAATGCTGGTATTATGAGGATAGTTTTATTTTTGATCATAGCTGGTTGGTTATTTAAATCTGTTTCCTTTTGTCCATTCGGCTGCAATATAACCTCCAACACGATATCCGAGAGCCATGATAGTCAGGGCAGGATTGAATCCACCGTTGTTGACATGCAGACTTCCATCGGCCACGAATAGATTAGGAACAGCATGAATCCTACCATATTTGTCTGTTACAGAGGTTTTTGGATCATTTCCCATCCTGCAGGTCCCTGCCTGGTGCTGTCCACCGCTTAAACCTTTGCCCCCTCCCACATTTTGCCAGGTAAAAACTGCGCCAGCTTCTTTTAACCATAATTCAGCTTTTTCGGACATCAATTTACAACCTTCGATATCCTTCTCGTGTCTGTTACCTGACAACCGAACTACCGGGATTCCCCAGAAATCTTTTACTGTTGGATCCACTTCTACCCTGGAATTGAAGGAAGGAATTTCCTGGTAAGGACCCTGAACCTGTCCTACTTTTTTGAAGTTGATGCGCTGAAATTCCTTGTGTCTCTTCCCCCAGCTTGGTTCTCCTGGAGGACGGACTCCCGTAAAAAGATAAGGCATCCGGATAAATTCATTACAAAGCATTCCACCGCCCATGATTCCAGGATTATGGTGGTTGAAATCGCATATGGCAACCGAAGCTCCAGGACCCAAATCATCGTAAATATCTTCCTCAAAAATTCCGCGGGCCCCTGTATAGGCATGGCCTTGAAGATTTCGACCAACCCAGTCATTTTCGTTTCCGATTCCGGCAGGGAAAAATTTTGATTTCGAATTGAGAAGTAACCTGGCCGATTCAGTAGCAGAGGCAGAAATTACAACAAGGTCAGCCGTTTGAGTTTGTTTCCTGTTCTTCTCATCAAAATAGGTAACTCCTGTTATTTTCCCCTGTTCGTTTACATTGATTTCGCTTACGACCGAATTAATTCTCAACTCGCAATTACCTGTTTCAATGGCGGTTGGAATGACCGTATTGTGCGTTCCGCATTTGGCATTTACCGGGCAGGCAAATCCGACACAGGTGCGCATCCTTATGCAGGCTGGACGTCCGCCATAGGGAATTGAATTACGAAGCATTGGAATCGGAAACGGGTGATATCCCAATCGCTTAGCCGCGTCGTATAGCAGCTTTGCCTCATTGTTGTGCGAAAAAGGAGGCATCGGATGGGGCTTTCGTCGTGGCGGGGCAAATGGATTCTGTGTGTCATCGCCTGAGACACCTATCTCCCACTCCGCCTTTTCGTAGCAAGGTTCGAGTTCTTCATAGGTAAAGGGCCAGTCTTCAAGAGTTGAGCCTTCTACATGACCGTAGATAGTTTTGAGTTTAAAGTCTTCCTGCATATACCGCCAGGCCATGGCACCATAACTTACTGTGCCTGAGCCCACACAAGCGGCAACGTTGTTGTAACCCCCTTCACTTGGAAGCACTGTTTTGGTACTGCCGTCCGCGTTAGCAATAACCCTGCAATACCTCTGATCATCAGGTCCGTAGGCATTGCCAAGGACGGTGGTTCGCTGAGAGATCAATTCATCCTTATCCGTGTCATCGTAAGTGGCCCAGCCTCCCCTTTCGAAAAGAACAACTGTGAGTCCGGCCACGCTTAATTCCTTGGCAACGATTCCACCTCCGGCGCCTGCACCGACCACGATGGCATTCACATGTTTATTTCCCATCTCTTAGATTTTGTAGCGATTTTGACCGATAATCACAGGATAATCGAGTTTCAGCATTTTGTAGCTGACATTATTTTTATTTCCACCGTGGCGCGGACTGCCATAGAAACCCTGCAAGGAGTGGCTTCGGAGCAATCCGAAAAACTGACGGTCGAGACCCTTTTCCCAAATTGGGCCTTCCATTTTTCCAGCCTCCATTTTTTTCAGAAATGTTGTTTGATCATCCCATGTTAATGCCTCAAACCCTTTTTGAAATTTGGTTTTGCAAGTTTCCCGGATGGCTAAAAGTCCTTTTCTGTAGATTTCCTGATACCTGATATAGGGACCGACCAACTGTTTATCGATAAAATTGGTGACACCCGCCTCCCGGCCTCCTGGCCAGTTATCTGTGGGAATAATTTGTTCGACCAGGGCATCGAGTAAAACTGATTCCTGTTCGGTTAAATACCGCCATCGCGAAAGCGGCGGATTGGCACAACGGCTCAACAGGCACATTCCGCTGGCACTCATAACAGAAAGGGCAATGAATCGGCGTCGGTCTAGTTTTTTCTGCTCAGACATGAGTTAAATGTTTTGAGGTATATTGTTAAACTAAAGTAAACTTACGAAGACTATTGATCATTCTGTTCGCTTGTTTGGTACAAAAAAACTGAAAACATAAACAGCATCACATAGAATGTTAAGTAACTATGAGATTCAAAACAGTATTTGAAGAAAGAATATCTGATCAGGTGGGAGGATGCAGCCGCTTGTGAAACCATTGTCTTACGGCCTTCATGTGCTCGGATTGGTTAGCGGGAACCTGGCGTTTGCAGGATGAACGTTCTACGCTGTTGGCTGGTGCTCCCCATCGGATTTCGATGCCATCATTTGGATTGTACGCTACCTCTAAGGCCTCTCGCCTATTGACTAGTTCAGCTAATGTCAGATTTTGCTCTTGTCCGTTGGTTCTGACATAAGTTATGTGCAGTTCGTTTAGCTTCTTATTTAATAGCTCATCCAGGTTTTTCTTGACATGCTCTGGTGACTGTAATACCGGTATTTTATAGTCTTCAGGAGACCTTAAAACCTTACCAGGAAAGTCCATCACCGCATCCATTGCGATCAAAAGCCGCAAATCCCGGTTCGGGGTGGAAAAGTCCTCCCATTGTCCGCCGGTCTGAAACACCCCGGCAGCACTGCCCGGCATCGGAATGACCGTTCCCGGATGCGATTTCATGTAAGCTTCTCCATTCCCGACAGAGGTGACCCGCACAATAAGTTGCTCATGTAACGCCTGGATCAGATCCAATAGCGCAGCCTCAGGATCCAGCGGTTTTGGATTGATGACCCTTTCCATCGCATGATAAAAAGCAGCACTTTCCATCCCCTTTTGCTGGGTAGAAAAAGGAATGAACCCTTTATCGGCATTGATTTCCTTTGAATTCATCAGATGGTATTTACCGTCTTTTTGGGTAATCGGACGGAAGGCTTTAAAACCTGGCTCGCCAATTACTTCGGAGGTATTGAAAAGGAAATTTCCCTTCCAGAACCGCTTAATCCCCACAGTACCATCAGGTTGGGCATCCACTGAAAGAAGCACCCCCGGCGTGTTTCCTGTTTGTGCCTGACGTCGTACCAGTATTAAAGTATGGCCATATGGATCCGCAAACACGACGCCCGGCCTCAGTCCCTCAGCCGTGAGCGGAACCGGATAATAATCGGAGCTTTCATCGTTTAATGCCGTTCTGGCAGTCCCGGAATGGACGCCATTGGCGACCATCCTGACGAAAGTATTGAATTTCCTTGCCGGCGCACCGGAACTATTAGTCTCATTGGTAATCCATCTTCCTGTCCGGGGCGCCTTGCCAAGATATCCCCTGTCGCATTCGTGGTAACCGAATGGCAGGCCAAGTTTCCAGGCAAAATAAGCACGAAGGAAGAATGGATTGTCGGCACAATCGGGCTGCATCAGAACTTTGACTTTCCCGGTAGGGTTGTCTTCATCTTGCGACAAGTAATTGTATAGAAAATTGGCTTCTTTTCGCTGGGTGACTTCCTGTAATGATTTCCACGAAGCGCGCTCGTCTGCCTCATAAAAAAGTGCGTTTACCCAGGCGGCATAAAGTGATTCGGCCGCGGCATCCCAGCTTTTCTCTGTCTTCCAGACACTTGAGACTGAGCCCTCAGAAGGTTTGTCTGTCACATTGAAGTCGAGACATCCGGTTGTGGTACTGCCAGTTCTGAGCACAACCATATATTTCCCTTTCCCTCCAGCCTTGTATTCATCTATGCGCCAGAAAGGTAACCCCTCCCCGCTCCGACCTTGCGAGGATTCAATATTTCCTTTAGGTGTACTGATGAATAACTTTGCCTTGCGAAGATTTTTGCTTCCAGTTACCAGCACATGGAAGGTCTCACCAGGTTTTGGATTCTTTGGTGAAACACATACCCCGAAAACGGTCTGAGAGGCATCATGGTCTGCCGGATCTTCCTGATCGACGACGATTGCCTCGGAGGAAGGCCTTCCCTTTTTACTTACTGAAGGGTTTCCACAGAAAGAAAATAACAAAAGAATATATACCAAGAAACTCAATCTCAGCAACATATGTTTTTTAGGGACAAATAATAAATTCCTCTGGTACATTGAGAGACAAAGATAGACTAATTACAAATTATGCGCAAGAATACTTTCACCCAGCGATCAGTTCATCTATTAACTTCACTGAATCGGCAAGGCATTTCTCGCAGACTTTTTCAAACAAATTGTTTTCCTTGGCAAAATGATGCCCTTCCTCGGACTTAATATCACAACCAATCAGCTTTCTGCAATCGGTGGCACCATGGATGGATTTGAATTTATCATCAAATTTCTGAATCATGGCGTAAGATTCCATCTTACGGTTCAGATTATCAGGATGTTTCTTGCTGTTATACATACCCAATACCATGAAAGCCCCGGTCACAGCGCCACATTTTTCCTGCATTCTACCCATCCCACCACCGAATCCAACCGAAATTGCAGAAGCCTGGTTCTCGTCGAATTCCAGGTCTTTGGCGAATGTCAACACCACTGACTGTGCGCAGTTATAGCCAGATCTAAAGGTTTCTATCGCCTTTTCAACTTTGTCTTCCATAATCTTCTCATATTTACTGTTTCTTGTTTCATTTGTAGCTCCATTTATTGAGACATCCATTGCTACATTAGTCGCTCTACTTGTCGCTCCAGCGGAAGTAAGGCGCTGTCAATTGGAGCCATTCCATTCTTCCATTCAATCAAAACTGTAGCTCTATAAACTTCACCTCATAAGGACTGAAATGCAATGAAGCGGTGCCATCTGCGATTTTCTTGCCAAGGGCATTCACAACTGCAAACGACTTGATAGGTAAACCACTAGTGAGTTTCAATATTTTGATATCGGCCTCTTTGCCTTCTAACTCCCTAAAATGCAGCACAATAGCGTCTTTCCCATCAAAAGCGGGTCTGCTATTGACTAGCAAGACATTGGTTGAACCTTCAAAAGCAAGGCTTTCTGCCAAGGCACTTTTAAGCTCAGGTTTTCCTGCCGGGAAAGTCCTTGTCGGAAAGATGTTGCGCTCTCCCCAGCCAAACTTGGTGGCGAAGGTATTTGTGGTATCTACAGAGGAGGTAAATTGATAACTCCAACTGAATCCACCTTCCTGGTAAGCCCTGAAATTAGTCGTCCAGTAATTATTCATCACCCAGGAATAGAGCCAGGTTTTACCGGGTTTCGGGTACCTTTCGTATTTTCCCATGTTCAGTCCGCCAAAATGCCAGAGCGGAATCTCGTCACTCACCACCACAATCTGCCCTGTCTTGCCGCGGACGGCCACAAAATTCTGTGCTGCATTCCAATCGGAAGAAGAGCCAGGAATTTGTCCGCCTGGTGAAAGCGTACCCCCGATGGTTTCGAATACGATCCTGGCATCAGGAAGGGTAAACGGGAAGGCCACATAAATCGCTTCAGGAGTCGTAATGATCTGTTTGTGAGCAGAATATTTGAATTCAACCTTCTTTTCATTCTTATACAACCTGACTTCCATCTCCAAACCCTTAGGCGAGCTTAGTGTTGCAGGCTCCAATCCGGCGAGCTCGGATGAAATTTTGATACTCTCCCAAACTGGACCATTCTGACCTGGTTCCACTTTAACATCGGAAACAGAAGTATGTGTCAGATCATATTTGTTTCGTTTAGGAAGCGTCTCGTGAATCGCCTGACCCAGTTTCCAGGGATTGGCGGCATCTAATAATTCTGTCTTCAACTCCTTATCGTACAAACTGTTGATGGCGCCAGTTTTCTTGTCAATAATGAGCTTGTAGAACCTATTTTCTAGAGTCTCAGACTGAGTAGCCTTAGGGTCTGCATCCGCCGGCAGTTCAGAAACTTCTATCTTCAAAGTTTTGACTCCCAAGGCAGGTACATCCCGCACATCTATTGACCAATAGGCACCCTCAGCACGTTTTCTGAGCAACTGCACCGGCACCTCCAAACCAGTGGAAAGATCGATCACCTTCACCTTCTTTTTCACCGGAAGCACCTCATAATCAACGAAAAGATTCACATTCCCTGATCTCTTCCATCCCAGGGAATTAATCACATGAATCACTGGAAAATCGGCTTTCTTCAGGAAAGGCTGAAATCTGGCCAGCGCTTCCTCATGCAATAACGTCTGCATCTTCACTGCTTCCCAGGCATAAGCACCTTTCTGAAGCCACTGACGGGCAGTGTTTTCCGAGAAAGGATGCGAAATACTCTCGTCCGCGCCAAAGGTATGCTCATCGTAAAATATGGCATTCTCAGCTATGTGATTGATCTTGAAGGCAATACCCGGATTTAACTCACCTCCCATCATCGCCACCATGGCAAATAACCCTTCATCTACCTGCTTCAGATTTTGTGTCTTGCGCACCTCTGCGGTTTCGCGCGATTCGGAACCTGCTCCATCCGTCCACCAGTCGAGCCAGGCCTTCTGGTAAACCGGTAACTTATCGGCATATTTTGTCTCAATATAATTGAAGAATTCGCTTGCCACCGCCAGCCTAAGTTTTGGCATTTCATATTTTTCGTTCCATGCTTTCACCAGCTCACAGGCATTCGTCGAAGGAGGCGCATTGTCCGTAAAGTACCCCGAAAACTGGATGGCAAACTTATCTGCCACAAAATTTTTAGTATTCAAATCGGAAAGGTGCTCCAGCAACCTCTCCGGTTTGATGGCACTGCTTTCGAAACCCATGAAATTCCCTGTCATATAATGATCTGCCCGAAAAGCCAACAATTTTTCGCCTGAAGGCGCCTTCCACCAGAATAGGGTCGGCATATCGAAAGGCAGTATCGAACGATCGCTGTTGATGCCCATATTCAGGTACTTGACACCCGTATTCTTGAAATAGTCAGGCAGACACCAGGCAATGCCATTCACATCATTCTGCATCACCATTTTTACAGGGATACCGGCGGCAGTTACTACCTTCAGTGGATTCAGAAAATCTGTCATCAGGTCTTCGTCTGAAGTCTCGGCCATGTTGCAAAACATTCCGGTGACCTCAATCCTCCCTTCTGAAATTCGCTTTTTTAGCCGCTCAATCTGAGCCGCTGGCCGTGTATTCAAGTACTCTTTCACCACCCAGGCCGACTCACAGGTCCACCTGAATTTTGCATCATCCGGTAAATTATCCGTCTGGTCGCAATAATCCAGCGCAAAATCTATGTACCGCTGATGTTCAGCCAAAATCTCCGATTGCGGTCTGGTATAGCCGATATCCGTATGCGCATGCTCAACCACGAATAACTCCCATTTCCTTGGTGGTGTGAGTATTAGCTTGCTGGTCTCGGCTTCACCTCCATTGATGATCGTTGAAAACGTAAGCTTCTTCTCACTTTTTATTGCCGGAACTGTTATTAGAAAAGTATTTCCTCCCTTATTAAGGTCGGCCTTCAAGAGTTCTTTTCCACTTTCCCTTACCAGGATTGTCCCAGGCTTATCAACCGAGCATTTTACAATTACCTGCTGGAAAGATTGGCTTTTTTGTTTGAAAAGTACCGGTGCATTCTTGAACTCAACGGGCTTATTTTGTCCGACAACCAACTGCACAAAAAGCAAGATCGCTCCTGCCAGCGTAAATTTTAAGAATGGATTTCTCATTTGGTAAATCTTAGTTGATCTCCAAATGTACAAAGATGAACGGTTTCTGCAAAATTGGTACTAGTAATTGCAGACCGTAATCTATATTTTCAGAGCAGATTGATAATCAGCTTCGGCAGAAAACCAAGGACAATCATGAGTATGGTGCAGATCATGAGATTGATCTTAAAATAGATACTGGATTCAATCTTGTGCTGTGGTTCCCCCTCTGAGAAATAACTGGCCATAATGGGCTTAAAATAAAAGAAAATACTGAACATCGATCCAATAACAGCCACTATAACCAGCCAGGTATAACCTCCCTCAGCGGCTATCACAAAAAGATTGTATTTTGCCATGAACCCGGCAAGCGGTGGGATACCTGCCAGCGACATCATCGCAATGGCCATGGCAAAGGCCTCGACCGGATTATTCTTCGCCAATCCTCGAAAAGCCGGGATAAAGAAGGTCCCCCGCTCCTCCCTTATCAGCATCAGAACCGCAAAAGCGGTAATCGTTGCAATCACATAGGAGAGCACAAAAAAAAGCAATACTCCGGCCGATTTGGGACCCAGGACTATCAAGGCCATTAAGAGGTACCCCGATTGGGCCACTCCCGAGTAGGCAAAGAGCCGCTTGAGATTATCCTGGTAAATCGCCGATAGGTTTCCGACAATAATGGTTAGAACAGAAATCACGGTTAAAGTCGTAACCACCTCAGTATGCATGGATACAAATGCAATGGATATCAACCGGTAGAATGCTGCTGCACTGGCAACTTTTCCTGCAGTAGTCATGAACGCAGTAATCAAGGTTGGTGAACCGGTATACACATCGGGTGACCAGAAGTGAAATGGCACGGCTGCAATTTTAAAGGACATTCCTATGAATATCAACAACATACCCGCAATAAAAATCATCGGAACATTCCCTTTGGAGGAAATTAAATAGGTATTGATTGCCTCCAGATTAAAGGAACCGGAAACACCATATACCAATGAAATTCCAAATAGCAGAAAGCCCGTGGCAAAAGATCCCGTGAGGAAATACTTCATGGCCGCTTCGTTGGAAGCAACATCAAATTTCTTGCTACCTGCCAGCACGTAAAAGGAGATCGAAAGGGTCTCCAGTCCGACGAAAAACAGGATCAGGTTTCCAAAAGCCGTCATGGTTATTCCACCGATTATGGCAAACAAGATAAGGGCGTAAATATCTTCCAGCGGTCTTTCAACCCCTTTGTAATACACATTAGCAAACATGAAAATAAGTATTCCTATCAGCAGGAGTATGGAACTGAAAGCAATACTGAAGTTATCGGCAATAAACATTTCGTTAAAGTAGTGCACCGAAGTTCCCCACTGCCTGATATTCAATATCATGGCTATGACCAAACCAACAAATATTAGAGGGAGTAAGACTTTTTTCATCTTCCTCACTCCGAAAAACATGTTCAAAATCGCTAATATGGAAAGCGCTACAATTGCCTGCATATCAATAAATTAGATATTCATAATTGATTTCACTGCCGGTTCTGCAAGGTGCAGAAACAGATGAGGATAGATTCCTATCCACAAAATAACCACGACCACCGGAACCAGGACAATGATCTCCTGGAAGGTCAAATCAGTAAATCCCGTCGTTGCTTCCTTTACCTCGCCATACATGGTCCGTTGATACATCCAAAGCATATAAACCGCACCTAAAATGATGGTTAATCCAGCCACAGCCGCTAAATAGCCATTGTACTGAAATACACCCTGAAGCAACAAGAATTCACCGATAAAACTGTTGGTCAGCGGCAGAGATATACTTCCAAGCATGATTATCATGAAGAAAGCGGCAAAAATAGGCGCCTGGGTGGCAATACCACCCAACGAACTGATCTGTCCTGTGTTAGTGCGTCGAACGATGATTTCGTAGCAGAAGAAGAGACCAAAAATATTCACCCCATGAGAGATCATCTGAATCATGGCGCCTTCCATCCCGTTCAAAGTCATTGAAAAGACTCCTGCAGCAATTAATCCAACGTGAGCCAGAGATGAATAAGCGATTAGACGTTTCAATTCATTTTGGCGAATGGCAATTACTGAAGCATAAACAATGCCAGTTATCGCCAAAATAATCGCATAGAGCCCAAGATCATTCAGGACTGCCGGAAACATAGGCATAATAAACCTAAACAATCCGAACACTCCCATTTTCAGCATGATACCGGCCAAAAGCATAGTCCCTTGAGTGGGCGCTGCAAAATACAAATCAGGTTGCCAGGTATGGAAGGGAAATATAGGAATCTTGATTGCAAATGCCAGGAAGAAAGCCAGGAAAAGCCACCTTTGGGATTGCGGGGTCAGAATTACCTTGTAAAATTCAGCATATGCAAAGGAATGATCTCCAGGAATCTGAACATAGATATATACGATGGCGGCCAACATTAGGAGTCCACCAACGAGCGTATACATGAAAAACTTAAAGGTTATAACTCGGGCATTCTGGCCTCCCCAGAGAATTGCCAGGAAAAATATCGGAATCAGCGCCAACTCCCAGAAAACGTAAAACAACAACACATCGGTCGAAGTAAAAACTCCAACCAAAGCCATCTCCATCAGCATGATCAAGGCATAAAACGAGTTACGACGGTTGACTCCACTTCCGAATCCAGAATAAATAATGAGAGGAATTAAGAAAGTTGTCAGCAATACCAAAAGCATGCTTAAACCGTCCAGTCCAAGCGTAAATTCTATGCCAATCGAGTGAAAAATATCCGGATGGTAAATGGGATAACCCTTTGGATTAGAGAGATACATAACCAACATCACAATTGCAATAAGGAATGTGAAAAGAGAACCAGTGAGAGCAATCTTTTTATTCAGCACGAAATTGTCCTTCATCGCGAAAAGCAGCAATGAGAAGAGAAACGGCACGGTAAGGAGAAATCCCATTAACATTGGAACTTATTTAAACAGGTTTAATACTAAGATCAGGATGATGCTGATAACCATATAAAATAGATATGCGCCCACATTCCCTGTCTGCACGTATCGAATATTTTTACCTATCCAGACGACCAAATTTCCGGTTTGATTGACGAATCGGTCAATAACTCTTAATTCAATGACATCATGGAAGAAAGTTGATAATCCTGATATTGGCTTTTGCACCATTGATTCAAACAATTCGTCGACATAGAATTTCCTGAAGATCAGATTGCTAATAAAATTTCTTTCCGGTTCATCCATACTGACCTGTCTATTTTTGACATAAAAAGTCCAGGCAAAATAGATGATAGCAAGAATCAGCAGAAGTGGAATAACCATGAGTAAAAATTCTACTTGTCCGCCAACCTCCGCCGCCCCGTGTTTCATAACTGCTTCAGAAGATGCAAACAACGGCGCCAAATATTCATTTATTCTGTCACTGCCACCCAGAAGTTGCGGTACGCCAAACCATCCGCCAAAGACTGAAAGTACTGCAAGAACAGACATAGGAATCAGCATGGTTTTCGGAGATTCATGAACCTGGTGCTTTGTCGCGGAAAAATGTTCTGAATGCACCTCTTTTGCAGGTTTACCCCAGAAAACGATAAACAGAAGCCTGAAGATATAGAAAGATGTCATCAGCGCTGCAAGCACCGACAAGGTCCACATCAGGTAACCTGAATGGAAGGCTCCCATCAAAATCATATCCTTAGAAAAGAATCCGGCAAACGGTGGAATCCCTGCAATGGCAATTGAACCAATTAGAAACAGCCAGAAAGTGTAGGGTATCTTTTCTTTCAGACCGCCCATTTTTCGAATATCCTGCTCCCCGCTAAGGGCATGAATAACACTTCCGGCAGCCAGGAATAGTAGCGCTTTAAAGAAAGCATGGGTTGTCAAATGAAACATGGCTCCGGTAAAAGCACCCGATCCGAGGGCTACAAACATGAGACCGAGCTGGCTAACTGTCGAATAGGCCAGAATCTTCTTAATATCATTTTGAAACATCGCAATACTGCCAGCCATCAAGGCTGTTGCCACACCGATAATTGAGATTGTCGCCATCGTGAAGGGTGACAGCACAAATAAGATATTAGACCGGGCGATCAAATAGACTCCAGCGGTTACCATGGTTGCGGCATGTATCAAGGCTGAAACAGGTGTAGGACCCGCCATAGCATCGGGAAGCCAGGTAAACAGAGGTATCTGCGCACTCTTCCCAACAGCTCCGGCAAACAGTAGCATGGTGATCAAGGTAACCGTTGCCGTTTTCATCGGAACCGTTAAACTTTGAGAAAATATCTCTTCAAATCCAAGTGAACCAAACTGTTGGATCAGCAGAAACAAGGCAAGTAGAAAACCCAGGTCACCGATGCGGTTCATGATAAATGCCTTCTTGGCAGCATTGTTATACTCCTGGTTTTTAAACCAGAACCCAATCAAAAGGTAGGAACAGAGCCCAACGCCCTCCCACCCGATAAACATGATCAGGTAGTTGGAACCTAATACGAGCAGGAGCATGAAGAAGACAAAGAGGTTCATGTAAGAGAAGAACCGGTTAAATCCGGCATCCTCCTTCATATATCCGATGGAATATACATGGATGAGAAATCCGACACCTGTCACAATCAATAGCATCAGCACTGAAAGCCTGTCCAACAGGAATGAAAATGGAATGGATAGCCTGTCAATACTGATCCAGCTAAAGAGATTATAGGTTTGAGCAGGGGCACCGTATAAGAAGCAGCCAAAGGCCACCAGGGAGAGCACAAAAGGAATCAGGACCATCAGAGAGGCCAATATGCCGGCGGTAATCCCCTTAAATCTCCTGAAATTAAAAGAGATCAGGAGAAATCCAATCAGGGGGAACAACGGTATAAGCCAAATATATCTAAGCATATTATTGAATCTTAACGTTTACCATTTGAGTTTGTTAAGCACGTTGATATCAATGGTATGAGTCGACCGATAGATCATTACTAACAATGCCAGACCGATGGCTACTTCTGCAGCGGCCACAACCATGATAAAGAAGACGAAAATTTGTCCGGCAGGATCATTTCTGTAGGCCGAGAATGCCGCCAGCAGTAGGTTGGCAGAATTCAGCATCAGCTCAATAGACATGAAGATAACCAGGGCATTGCGTTTGACCAAAACGCCCACTACTCCGATGGCAAACAGTGCCGAGCAGAAAAAAATGTAGTAATCAATCGGTATTATCTGCATAATTTAGTATTACTGATATTGTTTTAATCGACATAAGTCTCTTTTAAGACAGCTTTTACTTTTTCAATCTCCTTTGAAGTCAAGCTGTCAAAAACCTTTATTACCCTTTGTTTATCAATCGTTCTAATCTGATCTATGACAATCCAGCCGATTTTTTTATCGTGAAGGACTTTCACCCTTGTAGGATACAATTTAAGCTGACTTGTCATTGGAGCAATCACAACAGTATTTAAATATTGATTCATCTCGTTGGGCGAAATAACTGCGCATGGACGTGTTTTTCTTATCTCGCTTCCAATGGTTGGATCAAGATTTACCAGAACAATGTCGTATTGCCTTATTTCCATTCGTCAAAGGTGTCATCTTCAAAAATATCGTTCATCAAAGGTTTATCATCACCCTTTTCGTGCATCTCTTTGAAAGAAGCTTCCCAGCCCTTCCGAGGGGAAGTTTTTGGTTTCAGGATCATACACTCCTCTTCCAATATCAATTCAATGGTATCTTTGATGTGATATTTTTCAATTAGCGTCTTGCTCAACCTGATGCCTTTGGAATTACCTATCTGTACAACTGAAATTTCCATTGTGATATAGATTAAATTGTAATTACAAAGTTAATACATTTTTTCAATTTACAAGCCATTAATAAATATCTTTTTTTCCAAGCATCACCGCACCTACCATGGCTGCTAAAAAGAGAATGGAGGAGAGTTCGAAAGGCAAATAGTAATCTTCAAACAAGACCTTTCCCAGATTTTTCACCAGTCCGATCTGATTCAAAGCCGGATCGGCAATCATCTTAAGATCGTATGAACGAAAAACTGCGATAAGTACTAAAAGTAGCGAAGCTCCGGTAATAGCGGAAGCAATCTTTGCCATCCGTGACTTTGGGAACTCTCCCTGTATATTGAGATTCAACAACATAACAGTATAAATAAACAATACCATGATCGCCCCGGCATAGACGATGATGTGCACCACAGCGAGAAATTGTGCGTTCAACATTATATAGTGACCGGCAATGGCAAAGAAGGCAAGGGTCAGATACAACACGCTATGCATTGGACTTTTAGAAATCAAAACTTTCAGGGCCGCGTAAATGGCGATGAAAGAGAGGATAAAAAAGAGGTACCTGGAGAAGAGCATATTAAAGTTATATAAGAGATGAGTTAGCTGTTATGGGATTGGTTTTTATCAAGTTTGAATTTTAGAACTTCGGGAGTCTGACGGTGACTGATATCGACTCTTTGATCGACAGGTTCAACCAATACGTCCTTACCGTAGATAAAATCAGACCGGTTAAAATCTGATGGCACGATTTTATTGGTTAGGAAAATTGCCTCCTTTGGACAGGCTTCCTCACAAAGACCGCAGAAGATGCAGCGAAGCATATTGATCTCATACACAGAGGCATATTTTTCCTCGCGATAAAGATTCATTTCATCTTCCTTCCTTTCGGCGGCAATCATGGTAATGGCTTCGGCAGGACAGGAAAGTGCACACAAACCGCAGGCGGTGCAACGTTCACGGCCTTCATCATCCCTTTTCAGGACGTGCATTCCCCTGTATATCTCAGAGAATGGTCGCTTGACTTCAGGGTACTGGACGGTAACTTTTTTCTTGAAGAAATGACTAAGTGTGATGGCGAATCCGCTAAAGATCGCAGGCAGGTAAATCCGTTCGGCGAAAGTCATTTTCTTATTTGAAACGACTTTGCTCCGACCGGATAATGAACCTATATTTTGATTTGCAGACATAAATTAAAGATGATGTTTTATCATGATAACGAAGCCGGTGATCAGCACATTAACGATTGCCAAGGGAAGCAATGATTTCCAGCCAAGGCGCATCAGTTGATCATAACGGAATCGCGGTAGCGTCCAACGGACCCACATAAAGAAGAAGATGAAGAACGAAATCTTGATAAATAGCACAAGAGATCCAATGATTGTCAATGCGTTATGTGAAAGGTTCAAATCATCCATGAATGGGAAATTATATCCTCCAAAGAACAATGTCGCAATCATGGCCGACGAAATGAACATATTAATGTATTCAGCAAACAGGTAAAAACCTAGTTTCATGCTACTGTATTCCGTGTGATATCCACCGATCAGCTCCGTTTCACATTCCGGAAGATCGAAGGGGGAACGGTTGCATTCGGCAAACGCACATACGAGGAAGATCAGGAAGCCCAGTGGCTGGTAAAAAATATTCCAGTTCATGCCATGCTGCTGCTCCACCATATCTTTCAGGCTGAGCGTTCCACTCATCATGACGATGGCAATAATGGCCATGCTCATTGCCAACTCATAGCTAATCATCTGAGAGGCAGCACGAACAGCGCCAATCAGCGCGTATTTATTATTGGAAGCCCAACCACCGATCATGATGCCATAGACCCCAATGGATAGGATAGCAAAGACATACAAAACACCGACATTGATATCAGCAACCTGAAGACTGTACTCTACTCCGTTAATTGACAAACTGTTACCCCAAGGAATAACGGCACTTGTCAACAAGGCGATCATCATCGTGAGCGAAGGACCCAGGATATATAAAAACTGATCGGCACTTCCCGGCATGAACTCTTCCTTGAAAAATAGCTTTAACCCATCGGCCAATGGCTGAAACACACCAAAGGGACCTGCTCTGTTGGGACCGAGCCGGTCCTGAAAAAAGCCTGCCACCTTTCGCTCAATCAGAGTCGAATACATCGCCACTACGAGACTAATCAGCAGAATAACTGAAGCCAGAATGATCTTATACAGGATGTAGCTGCCATCCATATCTTAAAGTTTATTTATTTCATTTTTCTCGAACTCTTCCAAACTCACTGTTTTATTTTCCAGAGGAAGAATGACGGTGGGTTTTTTTGCTCCGAGGTAATGGTTCTGACTGATCACTGAGGCTCTTTTGATGTTTCTGGGGCCTTCGATGGTCCAGTCGGAAACATTTTTCTTTTCAAATCTGCATTCATTGCAGATAAATTCCTCCACTTCACCGAACTGATCCTTCCTACCGGTGATGCGGTAAACCTCTTCTCCTCTGAACCAGGCAGTTACCTTTCCGGAACACTTTGGACAAGCACGACTTGCGTTCATTGGATTGAGGAACCATACCCTGTTTTTAAAGCGGAAGGTCTTGTCTGTCAGGGCTCCAACGGGACAAACATCGATCATATTTCCGGAAAAATCATTGGTGATTCCGTCTTGAATATAGGTCGAGATCTCTGCTGCATCGCCCCTGTATAGGATCCCGTGTGATCTTTTATTAGTCAGTTGATCAGCAGTATACACACATCTATAACATAGAATACAGCGGTTCATGTGCAGCTGAATCTTGTCGCCGATATCCACTACCGCGAAAGTCCTTTTAGCCTCCTCGAAGCGCGATTCTTCCTTACCATTGTCATAACTAAGATCCTGAAGATGGCACTCCCCTGCCTGGTCGCAGACCGGGCAATCTAATGGGTGATTGATCAGTAGAAATTCGACGATTGCTTTTCTGGTATCGATTACTTCCTGCGAAGTAATATTTTGAACCACCATACCATCAGCCACCGGTGTCCTGCAGGATGCTACCAGTTTGGGCATTGGTCGGGGGTCTCTGGCAGAGCCCTGCGCGACCTTCACCAGACAGGTCCGGCATTTGCCGCCGGAATCCTTTAGCTTCGAGTAATAGCACATAGCCGGAGGAACGATGGCCCCGCCAATCATTCTGGCTGCCTGAAGAATTGTTGTTCCTTCTTCTACTTCAATTGTATGATCGTCAATTGTAACCTTCAACATCTCCTAATCAGTATATATTCTCGTTACCTAATTCAAATTTCCACATTTTTCAGGATGCAATACATGCTCCTCAAATTCGTGTCTGAAATGCCGGATGGCGCTGGCTACCGGCCAGGCAGCAGCATCTCCCAGCGGACAAATAGTATTTCCCTCAATTTTATTGGCAATACTCACCAATAAATCAATGTCTTTCATGCGTCCTTTGCCTGTTTCAATCCGATGAAGGACGTTTTCCATCCATCCGGTGCCTTCCCGGCAGGGAGAACATTGTCCGCATGATTCGTGGTGGTAAAAACGCGCCAGATTCCAGGTATTCCGCACGATACAAGCATCTTCATCGTAAACGATAAAACCACCTGAACCAAGTGATGTACCACTCACAAAACCACCTTCGGCAAGTGATTCATAAGTCATCAGACGCTCTTCTCCTGCAGCAGTCTGCAGGATCAAATTCTTCGGCAAAATCGGAACAGAAGATCCTCCGGCGATAACAGCCTTCAGTTCTTTACCATCTTTGATTCCACCGCAATATTTTTCACTGTAGATAAATTCCCTGACACTCAAACCAAGTTCAATTTCATAAACGCCTGGATTATTGATGTTTCCACAAGCAGAAATAAGTTTAGTGCCAGTGCTCTTTCCAGTGCCATAACGGGCATATTCACTGCCTCCGTTGTTAATGATGAAACCAACATTGGCAAGGGTTTCTACGTTGTTAACTACGGTCGGACAACCATACAATCCGACAACTGCCGGGAAAGGTGGTTTAATCCGCGGATTTCCACGCTTTCCTTCCAGCGACTCGATCAAAGCCGTTTCTTCCCCGCAGATGTAAGCTCCAGCACCGGAATGAACGTAAATATCAAGACTATAAGGACTTCCTAAAATATTTTTACCAAGAAAACCGTTTTGATAGGCTTCCATGATGGCTTCGTTTAAAATTCCGATGATATATTTGTATTCCCCTCTCACATAGATATATGCGGTATTGACGCCCAAAGCATAACTGGCGCCAATCATGCCTTCAATCAGAATATGGGGAATCTTCTCCATCAGAAAGCGGTCCTTGAAGGTACCTGGTTCACTCTCATCTGCATTGCAAATCAGATATTTCGGGTTAAGAGACTTCTTATCTATGAAACTCCATTTCATACCTGCTGGGAATCCAGCACCTCCCCTTCCGCGCAAACCCGACTTCTTCACCTCCTCGATGACCTCGTCGGGAGTCATTCGCTTCAAGGCTTTCTCGACAGACTGATAACCACCATTTGAACGGTAAACCGCAAATGATCTGATGCCTGGGACAGCAAGGTTGTTTAAAAGAATTTTTCTATCCATTTTGATTTTTCAGGCTTTTCTTCTTTTGCTTTCAACGTTAACTCGTCCAGAATCATGTCAATTTTTTCTTGCGTCAGAAAATCATAAAATTCCGTATTGATCTGCATCACAGGAGCAGAACCACAGGCGCCCAAACATTCGACGCCCTTAAGCGTAAAGAGTCCGTCAGCAGTCGTTTCGCCAGTTTTAATGGCAAGTTTCTTCTCCAGATAGGTTTGCATTTTCTCTCCTCCGCAAATTGCGCAAGGACCCGTCCGGCATATTTCAATGACATATTTCCCAACCGGATCGAGGTAATATTGCGAATAAAAAGTAGCAACTTCGTAAACTTCGATGGGTTGAATATTCAATACTGAGGCAACATAATCCATCACATCCACACTCAGATACCCGTCAAATTCTTCCTGTGCGATATGAAGCAAAGGCAAAATGGCCGACTTCTCCCGACCTGCAGGATAACGGCTGATTATCTCCTTCACCTTTAACATGACCGCATCAGAAAAACAGATCGTTCTGTTCTCTTTGCTGTGCAATGGATGGTTAATTTTCTTATCTAACATTCTATAAAATTCAATTTTTCAGGCGTCCAATTCGCCTGCAATCACATTCATACTACTCATGGTCAGAATCGCATCCGAAAGAAATGAACCCTTCACCATCTCAGGAAATGCCTGATAATAAACGAAGCAAGGTCGCCTGAAATGCAGTCTGAAAGGGGTTCTTCCCCCATCACTGACCAGGTAAAAACCTAATTCCCCATTACCGCCTTCCACCGAATGGTAGACCTCGCCAACCGGGACATCTACTTCACCCATAACGATCTTGAAATGCCAGATCAGGGACTCCATTTTGCTGTAGACTTCTTCTTTTGGCGGAAGATAAAATTCCGGCACATCCATATGAAAACTGCCTTCCGGAAGGTTCTCCAACGCATTTTGTACCAGTTTAATACTCTGCCAGATTTCTTCCTGTCTAACGCAAAACCTATCGTAGGTGTCACCGTTGGTCCCTACCGGGATAGTCAGGTCAAAATCATTGTAAGAAGAATACGGATTCATGACCCTAACATCGTAGTCGACGCCGGCGGCCCTCAGACAGGGACCCGTAAAACCGTAATTCAATGCACGTTCGGCGGAGATTCCACCAACATTGATTGTACGGTCCATGAAGATTCTGTTACGAAGCAGCAGGTTCTCAAACTGTTTGATCACTTTCGGCAGATGCGCGATAAATTCTCTGATTTTCTTGATCGCCAAGGGCGACATATCTCTTTCAAAGCCACCAATCCTTCCCAGGTTAGTGGTAAGGCGGGCGCCGCAGAGTTCTTCGTAAATTTCATATATTTTTTCCCTCTCCTGAAAGACATAGGTAAATCCGGTGAGGGCGCCACTGTCTACTCCGATGACACTGTTACAAATCAGATGGTCCGCAATCCGCGCCAACTCCATGATGATAATCCTCATGTAATCAATACGTTTGGATGTTTCGACACCCAAGAGTTTTTCAACTGTCAGGTGCCATCCGATATTATTGATTGGCGATGAGCAGTAATTCATACGGTCTGTAAGGGTTGTAATCTGATAAAATGCCCTTCTCTCGGCCAGTTTTTCGAAGGCACGATGGATGTATCCAATGGTTTGTTCGGCATCCACGATCGTCTCCCCGTTCATGATGAGAATATTCTGGAAGATACCATGCGTTGCCGGATGGGTAGGACCGAGATTCAGCGTACTGAAATTCTTGTCGTAATCTTCAGGCCTGATTAAAATATGTTCTTTTCCTAAGTGCTCCATAGTCGGTTATCTTCCAAAAAAGCGATCGTCCTTATCCGATCTGGTTTGGTCTTCAAGCGGATATTCTTTTCGCAAAGGGTAGTAATCAAGGTATTCCACATTCAATATCCGGATAAGATTCGGGTGATTGGTGAATATGACACCGAAGAAATCATAGGTTTCGCGTTCCATCCAGTTGGCTGCGGAAAATATTCCTGTCAGCGAGTCTATTTCCGGCTCCTCCACCGAGGTGAAAGTTTTTACCCTAATCCTGACATTTTTTTGCAGGTTGTGAAGATGATACACCACGCCAAGCTGCAATTCCTGATCGGGATAGTGTATTCCACATAAATCCGTCAAAAACTGGTAACCCAGATCTTCCTTCAAATATTTAATCAATTCAACGATCCGGCCCTTATTGATGGTCAGCGTGAAAATATCTGAACTTTCATCAAAAGACAAAATATCGTCAGAGAATTTTTCCTTCAGACTGTTTTGAATTTCCTGTAGCTGCATAAATCTATCTGATTCCATATTGTTCAAGCAGGGCCCTGTATTCAGGAGAATATCTTCTACGCAAAGACTCATTTCCAACAAGTTCCTGTATTTTCATGAATCCGTCGATGATCTGTTCAGGACGTGGCGGACAACCTGGAACGTACACATCCACCGGGACTACCTTATCAATTCCCTGGAGCACGCTATAGGTATCAAAAATGCCACCGCTTGATGCGCAGGCGCCAACGGCCAGTACCCATCTGGGCTCTGCCATTTGCTCATACACCTGGTGAACGATCGGGCCCATCTTTTTTGCAATAGTACCCATTACCATGAGCAGGTCTGCCTGTCTGGGTGAGAAGCTTAATCTTTCAGAGCCGAAACGGGCCAGATCATAATTGGAGCCCATGGTTGCCATAAATTCAATCCCACAACAGGAAGTAGCGAAAGGCAAGGGCCAAATGGAATTTTTCCTTGCCAGTCCTACCACCCGATCGAGGGTGGTGGCAAAAAAGCCGGGAGCAGAATATCCTTCCGGAGGATCAACTTTTATATATTGAGCAGTCATTGTTCTTTTATTAAAATTCAATCATTCATCATTGTTCCATTCGAGGGCGCCTTTCTCGTAGATATAGTAGAAACCGAAGAGCAGTAGCGCAACAAAAAGCAGCATCGCAAAGAACTCTCTCCATTGCATTTCTAAAAAGTTGATGGCCCAGGGATAAAAAAAGATTATTTCAACATCGAAGAGGACAAACAAAATAGCGACAAGAAAGTATTTTACCGAGAAAGGAAATCTGGCATTACCCTGAACTTCAATGCCGCACTCAAAATTTTCATCTTTACGTAATGTTCTGATTCTTTTTCGCTTGCTCGAAATAAAATGTGTTGCAAACATCGTTAGTGCGACAAATCCAAAAGCAACCAGCGACTGAATCAGTATAGGAACATAATCGGCAGGTACATAAATTTTATCTGTCATTCAAATTTTGTTGTTGTCGATATTAGGTAAATCCCACTTAACAATCCAGTATCTGGAAATGTTTGGAAGGCTTATATAATCAGTTTTTAGTACGAAATTTAATTAAAATTGTTTTAAAATTCCGTTGTTAATCTTTTTAATTGTTGCTTTGGATAATCCTCGTTAGGTTTCAAAGAGATTGCCTTTTGAAAATAGAAACGGGCTACCGCGAAACTCTTTTGGGCAACTGCATCATCGGCCTTCTTGATTGCATCGAAATATCCGGCCTCATCACTATCAATATTGGTTGAAGATATTAATTTTTCGACCTCATTCAAGCGACCCTTTGGATAATTTTCCCAGGGTAGAATTACGCCTGCCTTGCCGTAATAGAAGCGGGCAGAACTGTATTTCTTTTCCAGCATATCAGCGTCAGCATGTTTAATATATGAATTGTACTCTTGCATCTTTTCGGCTGATATATTGCTGTCTATCATCTTCCTGCAGTTGTCGATTCTTTCGAGGGCATATTTGTCTGCCGACTTGAGTTTTAGTGCTTCCTGGTAATAAAAAATGGCAACACTCCATAGTGATTTTGAATAGTTGGCATCACCTATCTGGATGTTTTTCAGATAAGTGTCTTCGGCCTGAAGTTTATTTTGTTGCTCTGCCATTGCTTTTGCTTGCTCTGCAGCAAGTCTGGCTGCCTCAGCCTTTGCTTTCTCTGCGGCCAACCTATCTGCTTCAGCTTTCGCTTTCTCTGCTGCCAACCTGTCTGCTTCAGCTTTCGCCTTCTCTGCTGCAAGTCGGTCTGCTTCAGCCTTCGCTTTTTCAGCGGCTAAACGATCTGCTTCTGCCTTTGCCTTTTCTGCAAGTAATCGATCGGCTTCGGCTTTTGCCTTTTCCGCAGCAAGCTTATCTGCTTCTGCTTTCGCCTTTTCTGCTGCTAATCGATCTGCTTCAGCCTTCGCTTTTTCCGCGGCGAGTCGGTCTGCTTCAGCCTTCGCTTTTTCCGCGGCGAGTCGGTCTGCCTCAGCTTTTGCCTTTTCCGCAGCCAGTCGGTCTGCCTCAGCCTTCGCTTTCTCCGCAGCGAGCCTGTCTGCCTCAGCCTTCGCCTTTTCTGCGGCTAAACGATCTGCTTCGGCTTTTGCCTTTTCCGCAGCAAGCTTATCTGCTTCTGCTTTCGCCTTTT
>JBAXKJ010000049.1:0-30468 GCA_037137375.1 Prolixibacteraceae bacterium
TCAAAACCTATCTTTTTTAGTGTCTAATTTCTAATGCGAAACTTCAGTTATTATAATTGAGGATTATTTATTGAAAGACTGATCAATTATATACCCTGGTGATGAGACTTTTTTCATCATTTTATACACAGCAGTATCGTCTTCTACACCTTCGAACTTAAACGGCATGGTCTGGTTCTGTTTACTATTCATATATCCCCAGCCGCAACCATTCATTACTGAAAAGACAAGTGCATTAACCCCTGCAGCTTCCAGTTTATCATCTTCGTTGCACACAATCGGTTTCCCAAATCTTTTATGAGCATTAATCTTCTCTTTGTAGTTTTTCAAGGGTGTGTTATTGAAATGGATTGAAATGTAATCTACGGCATCGGCTACAGAAGTATTGGCTATTCTGTCGTCCATACCACTGGTACTTACTAAGAGCGATGGGTACAATGATTTAGCAAGTTTTATTAATTCTACCTGTCCCTCATTACCAGAGAGCCATTCCCCATCTTTCCATTTTTTGAATCCACCATGCTGATACTCATTGGAAACTTCGAGTAAGACATTTCTGAAATGATTTTTCTTTATCCATAGAACGGTATTCTTTAAGGCATTCTTTATGGCTTCTTTTCCATTTAGAGCTGAAAAATGTGAATGCTGACGCTGGTAAAAACAAGACAAGATCAATATGCAACTATTTTTATTGCAGGTATTTATCACTTCAGCGACTCTTTTCATATAATTCAGGCGGAGAGTCCCATCTGATTCAAAAGCACTGTTCACCGCACCTTCATAACCGGGAGCGCCCCCTTGCAAACTGATAGTAAAACAGTTTATCCCATTTGACACGTATTCCGGGATCATGGAAATAAAATGATCTGTGTTTTTTTGAGGATCAAAATCATGATTTAATTTCGATAATTCAGTTCCACGGTCCTCGAAAACTGCATTTACCATTCTGACATTCATCAATAACCCTTTTGCAGGGGAACCCTCATTTAAAACTTTTCCGTTTAAGAACCATCTATCTCCCTCTATTTTAACAGTTGTATGGTTTTTAATATCATCGCATCCTATAATTAGATGCAAAACAATCAGGAATGAAGAAAATTTAATAAAACTTTTCATTTTGGTACTATTTGGTTATATCTTCAACTTAAATATCTAATTTTTCACAAGTGTCTATAAGGATGATTCAGCCTTATAAATCGGGACATAGATTGTACTTATTTTTTTTCATCTACGATCGAACTTATCACCATCATTATCATTTTAGTGTTGTCGACGTGAAAATCATGTTTCTGCCCGTCATTGATTGGTTTAATTACCTCTGATAATTTTGGCGGTTCGGGGAGCCCGGTGTTGGCAGGAGAATACTGTTCATCACGGCCGGCAAGTTTCCAGACGATCAAATCCAATGATGGAACGACATAAAAGCAATAGCCACCCGATCCACCCCATGAGTATGAATCCCTTGGTAAATCCGGAATGTTTCCGTCAGAATTCACCTTGAACTGTAAGCTGTAGGAAGGATAATGTGGATTATATGGTGATATTTTTGTAGCCTTTTGAATATATTCCTTTGGGATAATTTGCTGTTGGCCCCACCTTCCTTCGTGCAGTAACATATAGCAAAAGCGTAGCATGTCAGTGCTTCTTAGAGCGATGCCGCCATTCCCAAGAGTATGGGTTACAAGTGCAGCGTTCTTGTATCCATATCCCCAAAGTCCCCAGCCCAAAGACTTGGCAATGTGTGTTTTAATATAATCCTGCAGTTCCATACCTGTAACATGCCGCAGCATAATGGAAGCGTTGTGAACAGATGCTGAAGCATAGGAAAATCCGCCACCAGGTTCGCACCAAAGCGTTTTAGTTGTAAATGGGACACTACCCATTTTACCATCATTAATGCCTAAAGTATAATCATCAACCCCGCCAAACCATCCATCCGGACCCACCGGATCAATTGTTGAGGTTTTTCCGTTGATATAAACCGGATTATTGCCCCTGATACCAGCCGTATGAGTCAGAAGTTGTCCAAGTTTAATGTCAGCCATACGAGGATCAGGCAACGGAAATGCTTCCGGTGGCATCAATGTAGTGATATATACTTTCTGATCCAGGCCATCAGGGAAAAGATCAGGACGTTCGCTCATCAGAATACCAACCGAGATACTGGTAAATGCCTTGCCGCAGGATGCAAGGTTCGGGGTGGCTTCCCGCTGTCCCATACCAAAATATTTTTCATAAACAAGCCATCCATGGCGAACCACAAGCAGACCTCCATTATTGGTCGTACTTCGGACAAAATCAAAAGCCTGATCCAGCTTAGCCTTGTCCATTCCTGTTACCTGTTTTATTTTTTTATTATCAGTCAGGGTTCTCCAGCCACCAACTGAATCAGGTAAAGGAAAGTATTCTTTCCTGGTTGATGATGATTTCATTGTTTGTTGGGCACTGATCCAAAGACCAGAATTGATAGAAAAGACTAAAAGGAAAAATAAGGACTTCATTTCAGTAATATTTCGAGGTATATATAATAATATTTTGTTGATAAAATCAAGGAAGTTATTAATATATGATGTTTATAATTACAATTGGCTTATAGAGTTAGCCTTCTATCAATAACATATTTCTATTACTCTTTCACATACATGATTGAGTGTGATTTAGTTTTATAAACCGGAACATTCATAGTCCTCATTTTTTTTTATCCACGAGCGAATTTATAATCATTATCATCATTTTAATATTGTCACTATCAGCATTGTGTACCTGCCCATCATTGATTGGCTGGATAACCTCCGAAGGATATACAGGTTCAGGAAGTCCGGTGTTGGCTAAAGAATATTGGTCATTACGGCCAGCAAGCTTCCATATTATCAGATCTAACGAAGGGATGATGCAAAAGCAATGGCCACCAGACCCGAATTTCCAGTATGTATCCTGGGGTAATTCCTTGATATTCAAATCTGAATTTACATTAAACTGTAAGCTATAAGGATAATGTGGATTATATTGTGACTTCTTCGTCGCCATTTGAATATATTCCTTTGGTACAATTTGTTGCTGGCCCCATTTCCCTTCGTGTAATAACATATAGCAAAAGCGCAGCATGTCACTGCTTCTTAGGGCAATACCGCCTGGACCACCAGGATGGATTACAAGTGGTATGTTTTTGTATCCAAATCCCCAGCGTCCCCAACCCAAAGGCCTGGCAAGATGTGATTCAAAATAATCCTTCAGCTCTATGCCCGTAACATGTCGCAACATAATGGAAGCATTGTTAATAGATGATGAAGCATAGGAATATCCGCCACCCGGTTCGCACCAAAGCGATTTTGTTGTAAACGCGACTTTATCTTTAACGCCCAGGGAATACTCGTCAACCATAGAATACCATCCATCCGGGCCAACAGGATCGATTTTTGAGGCTTTCCCATTAACGTAAACAGGATTATTCCCTCTGATACCAGCCGTAAAAGCTAAAAGTTGCCCAAGTTTAATGTCTGCCATGCGCGGATCCGGTAATGGAAATGCTTCTGGCGGCATTAATTTAGTAGTATAGACTTTCTGATCCAGACCATCAGGGAACAGGTCAGGACGCTCACTCATCAGAATTCCTATTGCAACACTGGTAAATGCCTTGCCGCAGGATGCAAGATTCGGGGTGGCTTCATGCTGACCCTTACCAAAATAATTTTCATAAACAAGCCATCCATGACGAACTACAAGCAGGCCTCCATTATTAGTGGTACTTCTAATAAAATCGAAAGCCTGATCCAGTTTAGCTTTATCTACTCCCGCTACCTGTTTTATTTTTTTATCATCTGTCAGGGTTCTCCAACCACCAACTGAATCAGGTAAAGGGAAGTATTCTTTCTTGGCTGATGATGATTTAAATGTTTGTTGTGCAATGATCCAATGACCAGAATTAAAAGAAAAGATTAAAAGGAACAATACTAATTTCATTTGAGTAATATTATTTGGTATTTACAATTTACAGTCCTAATTTTTTTTCATCTACGATCGAACTTATGGCCATAATTATCATTTTAATGTCATCAATTTTACCTTCATGTACCTGCCCGTCATTGATAGGTTTAATAGCGTCTGACAATTTTGGAGGTTCGGGGAGCCCTGTGTTTGCAAAAGAATACTGGTCATCACGACCACCGAGCTTCCAGACAATCAAATCCAATGATGGAATAACCCAAAAGCAATATCCACCCGATCCTCCCCACGAGTATGAATCCCCCGGTAACTCAGGAATATATCCGTCAGAATTAACCTTAAACTGTAAGCTGTAATAAGGAAAATGAGGATTATATGGTGTCGTTTTTGTAGCCTTCTGAATATATTCCTTTGGGACAATTTGATGTAGGTTCCAGCGCCCTTGGTGCAGCAACATATAGCAAAAGCGAAGTACGTCAGTACTTCTTAGAGCAATACCGCCACCTCCTGGCGTATGGGTCAGAAGTGGCTGGTTTTTGTTTCCATACCCCCATAGACTCCAACCCAAAGGTTTGGCAAGATGTGATTCAATATAATCCTGAAGTTCTAAGCCAGTAACGTGCCGCAACATTATGGAAGCATTGTGCAAAGCTGCAGTCGCATATGAAAATCCACCACCTGGTTTGCACCAAAGAGTTTTTGTCGAAAATGGGACGTTACCTATTTTACCATCCTTATGACCTAAAGAATAGTCATCGACATTAGAGAACCATCCATCCGGACCAACCGGATCAATTGTCGAGGTTTTTCCATTGACATATACCGGATTATTGCCCCTGATACCAGATGTATGAGTCAGAAGTTGTCCAAGTTTAATGTTAGCCATCCGTGGATCAGGTAACGGAAATGCTTCTGGTGGCATCAAGATAGTAGTATATACTTTCTGATCCAGACCATTAGGAAAAATATCAGGGCGTTCGCTCATCAGAATACCAACTGAAATACTGGTAAATGCCTTACCGAAGGATGCAAGGTTTGGGGTGGCTTCACGCTGACCCTTACCAAAATATTTTTCATAAACAAGCCATCCATGGCGAACTACAAGCAGCCCTCCATTATTGGTGGTACTTCTGATAAAATCAAAAACCTGATCAAGTTTAACCTTGTCAATTCCTGTAACCTGTCTTATTGTTTTATTATCAGTAAGGGTTCTCCAGCCACCAGCAGAATCAGGCAAAGGAAAATATTCTTGCCTGTCAACCAATAATTTTGTTGGTTCCTGGGCTCTGACGAAAAATTCAGTAATAATTAAAAAAAAGAAAATGAAAATTAATGACTTCATTGATGAATGATTTTTGGTCATTTTTTATTTTGTCTATAGCTTAATCTCACTTTCATTTAGTTGCTCTCCCACTATGGACTAGCAGTACCCAGTCGTCATCTGTAGGTGCAATCAAGGTGTTTTTGCCCTTTAGTAAGGCCGGATAATTCCGCCATTTGCCTGTTCGGGGATCGAACCATCTGGCATTGATACGGTTAGTATTTATGCTGCCGAGGTCAATCTTGGCTGTTCCTCCCTGAGGGAGGTAAAAGACGTAGGTTTCTGGCAGCTTTGCGAGGCAAAAGCCCTGGTTGATCAGGCTGTCGTTCGGCTTCATGTCATTAAAAGGAAGTGACTCGAAAAACGACTTCAGGTACTTAAGTTGGACTGCTGCCTTCCCTGGTCCTGGAATACCCATGTAGTAATAACTTATACCATTGCTACAATCACCATATGTCGCGTAGCCACCTGCCATTGCGATAGCCCAATGGCAACGTCTGACCCATTTGCTGTTCATACCATGTCCAACAGGCTTGTCTTTACTTCCCTCATAGCCATATTCCTCATTTATATAAGGTTTCGGGACTGTCCAATAATTCAAAACCCAGTCGTGCACTTTCTGAACTTCACCATATTGCTGGGTAATGATAAAGTCAGCCCATTTTGAATCGCTGTAAAAAAAATCAGCATAGGCGTGGGCAGATGCGAGACGATGATATGGATCAACTTCCCTGACAAATGATCCCATCGTATTGCCCCAGGCAGTATCACGGTATTCATTGTGTTCGTTGCCAAGATCCCACCAGACGTTGTCGAAGGCAGCAAGACGGGCGACAGCATAGCGATAAAGACGGTACTCGTCCTTTGTAAGTATTCCCAATTCTTTTGGCAGGTCTTGTTTCTCAATAATAATGATACAAGTAGCGATTATGCCGCGGTTTCGCATCAATTTAACGGCGCGGTCAATACGCTGCCAGTAAGTAACATTAAAACGTTCAAAGTAGTATTGGTGAGGCTGTCCAAGCCAAGCAGGCAAAGGATTTGCCCGTCCTGGGAGGGTGCCATAGTTGATGGACTTCGATGAACCGACCGGTACACCGTTTTCATCATCATTGCTTGTCCTGTTATCAAAATCCCGGGGGTATCCTGTGATAAGGAACCGTATCTTATTGAATCCATTCTTCTGGCAATAATCAATTGTAGATTCAATTTGTGCATCGTCATTTGAAGGGTCAAGTAAATGATAAGCGGTATAGCCAAGGTGGTAAAAAGGTTGCTTCGAGCCTTCATAAATAAAATGTTTGGGTCGAACGGGATCAACGATAACGGGACCATGTCTGTTGGATGATTTACTTTGCAGTGTCCCGGTAAAGCTGCGGTTAAGCCCACTGCCCTTCAATGTCAATTCATAATGATAACTGACGTTGGCCATTTCCGGTGAAAAACGCAGGCGAAAGACACTTCCGTCCTGCGAATCTGCAAAGCCGATCACACGAATAGAAGAATTATTGGAAGTGAATACTCCGGTAAGTTCCACATCGGTGAAAGGATTCTTAATGGATGGTTCCTTCACCCGAACGACAAACTCCGCGACATCAAAACGGGGAACTCTGTCAGGAGCCTCCAATATAATATTTGATTGTGCTGATAATGAGGGTATTATTAAAATATAGAGAATGACGACTAAGATTTTTTTCATAGTAAAAAGTATTATTGGTAAAAGTCAGAATTATTTATTCCCTTAGTGAAAATTATACTTTTCCCCCCTGTTAGTTATTATTTTGATTTAACAAGTAGTGTCCAGTCATTCTTGTCCGGTGCTCGGAATATTGTTTCTGGTTTTCCTGCTACCTGGAACTCCAAACCAAACTCTCCTGTTAACGGATTATACCATTTTGCTGTAATTTTTCCTTTCATGGCTGAGAGATCAAGGTTAACTTCCCCTCCACCCGGGAGGTATGCAAACAACATTTTATTATTCGCCATGGCGAACGAAAATCCGGACTTAACCAGAGAATCATCTGGAGTCATTTCCCAGGGTTTCAGCAGCTTCATAAATTTGGCAATGTAGTCGATCTGTTTATGCAATGCTGCCCTGGTGTCTTTGTAAATATTATTGATACGGAATTCCAGTGCATCATCCATATAACTAAAGTGAGCTCCGCTTGCAACACCTGACCATGCTGCTTTGCGGACTTCGTTATCATTTTTATTGATCATCCAGTCAGTATCAAAGAGTAAAGGTACTTTAAGGTTACGCTTACTCATTATGATATTATGGACGATTACCGGATCCCATTTGTCCACAACGTAACCGTGACTAGGGAAGTCACGTCGGATAGTCATATGCTGGTTAGGCATCTTTAATTCAATTTCCTTGATAAAATCACAAAGTGTCAATTCCCATTCTAAACTGTAAGAGTTCTCATTTGCGATTTCATAATAGATTTTATCGAAACTGTTCACAGTTTCAACTACCTTACGGATATATGCCTTCTGATATTCCATAGCCTTGGGATTGCCCATAGAACAGAATCCCTGCTTCCCATCAGTACCCTTCTTTGTATTCTGTGGATCACCGTCTACGTTATTGATATTGTTGTCGCGATTGTAGGCATTTAACCGCCACAGATTTTCATGTTTGATCATCCATGCATCTATCATCATCAAATCAAGATTTATACCGCGTTGATCTGCTGCTTTGCAGAATTCAGTAAGACGTGCGAAAAAAGCCGGGTTGAATTTATCCAGATTGTACTTAGGTCTTCCATCATTAGCAAGACCAGGGCCTTCTCGCAGGTATGGCTCGATATGGAGTCTTTTAAAACCAAAATCAGTATTTAACTCTTCGCAACCCCACCAGAGCCAGATGCGTGCGAGGTTAAGGCCACGGGATTTAAGTGAGTCAAACATCCTTACGTAATCGAAATCCACACCTGAAAACGTTTCCCAGGTATAATCCCCCACAAACAAGAAAGGTTTCCCTTTAGTATCCTGAAAGTAGTAAGTATTTTTCGGAAATATTGAAATTACGGTGCTTGGTTTCTTTTGCTTGGCAAGGCAAATCATCCCTGAGGGAAAAAAAGAAATTGTCAGGAAGAGACAGATTGCAATTTTTAATTCTGAACTTGTTTTCACTCGTAAATGTATTAGTTAAATTATTGAATATCTGTAAGTACTCATGGAACTCGCAGCTGAATTTACATCGCCTTTTGTGGGCTTATCCGGTGCTCGTTTCATACGTAAATATCATTGTTAAGTTATTGAACTTCAGTTCGTACGTATGGAACTCGCAAGTGGGTTTACATCGCCTTTTGTTGGCTTAGCCCATGCTCGTTTCATACTGAAAGCGTTGATGTATGGTTTTAAATTGAAATGGTATTTGTTAGTTAAATCATTAATATTGCAATATATCAGGACTTTGTGAGCAATAATATTGCATCTTCCCATCCTTCTGGTCGTAAAAATGATACTCCGGATGTAGGGATAACTGGTTGATCAATTGACCTATAATTCCCTGTTACCGGATTAAACCATTTCCCCTTAAACGATCCGGAAAAACCTTTCAGATCCAATTTAATAACATTATTATCAGGTAAATATGCCAACAAAAGTCCTCCCTTTCTGGTGGTGGAAACAACCATTTTGAGTGTTTCATCCTCCGGCTGGTCCTGAATGAGCTCATGAGCCGGAACCAGATTCCACCATTCAATTGAGGCAAAAAAATTACGCATAATAGTCATCTGTGCGGCACTAGGCCACATTATCGCTTTATACCAGTAATCATATTTAGATGAATCTTTGTTAAAAGTCCAGATTCCTCCGGATGCAGTGGGAACTTTGGGAGGCATATCTCCAGCTCCATAAGTATATCCCCTTGAGCCTGAGAGCCATGCTATCCATCCCAGTTTACGTGCATCTTTCTCGCGCCAGTTTTTTGCATCGTTGTTTCCATAAGCATCGTACATGGCCTCTATATCAATAACTGGTTTTACGGGGATACCATTCCACATGTCAAGTGTCCACGATCTAGCGGCATTATATGCCTTCGCTAGATTTCCGCCATGGTGGCCGCTCTGCAATGAACAGAAATCGACCGATGGGGAATTCCTGTAAGCAAGGTTGGCTGCATAGTTTGTTCCGGAATGCTGAACTACAAGATGTAATGTTGATTTCTTAAGCTCTACAGCAACTTTTTCTAGCTCAGCCTCATACGATTGGTCAAAACTGGGAGAAAAGATTACCATATATGATGCTAATCTACCGGTCAGGTATGTTTCAAATTTCTGGTTTTTTGGATTTAAAGCTAAGGTGTCTCTCCAGGCACTACCCACTTCAACCATGAGAACAAATAATCCTTTGTCATTAGCATAAGCTATTTTATCTTCAAGATCCTGCCAGAATAACGGATCAATAGTGCCATCCTTCCTGAATGATATATTCGCCCGCAAATTTCTATTACCGGCACCTCTGGCGCTTATCTGCAGTACTGAAAACCCTTGACTGACCCTTTTATCAACATAATCACACCATTCTTTTTTTGTCGATTTCAAAGTTGCATTCCATCCGGTATCACCTATCCAAAGGAATGGAGTTCCATCATTATGACTGAGATACCTTCTGTCATCACTTATTTTAAGATCACCATGTTTAAACAGGGGATTATCCCCCTTGTATGATTTAACTTTTATTTTCCCTTCCTTGTTATGAAGGCCAGTATCATCCGGGTCACTGCATATTGTCTTCCACCGCCATGTGCCGGATGAGGGGAAGGCTGCACAAAAATGAAATATTTTATCGTCATCCGAATAGGCAGGTGTATGAAAAGTTCTGCCACCAGGTCCTGTAAAAACAACATCTAAACGAACCAGTTGACTTTCATGTACTTTTTTAGATGTCAGGGTATATTTCCAGCGCTGCCACTGACCAACTGGCTGTAATTTGTTTGATGAAAAACCTGTTACAAAAAAAGAACAAAATATTAAGTAAATCAGTAAAAAACGTTTAAGATAATTTGAGTTTAAGGACATTTGATGCTTATTTTGGTTATGGTATTTTTATATTTAAATACAGCTAATTTTATTTAAAAATTGATCTCTTTTCTGCGAAAATGGCAATATCATTTTTATATATGTCGTTAGCAACATTAAACAATTGTTCACCAGTTTGGGCGAAATTTCGCTTATTCACTTCCTCAACATCCCTGATAAGCTTTTTGGAAAAATCTTTCAACCCATACAGTGCTCCGAATAAACCGCAGGCCATTCCTGCAATTGAATCATTATCATTTCCATAAAGCACCGAAGTAGTTAACGTTTTATAAAAGTCTCCATTACCGTATTTCAGTATTGCAAGGCAGACAGGCAGTTCTTCTATTGAGTATACTCTTGATGGTCTGAAAGTATTCTTATTTTGTGTAGGATTAAGATAAGAAAAATCAGTGAAATAATCGAATTTATCACAAGGTACTCCACTGAATGGCAGAAAGGCCCTTCTGATTTTTCTTATAACATCATTCATAGAATCGCTTGTATTAACAACCTCAATTGCAGACAAAATTGCATCTTTAGTTCCATCCTTAGCTAGACCCGAAGTCCTACTGATTATAGAATCAATATTGGCCCCTGGCCGGAATGCCTCGGCATATGCTGCTGCCATGACAGCACCTCCCTCAATTCCATATGATTCATTATGAGCAAGCCCGAATGAAGCTGTTTCAAGATAAGCGCCTCTTGGATCACCAGCGTTTACTGCTCCGATTGGCATAATTGAAATTGCTAATCCGCAATTAACCATATTTCCTATTCCGGTACTTCGAGGTTCTGAATTGTGGATAGTTAGTTTTTCCCAGGGATACTTATCCGGATAAAATAGTCTTTCTATAATTGGGGCATTGATTTGTTTTTCAGGGATAAAGACTTTTGTTTTGGATATTTCAGGCAGAAAGAATTCTTCATAATCGTATGCGTCAAGGTGTTTAACTGCCTTTGTATAGGTCCTTATCAACGCTTCAGTTAACAATGTATCATCAGTTATTCGCCCATAACCTTTTCCATATACCTTATCGGTTCCGGGTATGAATTCAGTCAATCTTTCCTCCTCTGGGAACCTCTCCCTGAGGGCTTTCGGACCACAACCTTCAACTGGGGCCCCCATGGACTCTCCGATTGCAATGCCATATAAGGCTGCAATAATTTTCTCTTTAAACAGATCTGATGGGTTTAGTGACTCTTCCAAATTTCCGGATTCCCCGGTTACCATTGTCGGAATAATCATTACGGCTCCAAGTGTTGTTCCAGAGTTTTTGAGAAAAAATCTTCTGTTCATTTTGATCCAGTTACTTAAACTTAAACTACTTATTTGATTTTTTAGACCCGGTTATATTCCAGCACAAGAGTAAAAACCATTCACTAACTGTAAAATTGAATTAGCCAGTGACGAAATGATTTAACGGTCGATAAATCTTCAATCTGATAAAATCAATAATGAACCAGTTACTCCGGTGAAAGAAATGGTATTTGGCTTAAACACTACCTTAACTGGATGCCAAAAACCGAAAATACTTCCATTTGGTTTTCAGAAGTGACTTAATTTTTACTCCCGCTTATTTTTTCGCTGATTGCCAATTCAGCAAATCGCAAGAAGAGTGTTTCTGCATTTGAGAGCCCCATAGCATCTGAACCATTCAGTCTAACGATATTTCCCCTCATTTGTATGACACCCTTATTAATACCTAAATCTTTACGTTGTATATCATATGCCCACTCGCTTCGTTTAAACGTTGCATCTTCCCCAATAACAATATATATCTGACCACTTTTTGTTGGATTTTCAGGAAAACTCTTAATCAACTTAACCTTACCAGGTACTAATTTTTTGATCCTTTGGATAAAATTTCCCTCATCTGATTTAGCCGAATAAACGTTGACGTCAGAAACTGCAAGCGCTTCAACTAGTTCTGCAGGTTCTTCGATAAAACAGTAGGCTTTTAGTTCGGGTGTCGGGAAGTTTGCCTGAGCTGCCAACAAAAGCGATTTCCATCGCCATTCGTCTAAACCCCAGAAAGTGAATTTACTTCCACTACTGTCAGCTTGTATGTAACGACCCTCCGCATCAGAACGTATGTAGCGTGCAGCTGCGCCATCAGATCCTCCGCGACGCGCGGCAGTAAACGCACGCAAGAATTGACTTGGCTTCGGGAAGCTCGGTAAACGGAGGCGAAAGACAGCCCTGGGAAATCCAGCATCTTTCCACATACGCATCATGTATTCAATATGATTATAATCAGGTCCATAGTAAAAAGGAAATACTGTAAACTCATTCCCTAAGTCGCCTAATTTCTTTACTTCACTCAGGAATACCTTATGATAATCCAGTGGATCAATGTAAGCAACGCTTGGACAAGGCATGTCGAACCAAATGTTACCCACCGGATCATTTTTGCGAACATAGGCTAAAGTCTTGAGCCACTTATCGACAAAGCAACGGCTCCAGTATCTGACCTTTTCTTCTTGTGTTGCTGCGCTCATCGGTTTCCCAAACTCTGTCACAAAATCCAGAGCCGGCTTTACAGCGTACCAGGTGTTATGATCTTCATTTTGTCCATAAGAATCCGGAAACTCTGCAGGCTTGAGATTAGCAGCAAAAAGCCTGTCTAATTTAAGCGGGATACCTGACGAGTAGCTGTTTTCGCTTGTTATAAACATCTTCATGCCAAGTTTGTGGCCGAATTCCATTATTTGCCTTGTTTCAGCCGGATTTTCTATCAGGGTACTGGCGAGGTTAGCTCCCCAATCTTTCAACGTTTTAAGATCAGTTAGTATCTGAGGAAAACCAGATATATCGTGCAAAACTCCACGCAATTTAGGTTTATCCAGATTTCTGATCACATCCTGGATGGTGACTCTTACAACCGGATTGATAGGCTCAGTTTTTACTATAGTCGGTTTTATTTTTGTGAACTCAAACACGTCAAATTCTTGTTTTGCAATGGACTTGTTTCCTGATATTCGCACCAATGGTTTGTCAATGACACGAAGGTCGTATCTAAACATAATGGAAGCACCAGGGGCCAATGTCCTTGAGGTATTTTGAAAAATGACCTTCCAGGCGTTCATTTCGAGGCTTATTTTATATGATAACTCACACCCTTCAAGTTGATGAAATTCGTAGCCACGTTCCATCCCCGAAGAAAATGCGAAAAATGCCTTTGCCACACCGTTGGCTGGAGCTTCTATCTGTTGATATTCCTGAGAGTTACTTGTGCCAAAAGAACTCCAGTTGAAATCTTGTCCATAAGATACCTGAACTACAACGTCCTGAATAGTTTGATCACTGGTGTTGGTTGCTTTGATAAAGACAGGGATGTTATAACTACCTTTGGTAACAACGAGGGAATGCTCCATTAAAATTGGAGATTCACTGCCTTTATTTGTTATTTTAAGCACTTCAGCATCTTTGATGTGGGCAAGATCAAAACCTTCTTCTATCCTGCTGGAATTCATAGAGCTTGAACTCGATTTTGAATCTCCACAGCGAAAAGGGAATGTCTTCTTTTTACCGTCAACTATAAGAGTGACAGAACTTTGATGGGCAAGTTCAGCCGTTTTGCTAAAGATGGAAACAAAGCTTGTAACCGGCCAATATGGCAATCTGTAATCGCCCAGTTCCCTGCCTTCCAGTATAGCATGCCTTACTTTCAATACTCCATTGTCAATATTAATAACTCCATAAATCGGACGGGCAGCAGGGTTTGGCGGCATACCGAAAGCCGTTGGAATGTACCACCATTTAACTCGGTAAGCCTCGATGTCGTTTGCATAACCAACCCTGTTCTGACAGTAAATACAATCAGATAATAAAATGAATACAACAAAAAGAATGACGGAAATGAATTTTCCTGCCCATCGATCTTCTGGGATAGAAAGTAAATTAAATTTCTTCATAATAAATAAATTTTTTAGAGTGACTCTATGAGTAAAAGTTAGAATTTTATTTATATCCTCATCAATATTGTACTTTCCTCCGTGTGTTATTATTTTGATTTAACAAGTAAAGTCCAGTCATTCTTATCCGGTGCATGGAATATTGTTTCTGGTTTTCCTGCTACCTGGAACTCCAAACCAAACTCTCCTGTTAACGGACTATACCATTTTGCTGTAATTTTTCCTTTCATGGCTGATAGATCAAGGTTAACTTCCCCTCCACCCGGCAGGTATGCAAACAACACTTTATTATTCCCCATTGCGAACGAAAATCCGGACTTAACCAGAGAATCATCCGGTGTCATTTCCCAGGGTTTCAGCAGTTTCATAAATTTGGCAATGAAGTCGATCTGTTTATGCAATGCTGCCCTTTTGTCCTTGTAAATACTATCGATACGGAATTCCATGGCTTCATCCATATAACTAAAGTGAGCTCCGCTTGCGACAGCTGACCATGCGGCCTTGCGGACTTCATCGTCATTTTTATTGATAATCCAGTCAGTATCAAAGAGTAAAGGTACTTTAAGGTTACGCTTCCCCATTATGCCTTTATGGACTACAACAGGATCCCACTTTTGCACCACGTAGCTATGGCTGGGGAAGTCGCGTCGAATAGTCATATGCTGGTTAGGCATCTTTAATTCAATTTCCTTGATAAAATCACAAAGTGCCAATTCCCATTCCTCGCTGTAATAGTTCTCATTCGCGATTTCAAAATATATTTTATCGAATCTGTTCACAGTTTCAACCACTTTACGTACAAATGCTTTCTGATATTCCATAACCTTCGGGTTGCCCATCGAACAGAATCCCTGTTTCCCATCAGTACCCTTCTTCGTATTCTGTGGATCACCATCTACGTTATTAACATTGTTGTCTCGATTGTAGGCATTTAAACGCCACAGGTAGTCATGCTTGAGCATCCAGGCATCCATCAGCATTAAATCCAGGTTAATACCGCGTTTTTCTGCTACTTTGCAGAATTCAGTAAGACGTGCGAAAAAAGCCGGGTTGAATTTATCCAGATTATACTTAGGCCTTCCATCGTTGGCAAGACCAGGGCCTTCACGCAGGTACGGTTCTATATGGAGATTTTTATCAGGGGGAGGGTATACTTCGCAACCCTTCCAGAGCCAGACTCGGGCGAGGTTAAGGCCACGCGACTTAAGTGAGTCAAACATCCTGGTGTAGTTGAAATCCACGCCGGAAAACGTTTCCCAAGTATAGTCGCCTATAAACATAAAGGGTTTTCCTTTATTATCCTGAAAGTAATAAGTATTTTGCGGGTATATCGAGATGGCGGAGCTTGATTTCTTTTCCGTTGCACCGCAAATCATAAATGAGGAAATTATCGAAATTGACAGCAGAATGCAGATATTAATTATTTGTACTAAATATCTGGCAATATTCCGCAACGCGTTTGCCTTAAAATTTAAACCAGAGACTTCAATACTCGTTACTGGGGACAATTTGCTTTCATTTTGAAATTCTGAGCCTGTTTCCATGTCATTAAATTAAAGAAAGGTTGGCACGATTTTCCCTGCTAAAGGGAAGCATTTCAGGGAAAATCTCTAAAAAAAATACATCCATTTTCGTAATATGCAGCTTTATTAGCACTTTACTATAGTCATGGATGTAATCTCTTTTTGCGAGAGTAAAAACTTAGGGAAACTACCCCCTGGTCAAGAATTTAACCAGGGGGTAGGAGATCAATTATAAAGTTGTTATTTCTATCTGTTCACTATAATTAAATCCTGTAGCTCCAGTAGCTTGTGCACCAATTCTTATATAATACTTTGTCTTTGATTCAAGACCAGTGATAGTGACATTTCCTGAATTTGTAGTCAATGTTATCTTTTGTGATGTAAAAAATGGCCCGCTTCCTGTAGTTGCATTAGGATAGAAAATTGTACTGCAATACAATTCACGTTTTGATATTACTTTCCCACTATTGGCTGCCATTGCATAACTAACATTTACAGATGTAGCTGTTATACTTCCAACAACTGTTGGTTTATTAACAGTTATGAAAGGAATAACAACAAAGTCTTTAACTACTACATTATCTGTGGCGAAATCAACACGAAGTGTATCGGCAACCGGAGTAACCGGCCCTGTTATCCATATACGAAATTTTTTAGGAAACATTTTAGTGTTCTGATAGGTCCCATCTCCCTTTACACGCATGTCCATAGTTACTTTATCGTCTTGGCCCATAGCCTTAATTAACAGGCCAGTGCTGGTGATGTCTCCTGCAACAATGTTGCTGGCCTGGTCAATCACCCTTCCTGAAATGGCAGCGTCGAAACCAAATTCTGTGATTACCTTCTTTTGACAACTGGCTATTAACAATAGAAATATCCAGCAAAAGACCGATGACGTTATTTTTTCTAATACTTTCATGGTTTTACTTAATTATCAGATTAATAAAAAGGGTTTTCGACTAATTTGGAATTATTATTTATTCTGGAATCAGTAATAGGATTGTAGTAGTGTTCAGGTTTAAAAACACGTACACTAGTTTCAGAATTAAAAGGAAGGAAGTAGTATTTTCCGCTCGCAAAATGATAAATTATCCTTAACCCCTGAGACTGGTAATTCATTACAGACAATGCTGTCCTCCATCTGCGAAGGTCCCACATGCGGTGGGCTTCACCGGATAATTCAGATCTCCTTTCTGTCATTATTTTGTCCATTGTTATACTGGTTGCATCCACCAGGCTTATGCCAGCCCTGCTACGGGTCATGTTTAATGCTGTGACGGCGGGATTTATATTTCCCATCTGAAATTCAGCTTCTGCCTTTGTAAGGTACATCTCTGCCAGTCGTATCACCAGTAAGTTGGTATAGCTTGCCCCTTCAGCAATAAATTTTTGTGTTGTGATAATATATTTCTTGCGTGTGAATCCTGTAACTGTCCTTGAGTCATCTAAACTCATTCTTGAATCGAGTCCTACTGATGGTTTACCATTATATGATACTGCAGTACTAGTGATAATTTTAGATGGATCAGGTGTGACACTCGGATCTATACCTTCATAGCTTTCAATTGTCCCGTTAGAAAAAGTTTCACCCTGGAAGAATACCGTAGCACGCAACCTGGGATCTTTTTTAGCGAAGGGTCCATAACCGTCGTTATATAGTTGACCGGCTCCAAAGGTTGGCGGAGTTGTAGATCCATCAATATTTTCGAATCCCAACATATACTCCAAAGTTGGATCGCCCAAACTACCCCTGCCAACCCATGTAGTTGGGGCACACCATGCATCAAAACTATGTGCGACCAATACTCCGTCATAAGGTTTTTCAAAGATAACTTCGCTATTCTCTTCATCAATAAATATCCTGCGGTAATTTTCCGATTTGTCTGATGGTGCCGGATTGTACAGCGAATATTTACCGGAGTTAATAACAGCATCGGCAGATACTGAGGCTTTTGCATAAAAAGTGTTAGCCTTTGAGGCAGGAATTCCTACCACTCCGTTCAGGGCAACAGTTCCAAATTTGGCAATTGAAGCGGCCCAGAGCATTGCACGGGCATTTAACGCATGAGCAGTCCATTTATTTATTTTTCCTCTGGGAGTCGCAACATCAGGCAATAAAGTAATAACCGTTGTTAATTCAGTATTGATAAAATTGGCAATGGCTTCCTCTGTTGCCCTCACCAGGTATTTATCATCAATCGGTTTATACGGATCCAGAACTACATCAACCAAAGGAACCCCGCCATAACGTTTCATCATTTCAAAATAGACAAAGGCCCTTATAAAGCGGACTTCACCCTCAAGACGTATTTTATCAGATTGATTAATTGTAGATGAAGGTAATTGTTCAAGAAAAACGTTAAGGGCCCTGATGTAGCCATAATCCCAGTAACCATTAGTTTCACTGGTTTTGGTCATGGTACCCGAAACAATACCATTGCCAGGTCCGGTTCCTTCATCGCAATAATTATCCCAAGCCGTATAATCAAAAGTATTATTAAACGGGATACGGCTATAAAGGTTGTTAACATAAGACTGTACCATAACCGGATCATTCCAGACACTAAGGTCTGATATCCGATCAATGGGAGCAAAGTCCAGTACATCCTTTCCGCAGGATTGCATAAGTAGGACGAACGAAATAAGTATATATTTTATTGATTTCATAACATACAAATTAAAATGTTAAAATTGGAGTGAAAAACCTATATTATAAGTTCCTACAGGAGGATAATAATCCCCTAATCTATTTCCCGTATCAGCTTCCGGATCGATGAAACTAACTGAGCTAAATGTAAGTAGATTATAAGCCGAAACAAAAAATTTACATTTTTCAATGCCCCATTTCCCGGTAAAACTGGCTGGAAGCGTGTATCCCAGTTCAATGTTCTTTAACCGTATATAAGCCCCATTAATAAGCCAGTATTGGGAATTTGAACTATAAGTAGGTAATGATCTGGCATCTAGCCTAAAAAGGGGAGATTGTACATTGGAAGTATTTGTGGGTAACCATGGATTAGGAGGAATATATGCCCCATTGAGCATATAGGTCATGGGAGTATTACTTGCATAGAAAGATATAGTATAATCCGGTGCATTCAGGAGATTAAAATCATATCGTCCGGCCCCCTGCCATAGCATAGAAAAATCGAGCCCCTTCCATGCCAATGACATATTAATACCATACATTACTTGTGGCATAGTTCCTCTTCCTATAATTACATTATCATCACTGGTAATCTTTCCATCACCATTGTAATCGATATATTTTACATCACCAGGTAAAATGCTGGAATTACCTTTACCATCCTGATCCGCCCATTTATTAATTTCATCTCTTGACTGGAAAAGGCCATCGCTCATATAGCCCCAAAAAACATCGGACCACAGGTTATTTTTATCACCACGTCTTCTGGCCTCATCATTGGTAAATGCAGCCTGGTCAACAAAAATTGTTTTTGCCCTGTTCCATGAGATGTTCCCACCAAGATTATAAGTAACGGCTCCGATTTTATTGCTGTGATTAAGGCTGAATTCCCATCCCCTGTTATCGGATTTCGCGTAATTAACCTGTGGCAATGAAGCCCCTACAACATTTGGAATTGATTGAATACGTGATCCAAGAATATCAGTCCGCAACCTGTAAAAATAATCGAATGAGCCTTCGAGAAGGTTATTCCAAAGGCTAAAATCGACACCTGCATTCTTTGTAACCATTTTCATCCAGGTAATCTGGTCATTGGGAAGGGCATTAGTTGCGATTCCATTATTTGCAATATTTGAAGCTCCATCATAGATATATGATCCGCTAATTGAATATGTTGACAGATACTGGAAATTACCGGTATTGTCATCTCCAAGTTTCCCATCAGAAACCCTGAGCTTAAGATTAGATACAAATGGCAGGTTATTTTTTATGAACCCCTCTTCGGAAATCCTCCATCCCAATGAAGCAGAGGGAAAGAATCCCCAGCGTGTTGCCGGCGGGAAATTGGCCGAAGCATCATAACGGCTATTCAATTCCAGAAGATATTTGCCTTTGTAATCGTAATTTAACCTGGATATTATCCCTTTTCTGCCGCCCAGACTAGCCGATCCGTTATTTGTTTTGTCGAGGTTGGGGCCAGCAAAGAGGTAGTCAATATTCATATCATAATGCGTTCGGGAAGCTTCAAACCAATCATTATTATTTTTTGATACTTCATATACGACCATAGCGCTAACATTATGATTTATAAATTTTTTATTCCAGTTAAGGAAATATTGCTGGTCAATACGATTGGTATTACTTGTATATTTATATATTTTTTGGTCAGCAACGGTAAAACCATCCGGCGTATAAATTTGGGTGTCATAGTTATAAAGATACTTCGGATTTTTTGTATCCTTTTCAAGATTATTAAAGTTTTCCTTGTTAATATGGAAATTGGCCCTTGCCTTGATCCCCAAAGGGAGATCGTATGAAAAACCCACTTTTGCGTCCGCGTTAAATCTGTTCCATTTCTTATAACCATAATTTTCCGAAAAGGAATAGTGATATGGATCCTGTACACCCCCAGGAAGTTTGGTTGGGTCGGGATATTGAAATGGAACGAATGGAACCGAACGAAACATGCAAGTCATAAGACCGACGTGACTTTGTCTTTCCATTTCAATAATAGGACCAACATAATCATCATACATACCCGATAAATCAAGGTTCAGGTTCATTTTCTTGGTTAACTTAATATCTATATTAGATCTTATATTATACCGCTTGTCTTTTGTTTCATTTGCTCTGGGCATTGCTTCCTGATAAAAATATCCACCTGCAACAAAATATTTTACTTTTTCGTTACCACCTTGTACGCTAATATTTTGCTGTGCCTGGGGAGCTAATGGCCTGATTGCTTTATCCCACCAATTGGTATTTGGGTAGTGTTCGGGATCTGAACCATCTGCAAATTTTTGAATTGCTTCATCGGTATATACCGGAGGTTTACCCTGATTGTAAAGGGCAAGGTTTAACATTCTGGCATAGTCCGCCGAGTTTACCCATTTTGGTATCACTAAGAAGTGTTGCATTTGTAAAACACTGCTGAATGTGACTTTTGTAGGAGAAATTGCCCCTCTTTTCGTTGTAACAAGGATAACACCATTACCAGCCCGTGCCCCGTATACAGCTGCTGAAGCATCCTTCAAAACGTTGAAATCTTCTATCTCATTAGAGTTAAGCAATTGAAATTCATTCATCGTAGCAGGTACCCCATCAATAATTATCAGGGGAGTACCAAAGCCACGGACCGTTAAACTCATGCTGGTAGCATCGCCGGGTTGCCCATTAACGTTTTTAATAAATAATCCCGGAGTTCTGCCCATTAAGGTTTGTGAAATATTAGGCATGGGTATATCAGACAATTCAGCAGTTTTGATTGCAGTAATACTTCCCGTCAGATTCACTTTTTTCTGGGAACCATAACCCACTGCTACAACTTCTTCAATCCCCACAGTTTCTTCAGTTAGTGCCACATTAATTGTTTTGCTGTTTCCAATAACAATTTCCTGCGATTTCATTCCTACAAATGAGAATATCAGTGTTTGGGCATCCGTAGGAACAATTAATTGAAACTTTCCATCCATATCTGTAACAGTACCGGTTGTTGTACCTTTCACAACCACGCTCACCCCAGGTAAAGAAAGGCCTTGGACGTCTTTTACAATTCCGGAAATTACCTTTTTCAGTTGTTGATCACCTTTGACCGTTTCTTTCATCAGCACTGGATTATTCATTTCTTCACTTTTGTAAAGAAAAACTTGTCGGTCATCAACCCGAAAAGATACATCCTCATCTTGAAATAAAAGGTCTAAAATCTTATCAATTGTTTCACCCTTAACCGATATACTCTTTTTCAAGTCTGAATTGATAACATTCGCATTGTAAACAAAAATAAACTCGCTTTTCTTTTCAATCGAACCCAGAATTTCAATCAGAGTTGAATTATCAAACTGAAGATCAATTTTAGTTTTTTGCGAGTAAGAATTGGCTGAAAAGGCCATGGTTCCGACAAACATAATTAGGGATAGCAATTTCATCTTCAAAAGAATAATTTTGATCTTCTCCCTGGGCCAGGAAGATAGATCATCCGGAATTTTTTTCATAGATTTGAACTGTTTTTAGATTATTAATTTGCCAAATGGCATTTTAAACACCCCGGTTGATGTTACCAGCATCAACCGGTTTTTTATCAATTTGTTAAACATTTAGTTACTCATAAAGACATATTTATTTCTCTGTATTTCGTATTTTGTTTCTGATATAAAAGCTATTCCATCTAAAACCCTTTCCAGATCGTCTTTCAAATCAAGTTTGCCATATATCTTTTCTGTATTTTCGGGCAAATCAGCAATTATTTCAACATTGTAATATCGGGAAACCCTCTTCAATACAATTGATATCTCCTCATTGGTGAAAGTTAAGTAACCGTCAACCCAGGCAGTATAAATATCCGTATTCTCCACATTGGTTATTTCAAATTGTTCCTGTCCTTTTGCTAACGAGGCCTTTTGACTTGGTGCAAGAAATACTTCTTTTAATTCATGGTCATTCACATTCATACTAACTTTACCTTCTATTAATACAATATTGCAATCTTTATCCTGCTTATAAGCCTGAACATTAAATCTTGTCCCATAGACTTTCATTTTAAACATTTCTGTTTTAACATAAAATGGTTTCTCCGCGTTCTTAGCAATATCAAATAAAGCCTCTCCTTCTAAATAGACTTCGCGTGTTTTGCCTTTAAATACAGGAGGAAAAACCAATTTTGAACCAGAATTAAGCCATACTATCGACCCATCAGAAAGCATTATGCAAGAGCGTTTACCATAAGGAACAATCATTTGATTCAATCCGTTGGCTGAAACTTGCTGAGCTATTCCTGACGTATCATTGACCATAATTCCGGAACCATCAGTCGAATACTTAACAGTTGATTGTGTACTGTTGATTGAAATTGTTTTTCCATCAGCAAGAATCAATGATGCATTTTTTGATGGGAGTTCAACAGCACTGACAACATAATCAATCTTTTTGTTTGTTGACAAATAAAAAATTGCACTTCCAATTCCAATCATCAAAAGAAGTGATGCAGCAATCTTCAAATAGGAAAATATAACCCGTCTTTTTTGTGTCTTGACAATATACCTCCATGTCTCTTGTTTCCTTTTGGCATGTTGATGAAACTTTTCGACGTATAACCCATGTAATACCTGAACGGCAAGATTAATTTCGTCACGTTTCTCCGGTAGGTTTTCTTCTATTTTTTTTAATCTGTCAGATACACAAGATTCACGAACTATCTTTCTAAAATATTCGTCTAAAATAAAATCCTCGGCTGTATATAATTTGAATTTTCTCAGGTTCATCTTTTTCGCTTTATACTCTACTGAGAGAAAATCAGGATAATCTGGACAGTGAAGAAGATTTTTTTTATTACAATTTTACTACCAGAGATATAGCGTTAACAAACATCTTATTAATGGCTTTTTAACAGCCTAAAATGAATCATTAAGATTGTCGAGAATTCTAATCTAATGTATTTACTTTTTAAATCTGAATATGGCGCAAAGAAAAAGACATACTTTTTTTTCAAATATTTTCTCTGCTGCCATCCGAATTATTTTAATGGAACGATAGGTCGATTTATAACAAGATTCTACTGAAATATGGAGCGTTTTTGCAATCTCATCATAAGACAATTCTCTTTCAAATCGTAAAAAGATTATCTCCTTCTGTTTCGATGTAAGATTACTGATACATTGACTAATTGTCGAATGAAGGATTTCTTGATTTTCATTGTCTGAAAAATCATAGTCCGGGCTTTTGAAATAATCAAAATTTTCTTCAGGAGTTTTTTCTGTTAGAATTATTCTTTTTAGTTTATTTAAATTAATGAACAGTTGCCTCCGAAAAGTAGCAATCAAATATCCTGTTAAATTTTTCACTTCACCTAAACCTTTTCTGGATTTGATAAGATTGATGAACACATCTTGAATGGCATCTTCCACTGATTGTTTATCTGATGTATGCCTCAGTCCGTAATCATACATCACATCATAATAATGAAAGTAAATCTGGGATAATGTATCAAGATCTCCATCGAGGATAAATTGATTCCAGACATCTAAATGACCAATGTCTTTAAAATATTTCACAAGTTAGTTAAGACGATAATACAAAGGTGTGTTTTTTTTTTGGAAAAAAGAAAATATACACATCTAATTTTCGCTAAAGTACGATCAATTTACTGACAAAAAGCGACTAAAAGCGTGTTTGCATTCATTTTACTCTTTACCCAAGCTATCAAAAGATTTGTTCGCATAGAAGACCATAATCAGATGGTCGTTTTATTTTTTTTACAATTTCTTGTAAAAAATTACCATTATTTCAGAAAATTGTTGAAGATTTGAAGATTAACAAGGCAGGTGACATCACAGGATACGTGATAATTTTACGGACGCGTTTGGTTTCAGTTGTTAATCTGTTGAATGGCAAATGCCTCCATTCCAATATCACAGACAACTGTTCCAGAGGAATTACCCCCCGGAAAATTTGCCTGTTTCCAAATGATTGTCTTGTACCTTGATAAAGAAGTAAGTGACAAATTTAAATTTATTATGAGCATTTCAAGAGATAGTTCAAAGGTTGAGCGGCATAAGATTGTCATCTTCGGGGCAGGGAAGATTGGTAGGTCGTTCATTGGTCAGCTTTTTGGTTGCAGTGGGTATACAATTGTCTTTGTTGACGTTGACCAGACGATTATTGATGGCCTGAACAGGGAGGGCTGCTACAGGATAGTTATAAAAGGAGATAAAGAAGAAGAGATTATTGTTCCCAATGTAAGTGCCATTTCTGCTATGAATGTTGAAAAGGTCGCTGAAGCAATAGCAACAGCAGGAATTATAACAGTTTCAGTTGGTAAGAATGTGATAGAAAAGATTATACCGGTAATGGCTAAAGGCTTGTTATTGAGAAATGAAAAGTACCCGGAAATGCCTCTTGACATCATACTTGCCGAAAATATGAGGTTTGCAGCAACATATGTAAAAGAGTTGCTGATCAAACATCTTCCTTCCGAGTATCCTATTGATGAGATGGTTGGGCTTGTAGAAACAAGTATTGGCAAGATGGTTCCCATCATCCCATTGGCTGAATTAGAAAAGGATCCATTGGTTGTTTTTGCAGAACCCTACAACACGCTTATCGTCGATGGAAACGGGTTCAAATTACCCATTCCTGAAATTAACGGACTAACTCCTAAAAAAAATATCCTGGCTTGGGTCGACCAAAAGGCATTCATTCACAATTTGGGGCACGCCACTGCTGCCTATTTTGGATTCTTTTTACATCCAAATGCTTTGTATATGTATCAAATACTCGAAGATAACCATGTCAGGGAATTTACGAAAGAAGTAATGCTTCAGTCTGCAGCAGTTCTGGCAACGGTTTATCCGGATGACTTTACTGTTGCTGACCTTGAAGAACTCATTGATGGTCTGATCGTACGATTTAGAAATAAAGCGCTGAAGGATACTATTTTTCGTGTAGGCCAGGATCTGATCCGCAAACTTGGTCCTGAGGATCGTTTTATGGGAGCCATTCATCTTTCAATTTCATTTGGAATGCCTTATGACAGGATTCTCAAAGCGATGTCGTATGGATTCATTTTTACTGCAACAGACGAATCGGGCAAAAGTTCCATATCTGACAAGGAGTTTTTAAGATCAATTAAAAACGACTTTGAATTGGCACTAATAGAGGTATTAGGCTATGACAGAGTCCTTGATTCCCCTATTATAGAAACACTAACCAAGCTTTACAAACAGTTTGGAATGCTGAATTAATTTAACGTGAGTTCGATCTAAGTGGACACGCCGGAGTATAAATAACCTTAAGCCGGGGATTATTGAACCTTTAGTGCCAGATATAAGTATATAAAATCCAGATAATTAAGGGTTGATCTCAAAAAAAGCAGAAGGCGGTCAATTTAGTCGGCGTGTCCAATTAAATGAACAAAAGCTCAATTTTCTTCATGGAAAGTAACATCTTACCACTATCAGGAAGTGATTTGAAGCCATATTTGGTATAGAAACTCTGTGCCTGTTCATCCAGTGGATCCACTACTATGGCAAACGACCCTATTGATTTTGAAGTATCGTAACTGCGATTGAAGGCGTCTAACAGCAATAGTTTGCCAATTCCTTGGTTTTGGTATAGTACATTGATTGCCAGTCGACCCAATAATGTGGCAGGAATGCTTTTATAAGATTTTGGCAGTTTCTCTCGCAAGGGCCCAGGTACTAATTCCAAAGGGACACTGGCATTGGAAAGCGTATAGTATCCCTTTATCAGATTACATTCCATGTCGGGCAATACAAAACAGGCAGAGAGTTTGCGCTTGATATCCTGTGATGCCTGATTTTTAAAGTAGTGGTCCAATGATTCTTTGCCACAAGAGAATTCAGACCTGTTATGGGTAGAATCCAGGCTTCTGGTCAGGTACATTACTTGTGGATTGCTTTTTTATATTCCAGCGAAGCGGCAACCAAACTATCGTTAGGATTGCTACTATCCATCAAAGCATCAAAGAAAATCTCCGCATCCCTCTGAGAGGCAATGATGGTTTCTCTCTCCATGATGATTTGTTTTGCTTTTTCCTGAGCGGAAAGGATCACAAAATCCGACAGGTTTCTGTAGCCACCAATAGAGGCAGCACGCTCAAACAAAAGTTTTTGTTCCTTCTACCACTCGTTTGCAACGAGAGGTAAGCTGTTCGTTGTTTGCAGCGATTGTTTTCAATGCAAAATGCATTCAGTTCGAAAGTGGTTGAAAAATATTCCTTATTCTGTCTGTAGCACAAAAAAGTGTATTCATTGTTTTATATATAGAACAAAAATGTATTATATTTGTGTTGTATTCAGAATAAAATTAATTTATGAATAAAAATATTCTTAAAATAGTTATTGCTGATAACCAGACAGAAGTTCCTAAATACAAGGTAATTCCCCGCGATTTTACTTTTGAGGAATTTGGAAATTATGTTTTTTCAGGTATCCGGAGGGCAGGCAAATCCTATCTGCTCTATCAACGAATGCAACAATTGATAACCAGGGGGATTCAGTGGGATGAGTTGCTCTATATTAATTTTGAGGATGAACGTCTTACAGGGATGGGGGCAGAACACTTGAACCTGTTGTTGGAGGTTCATTTGGAAATGTATGGAAAGAAACCCATTCTTTTTTTGGATGAGATACAAAATATTTCAGGATGGGAGAAATTTGCCCGCCGCATGGCCGATAGCAAACACAGTGTTTATATCACAGGCAGCAATGCCAGAATGTTGAGTCAGGATATTCAGTCAACGCTGGGAGGACGCTATATCCCTGTCGATGTTTATCCATACAATTTCATTGAGTTTTTGGCGGCAAACGAAATTCGTATAACTGAAAACTCCCTGTTATCCACAGAATCCAAAGCTGAAGTTCTGAGAAAGTTTAATGACTATTTCTATTTTGGAGGATTCCCGGAAGGTGCGGAACTTTCATCGAAAAGAGATTATTTGACAAGTGTTTACCAAAAGATTTTTTTGGGAGATATTGCTGCACGTCACTCAGTGGAAAATACCTTCGCGTTACGCATATTGTTTAAGAAACTGGCTGAAAGTATTAAACAACCTTTGTCGTTTACCCGGATAGCGAATATCGTATCTTCTTCCGGGGCAAAAGTTGGCACAAATACAATTATCAACTATATGGAATATGCCAAGGATGCCTGGCTTATCAATCCAATACAGAATATTGCGGGTAAACTGGTTGATAAAGAAACTGTTCCGAAATACTATTTTACCGATAACGGCCTGTTGAACCTCTTCCTGTTAGATGGGAACACTTCTTTGTTGGAAAATATGGTGGCCATTAATCTGTTGCGTAAATACGGACGCAATGATGCTGTCTATTTTTACAACAAGGGAATTGAAGTCGATTTCTATCTGCCTGATGCCAGCACGGCCATCCAGGTTTGTTTTGATATTGACAACAGCACCGGTACTTTTGAAAGGGAGGTAAAAGCATTGCTAAAAATTACAGAAGTACTGGAGTGTCGTCATTTGTTAATCATCACCCGGGATACCGAACGGATGTTGGAGATAAGTGGTAAAAAAATTGACGTCATACCAGTATGGAAATGGTTGCTAAATATGTAAAATCAACCTTCTAAACCATTGGATTGAAAGGATAAAAATTGCTGAATGGGCGAATAACGTGGTCAGGCTATTGGATTTCATTTTTTAATAGGCAAAAATCTGAAAGGACTCCAAAGTCTTATTGATTCACAATTTATTTGGTAATTACGGGATAACCAAGGCAGAACGCAGCTCCTGCGCAAGCTGGTTACCTTTGAGCAGGGAGACAATTTCGAGCGAGAATTCAAGGGCTGTCCCGACTCCTCTTCCAGTAATGATGTTGCCATCTACGACGAAAGGCGATTTCAATACAGTTGCACCAGTCAGTTCAGACTCGAAACCTGGGTAACAGACCGCCTTTTTTCCTTTGAGGAAACCGAGTGAACCAAGAATCATTGGTGCGGCACAAATGGCTCCGATAGTCTTATTCTCCTTGTGAAATTGCAGAAGTTTTTCTTTCAAACCGGCATGGTTCTGAAGGTTTGTCGTGCCGGGCATTCCGCCTGGCAAAATGATCATATCAGCATGGTCATAATCGACATCTTCGAAGAGTTGATCTGCCTCTACAGAAATATGATGCGCACCGGTTACTTTGCGAAACCCCGTAACAGAAACGATGGTAACGTTGAATCCTGCACGGCGAAGTACATCAATAATGGATACTGCTTCGGTCTCCTCGAAACCAAAGGCCAGATGGATCAGAATGGTTTTTCCCATATCTCGGTTTTTTTAAAAGGCATTTAAAATTACAAAAAAAAGACCTCCCCGGTTAGGAGAGGTCTCGAATTTTTTTCAATAATTTTTTAATTGACAGCCGTAAGATGAGCGATGTATTTATCTGCCAAACGTCCTTCATTGCTGTCGGTGTATTTGTCCTTGATCAACTTGTAAGTTGAAAGTGCTTTCTCCTTATTTCCCATCATCTCAAACATTCTGCCTTGTTTCAACATGTAAACAGGTGTTGTGAAATTATTGGCTTTCATTTCGGCAGCATCCGAATAATATTTGAGTGCCTTTTCCTTGTTTCCCTGCTCGGCATAGGCATCACCTATCGCTCCGGTAGCAACTGGTTTCAGAAGTAGATCATCCGTCTTGAAACCTTCGAGGTATTCGATAGCTTCTTTGTATTTTCCAAGATGAAGATAAGATATGCCAGCATAATATTTAGCCAGATTCCCTGATGGCGTGCGTCCATAGTTGTCGATGATATCGAGAACGCCGGGATAGTTTCCGTCTCCATTCAAGGCGAGGTTGAAAGAGTCTTTTTCAAAGTACTGCTCGGCAGTAAAAATCTGCTCCTTTGCTTTGGTTTCGCGGGGAAGCGTGTAAAAACGGTGTGTTGCCAGTAACAACAGGGCTAAAATGACTGCTCCTCCAAAAATCATGGAGATTAACTTGGCATTCTTTTCGAAGAACAATTCTGCCGTCGTCAGTGCATGTTCAACTTCCTTCAAATTATCGGTAGCCTTTGGGGTCTCTTTACTCATAACTTATGTTCGCTTAAATGGATGCTTTTTTGTATGCGAGTGCAAAAATAATCGTTTTTAACATACAAGCGCAACAATTTTAAAAATAAATAGCCTTATCAATCACCGGAATGCTTATCTAAAAGTTTAGATTTGTAATTCAAAACCAGCTTAGCATGTTCATCAGGGAACTTTCAATTTTAAACTATAAGAATTTTGGTGAGGCGACACTTTCTTTTTCGAAGAAACTTAATTGTTTCATCGGGAATAACGGAGTCGGAAAAACCAACCTGATGGATGCGATATATTACCTCTCATTCTGTAAAAGCTATTTTAATAACCCTGATTCACAGAATGTTCGCCATGCTGAAGAATATTTTGCCTTACAGGGAAAGTACGAACTCAATGGCATCAATGAGGAGATTCATTGTGGTTTTAAACTGGGACAAAAGAAAAAGATAAGGCGCAATAAGAAGGAGTATGAAAGATTTTCAGACCATATCGGATTGCTTCCGCTGGTCATTATTTCCCCCTCTGATGCAGTTCTGATTCAGGGTGGGAGTGAAGAGAGACGACGGTTCATGGATAGTGTTATTTCCCAATATGACAGAACTTACCTGGATTGGCTGGTCCGTTACAACAGAGTACTTCAGCAAAGGAATATGCTGCTGAAAGAATATGTCGGTCAATCTAATATCGATCCTGATATTTTTGCCATTTGGGATGAGCAACTTGTTCTGCTCGGTGAAAAGATTCATCAAAAAAGAGTCGGATTCCTGTTGGAGTTGTTGCCTGTTTTTCAGCGATATTATTCACTCATTTCAGGTGGAAATGAATCTGTTTCACTCGAATATGACTCCCAGCTGAATGATCAGAATTTTTCAACGCTTTTAAACGAGTCATTTGCGAAAGACCGGATGCTTCTTTTTACAACTACCGGTATTCATAAGGATGACCTCGGTCTGAAACTGGGGGGATACCCAATCAAAAGGCTCGGATCCCAGGGACAGAACAAGACTTATCTGATAGCCCTGAAGTTCGCTCAGTTTGATT
>JBAXKJ010000050.1:0-29972 GCA_037137375.1 Prolixibacteraceae bacterium
AAAACCCGCCAGGAAACCCGCCAGGTTTTCCGACAACCAGTATCAACCAGTGGAAAATAAAAAGTGTAAATGACAACCAGTGTTAACCAGTATCAACCAGTGGAATCTCGAAATGGTTTAGACCTCCCACTCATAATCAGGGGGTCGTAGGATCATGCCCTACTGGGCCCACCCTAATAATCAAACACTTACAAGGTCGACTTGTAGGTGTTTTTTATTTCACGCCAGGAAGACGCCAGGATTTGGAGGTTTTTGGGAGTTTTACGCTGAATTTCTTTGCACTGAAGTTCGTTTATTTTTAAACGAATTGGATTCGATTATTTTTGAATTTGATCAGTCCGATAATCTTGATGTAGTATTGCGTAAGGTCATTAAGCTTTATTCTTTGCTTTTTCGAGCTCTTCAATAAAAACGAACATATTGGAAGAAGGATTTTTAAATATTTCGAGTGGTTTAGCATGCTCGCAGGCCTTTTTACAACTTTCGGATATTTTGCTCGCAAGCGGAGTATCAATTACACCCTTTTTATAAGTGTTTTTGTTTCTCTTACTTAATTCTCTAATGCAGTCATTTGTTGTTAAGGCAGCTGCTTGTTTTTTGTAATGCAATAAAAACCATAGCTCTATTGACGGATTTGATGCAATTAATTCAGCCGTCTTAATTGCTTTCAGTTTTTCAAGTATTGCGGGTACATCTGCATCGTAGATCAAGAAATCTTTGTCTTTTTTGTGAGTAGGTTTATTCTGCTTGTAATTTGTAATAAAACGAGAGGTAATTTTATCCCCGACTACTTTCGGAACAATTTCAATAGGTATTCGGTAGTTAGAACGGAGAAAGCAAACATAAGCCTCTTCCGTTTCACCTTCGCAAAAGACCCAATAATTCGGATTGATAATCTTACCTTTTGATGATGCTCGTTTATTCGCCATGAAGCAAAGATTTAATTCTCAGTTGTGAATCATTAACGAATGGTACGGCATCAAAACGTCCTTGTAAATAGGCTTTCTCTAAATCCATGGTGTCCCGGAAGTCACTGTAATCATATAAGGAGTATAAATCAGTAACCCCATTGGATTTCTTATTGGCAAAGTAAATCTGGTCTTTTCTGACTTTTTTTAAATCTAAAAAGCGTGTGTTGTGGGTTGTACACAACAGTTGAGCCTTTTCGCCAGTTCTGAATATATTGAAAAGATATTCAATAATCTTTGGATGTAGGCTATCTTCAATTTCATCAATTAATAGAACTTTATTCTTCTTAACTACATCTAAGATAGTGAGCATTATGAAGAACATTTTAATTGTCCCTTGTGACTCTTCTGTTAGAAAATCAAAAGCGATCGAAGGAGACGACTTATGATACGTTTTAATTTGCAAATAGTCTTGAACTACATCTTCTACTGTAAGTGTCATCGTTTTTGAATCAGCCTTGTAGTGTTTTCCAGCTTTCTTCAAGACTTTTATACTAACATCAACAATGTCGCTATCTGCAATTTTAATTGCTTCAATAAGTTGCTGTTTGTTCTGGTTCGAAAGAGTTTCTATGGCAGATGCTCCAAATCCAACATAATCGAGAATAAACTGATTATGAAAATAATTGAAAATCTCTTTGCCAATTTCCCTGTCCATTTGACTCGCCCTGGAAATGTACAAGGTCTTTACAGAAGTGTTTTCCGCCACATCCATTGGGCGCTTGATTAGGTCTCCAAATGAATATTTTTCCTTTTTGGTTTTTCCTAATTGCTCATCTCGTGTAAATATCTTCGTAATCCGGCCCTTAGGATAGTAGTATAAACTCTCTGTTACTATTTTTAGTCTTGTAAGTGAGAAGGCATACTCATACTCAATGCCATTGCTCACGAAACGAATAAAATATTTGCTTATTTTCTTTTCGTAACCATCAAATTTAAATGGCTGAAAATTGTAAACTGTATTTTCGTTATGAATATGGGATTCAAAAACCATCGCATGACAAAAACGAATGGCTCTGATTATGTTACTTTTGCCGGATGCATTTGCCCCATATATGGTAATGGTTTTTAATACATCAGTTTTGTTTTCTTCAAATATATTATCCTGAAGGGCTTTTGCATTTGCTGATTTTATGTTGGCTGCCCTAAAATCGAGAACAATTTCATCCTTAATGGAAAAAAAATTGCTAATGCGTATTTCAAGTACCATTTTAACAGTCTTATTTGTAAATATTTTACAAATATAGAATATAAAAATGAATACAATCCGATTTAGCAAGAAAATTTTAGGTTTGTCGCCTTTTATTACGAACCCATGACAGGCTAAACTGGAGACGCCGGCTAAATTGACCACCTTCCGCCGTTTTTCGAGATTAACCCTTAATTATTTGAATTTTATTTACTTATATCCGACACTAAAGGTTCAATAATCTCCGGCGTAGGGTGATTATTTACTCCGGCGTGTCCATTTTACTTTAAAATACTTCAACTATTGGAGGACCTGCCAGAATTGGAGTGATTTGTGAAAGGAACTGTTTTAAATACTCCGACTTATTATGATAATCAAGTGCAGACTGATCTTTATATTCTTCATAAAATATAAATTGGGCTTCCTTGCCAAAACTATTTTTGTATAAAATATAGGTGATGCAACCAGTTTCTTTGTGAGTTTCTTCTACTATTTTCTTGGCGAATTGAACAAAATTTTCAACTGCTTCCTTTTGGATTGTAAGACGGGCAATTACAGTTTTTTTCATTGGTTCCGGTTTTTTCTCTGTGGCTTTTTGTTGAGCGTAAGAAATGCTTGTCAAACATACAATAGCTAGCATTAAAACGAATCTTTTCATGTCTTGGATTTTTAAGATTATTACTTCTTGTCAGTCATTTGTATGGGCTCGCCGGTTAAATTGACCTACTTCCACCGTATGGCGATATCAACTGTTTAATATTTAAATTTATATGCTTAGATCCGGTACCAAAGGTTCAATAATTCCCAGCGTAGGGTGACTTTTACTCCGGTGTGTTCATCATAACTCCAAAGCATTGATCATCATTGAATTTTCTCTCAAGCTTTCTCTGAACAATTCAGACTCCGACTTTCTTTTTTTTCGCTGAGGATTGAATTTTTCTTTTCGAGTTTTTAGCTGTAAGTTCACTTATCAATTTTCTGAAGTCCTTTAACTCCACTTCAGTCCACGGTTCAGATTGAACAGAGAAGTCCACATTTTTTGGTTCTTTAATGAGTCCCATATTTTTACGGTTTAAAGTATTTTGAAATCAGTCTTAACGCTGCTGTAGTTTCAAGAAACATTCTGAGTCCTCGAAAATGAGTAGCATGAAGTGTTTCTTGATAATGCTTGATTAAAGCTGTTTTAGCATCGAAAGCCAAAAATCCTTGATATCCTTTGTCAAATGAGACTTTACATGCAAAAGCAACAAGATTTCCAGGCACACCGAAATAAACTTTGTCTTTTCCTTTATTGAATTTGGAACTTTCCATGAGGTGCATGAAAACATGATCCTCCTTGTCCTCGATGCTTAAAAGCCCTTGAATAATCGTCGGGTTATTTAATGTTGTTAGTTTGTAAACCTCTTTTGTCTTATCCTTGAGTTCTTTGCGCCAATCAAATTGCCACTCTGATTTATGGATGAAAACTAAATCTTTTGATGTCAATCGAACTACAACAGTGTCAAAAACTTCTCCTGTAGAAGCATTCTCTATGGAATTAGTGAGTTTGTCAATCTCAAAATCAAGAGGCAGGTTATTTGTAGTTTTCATACACCAAAGTTACAAAATATGAAAGAAGAGGTGAATGAAAAATGGATATAATTTCCACATCAAAAACCCGCCAGGAAATCCGCCAGGTTTTATGACAACCAGTATCAACCAGTGGAAAATAAAAACTGTAAATGACAACCAGTGTTAACCAGTATCAACCAGTGGAAACTCAAAATATATTAGACCTCCCACTCATAATCAGGGGGTCGTAGGATCATGCCCTACTGGGCCCACCCACAAAATCAAACACTTACAGACTCAACCTGTAGGTGTTTTTTGTTTCACGCCAGGATCACGCCAGGATTTGGGGGAGTTTGGAGGATTTGTGATGAAAATATTAGCACCCAAGTTCGTTTAAATTTGAACGAATTTATAATTTCTGACTGTCAGAATATGTTATAGCTAATACAAGTTATCGGATATCTATCGGATAGAGTCGTATCATATCGTTCCAATCGTATATCTATCGAATATAATCGAATCATATCGTATCGTTTTTCGATTTTTTGAGATATATTTGTAGTATGGAAACTTCAGTATATACTTTTAAGTTAAACATTGATTGGCAATTGATAAGTTTGATTAGCCAGATCGACAGATTTGATAGCTCCTGGACTTCGATAGAAAAACGGGAGGGACAGAGTTTAAAACAACTGAAATCTATTGCAACTGTTCGCAGTGTCGGGGCTTCAACACGTATAGAAGGTTCAAGGATGACTGATGAGGAAGTTGAAGTATTACTCAAAGACATTGACATTACCAAAATTGAAGATAGAGATACTCAGGAGGTTGTTGGGTACTTCGAAACTTTAGATATTATAACTGAATCGTACAATGAAATAAGAATCAGTGAAAATGAATTAAAAAACCTTCACAATATCCTTCTGAAATACGGTAAAAAGGATGAATGGCATAAAGGAGATTACAAACAACTTTCAAATGCCGTCGAAGCCAATTTACCTGATGGTACACGTCAGATTATTTTTCAGACCACAGAAGCCGGGTATCCGACTCAGGATGCAATGCGCCAACTTGTTGACTGGTATAATAGTGACAATCAACCCCATCCTTTAGTAAAGTGCGCATTATTTGCTTATGATTTTGTCAGTATTCATCCTTTTCAAGATGGAAATGGAAGGCTAAGTAGGTTAATTTCAACATTGTTATTGCTAAAAAATGGATATAAATGGATTCAATATGTGAGTTTTGAGCATGAAATTGAAAACCGAAAAACTGAATATTACAGGGTTTTGAGAAGCTGTCAGGCAAATCGTCCCAATGAGGATGTAACAAGTTGGGTGATGTTTTTCTTTGATGCACTGCTAAACATTCAGAGACAATTGATGAATAAACTGGATTTTCAAGGTATCGAAACCCAGCTCTCCCCAAGAGAGAAATCAATTTTGGTTTTTATTACCAACAATCCTGGTTGTAAATCAGGGGATATTGCCCGGAAACTGGGAATTCCGAGTCCTACCGTTAAAAAAATACTTCCAGATTTGCTAAGTAAAAACCTCATTGAGAAATTTGGAACAGGGCCAGGAACAAACTATTCGATAAAATAAAGGGAAATTCAAAATTTGGACTATCACTCTAATGGGCCAACTCTCAGAATCAAACACTTACGGAGACGATCTGTAAGTGTTTTTAATTCACACCAGGAAGACGCCAGGATTTGGGGGAGTTTGGAGGTTTTATGCTGAATAAGTATGCTTTTAAGCCTGTTAATTTTGAAACGTATTGGAAAACAAAAACTGTCAGACGAAGTCAAAACTATTACACTTCATCATTACGCTTTCCTTTTGTTTGGTTCCTCTCCAATCTGTATAATACAGTCCATTGCATACATGGATTCGTTTGTAATGTATTGCTCGGTTGAAGTCTGGATAGTTTGGGGAATGCTTGAACCATTTTTTTAATGTTTCTGAATTTCTAACCCTAATTTGGTAGTTGTTAATGCAGTATATTGGAGACGCCGGCTAAATTGACCACCTTCCGCCGTTTTTCGAGATTAACCCTTAATTATTTGAATTTTATTTACTTATATCCGACACTAAAGGTTCAATAATCTCCGGCGTAGGGTGATTATTTACTCCGGCGTGTCCATTTTACTTTAAAATACTTCAACTATTGGAGGACCTGCCAGAATTGGAGTGATTTGTGAAAGGAACTGTTTTAAATACTCCGACTTATTATGATAATCAAGTGCAGACTGATCTTTATATTCTTCATAAAATATAAATTGGGCTTCCTTGCCAAAACTATTTTTGTATAAAATATAGGTCATGCAACCAGCTTCTTTGCGAGTTTCTTCTACTATTTTTTTCGCGAATTGAACAAAATTTTCAACTGCCTCCTTTTTGATTGTAAGCCGGGCAATTACAGTTTTTTTCGTTGGTTCCGATTTTTTCTCTGTGGCTTTTTGTTGAGCGTAAGAAATGCTTGTCAAGCATACAATGGCTAGCAGTAAAACGAATCTTTTCATGTCATAGATTTTTAAGATTATTACTTTTTGTCAGTCCTTTGTGTAAGCAACGAATTGGTCACCTGGCTATTTTCTATTGTACTTTTCATTAAATGGGTTAAGAAAATTTTACCCATGTTTGTTAGCTGATGCTTTTGGGCAGGATGATTGGGCTTCTCTGGAATTGAATTTTCAATCAATTGGTTCTTATGGAGTTTCCGAATGATCTTTCTGAGCTGTCCGGAGATTTCTTTTTGCCCTATTTTTTCAGATAACTCTTTGGTATTAAGTTGCCTGTCCTCTAATTGCCTTAATACAAGTCCATAAAGTGATTCCTGATTTAACTCTTGTTGCAACTCCTTCTGTAACTCTGGCTGTAACTCTGGCTGTACTTTGATATTCATATTTGTAAATGTTACTCGAAATGCCAAACCAGGCTCTTTCCAGTCGAACGCAATTTCAGGGTAGCGTTTTGTAACTCTTCAGCAATTAGTTTTAAACCATTGCCCCATTGCTCAATGATACGAAGTTTTTTGAATACTGGTGCAAGTATTTTGTTGCGGATATCAGACTGACCGGATTCCATGTCACTGAAATCGACTGTTGGCATAAGCTTACCGGGACTAGTAATCTCAACTTTATCATCAAAAATGGCTATTTTGATGTCCTTCCCCGTTAGTGAATAATCGCGGTGAATAACAGCGTTCCTTATGACTTCCCGTATTGCGATAATTGGGTATTCCCACCTGTCGTTACGGTAAACTCCAGTATAGTCTGTTGTTCCCTGGGAGTGACCTCCCCCCGCTAAACTGGACGATTTAGAATTAGAGTTTTCAGTAAAGACAGAGGAGAACACATTAATGTAACGGAATCATCTTCTTTGGTTTGATTTTGTTAATTTTGTAAAAAAGGTATCATGAACAGAGCGATCGTAAATAAACTATCTCAATATTTTGCAAGCCAACCAGTTGAAAAGGCTTGGATATTTGGATCTTATGCCCGTTCAGAAGAAAGCAGGAGTAGTGATTTGGATATATTGGTCAACTTTAGTTCTGATTCAAAGGTTACCTTAATGAAATATGTTCATATAATCAATGACTTACGAAAATTAACCGGCAAAAAGGTTGATCTGGTGGAAGAAGGACAATTAAAACCTTTTGCTGTTAGAAGTGCGGAAATGGATAAAATTTTAATCTATGAGAGAAAAGCCCAGGGATAAAGAGAGCTTAATCACATGATTGAGGCCATTGACAATATTTTCGAGTTTACAAACGGAAAATCGTTCGATGTGTATAGAGGGAATAAAATGCTTCGATTTGCCGTCATAAAAAATATTGAGCTTGTTGGAGAGGCAGCCTATTTATTAACCAAGGAATTTAAAATCAATCATCCATCAATTGAATGGGAGGATATGATTGGAATGCGCCATATTCTTGTCCATGGCTATTACCAAATCAAAGACGAGATAATCTGGGCGACCATAGAAACAGAACTTCAACCATTAAAAGAGAAAATTATTTCATTGCTTGCTGATTATTGAGCATTGCAAATCCTTTATTTCGATTGGCATTAGTACCGTTAATTGAGGAAAAAAACCCGCCAGGAAATCCGCCAGGATTTCCGACAACCAGTGTTAACCAGTGTGACCTCCCCCCGGTAAGTTGGACACTTTTTTCAACAAGGTTCTAGTTCAAATCGTGATTCTCAGAATGAGTTTTTTTCATGGATATCCTGGTTCAGTATCTGTAATCCTGCAAATATTTAATCGATATTAAAAATGCGTATCTTTGAATCATGGTAATTAAGGACGAAATATTAAAAAGGAAGACAGATTTCTCAAACTTATGCAAAAAGCACAAGGTCAGGTATTTGTATGCTTTTGGTTCTTCCACAACAGATAAATTCAATGAGACAACGAGTGACATCGATTTACTTGTTGAAGTTGATGTGCCTGATCCTATTGAAAGAGGAGAGCAATTACTTTCACTTTGGGATACCTTTGAACTATTTTTCCAAAGGAAAGTTGACCTACTGACAGATTCATCGGTACGTAATCCCTATCTAAGAAAAAATATTGATTCGACTAAAGTGTTGATATATGACGGAAAAGGGTCAAAAATACTTGTCTGATATTTTTCAGGCAATTGTATTAATTGAAGATTTTACGAAATCGATTTCCAGTTACTCTGATTACGTAAGTGATCTAAAAACGCAAAGTGCTGTTGAAAGACAACTGGGAATTATCGGTGAGGCGGTAAATAAGTTTGAAATTCTTCACCCTGAAGAAAGTCTTGATAATGCCCGTAAAATTGTTGGATTTCGTAACCGGTTGATCCATGCCTATGATGCTGTTGATTCTTCCATGATATGGGCAATTCTGAAAAAGCATCTTGGTCCTTTGAAAGAAGAGGTAGGTAAAAAATTAGGTTAATTTCCACTTAAAAAAACATGCCAGGAAATCCGCCAGGAATTTCGACAACCAGTATCAACCAGTGGAAAATGGAAATGGTTTAGACCTCCCACTCATAATCAGGGGGTCGTGGGAGTTTGCCCTACTGAGCCCACCCTCAAAATCAAACACTTACAGACCCAATCTGTAGGTGTTTTTTAATTCATGCAGGAAGACGCCAGGATTTGGGGGAGTTTGGAGGTTTTGTGCTGAAAAAATCTAAATGGAAATTCGTTTGATTTTAAATGGAATGGAAATCCTTTACTATTATACAGCATATGACTATATTATCCCTTACTTTTCTACATGAATGTGGAATATTTACCTTGACTTTTATACATTATTGTTTACTTTTATCCCTGATATTAATACATAACTAATATGTTTTACAGGGAAATCATAGATAAATTAAAGGATTGGGCAGGAAGAGACAATCGTAAGCCATTGGTATTGAGAGGATCCAGACAGGTTGGGAAAACCACTGCTGTAGAAATGTTCTCCAAAGAGTTCGACCAATATATAGCTCTTAATCTGGAGAGAGAAGAAGAACGGAAGATTTTTGAGACCGCTTATCCGTTTCAGGATTTGTTAATGGCAATGTTCTTTTATGCGGGGAAGGAACGCAGACTGGGGAGGACTTTAATCTTTATAGATGAAATTCAGAATGCTCCCAGGGCAATCGCATTGCTGCGTTATTTTAAGGAAGAAGCCGGAGATTTATTTGTCATTGCCGCAGGTTCATTGCTTGAAACGATCATGGACCGCAAAATTTCTTACCCGGTAGGTAGGGTGGAATACATGATGATGCACCCCGTCACTTTCCGCGAATTTCTGGGTGCAACAGGTGAAAATCAAAGCCTCGAGATATTAAACAGCAATGACATTCCTGCCTTTGCCCACCCTCATTTAATGAGGCAATTTAAAAAATACCTGACCATTGGCGGAATGCCTCAGGTGGTGGAACAATATGCCCACAACAATGACCTCACAGCCTTGCAGCCAATTTATGAAAGCCTCCTGAAATCTTACATTGAAGATGTAGAGAAGTACGCTCCATCGTCATCACAAGTACAATATATCAGGCATATTCTCAATACCGCTTTTGAAATCGCAGGAAGCCGTATTACCATTGAAAACTTTGGCGGTTCGACCTATAAATTCCGTGAAATGAGGGAGGCTTTTACAACACTCGAAAAAACTTTTCTGTTCCAGCTGGTTTATCCAACAACCGAAGCAGTTATTCCGGCATTACCCAAACTGAAATTAAAGCCTCGATTGCACACCCTGGACACCGGACTGATCAATTATGCTACCAACATGGTGAAAGATATTCTTTCCATGGAGGATATAGCAGATGTTTACAGAGGTCGTATAGCCGAACACATTACCGGACAGGAACTGCTTGCGATGTCAAATAGCATCATGAACAAGCTTCAGTTTTGGGTGAGGGAGAAAAAACAATCAAGCGCTGAAATCGATTATTTGTACCAATACAACGGTAAACTCATACCTATCGAAGTAAAATCCGGAAGTATTGGTAAACTTCGGTCGTTGCATCAGTTTATGGATGTAGCGCCACACCACCTGGCAGTACGTGTATGGCAGGGACCTTATTCTGTCGAGAAAGCAAAAACTATCGCCGGAACGGAGTTTACCCTACTCAACCTTCCGTTCTACCTGGTTCATCGCATCGAAAGAGAATTGGATAAAATATCGGACAAATAAATTCCAGCATATTTGAACTTGTAACATTAACATGTTTGCAAAAAGACTAGAATCTAATAACAAAAAATCCGCCAGGAAATCCGCCAGGTCGACTTGTAGGTGTTTTGTTTTTCACGCCGGGAAGACGCCAGGATTTGGAGGAAAATCGAGATTTTTTGCTGAGTCTCTTTGCTCCTAAGTTCGTTTATTTTTAAACGAAGTGAAACCTATTTTTAGCAGATTGAGCAGCCACTAATTCATCAATGATAAACAAGGTGGAATTTTCTTATCCCTTTGTAAAGGACTTTCCCGACTTCCATCATTAAAGTATTTCAATTAATTCAGTGCTTACCAATTCATAAGCTTCTTCCTGATTGTATTTTTCATCAGGCCGGATTAATGCAGATGTATCTCCAAGAAATTCAGCATCCTGCATTTTTGCTTCCATATTTTGAATAAATTGCTTTTTAGATGGGAGTTGATTTACCACAAACTCCATATACTTCTGATAGCATTGAAGTATTGCTTGCTTGTCCAATTCGGGGACTTGAATTAAAGCTTTGTATATATCATAAAGATCCCGTCCTTTTCTGCGTTGATACAATGCACGAAGCTTTGTTCCCAATAATTCTTCGAGCCTATAAGTTGTAATGTAACATGAACCAGAAAACCAGGATGATTTTATCTCAAACGGGAACTTTTGGTATTCCAGTATGGAGAAATGCTCCCTACAATTAATTTCTACTTTTATCCGCAAAGGGATTACTGGTGGAAATTCAGAATCAAAACGAAACTTGATTGTATTGTTGTTTTTTCGTGGATCGACAACGGACTTAGTATCAATAAATCTTAGCTGTTCTTGTAAGCGCTGGATAGTTTCTTTTATGGGTTCAGGTCTTATTTGTACCAGATCAATATCTTCAGAATACCTTGGCTGTGGATGTAAATATAATTTGTGCAAGGCCGTACCACCTCGAAATGCCAGACTGGAAGCCAAAAATTTGTCCGAGAATATGGCAGTCAAGGCACGGCAAATAACCAGGTCCTGCTCCACCTGTTCGTTTGTTTGCCATGGCACATTGTTCGACCACTCAGTGATGTAGGCTTGCGGAATCATTGGTCAATTTCAATTTCTGTGTTAACGATAATTTTCCAGCGTTCATCAGATGAATAGCCTTTTTTGGATGTAGATGCTTTTAAAGGTACGCGAAATAATTTTGCACCAATCCGTTCCAAGGTTTGGAATAAAGCCTCTGCCAGCACTTTGTTTTCAATTATTTTATCCAAGATATAGCCCAGTCGTTGAAGAGCAGTGATGGGAACATTTGCTATGATTTTCTCATTGAAATCTTCCGGCTTGATCACTTCTGCTAATTCATTCAAAACGGTTGCTACCCGGCTTATTCCACCAATTCGTTTTTCGAATTGAATTAAATCAGTGGCAGTCAAAACAGGATTTGATATTTTAAGATAGCCAGATTCTGTTTTTTTGATTTCCAGCAAATCTTCAGGGATTTTCATTTTACTGATGTAGTTTAATCTCATGCCCTTTTTCAAAGTATGGCGAAGTACAGGAAAGTTAGTTATGACAAAGAATTCCTGAGGCTGCTGATGGGACGCACCATGATATGCCGCAGCATTGAGAAGTGCCAGGTAGTATGGTCGTTCCAAGAATTTCATGAAACCATCAAGGAAAATAGCGGGAGGCAAAATACCCTTTGAAGCATATTGAGGAGGTATAATCAGGTAATACCCTTTAAATATGGAAATAATTTTGCCCTTATCAGCTAATCGCTTCAGGGCAAACTTAATGGCTGTTTCTGATTGTTCAGTGAAAGTTTGACGAAGTGTAAACAAATCAAATCCAAACCTTCCCATTGAAAGTTGCGAATCTACCCAGGATTCGAGTCGTTGACTTTCTTTTACCTGCTTCATAAGAGTAATATTTTGCTAAAGGTAGTGAATTTCGATACTTTTCGCAAAAAATCTATTTAAATGTTTTCAGTATTTCAAGTTGGTTTCCAAACTATACTCCTGCTTGTGGGAACGAATGGAAATACGGAATTTGCCTAAAACCCAAAATGTCCTGTTCCGATTGTGTACATAAGGATTATTTGATGTTGACAGATGAGGTCATAGAGAATCATTTAATGTCTTAACCCCCGATAACCTGGACACTTTTTACAAAAAGGTTTGAGTTCAAATCATGATTTTCAGAATGTGCGTACATATTGGTTGAAAAATGTATTCATTAATAAATCAAAAGTATATTTAAACTAAACAAATTCAACCATTTTATCTTTTATTCAAAAATAACATCTATTTTTGTAGTTGAAAATTTCGTTCATAAATAAACTATGAGTGTAGTAAATACAAATAAACTCAACCAGTTGATGGCGCCAGGAAATCCGGGTGGCTTGTATTTTTCTGCTTGGTTGACAGAAAAGGGTTATTCAAATCAGCTGATAAAGAGGTACCGGAATTCGGGATGGCTTCAAACTTTATCAAGAGGAGTGATGTACCGTATCGGTGACAAGTTAAATTCCTATGCCGTAATAAATAGTTACAATGAGCAGATGAAAAAGGATTTCCATATAGCAGCACATTCGGCATTAGAGCTTTCCGGCTTTAGCCATTATATACCTATGGGGAAACCTGTGTTGATGATAGCACATCCAAAAGAACAAATTGTTCCGGAATGGATCAAAAAAGTCGACCTTGACCGGGCGCTAAAATTTTTCTCTACTGAAACATTTACCCACCCACAAACCGGCACATTTAATTCTGAGTTTACTCATTTAAAAGCGTCCGTACCTGAACAAGCTTTTCTGGAATGTCTGTTGTTAGCTCCAAGGCAATATTCTTTGATGGATCTTTATTATCTGATGGAACAACTTACATCACTTAGACCTGATGTTTTACAGCTCCTATTGGAAAATACGGATAATATAAAAACCAAAAGACTATTTCTTTATATGGCTGAAAAGGCAGATCATCATTGGTACAGTTTGCTTGATACCACTAAAATAGATTTGGGATCAGGGAAGCAGCAGCTGGTTGAAAAGGGTGTTTATCATTCAAAATATAAAATAACTATTCCTCAAGAACTGTACGAATATGAATGATTCTTATAAAAAGCAAGTTGCATTATTGATACGAATTTTGCCTTCTGTCTACAAAATTGAGGATTTTGCCGTGCATGGTGGTACTGCCATAAATTTATTCCACAAGAATATGCCCCGCTATTCTGTGGATATTGACATTACTTATATACTCGTACAAGACAGAGAAGAAAGTTTGAAAAATATCAATTCCCATCTACAGAAGTTGAAACAATTGATAGAGAAAACGATTCCAGGAATCAAAGTCACCCATAAGCCGGATGTCTGGAAATTATTATGCGTTCATGATGGATCAATTGTAAAAATTGAAGTTAACGGCACAAAAAGAGGTATTATCGAATATGTAGAAGATAAACCGCTTTGTGCCAGAGCACAATCAGAATTTAAAATGGGCTGTATTGCCAGAGTTGTTTCTTTATCCCAATTGTATGGTGGGAAAATCGCAGCGGCTTTGAGTCGCCAGCATCCCCGCGATCTTTTTGATTACTATTTTATGCGCATTGATTCTTTTGATGAAATCAAAAATGGATTAATACTGGCTCTTCTGGGCAGTGACAGACCCATTATTGAATTATTGCAACCGAATCTTATCTATCAAAGTGAAGCATTACAAAATCAATTCGAGGGGATGTCGGATCAACCATTTTCTTATGCGATTATATAGATGCACGAGTGGATTTAATTGAAAGGGTGAATAAAAACCTTACACAAACAGATAAAGAGTTCTTCCTTTCATTTGAACAGGGCGATCCTGATTGGACCAAATGTCGCGCAGGAGACCTAAGCAACTTTCCTTCTATCACATGGAAACTCCAGAATATTGAAGGGCTTAAAAAGGCCAATCCTAAAAAATTCAATGAGGGAATTGGGAAACTGTGTGATTTTCTTTTGACATCGTAAAAGTGACTAGTCTCAAAATCACATCTTCCCGGATGATGAATTTTTAATCCCTGACAGTCAGATTAAGTCGTAACTATTACACATTATCTCTGGACTATCCTATTAAGTCTGAACAATTACAAATGATTACTAATAAGCTTCTAGCACCGTGCGCTCCGTACACCAAACTTTGTTCAATATCAGCAGTTTTGGAAGGTCCAGAAAGGAATACCCCAAATCCGGTATTATCGATGTTAAGTTGTCTGTATGCCTCCAGCATATCACCAACAATTTTGTGCGAATTAATCTTAATAACCAAATGTTGCGCAATGAATGGAACCAATCGGTTTGGGAAGTTTGATTCATCCAACCATATGGCGCCATTTTCTGCAACGCCTAAATGCCCTTCAAGTATCACGGTGCTGAGTTTTTCTAGTTTTTCCTTCTGACAAGATGGAGGATATGCATCCCAAATCTCCTGTTTGCTAAAATCGGATGCTTCAGGGAATTTTTCGGATAAAAGGGCCTTGATTTCTTCATTACCATTTAGTTCGATAACACTTGCACCAACCAGAATAAGGCTTTGTTTAAATAATGCTTTCAATTTCACTATTGGCTGGTGCCTCCAGTCGTGGACATATTCCAGATGAATTTTTAAATCGAAATCATTTTTTTGTTGAACCAGCTGTAATATTTGTTCCCTGCTCATTTTTTACTTCTCCTATTGTTTTGAATTCTTCTTGTACCATTGTTTGAAAGATTCGGGAGGGACTACTGGTAATTCTCTCTCCTTGCCCCATACGTTTATCGAATGGTAAACTAGTTTTCTTGGCAGGTTATCGATGGCCCATCTTGCAACTTTTCCCGACAGGTCGTACAATTTGCCCCGTGATAAAATTTTTCCGGCAATTTTCAAAGAGTATCTTTTCATTGGCGACAAAAGTTTTCTTTCTGATATTTCTTGTCTCCAGTTGTAGAGTTGCTGGTGAATATCAATTTTCACCGGACATACATTGCTGCACGATCCACACAGAGATGAGGCAAATGGCAGGTCACTGTATTTGTTGATATCTGAGCCAGGAGCCAAGATGGAACCAATGGGCCCTGGGATGACATAGCCATAACTATGCCCGCCACTTCTCCTGAAAACCGGACAGGTATTCATACAGGCCCCGCAGCGTATACATTTTAAAGTATTCCTGTGTTGTTCATTGACCAAAGTTTTCGACCTTCCATTGTCGACAATCACAACGTGCATTTGTCCCTTGGCTTTTGGCTTTAGATAATGTGAGGTATATGTAGTTATTGGTTGTCCGGTTGCACTCCTGGCAAGCATTCTGGTAAAAACGGCCAGATCTTCGGTCCTTGGAATTACTTTCTCTAAACCCATACAATGAATTTGCACTGGTGCGGCATGTACCCCCATGTCCGCATTTCCCTCGTTTGTGCACACAACAATGGTTCCGGTCTCAGCAACCGCAAAATTAACTCCTGTAAGGGCCACTTCTGCAGCCAGAAATTTTTCGCGCAAGTGGGTCCGTGCAGCAGCAGTTAAGTATTGTGGATCAGATGCCCCTTTTTCTGTACCTAGTTTCTCATGGAAAAGCTCCCCGATTTCTTCTTTCTTCAGGTGAATGGCAGGTAACACAATGTGGCTTGGCGGTTCATTTCTGAACTGTATTATTCTCTCTCCAAGATCGGTGTCCACGACCTCAATGCCGTTCTTTTCAAGAAACGGATTCAGTCCGCACTCCTCGGTGAGCATAGACTTACTTTTTACAAGCTTGGTAGCATTGTTTTCACTGATGATTTGCAGGATGATTTCATTGAACTCTGCAGCATCACTTGCCCAATGTACCTTTACCCCATTCCTAACAGCTTTTTCTTCAAACTGAACCAAATAATCGGAAAGATTTGACAACACATGATCTTTAATTTGTGAAGCATGTTCACGCAAGTCCTCCCATTCAGGGACTGATTGAGCCGCCTTGTCGCGCTTCTGCCGGACCATCCACAAGGTTTGATTGTGCCAGTCGACCCGTTTTTCATCTGCGAGAAATTGAGCAGTTCTTACTGAATGTCCTGTCATAAACTGTTGCTGTTTAAAATTTCGGCAATATGAACAACTTTAATTTCCTTTTTTTGTCTTCGTATGATGCCTTCCATATGCATCAAACATGACATGTCGGTAGCTGTGATAATTTCAGCACCATTCCGCTGGTGGTCGCATATCCGGTCTTTCCCCATTTTTACGGATACTTCAGGTTCAATAACTGAAAAAGTTCCGCCAAAACCGCAGCATTCATCTTCCTGGTCAAGGTGGATTATTTCTATCCCTTTAGCCTTCTCCAGCAACTGGTGGACTTTGGAGTAACGTTTGGCAACCAGCTCTGAAGACACTCCCAATTTAAGGCCACGTAATCCGTGACAACTCTGGTGAATACCAACTTTGTGCAGAAAATCAATCTTCAAATCATCGACTCCCAGCACATCCAAAATAAATTCACACAATTCGTAGGTGTTTTGTCTGACTTTTTTCACCTCTTCGGTTTGTTCCAGAATATTGTAATGTTCCCGAACGTGATAAACACAACTTCCCGAAGGGCACACCACATAATCAAATTCGCTGAAATTTCGGACGAAGTTCTGATAGATAGGAATTGCTTCCTTCTCAGCTCCACTGTTGGCTAAAGGTTGGCCGCAACAGGTTTGTTTCAGCGGATAGTGAACATCAAGTCCCAACTTTTGCAGCAATTCCAGTGTGGCAATACCGACCTGTGGGTAAAACTGGTCGATGTAACAAGGGATAAAAAGACCAATTGAGAGACTATTTTTTACTATCATCGCAGTTTTATAGCATTAGGCAATTAAGCAATAATTTATTTCTAAATCAGGGTATGTGAGTTACCTTAAAAACTCAGGAAAACAAGAGAATGGTTCCTCCTGCACTTCAAAATAGGGCCAATATTCAAATTCTGTATTCCCATCAATTGAAAAATGCAAAGGTTTCCCTGGAACTGGTTTGAGTAGCTTTTTAATACTTTCCGATGTAGCATTCACCCCAATATCAGATTTCTTTGCTTTCACACCGACCATTGCCATCAGGATTGGTCCGTATTCGACAGCATAGTGGTTTTCTTCATATCCCTTTTCAAGTCCTGTATATTTTGTAACCTTAAAATCCATTGGCAGGGTAAATGAAATTACATCTCCGTTTCTCCATTTCCTGTCAATTACGAAATAAGTTCCCGGCTTTCCCTTACCATATTCATTTCCGTTGACATTTACAGACATCTCTGTTGAAGCCCATGTAGGAACACGGATATAAATTTTGTTCTGTGCAGGATGTTCGTTTCCGACCACTATTTCTACTTTTGGATCGTTTGGAAATTGTGTATTCATTTTAAGGTTCATTGACTGGTTCCGGACCTGATATTTTATTTCAGAGGCGGCATACAAATCCACATAAATTCCGTTTTCGGTTATGGAATAAATATATTCTGGAAGCGAGCTGAATATTCGTGTACCCTGTCCTTCACAGCATGTATTCATACAATGATGGGTGTTTGTAACGTGGTCGCCATATTTGCGGTCGACCAATTTTGCAAAATAGCGTATTCCCTCCGAACCATATTGATTCGCTATAGCTACATTGTAAATTGACTTTTCAATTTCATTGACATATTTTTCCTCTTCAGGGTAAAGTAAATGAAACCGTTGATTAAGCTTTATCCAAAAGGCATTTCCACATAACTCACCTGTCTCTTTTCGCAGATAATATGATTTTGGCTCATAAAGGAATGTCCCTTCATTGATGGCAAGCGCCCCCCCTATATGCTCCCAATTATCGTGATATAAATCCCAGGCTCCCATAACTGCATCAAGATATTTTTTAGCTCCGGTAGCACGGTACAGATCCAGGTAAGGTTCGATCCCGGTGACCAGATAGTTATGTGGACGATCGTAGGGATATAGCCAGATAGCTTTGGGTTCTCGGTTTGCCATCTGTTCAATCCAGTAGTTTTCCTGAAAATATTGTTGGACTACCTGAATGTCTTTTGGCTTCCCAACAGGTGTAAAATAAGTCCTTGTCATAGGTATAATGCCCTGAGTCCCCTGTCTCGGACGTCTTAGCATCTCCGGAAGATACGGACATTGGTCAAACCAGTCATAAAAGCTCCGCAGTAACGGGAAAGCCTTTTTGTTCCCGGCATATCCGGCCTCTATCAGTCCGTGGGTTACCCATGCCCTGGTATAGGCCCCATATTCAACGTCAAATATGGTATGTTTCGGATAGGCCATCAGATAACCGTCCGGCTCCTTGCACTGATCGATTACATCGATAATATCATTCATCTCTTTACGCAAGTCCGAATTTTCTATCCAACGCAAGGTGTTCCCAGCCCCCATCAGAAAACGGCCTGCCTCCGATCCCGGAAGTTGTTTAAACCAGAATAAACTTAACTTTTCATCAAAAGGTTCTACAGGCAATCCTGCCTTTACACGAAAATTCCGGACCAGCTGATCGAAAGTAAACGAGTTCATCAGGTAGTTGATATTGTTCTCCATGGTAGTTTTGAACAAACCTTCGCCTATTGTTACTCCTCCCATAGGCGTTTGTGCCTTATTTACAATGGGTTTCCATGTCTCCGGCGGTAGAACGTTGCCGGGATTATTGGTGACCACGAATTCGCCTTGAGGGCGTGGAGGGCGTGTTATTAACTCAATATGTGAATCCTTATTAGGATTTGATTCTGTAGCCGGGCATCCCTCAGCAATATCTTTTCCGTCAGAAAGCACCATTATTTTTGTCATGGCCAATTTATTGTCCCGAAGCTGTGTCGCTGTGAAGCGAACATATCGCCCTGACGCTTCTTTCGAGGCAAATGTAGCTACTTGGTCATCCGGATTTGGAAATTCTTCTTTCAGCGTGTAATCTTCATACATCACTGAGTGTTTGAAATCCGCATCGTTTGAAATTTCAAGTTTGAAGCGGGAAGGAAAACCTCCGGCAGCTGGACCCCATCCTTGCACTCCGGGTAAGAGTTTTATCCCATCAATCTTTTTCACTTGACCTAAATCAATCTGAACCCATTTGGTCTCATTATTGCTTTTAGCCATTGAGGAATAGGCCGGCAAATAGTAGCGGGCCACTCGTTCAACACCCATCTTGGCTTCACGAAGTTCGTTAGCCGCATTATACTTTAACTGAGCCTCCACAGGTACGGAAACAATCGCAACTAAGAATGAAATGATCAAACAAAAGAAAATTGTTCTGTTTATTAGAATATCATTTTTCATAGTATTTTTTTGTTAATAAATATTTATTCGAACTTATTGCTTTTGAAGTATCTGATTAGTATACTTGTCATATTTACCGCTCATCACATTCTTTACTGCCTCCAGATAGCCATATCCCCATTTCATGTCTGGTTCAAGGTAACTGCCTTCTACCCATTCATTCCACGCATTGATAATTATAAGGCGAAATTGTTCAGGATGTTTGTCGGCAAATTCTTTGGCCTTTTGCAAATACGCGGCAAAACTTTGAGGAGTATTATGGAAGTGAATTACTGATTCTTTTCCCAATTTTGGATATCTGGGAGTATTGTCCCAGCCAACTGAAACTATTGGAAAGAAAGGAACAGCTAGTATAGAATCCCATTTGTTACGGAGTAGAATTGCTCCTTCGTTATATCGTAAATAATCCTCTTTGCGATAAGTTGAACCAGCCATATTATACAATGTCACACTATTCACTCCCAAAACATTAATTACTGTGTTTAATTCTTCAGTTGTTCCTCTGAAATATGGTTCCCCATTTTTATCTCCTCCGATCAACTGTAAATGAAGTCCTTTAAATCCAGCCTTTTTAACTTCTCTCCTGAAATAATCAAGTGCAGCAGCTGCTTCATTCAAGGTTCCAAAACTGTTGAGTAAGTCAGCCAGACTGTAAATTGAGAAAACAGGTTCGTTATTTATTTTCAAGTAATTGATTTTTTTGAAAAATCGATTGATTATTCGGTCAACAATGATTTTGAAATTGGTCTGGTCCACTTCTCCATTCCATATTATGGAATCGGATTTATAGCGGATATGATTCCACATATTACCAGGCACATCATGATTAGCCCACATCAGGTAAAAATTCATTTTTGTATTGTTTTTTGCACCCAAAAAGCCTTTGTCAATGGCTTCTTCCAAGAAAGGTTTGTTATCATACCAGTACCAGTCAAAGATGAAGGTATTCACTCCGTGAGAAGTAGCTGCTCCAATCTTTTGTTCCCAGGCTTTCGGATCATCATCCATTTTGTATCCCCATAACGGAATACGAGGCTGATAATGTCCTTCAAAGCGCGGACTTCCTTTCTTTATTATTTCCCATTCCCCAATACCTTCTCCCCATAATTTTTCCCGGCTCCTTGGTTCATCATGACAGGAAGGCCATACATAAGCGGCTACGATATATTTGGTTGGATTCTTTTTTATAATTTGCTGTGAATATACTTTATAACCATTTGAATAAGCCAAAATCGAGAGAAAACTCAATAAAATTTTAAAGTGTAAAGTAAATGTTTGATTTGTTTTCATTTTCAATATGATATTAGCTTTGGTATAAAAATGCCTTATTATAATCAGTGTTAAAAAAATATTTGAGCGCAATAAATACTGAACAGCCAGCCACCAAATATCCAACACTTAAAAATGAAATTCCTCCAGAAAGTCCAATTAGCGGTTTTAGATAGCCCAATAAGATGGGTGCGACAGCTCCGATTATAAAGCCACCCATTGCCTCAAAGCCAACTGCTGAAGATCTGTATTTCGGTTCAATCACATCAAATAATGTAGCATAGTTATTTGAATCGTATATGCCGCGGAACAAACCAAATAAAATCATTGCGGCAAACATGGAAACAACATCTGGCGCTTGTCCTGTCCAGATAATAAACGGAATTCCCGCTAACAAGGCAACACCAATAAGAATCATCCGTGCATTTTTGTTTCGCAAGGCCAGTATATCAGAAAGTTTGCCGCCTAACAGTACTCCTGTAAATGCACCAGCATGATAAAATATCATCGAATAAAGTCCGGCTTTTGCAAGTGGATAATGGTGCTTTTCGTACAAAAAAGTTGGAGCCCAGGTTAAATATCCCACTGTGGCAAATAGCTTTCCCGCAAATGCTAACGTGAGCAAAAGTGCAGTAGGATTGGTGAAAAAGTACACAAATGACTCTTTTACCGCCTTTAATGTATTTACCTCCTTTTTTGTAACCGGTGTTTTTTTTAGGAAAAGAAAAATTGCCAGAGATAAAATTATTCCAGATGACCCAAAGAGGAAGAAATTATCTCTCCATCCATAATGCTCTGCAATGTAGCCAGCTAGAAAACCACTTGTAATGATTCCTGAATAATAGGCAGTTTGATGAATGCTCATTGCCAGTCCTCTGGTTTTAACATGGTATTGCCCTATCAACGCATTAGCTGATGGTGCATAGAAAGCCTCACCGGCTCCAACCAAAATTCCGAAAACAAGAATCAGGAAGAGAGCAGAATTGGCAAACCCAGTAAAAAAGGTACCCACACTCCACATTAAAATACAAAGTGTAATAATCCTTTTTCGGTTGAAAAAATCGCCAATTAAACCAGCCACTGGAATGCTTATTCCTATGGTCAGAATAAATATCGACGAAATTGTGCCAGCCTGAACATCATTTAGACCTAGTTCTCCTTTGATGTGTGGCAGAAGGTTATTATATATTTGTCGGTCAGCCTGATTAAAGAAATAGGCAAACCAAAGCAAAGCTAGTAGTCCCCATTTGTAATATGATTTTTTCTCGTTAGTCATTATCGAGCAGTATACGATTAGAAATATAAAATGAAGATTTCCATTATAAAGAGGGGATTCTTAAAGCATCCATCATTCCTCTTATGTACCCGATACCGAAAAGGTTTCCAAACATTCCATAACCGGCATGGTCGTTTGTTTCGCCTGCCATTGTAGGGACGTGGTCAGAACGGATTGGCCCGGAAAAGCCGATATTTTTATACAATTGCAACATTTTGGACATGTCTGTTGGACCATTGTCATGAAAGGTTTCCCGAAAACAATCAGGTTTGCCTTCAACATCTCTAAGGTGTACAAAATTGATTTTGCCCTGTCTTCCAAATTCTTCAATCAATAAGGGAATATTCTCTCCCATAGTGACATAGGTACCCTGGCAAAAGGTTAGTCCGTGCGATTTACTGTCAACAATTGACAAAGCTTTCCTTATTGCCTCAGCATTTATGAGTATACGGGCAATTCCTTGTAAGATAGGCACAGGGGGATCGTCGGGGTGTAATGCCATTTTAACTCCAGCAAGTTCTGCTGCAGGAATTACGGCTTTAATAAAATACTCAAAATTTTCCCAGATTTCCTCTGAAGATATTTCGCCATATTCCGTATGTGGTAATTGATTACCCTCTTGAGTCGAAAAACCTGTGACTAAAGCGCCTCCCCGTTCAACGATACTTTTTGATGTACGAAACCAACCGGTTGCCATAAAATTGTAGCAGAGCAGGTTTATGCCCAATTTGCCCATATTTGCAAGCATTCTCTTGTATTTCTCTATGTCAGCATCACGACCGGGTAAGCCTAATTTAATTCGTATCATGTCCATTTGGTCCCCTTCAAGACCTATTAGATCAAATCCATTATCGGCAAATATTTTTTTTGACGAATGCAACGAATCAAAATCCCAGGGTGGTAATTTCCCAGTCAGTTCTGGGGCAAGCTTTGCAATCGCGTATTTAATTCCCATTTGGCGATTTAGGACCCATTTTAAATCGGGTTTGTCTGAAAAAAAAAGAAATGACAGCTTCATGAGATAATATTTTGTTTTTCAACAGCAAATGGAATCCCCTTCTATTAATTCTCAGTTGGCGAGAATATTTTTTAAGGAGAATTAGATTGAATGTATAATTTAGAATTAAAAACGAGGAGGTATATGAGTTATCCAGATTTTAAAGTCTTTTTTGTATAGCTTAGAAATACCCACCATTTTTGGTAATTTCCTGAATAGATTGACCTTCGTGAACCCAACCAAAAATTCTTTTCTCGTTTTCTTTTATTTCTTCAGATCTGATTAATACCTCATAAGCGATATCTCGCGGAACGACGAGAACACCATCCACATCTCCTAAAATCACGTCACCCGGTTTTATGGTAACGTCTCCAATTTTTATTGGAATTTGATAATGTGTAATCAGACAACGACCCAAACTGCCATTAGAAATGCGGTATTCGTAAAAAACCGGAAAATCAGCTTCTAAAATTTGATGTGTATCACGAATCCCTCCATCAATACAAGCGGCTTTAAGTTTTTTACCTTTGGCTGTTGCTGTCATTACACCGCCCCATAAGGTTGCTTTATTATCGCGACTGGTATCCCAAAGAATGAAATCATCCTCTTTCATATCATCGAGCATTTGGACTCGAAATTCCATTTCACCCTTTATTTTGACGTTTGGAGAACTCTTTACCGTAAAAGCAAAACCAGCTACAGTCCTGTATTCTCGCAAGGGTAAAATCCTACCGGGCAGAGCTTGTTCCAACAAGCAAAATTCACGTAAGACATCGTTTACAGCTCCGGTATACAACTTTTCGAAACGACTCAAAAGTTCTTTCTCGGGAATTGGAAAAACTGCGTCTGAAATATTTTCACGCATGTCAATTAGCTTTTCCAAATTCATCATTCCCACCTCTTTTTTGTATTGATCTACACTCATTTTGCTCTATTTTGGTTTAAACTGATAATTATAATCCTGAACTAGATAAAAATCCCCCATCAATTGGAATTGTGACCCCAGTTAGAAAACCGGATGCCTTTTCATCAATCATCCAATTCATGCAACCGATCAATTCATTGGCTTCTCCGAAACGTTTCATTGGTGAATGTTTTATTATATTTTCACCTCTTTCCGAATAAGTACCATCTTCTTTCATCAAGCGTTTTATGCTGTTCTTATTAAGAAAGAATCCTGGGGCAATGCCATTTACCCTGACATTTGCAGGTGCTAAATAAGCTGCTAACCATTGAGTAAAGTTTACTATTCCTGCTTTAGCCAATGCATAGGCTCCTACGCGGGAAAGTGGCCTGTATGAATTCATTGAAGCAAAATTGATGATACACCCACCGCCGTTGGCAGCCATATCTTTCCCGAAAACAAAACAGGGGATAACAGTGCCCATCGTATTAATGTCAACAACACTCCGATATTTATCCATGCTTAGATTGAAAAACCCTCTTACTTGGTCCGTGCTTTCCAGCTCTTTTGGATCAAACTCATTGATAGTAGTAATCGCATCAAATTGATTCCCTCCAGCACCATTAATCAATATTGCACATGCACCAAACTGCGACATAACCACTTTTTGAGCTTCTTGAATAGATTTTTCATCGGTTACGTCAGCACTTAATGAAATGGCAATTCCCCCTTTGCTGACAATATCATCTTCTATCGTTTTAAGATTTTCAAGGGTTCTACCAATCAAAACTACTTTGTATCCTTGCATTCCTAATTCCTTTGCCATTTCCGAACAAAGCGTTCCTCCTGCTCCGGTTACAACAGCAACTTTGCCTTTATTAGTTTTCATTTTCGTATTTTTTATATAGCCAATTATTGATATTCTTATAGGAAACGCCCTCAACTATTTCTTTAAGCATTTCGAAATCTGCCGGTACATGACCTTTGGTTACCCAAATTCCCAATTGATTGCAGAGTATTCGGCGGAAATATTCATGTCTGCTAAACGACAGAATCGAGCGAGAATCAGTGGTCATTCCAATGAATGACCCAAAAATTCCATAATTGGCAAAATCTGTTAATTGATTGATATTACCCTGGTAATGATCGTTATACCACCATGCTGGCCCAAATTGCAGATTACCTGACACTCCTTCCTTGGGGAATGACCCCATAAGCGTCGCAAACTTGGCATTGTCTGCTGGATTCAGATTGAAAAGTATAGTTTTAGGCAATTTCCTCTTTAAAGATAGCCCATCCAAAAATCCAATTAGACTTGAAATTGACTGCGAATCACCGAGAGAAGCGTAGCCTCCGGCACTACCAATTTTTATTCGGAGCAAAGAATTGGTATCGCGCTTTGCACCTATGTGTAGTTGCATGGACCAGTCTCTTGATGCATATTCTTGACCCAAATAATCTAACAAGTAAGAGTTTAAAACAATTTTTTCTTGCGTCGAAATTGTTTCACCCTTGATTATCTGTTTAAAAATTTTGTCAGCGTCGTGCTCTTTTGTGGATATAAAAATAAATCCTGAATCGAGCGAATGATCAGACATAATGCAGCCAGCATTGTCAAAAAGATCTAGTTTTTGTTGAATTGCCTTTTTATACGATTCCAGGCTTTCAATATTAATATTTGTTTGTTGCGAAAGCTTGACTATCCAATGCTTGTCGAAAGAAAATAGCGAATCAGCTCTCAATGAAGGCTTGACCGTAATTGTCTTTGCAAATTCGGTAGCAGATTGGTGAATCTTTAAATTATCAAGCAAATCATCAGATGTACAAAGTACTTCAACGTTCATTCGTTTTAGTAATTCTACTATATTGAATTGGTTATTTTGAATGATTTTATTGCATCTGACCCATATATCTTCAGCATTGTTCTCCGATAGAATTTCATCAATTCCAAAGAATCGTTTTAATTCAAGACAAGACCAATGAAACAAGGGATTCCCAATAGTTTTGGGTAACACTTTTGACCATTGCAAAAATTTCTCCTTATCACTTGAATTACCGGTAATTAATTGCTCATTTACCCCAAGTATCCTCATTGCCCGATGCTTGTAAGGATCGTCGCGCAACCAAAGCTGAAAGATATTTTCAAAACTATTGATGCCTAAAAGAAATTGTGGATTTATATGATTGTGATAATCAATAATTGGCAATTTGCAGGCAACTTGATGGTACAATTGTTCAGCAATTGTCGATTCCAGCAAAAAATTATCGTGTATAAATATTTTACTCATTGTTTTTTTTGATTTTGCAGTAATGCTACAACTTCGTGCGTTTTTGCCAAAGAAATTGAAATGTTTAGTATGCGTTCACCTCGATACCATTGAGTCCATTTCCCGTAGCAATAATTTTCAGACAGTTTGGAAATCTTTGAAATAGCCTTTTCTGCCATATCTAAATATTTGACGCATTCTTCGATGTTCCCGAGATCTAACGCTTCATCTGCCAAGTAAAGGTTTTCCAGCCACGAGCATGTATTTAACATCAAATCATTTGGATATATCAGATTATCAAATAGGAATTGTTCCTGTTCTTTGGGTAGATTTTTTAATAATCCTGATAGATGCAAAGATGCTAAATTGAACCCCGCTTTTTGCATTGAAATACGTTTGATAGTTTCACGTCTGCCAATTTTTTCGGGTATTGCATCTATTAAAGATAGCTTATAAGCATCTTCTTCCTTGTTTGCACTCTTGATGTCAGATGATCTGTCGGAACTCTTAAAATATATTAATTCAGAATCAGTACCAATACCAATTTTCTGTTCTTTTAATTTCTGTTCCATTTCTGTCAAACAATTTTTTCCTAAGCCGAACATCTGGCCATCCATTAAAAAAGGAACATGCTGTTTGTCATGTATTTGATAGGCATCAAAATATATTTTGTAAGCATTAGTTATTTCAGCTTTCTTATTTGAGAATCGTTCAGCGATCCATTCATCAAACCAGGTGTCTGGATTATAAGATCGAATATTCCATGTCATTGCCTCGGTTGCGGCAATACCCAAAACAAATTCGCGGATGTTAGATACATTAAAGACAGCATAATCGGAAGATTTAAATTCGTCCGCAATTTTTAATAAACCAAAAGTTTGTTGAGGAGAAACAACCTGTGCCAAATGCGGGCCAGATCCTATGAGGGCATGGTGATAATAAACCCCATACAAATTTTTGGGATCTCTTGGGGTATTATAAAAATCTGCTGGCCATTTCCAACCAGGGCAATTGTCGGAAAAAACCAGAATGGTCCCAGCTGGAATTTTTAAAAACCCCTTTTGATTTAATACAGATCCTTCTAACCATAGGGTCATCGAGGTATAGATGCGATAATTCTTAGGGCAAATCTCCTCTAATATCTTTTTTTGATCGGCCAAAGCACTTGAGATTAAGGCTCCCCTTTCTTCGTTTGAAACAGGAAAATTCTTATCTGAAAGCCAAGCGGCTTTGTCTCCAATTCCACGCAAGCCCAATTGCCATATTACATTAGGGTACGAAGACCATTTTTTCGTTGCCTCACGCCAAACTTCCTGAATACCTTCCTTATTGGTTATGTAAGAGTATTCAGCATCTTTGCCTTTCCCTTTCCAGTAATTAAAAAAAGCAAAAGGACTAACGCCCATGGGTTCCTGATGGTGTTGAGAAATAAATATTCCTCTTCGGGCACATTCTTTTATGAGCTCTTCCTCTTTGGGGTTTAAAATATCTATGAAGCTTGCAGGGATAAATAAATTGTAACGACTTCGTACAAGTGCTTCAACCGCAGCACTTATTGCGTCCTTATGAATTATATTGAAATAGAACTTATAATCTAGATTGCGCGTTCCGCCCCCTTCCTTCCAAAATGTTAACAGGTCTTCATCATTAATAAACCATCCCCTGAATTTTACCGAAGGACCATCAGTAGTAATACTCACTAAATCCCAACTTAATGTTGATCGCTTTTGTGGTTCTCTCCCAGACCAAAAATACAAAGGATCAACATCTAGATATTTCTCAATAAAATGAAATATTCCGAACATTGTTCCCCTTTCGTCACTACCAGTAATATATAGATTTCCATTTTGCGATATTACTGAATAGGACTCCCATTTTGACGGATTAGGTTTTGTCTCGATGTAAACAACATTAGCTTGCCTATTCCTTTTGGGGTTTACAATCAAAGTCTTGCCTGTTATTTTTTTGACATCGCTAATCAGATCCTGAACGGCAAGTTGGACACATTTGGGTTCCTCATTGGAAAGCTTTATTACTGACTGGGAATTATCATTGACCAGAATAAAACTGTTCAGCTTTTGTCCGTATATATTAATGCAAATCAAGGATATAATTATAATAAGGATAGTTTTCATTTTTATATTTTGAAAGTTTCTTTTTTACTATTCTGGTACTATTTCAAGTAGACACATAGCGTTCCGCTCAAGAGAAATGGTGTACGAAATTTCTTTGTTTTTTGGAATTTTGCTTTCCCTGGTTATAGTTAATTGATCAATATTAGGTTCTGATTTAGAAAGCAATGGGTAATCCGTATGGATATTATTGTGTTTTAAATCAAGTAGATATTCTTTAATCTGATGTTTCCCATCTTGGACTGATAAAGGCAAGTCTTTCAAATCCAATTTAATCACAAATGATTTGTTCCCGTCTTCCCATTGATAGTTCCAAATGAGTAAAGTAATTTTTGTACTATCTTTTGCTGCAAGGCAATAAATGCCTTTCCCCTTTACTAAATCAGGAGTTTCAGTTCTAATTTGCCTCTTAGCTAATCTTGCCTGCATTTTTAATGAAATGCCATAGGGAGACCATCTTAGATTATCGTAAATCTGATTTTTCCTGTCTTGATTTTTATGTTGAATTACCCATTGAAATGCCTGTATATCTGGTTGCAGGTTATAAAAGTAAAACTGTGACGCCATACAGGTAGCCTGTAATAACTGATTATCTTCTATCAAGGTCTTCCATCTGCTTTGTGAGTTATCCCCAGCTTCTGTAATATAAATGGGTAAATTCGTGGGTATGCCATATTCTTTAGCCCATTGATCAATTAGGCTCTCATGAATACCTAAAATGGAAGGATTTTCTACACTATGGTATTCATGGTATGAAATGAATGATAGCTTTTTGAATGGATCCGAATCTTTGGCATAATTATTAAAGAAATCACGCATGTTTTCCTTTTTCTTACCATCTATTAGACTTCCTCCAACAATACATGGGCCACCAATTAGTAATGGAATGTTTGGCTTCAATTCAGCATTTATCTCATTGATAATTTTATAAAATTCTTTGTAGAATTTATAATATTCATCATTGTTCAATCCTCCAAACGATTCTTGCTCATATTCATTCAGAGCCTCAATGTATTTTATTTTTGGAAATCGTTGCTTATAATTCTTTATGCCATTCTTACATGCCAATCTCCATTGTTTCATTGTTATCTTACCTTCAACAACTTCCCTATGGAATCCACGGACATTTAAAAGTATTTCGTCACATATGGCTGAACAACGCTCCATATAATCATAAAAATTATCCCATTGATTGAGGTCCCAGCCACATTTGAAATTATAATTATACTTATTGGTCGAAATGTTCCAATAATCATCTATTGTAAGCCAGCAACGCATAATCTTTGTAATTCCAATTTCCTTTTTATACATCGCAGCAATTTTATTGGACGGCGTTCTTAACAAAGAGGTATTATTGTACAATTCTGATCTTCTTAAAATTCCTATTTCTTCTTTACAATCGACTTTTTGTAAGCAGAAATTACAAATGCACAGAAAATGGAAAATTAGAGTGCACAGAAA
>JBAXKJ010000051.1:0-28502 GCA_037137375.1 Prolixibacteraceae bacterium
AGATGGTCTGTTCATCTAAGGGTTAGGATTCAAGATTTTCATTCTTGCCATAGGGGTTCGAATCCCCTACAGACTACCAAATTTATTTGACAAAGAAATTTTTTACACAATGGCAAACCATAAGTCTTCGATTAAGAGAGCAAAGCAAAGTGAAGTTCACCGTCTTCACAACAAGTATTATTCAAAAACAACCCGTAATGCCGTACGCGAATTACGCGCAACAACTGAGAAAGATAAGGCTTCAGAACTTCTTCCAAAAGTTGTCGGTATGTTGGATAAATTGGCCAAGACCAATGTCATCCACAAGAATAAGGCATCTAACCTTAAGTCGAGTCTGACCCTGCACGTCAACGCGCTTTAATAAGTTCAAACAATAGATTCAAAGAGGGTACCCTGATAGGGTGCCTTTTTTTGTTCCCTATTTTCGCTTTTCTCCTGAGATTGGTGTAACTTGTTAGAGATGGTATTTCCGTTTTATCGCGCGGTTTGCTATCCTAAAGCATGAGTAATTACATCAAAGTAGGTATAAAGACCTGGGCTGTGGAGGATCGGCCAAGGGAAAAAATGATCAGTAAGGGTATCTTTTCCTTGACGGATACCGAGTTAATTGCAATTTTGATCTCAAGCGGTAACAGCAGAGAGTCGGCAGTTGAGCTTTCCCGCAGGATCATGGAATCAGCCGGGCATAACCTGCATGAACTTGGGAAGCTGAATTGTGACGAGTTGAAAAAATTTCGAGGAATTGGACAGGCGAAGGCCATCACCCTGTTAGCTGCAATGGAAATCGGAAGAAGAAGAAATCAATCTGAAGCCCTAGAGAAGGAGCAGATCAAGGGCAGCAAGGATGCCGCCAACTACCTTCGGCCTGTCATCGGCGATCTCTCCTGGGAGGAGTTTTGGGTAGTATTCCTTAACAGACAGAACAAGGTCATCGAAAAGCAGAAGTTGAGTCAGGGAGGGATTTCCGGAACTGTCATCGATGTTCGTCTGGTATTGAAACTAGCCCTCGAAAAACATGCTACTTCTCTGATATTCTGTCACAATCATCCATCTGGGAATTTGGAGCCGAGTGATGCGGATAAAAAAATCACCAAACAGCTTAAGGAAGCAGCTGCATTAATGGAGATACCCGTAATAGATCATTTGATCATCACACAATCGGGTTTCTTTAGTTTTGCTGATGAGGGGCTGCTTTAGGTATGTTTTTAGGCAGATTATCAGGTTAAAACTTTTGCTACATCTGAAGGATTTATTTATTTTTACCAAAAATGTCTCATGGTACACATACTTGGTGAAAGTAATTCACTATTCAATCAGTTCCTTTCCGAAATTCGCGATGAAGTAATTCAGAAAGATCCGCTTCGGTTCAGAAGAAATATGGAGCGCATTGGTGAAATCTTTGCCTATGAAATCAGTAAAGAGTTGTCCTATAAATCCAAAGATGTGACGACTTGTCTGGGTGTGGCCAAGATGCAGGTTCTCGAAGAGCAACCGGTTCTGGCAACCATTCTAAGGGCAGGGTTACCACTTCACCAGGGATTACTGAACTGCTTCGACAAGGCCGAGAACTGCTTCATTTCAGCCTATCGCAAGTATGATCCAAATGGTGATTTCCACATAGATTTTCAGTATATCGCTTCACCTCTGCTAGATAATAAAGTTGTTATTCTTTCAGATCCAATGCTGGCAACCGGAGCATCTATGGAAGTCGGCTATCAAGCACTACTCGAAAAGGGAGAACCGAAGCACATACACCTAGTTTGTTTGATTGCCAGTAAGCAGGGACTCGAGTATATTCAGAATAAGTTGTGTTGTGATAAGATTACCCTTTGGGTTGGAGCGGTCGATCCTGAAATGACTCCCAAGTCCTACATCGTTCCCGGACTCGGAGATGCAGGTGACTTAGCTTTCGGTGCCAAAATAGACTCCAAAGAGGTCGTCGTACATAGTCATTTCTGATAAAACCACACTTTTAATTGGTCTGTGCAATTGTCCAGTATCTCCTGAACCGTAAGTCCGGTTAGAGGATCCTTTAAATCTTTTGCTATCTCTGCGAGTGGAACGAGAACAAATTTCCGGTCGGCGATCCGCGGATGCGGAATGGTCAGCTCTGGACTACTGATAACAAGGTCGTCGTAATAAAGGAGGTCAATGTCGATGGTCCTTGCTTCATAATTGTCGGAGGTTCTCACTCGACCAAGTTGATTTTCAATGTATTGTATTATTGATAAGACCTCAAAGGGTGAGAGATTGGTCTGGACTATAATTACCTGATTCATAAATACATCAGACTCAAATCCCCATGATTCACTCATATAGCGCGACGAATGCAATTTAATATGACCAATCTCTCTGGTTACCAAATCAATGGCTCGGGAAAATATTTCCTCCGTATTTCCCCTATTTCCACCTAATATGAGATAAACTAACGACATAGTGTGTATATTTGTAATGAAAGCCGGTTGGTTCAGACTACTTATTTAACCGATGGTGAATACCTGAATCAGACCCGATAAAATTATAATTAATACTTAATCCTGACATGAAATTTTTTTGGAAAGCATTCGTTGCCTCACTTGCTGCTATCCTGGTAGCTACCTTAATCTTCTTTTTATTATTAGCAGGACTGGTTTCTTCTCTTGCAACTATTGGAGAACCAAAAGTTTCTGTCAAGGAAAATTCTTTGCTCATATTAAAGTTGGACAACCGGATTGTTGAGCGTAAATCCAACAATCCTTTTGAGGATATTGAGATTCCCGGAATGGAGAAAGCACTCACTACCGGATTAAATCAAGTATTTCATACGATTTCGCAGGCAAAAACTGACAGTAATATCAAAGGTATTTATCTTGAGTTATCTGAAATTGGTGCGGGTTATGCCACAACTGAAGAGATCAGAAATGCCCTGATCGATTTTAAAGCCAGCGGCAAATTTGTTTATGCCTATTCGGATGCGATTTCTCAGAAAGCGTATTATCTGGCTTCCGTTGCAGATAGTCTCATTTTAAACCCTGTTGGAATGTTCGATTTCAGAGGGTTGAGTGCGGAACATACCTTTTTCAAGAAAGCGCTTGATAAGTTTGGAATTGAGATGCAGGTCGTGCGTGGGAAAGACAATAAATTCAAATCTGCAGTTGAGCCCTACCTTTATGAGAAGATGAGTCCGGCGAATAAGGAGCAGACCACCATGTACCTTGCAACTATCTGGAGTCATGTTTTGAAACAGATTTCCGAAACAAGGAAAATCTCTGTCGACCAACTGAACGAATATGCCAATTCCGTGATGACTTTTCGTACAGCCGAAACTGCTAAGAAGGCTCATTTCTTCGATAATCTGAAATATCGGGATCAGGTACTGGCCGATTTGAGGTCGCTGGCCGGATTAAAGATCAATGCAGATATTCCAATCGTCACCGTTGCTGAATACGACAAGATCCCATCTGAGATTAAAGCAAAAGTATTGATAAAAGACCGAATTGCAGTGGTATATGCTGAAGGAGAGATCGATACGGGTTCAAGTACCAGTTCTTATGACATTAATTCAAGAGATGTTTCTCAGGGAATCCGCGAAGCGCGTATTGACACTACCGTGAAAGCCATCGTTTTGAGAGTGAATTCACCTGGTGGTTCTGCCTTCGGTTCTGAAGTGATCTGGAGGGAGGTCAAACTGGCCCAGCAGGTCAAACCGGTAGTAGTTTCTATGGGTGATTATGCTGCTTCAGGTGGATACTATATCTCTTCACCCGCTGCCGCCATTGTGGCAAATCCCACCACAATCACCGGCTCCATCGGAGTGTTTGGCACGATCCCGAATTTGGGAGAATTGCTGAGTAACAAGATTGGCATTACCTTCGATCAGGTCATGACTAATGAACACTCAGATATGCCATCCATCACCAGAAAAATGACTCCTTTTGAGGCAAATCTTATGCAAAGTTATGTGGAGAGTACTTATGGAATCTTCCTTTCCCACGTGGCTGAAGGTCGCAAGATGAGTACCACCATGGTCGATTCGATTGGGCAGGGAAGGGTATGGAGCGGTGTCAATGCTAAAGGCAATCACCTGATCGATGACTTTGGCGGCATGAAGGAAGCCTTAAAAATTGCAGCGGAGAAAGCTGGAATTAAAGAATATCGGATCAAGGAGCTTCCTAAGCTGAAGGATCCATTTGCCGAGTTATTAAAGAATTTCTCGGTAAGGATGCAGACCAGAATGATGGAGTCTGTTATGGGAAAGACCTATGATTACTGGAATAACTTCACCCGTGAGGCCAATGCCAAAGGAATCTATACCCGCATGCCATTTAATGTTGAAATTAACTAACCATTTTGAAGAAATTAGTTCTATACATATTCTCTCTTTTTTACGGGATGGCGGTCAACTTCCGTAACACACTCTTTAATTTGAATATTCTTCGTGCCGTTGAGTTTGAAGTACCAGTGATTTCTGTAGGCAACATCACGGTAGGTGGAACTGGAAAGACCCCACATACCGAGCATTTGATCGCGCTCCTGAGCAAGAAATTTCACGTGGCCGTATTAAGCCGTGGATATAAACGCAAAAGCAAGGGATTCATGGTGGTTGAAACCGATTCTGCCAGCAGGCTGGTCGGCGATGAACCAAAGCAGATAAAAATGAAGTTTCCGGGTGTCATGGTAGCCGTGGATGAGAAGCGGGTCAGGGGAATAGGAAAAATTCTGGAGTTGAGCGAAAAGCATCCGGATGTTATCATTCTGGATGATGCTTTCCAACACAGATATGTAACACCTTCCATCAATATTCTGCTGATTGATTTTTCAAGAATGATTACCGAAGATGATCTGCTTCCGCTGGGAAGACTTCGTGAACCCGCTTCCAACAGGGATCGTGCGAACATTATTATCGTAACAAAATGTCCTAGGGAAATTAAACCGATTGATGAGCGGATCATTACAAAAGACCTTCACATCTGGCCTTACCAGGACCTATATTTTTCCAGGATCAAATATGGTCAGCTGACTCCTGTCTTCCCTAAGCTTACAGGTGAGGAAACATTCAGTATCGACCAGGACACCGGGATCCTGCTTTTGACCGGTATTGCCAATCCACAGCCCTTGAGAGACAAATTACTGAAAATGACAAAGTCAGTTGTCTCAGCCGCTTATGATGATCATTATCCTTTTTCTCTCAAGGATATTGAAGTAGTCGCGAAACAATTTGAGTCAATGGCAGCAGAAAAGAAAATTATTGTCACTACCGAAAAGGACACTTTCCGTATTCTGGAGATCGAGAATCTACCGGATATCATCACATCAAACCTATATTACATTCCAATCGAAATCCGGTTCATCAATCAGACAGAGAACGATTTTGATAAAAAAATCTTAAAATATGTTGGAGAAAATAAAAGCAACTTCGAACTACATTCTCGAAAGAACAAAATTTAAAACAGAAATAGCAATCATTCTTGGGACCGGACTTGGTGGTTTAGTAAAAGAAATCGATGTTGAGCATTCCATTCCTTATTCTGAAATTCCGAATTTTCCTGTCTCAACAGTCGAAGGACACAAGGGACAGTTGATTTTTGGTAAACTTGGTGGTAAAAATGTCATTGCCATGCAAGGCAGATTCCACTATTATGAAGGTTACTCAATGCAGGAAGTTACCTTCCCGGTTAGGGTCATGAAATCACTGGGAATCAAGACGCTTTTCGTATCTAATGCTAGTGGAGGACTTAATCCTACCTATAAAGTCGGTGATCTGATGATGATTAATGACCATATTAATATGTTTGGTGATAATCCTCTTCTTGGGAAGAATGTGAATGAACTGGGTCCAAGATTCCCGGATATGAGTCAGCCGTACAATCTTCATCTACGAAACCTTGCGATGAAAATTGCCATGCAAAACGGCATTGAACTGAAAGAGGGCGTGTATGTTGGCACACCAGGACCAACTTTTGAAACTCCGGCTGAATACAGAATGTTTAGAATTATTGGCGGCGATGCCATCGGTATGTCTACTGTCCCTGAAGTTATCGTGGCAAGACACATGAATATATCGGTTTTTGGTATTTCTATTATTACGGATAGTGGAGTACCAGGACATATCGTCGAAATTTCTCATGAAGAAGTTCAGGCTATTGCCATGCAGGCTGAGCCAAAGATGAGTTTGATTATTAGTGAACTGGTCGCGTCCATTTAGGGTGTTTCTACCGAAAGAAACGGGCAAAATTTTAACAGAAAACCATCAATTTAACGTAGAATTTATAAACGAAAAGAGGCTGCCTGGGTGGCAACCTCTTACGAATCCAAATCAACTAACTACTACTAATAACTATTAACAGAACAAAGTTAGTGAATATTTTATTAGTTAATGTAAATATATTATTAATAAATCTGGAAAAGCATCAATTTTTACTCGATTTAAATAGTTGTTTTTCCTTCAATTTCGCTGATTATCCAATCAGTTTTTTGTACCGGATCCTGTGTGGAGCCGAATCGCCTAAACGCTTCTTCTTGTTTTCTTCGTATTCAGAATAACTGCCCTCAAAGAAATAAATCTGGGAATCTCCTTCAAAAGCCAGGATATGTGTAGCGATACGATCTAGGAACCAGCGGTCGTGTGAAATAACTACACAACATCCCGCAAAGCTATCGAGACCTTCTTCCAACGCCCGCAGCGTATTCACATCGATATCATTGGTCGGCTCATCGAGCAACAGCACATTTGCTCCTGATTTCAGCGTGAGTGCCAGATGAAGCCGGTTTCTTTCCCCGCCAGACAATACCCCGCATTTTTTCTCCTGATCTGAACCACTGAAATTGAATTTTGACACATAAGCCCTGGCATTAATCATTCTGCCTGCAACCATCACTTCATCTGTTCCTCCGGATAGAACCTGATAAACTGTTTTATCATTATCAATCTCAGCATGAGACTGGTCTGCATATCCAATCTTAACAGTTTCACCTACCGTGAAAGTCCCGGAATCAGCACTTTCCAATCCCATGATCATCCTGAAAAGGGTCGTTTTCCCTGCTCCGTTTGGCCCAATAACACCAACAATACCATTAGGAGGGAGTGTAAAACTGAGATTTTCGAAGAGCAATCGTTCTCCATAGCCTTTTGAAACTTCATTGGCGAGAATGACCTTGTCGCCGAGCCGCGGTCCATTAGGGATAAACAACTCCAGCTTGTCCTCTTTTTGCTTCACATCTTCATTGAGAAGTTTCTCATAGGCACCTAGTCTGGCTTTGGATTTTGCCTGTCTGGCCTTTGGGCTCATCCTCACCCATTCCAATTCCCTTTCGAGCGTCTTGCGTCGTTTGGAAACTCCTTTTTCCTCCATTTCCAGACGTTTTTGTTTCTGCTCCAGCCAGCTGGAATAATTTCCTTTCCAGGGAATGCCTTCCCCACGATCCAGTTCAAGGATCCAACCAGCGACATTATCAAGGAAGTAACGGTCGTGCGTGATACAGATGACCGTCCCGGGATATTGTTGCAGATGTTGCTCCAGCCAGTCGATCGACTCCGCATCCAGGTGGTTGGTCGGCTCATCCAGCAGCAGGATATCCGGTTGCTTGAGAAGTAACCGACATAAGGCCACACGACGCCTTTCGCCTCCCGAAAGAACTGTAACAGGCGTGTCACCATCCGGACAACGCAGGGCATCCATGGCCCGCTCCAACTTATTGTCAAGATTCCAGGCGTCTGTGGCATCTATCTTCTCTTGTAGCTTGGCCTGACGGTCCATCAGTTTATCCATCTTATCAGGATCCTCATAGACTTCCGGCAAACCGAATTGTAAATTGATATTTTCGAATTCTGCCAGTAAATCAACGATTTCCTGAGCGCCCTCCTGAACGATCCCCATCACTGTCTTGGATGGATCCAATTGGGGATCCTGCGAAAGATGTCCAACAGTATAGCCGGGTGAAAAAGCCAACTCTCCGTGGAAATCTTTCTCTATTCCAGCAATTATTTTTAATAGGGTCGATTTCCCGGAACCGTTTAAACCAATGATGCCAATCTTTGCACCGAGGAAAAAGGAGAGTGAAATGTCTTTAATTACTTGTTTTTGAGGCGGGTATGTCTTACTCACCTTGTACATTGAAAATATTATCTGCTTATCGTCGCTCATTGTTACCTATATTTTTATAAAGTGTAAAATTCGTTTTTTCCATCGATATGACAAGTGTCACCGGGATTTTTCCTGAATAAAATCTTTAAAAACGGCATAATTGTTTTTAATGCTAAATTTGGATATTAAATCTGTTCGAAATGAGAAAATTTTTGACCCGTCTTCTGATCGTGCTGGTTCTTTTCGTTGGTTCCTTTATTTACTGGAAATATTTCTTCAACTACAGCGAAGGATACCGGGCCGGATTATTACAGAAATTCTCCAGCAGGGGATCACTCTTTAAGACCTATGAAGGTGAAATGATTCTGAGCAGTGTCCAGTCGTCAGCAAACATGGCTATTGCATCCGAAAAATTTTTCTTCTCCGTGACTGATGATGATGTCGCCAAGAAAATCGAAAAGCTGCAGGGCGAAAGTGTTGTGGTACACTATACTCAGAAAAATTCCACGTTGCCATGGCGAGGTGATACTCCTTATCTGGTTGATAGTGTAGCCTTACGTCCTCAGTTGAAGGGGCAATAACAGGAATCAGGCCTTCTTTGGAATCTTAATTTGTTGTCCTGGATACAGTCCTTTGACGTTCCGGATTTTGTTATAGGCAATCAAATCTGCATCTGTAATACCAGGAAATTTTTTTGCAATGGTGAAGAGGCTGTCCCCGATTTGAACCGTGTACAAGATAAATTCTTCTGTAGGAGTTGTTTCATTGCCGGCCTGAGTTGTAGCTGAGGCAACGGAAGCGGTTTCAACTTTTTTAATCTCAGGAGTAGTATTGTTTGCAATTAACTGTTGATCAGCTTTGGGTTTTTCGAGCTTGGCTTCTTTTGTCTTATTAGTTTTTGAAGGCGCATAAACAATGACGCGCTGGCCAATTTGCAAAGTTTTCTTCCGGAAACTGTTCCATTCTTTCAAGTCTTCGATAGTAACTTTGTATTTACTTGCAATGGAACCCAAATTTTCACCGGAAGCCACCACATGAGTAATCTCTTTCATGCCTGCACCACCCGCATAAACTGCTTTTGAACCACGTGAACGCACGTTTCTCAGCGGAACCAGTTGGTTATTTGGGAAATATTTATCCCTCTCGTAGGCGAAAATCTGAGTTTGATTGTCAATGTAAGCGGAAATCTTATCTGAAGGTAATTTCAGTAAGTAGGGTTTCTCAGGCCTTGCAGGAATGATATCGCGCCTGTACTGCGGATTGAGTTGCCTGAGTTCTTCAACTGAAATATTCATGACAGCAGCCAGTTGTTCGAAATTAAGATAATTATGAACCTCAATGGTGTCTGTAAATGTTTTAAACCTGGGCTCTGCTGCTTTCAGCATGTGCTCCTTACCATAATGCATCATATAGGAAGCTGCGATAAATACCGGAATATAACCCCTTGTTTCCTTGGGTAGCGAGTAATAGATATCCCAGTAATTCTGTTTACCACCGCAACGTCTGACAGCCTTGTTAATGTTGCCAGGTCCGCAGTTGTAGGCTGCAAGTACGATGTGCCAGTCCCCATAAATAGCATATAGATCAAGAAGATATCTCGCAGCGGCATCAGATGATTTAATCGGATCATTCCTTTCGTCGATATAAGAATTGACTTCAAGACCATAAAGCTTGGCGGTACCGATCATAAATTGCCACAATCCGGAAGCTCCGGCCCTGGAAAATGCCTTTGGATTGAGCGCTGACTCAATAATTGGTAAATATTTTAGCTCGTGCGGCAAGTGGTATCTTTCGAGTGCCTCCTCAAAAATAGGAAAGTAATAATTCGATAATCCATAGATATACGAGGTAAGCTCACGTTTGCGAATGGTATAAAGTCCAATAAAGTTACGGACAGTTGGGCTGTACGGAAGCGGCAGAAATGAATCGATAGCTTGAAGACGGCTGACATAAACGCTATCGGGAAGATAGGTTTTCATCTCTTCCGGGAGTGAATCGAATTCGCTCTTATCGTAGACAAATGCATTCTTGATATACCAAGTGTTCACCAGGGAATCAAATTTGTCTGAGACAAGGAGATTCAGGTTCTCATTCACCATTTTATCGGCCATCTTAATGGCAAAAGAATCAGTAGCCCAGATTTTTTGTTCTTCTTCGGCAGTAAGTGTCTTCGTCGGTTTCTGCGCAAAAGCGATTACAGCCTGGGCCAGAATGGCAAAAATGAGTATGTTGAATCTTATTAGCATAGTACCCCAAAATTAAAAATTAAATGCAATATTAAGCCCTATTACTTGCGGCCCATTTCCATAGGTCACAGGCATCGGGTTTAAACGCATACTCAGATCGTCATTGATCTCAAAATCAAAGAGATTAGCATCGACGCTAGCATCAATAATGCTTAAAACATGCAAGGCAGCAATCATGATGATGCTCATATCCCTGCTTCTTCTGTAAAAATCCTTCCCACTATTCAACTGTGTCTTGAACGTTTCGAACCTGGACGGATAGAGATTCAAGTTCCAGTAAGGGATTTTAAAGAGGTCATTCAAATAGTCTTTATCTGCTTTACTCATTTGAACAACTGTTTGATATTTCGACATGGTTTTATAGGCTTCAAAATAATCGTTGTAGTTATTATTATTCCAACCCAACACATAAATTAAGCCCGCATAACCACCATACACTATCGGAAGTTTCCAATATTTGCCGTTGTAAACCTGTCCCAGACCCGGAAACAGCGCCGCGTAAATGGAAGCCTTCTTTGGCGAAAGTACTTTTTTTTGTTTTGAAACAGAAATTTTGAGGCTATCTTTTGGGACAGAAAACTCCTGTGCTTCTAAACTAAAGCATAAAACAACTAATATAATAGATACAAAAAATCCTTTCAAAACAGTTTTATTCTGATTAAAGATTTGACTATAAGTCTAATCTGTCAAAAATTCCAATTATTCGTTCAAGGTCTTTGGAGTCCTTGAAAGGGATTTCTATTTTCCCTTTGTATTTGTCATTGATCTTAAGTCCGATGTTGGCGCTAAAATATTTACCAAGATGTTTCTTCAGATCACTGAATTCATTTGTGATCACCTCCGTTTTGGACGCTGCCGGAATCTGTGCCTCTTCAGTTTCGCCACTGAGTTTTCGAACAATATCCTCTGTCTTCCGTACCGAAAAATCATATTTGACAACCTGACGGTAAATCATTACCTGTGTTTCAGAATCCGGAATGTTTATCAGAGCCCGTGCATGGCCCATGGTGACTTCCTGCTCTCTGATAGCCTTCTGAATGACAGCGGGTAATCGCAAGAGGCGCAGATAGTTTGAAATGGTAGACCTTTTTTTACCAACTCTGTCGCTGAGACTTTCTTGCGTTAGCTTACATTCTTCCATGAGACGTTGATAGCTCAATGCCACTTCGATGGCATCAAGATCCTCCCGCTGGATATTTTCAACCAGGGCAAGCTCCAGCATTGCCTCGTCGCCAGCTTCCCTGACAAAAGCCGGGACTTTGGTCAGACCTGCAAGTTTTGAGGCGCGGAACCTTCTTTCTCCGGCAATGATCTGGTATCTTTTGTCACCAAGTTTGCGAAGGGTAATTGGCTGAATGATACCTAGTTCCTTGATCGATGAAGCCAATTCGTTCAACGCTTCCTCGTCGAAATGGACGCGCGGCTGAAAAGGATTTGCCTCAATCTCGGAGATCAGAATTTCATTGGATACGGGATTTTGTTCCCGAATCGCATTGGAGTCATCTATTAGGGCACCTAAACCTCTGCCGAGTGCGTTGCGTTTTTGCATAATACTTTCAAAATTCTTTTATTGTCAAACAATCTCTTTCTCATCCATTTTGGTCATCTTATTCTTCTGGAGTAATTCCCTGGCCAGGTTAAGATAACTTTGGGCACCCCTGGAACCTACATCATAAGAAAGAACAGGAAGTCCGTAACTTGGGGCTTCCGAAAGACGAATATTCCTGGTTATCAGGCTATCAAAGACCATGTTCTGAAAATGTTTTTTTACCTCATCGTGAACCTGATTGGAGAGATTCAACCTGGAATCGAACATGGTGAGCAAGAATCCTTCTATTTGTAAATCCGGATTCAGCCTACCCTGTATGATTTTAATGGTATTGAGAAGTTTTCCCAATCCTTCAAGGGCAAAATATTCACATTGGACAGGAATGATCACCGAATCGGAAGCCGTCAGTGCATTAACGGTAATCAAACCAAGGGAAGGTGAACAGTCGATAAAGACAAAATCGTAATCATCCCTGATTTTTTCGATGACTGATTTCAAAACCTTCTCGCGGTTAGGCATGTTTAACATCTCGATCTCTGCGCCAACTAAATCGATGTGCGACGGGATCAGATCAAACCCAGGCGTATTGGTATTTAATATGATACTCCTGGGGTCCACATCATCCACCACACATTCATAAATACTCGTCTTGACATTCCTTACATCGAAGCCCACACCTGATGTCGCATTTGCCTGTGGATCAGCGTCAATGAGGAGTACCTTGAATTCCAAAACTGCCAAACTCGCAGCCAGATTAATGGCCGTAGTAGTCTTTCCTACACCACCTTTTTGGTTTGCGATTGCAATTACTTTTCCCATGAATATTTTTTTAAGTCGGCCTCAAAGTTAGTATTTTAGTCGCAACGAGAACCTTGGGATTGAAAAATTGATGACGCTTTTGACATAAAAGATGTTAACTACATCGGATCAACGTCGACAATTATCTGAACGGTTTTATTTTTATCACGCGCTTTAACGCTTTCGAGCATTTGCTGCATCTGTCGTTTGGCAGCAGTGACAGATATTTCACGTTCAAGTTTAAGCCACATCTGCTTCAGATACATTAATTTGATCCGGCTCACGGCAGGATATTCCGGACCCAGGAGTCTGTTTCCGAACCTGGATCGTAAGGCTTCCGCACTCTCGTTAGCAATCCGGTCCAGCTCCGACAGATCCCTGTGTCTGAGGGTGATGCGTATCATTCTGTAAAATGGGGGATATTTAAAATCTTTACGTTCCGCAATCTGCCGGTTATACATTCCTTCATAATCATTAGCAACCACTCTCCCTATGATGAAATGTTCCGGATCAGAAGTCTGAATAATGACCTTCCCCTGCTTCTGCCTTCTTCCAGCCCTGCCGCTTACCTGCGCCATCAGCTGGTAACTTCTTTCATGAGACCTGAAATCGGGAAAGTTGAGCAGGTTGTCTGCATTTAAAATCCCAACGACGCTTACATGTTCAAAATCGAGCCCCTTTGTAATCATTTGAGTCCCTACCAGGATATCAGTATCCCCACGGTCGAAGCGCTGAAGAATATTCTGAAAGCCTTTTTTTGTCCTGGTAGCATCCAGATCGAGCCTTTCGATCACAGCGTCCGGGAAAAGCACAGAGAGTTCCTCTTCGACTTTCTCGGTACCAAATCCTTTGTTGTTGATATCTTCCGATTTACATGATCCGCACAAGGAGGGGTATTGCATGGAATAGCCACAATAGTGACACACCAGTCTCCGGATATTTTTGTGGTAAGTAAGGCTGACATCGCAATTGGTGCATTTGGGTATCCATCCGCAGTTTTTGCATTCGATGAATGGCGAAAAGCCCCTTCTGTTTTGAAACAAAATGACCTGTTCCTTCTTCTCCAATGCGGCGATGATCTCATCGTAAAGTTCCGGAGTCAAATACGATCGCATGGCTTTCCGCTTATAGGCACGCTTCAGATCTGCAGTGACAATCTGGGGGAGCTCAACCTGACCAAATCTTTCGTTGAGCTCAACTAACCCGTATCTGCCTGACTTCGCATTGTAAAAAGTCTCAACAGCCGGTGTAGCTGTCCCGAGTAAAATGGGGATTTTTAACATAGTCCCCAGCACGATGGCACTGTCGCGCGCATGGTACCTGGGAGCGGGGTCGAATTGTTTAAAGCTGTTTTCGTGTTCTTCATCAATGATGATAAGTCCCAGCGAAGAGAAGGGGAGAAAAATGGAGGAACGGGTTCCGACCACCAACTGATGAGATTGATCCTGGCTGCCAGGCTGAAAATTTAAGACCTTGTTCCAGATTTCCACCCGTTCTGAATCACTAAATCTGGAGTGATAGACGCCTGTCTGCTTTCCGAAGACCTCAATAAGCCGGCTAATCATCTGGGTAGCTAATCCAATTTCAGGTAAAAGATAGAGAACCTGCTTCCCTTCCAGGAGGGTCTTCTTGATCAGATGAATATATATCTCGGTCTTTCCGCTCGAAGTAACGCCATGAAGAAGGGTTGCCGGGTGCTTTGTGAAGGAAAGCTCGATCTGATCAAAGGCTTCCTGTTGGGCTGGGTAAAGTTCGTGAAGTGATCTGGTAGACCCTTCAACCGAATCCAGCCTGTCTGTTGCCTGCTCAAAAACGGCGAATATCTCTTTCTTTATCAGTGCATTGAATACGCTGACGGTTGCGCCGCTTTTCATCAGTAAAGCCCTCTTTGGAAGTGCTTTTGATTTAAGATCGAGGATATCTTCATTCTCCTGGAGAAACAAATTAAGCATCTCCCTCTGTTTGGGAATTCTAACCAACAGATCCATGGTCCGTAACAGTTTCTCCTCCGAAACAATTGCAGAACCTAGTCTTACGTGCGTTTCAGTTCTGACTTTGTAACTCTCCTTCATCTCTTCATCCACACAAATCAGTCCCTTTTTCAGGAGTTCTTTCAAGACCGGAAGTGTTCCTTTTTTCAGCGCCGTATTGTTTAATTCGAATACCGTGGTACTCTTTTTCTCCCTGATGATGCCAAGCAGGAGAATTTCTTTTGGTGATAAGGGCAGATTGGAATCAGCTTCAGCATTCAACGTGATGCTTGTTTCACTCTCCAGTTTGAGCCCGGATGGTAGGGCTGCCTTTAGAACTTCACCCAGGGAACAATGGTAATAAGTTGAAATCCATTCCCATAGCTGGAAACAACTTTCATGGAGAATGGGGCTTTCATCTATGATGCTCTCTATCAGTTTTGGTAAAAAATTTTCTGGCTTATTATCGTGAACGCTTCTGACAATCGCGGAATAGAACTTCTTTGCACCGAACTGAACGACGACCCTTATTCCCGGTGAAACCCTTCCGAGTAATTCATCAGGAATCAGATAGGTGAAACAACCTTCCGGAGGAAGTGGAAGAATCACATCGGCATAATGTCCAATTGCATTATTCATCGACAAAAAAGTAATTAGATAAGGAATTCAGATCGACCGGCATTCGAACACAATTTACACTAAAATTAGGTTTCGAAACGATTGAATTTGATTTTTTGTAGAAGATATTTTTCCACTTCCGTGGAAACCAGACCATGAATAGAGTGGTTCTCTGACAATAATTTTTTAATTTCTGTTGAACTAATATTCAGGAGAGGGGCTTTAATCAATTGAATATTCGGCTGGTTTGCCAATGGAAGAGAGGTTCCCGAAGCGCGAGGATAGACAATCAGCCCAAATGAATCTATGATCTTCTGATAATCTTTCCAGAGTTGAAATTTTTGCAGATTGTCGCTGCCGATTAAAAGCCTGAACTGATGCTGCGGATACTGTTCCCTTAGATATTCCAGGGTATGGATGGTATAGGACGGCCTGGGCAGCTTGTTCTCACAATCACTGACCTTAATACGCTTTTCATTGGCTAGACAAAGTTGTACCATCTTCATCCGCTCTTCGAATGGTAAGAGCTCTTCTTCTGTCTTATGCGGATTTTGAGGAGAGACCAGCATCCAAACCTCGTCGTATCCTTCAGAAAGCGCTGCCCTGGCAATGGCAATATGCCCATTGTGAATGGGGTTAAACGATCCGGAATAGACGGCAATCTTCATTGGGAAAGAAATTCTTTTACTTTTTCATCTACCTGCTGAAGCGCATGTTCGAGGGTGTCATTGACAATAATGACATCAAACAACGAGGCGAAAGTCATTTCCCTGGCGGCCTTTTCAACTCTTTTCCTAATGACCTCAGGTCCTTCAGTAGATCGGGCAATGAGTCGTTTTTCGAGTTCCGTAAGAGAAGGGGGTTGAATGAAAAATGCCAATGCCCTCTCCCCGAAATATTTCTTGATGTTGCTGCCACCAACAACGTCCACGTCAAAAAGGATGTTTTGTCCGCTGCCAAGAATTCGCTCCACTTCACATTTAAGCGAACCATAATAATTGTCGGGATAGACTTCCTGCCACTCGAGGAATTCATCGTTGGCAATCCTTGACTTGAATTCTTCGGCAGACAGGAAGAAATAATCCACACCATCGACCTCTGAACCTCTAGGCTTCCTGCTTGTGGCCGAGACTGAGAATCCAAAGCTGTGATCCTTTGAGAGGAGGTATCTGACGATGGTTGTCTTACCTGCACCCGAGGGAGCAGAAAATATGATTACTTTACCTTCCTTCATCTGCTGGAGATCAAATTATAAAACATTGAGCAACTGTTCTTTGATTTTTTCGAGCGAGTCTTTCATGCGGATCACCAGCTTCTGCATCTCCGTGTGATTTGCTTTTGAACCAAGAGTATTCACCTCCCGGCCAATTTCCTGTGCAATGAAACCCAGTTTCTTGCCGATGGGCTCATCCAGGTCCAGGGTCTCGAGAAAATAGTTGAGATGATTCAGCAATCTGACTTTTTCTTCATTGACATCCATCTTTTCCAGGTAAAAAATCATTTCCTGTTCCAACCTGTTCTCATTTACCTGTTCGATGGAAATATCTTTCAGCCCTTCATATATTTTCTCCTTAATACGGGTAACCCGTTCTACCTCGTATTGATCAACTTCAGAGAGTAAGTAGTTGATGGATTGTATGTTAGAAACGAGATCGTGCTTCAGGGTTGCACCTTCCTGTATCCTGAACTGATCGAGCGAAACTATTGCCTCAGCGATTTTGGAGAGTATCATCTTCCATTCCTGCTCATCGAGTTCCTCCCTTTCGTTTTTTACGACTTCAGGAAGGGTAAGAATCGTTTGAAGAATGTTTTTTTCCAGCGGAATGTTCAGACTGGCCGATATCTCCTCCATCTGTTTGTAATAACTCCTGACAATGCCGGCGTTGATTTTCGTTGCAGATTCATCACCAAGTGATTCGGTATAGAGTATAAAATCTACCTTACCACGAATCAGCTTGTCAGACAGTTCACGGCGTATTTCCAAATCCTTGTCCCTGAAAAGAAGCGAGATCCTGGTGTTGAGGTCCATTTGCTTGCTGTTCAGAGACTTAATCTCAATGGTGACCTTCTTTTGCGATAGTTCACACTCAGCCTTGCCGTAACCGGTCATCGATTTTAACATAATTGCCTGGTTTTTGGCAAAGGTAATCAATTCAGCAATGTTAAAATTATTCCGGATCGGCGGGTTTATTTTTTTTGATGGCAGAACCAAGATAGGATCCGGCAAATCCAAACAGCAATACCAGCAACATCTTGAAGTCACCGGTAGTGACAATCGAATACAAGGGTATCCAGCCGCTCACCGTCAAAGCCCAGATCCAGGGACGTTCCGCGTGAAGAAATCCGAAAAGTGCCGAAGTCAGAACGATCAACCCCACAGTTATTCCTGTGTCATCCCAACCTGGCCGATTGTCATTCCAGGCAATCAGCAATCCGCAGGATACCGAAAGGGTCAGCATCAACAGGAACTTTGTGCTTGATTTCATGCGTTTGTATTTTATTTTCTAAATTTTTTCCACCACCACAGCCGTGCCGTAAGCGAGGACTTCTGTCAAGCCGGTCATTACATCGTTGGCGTCGTATCGCATGTTAATGATTGCGTTTGCCCCAATAATTCTGCCATGCTGGATCATCAGCTGCAAAGCTTCCTCGCGGGCATTCTCGCATAATTCAGTGTAAATGGTGTTCCTTCCGCCGAAAATTGTCATGATATTTCCTGCAAAGGAACCGAAGATATTCCTGGAGCGAACGCTGATGCCCCGCACCAGTCCGAGTTGTCTGATAATCCTGTAACCTTCCAGTGTCGTGCTGGTCGTGATCAATGTGTCGTCTGTCATAACTTGTTGGTTTTTTTAATATAAGTCGTCAATTTCAAAAAAATCATCCACGGGTGTTTTAACTATTCGTTCATCAAAGTTGATAAGAATTACATAATTTACAGAAACATTTTTTCCTTCATATACACCTGGGAACCATGCGTCGGGTAAAGCCTTGACAATTCTCAGAGCTTCATAATTGCATCCAACGTTTAATCCTTTTAAAATGTGATGATTAGACGTCTTCCCAACACTATCTATGGTAAACTCTACAAAGACTTTTCCCTTGATTTTGTCGTTATGCTTATGAAAAGGAACCGTGATTGCTTCATTGATAAATTTGTCGATCCTCGATTGCCCTCCGAGATAAAGCGGGGGCCTGTCCAGGACTGAAACAATCGAGTCTCTGCTTCGGATGATTCTGAATGGATGATTCGCCAGTTGCGTTCGGTAGAGTAAGACTTCCAGGTTGGTGAAGTCTAATCTCTGTTCCAATTCTCCTTGTTCGTTGTAGTATTCCCAAATCCCAGATCTTTGATCGTGTGCATATCGTCCCTGAAACCGCAGTTTCCCATTGAGGTCATATTCTGTCCAGAGACTGTCTTTTTGATTATTATGGTAGTACCCCTGAACGATGATTTTCCTGTTGGAAACTAGCTTATAAAGTCCTTCACGGATTAAAGTATCCGACTTTAGTGCGTAAAATATTTCCTTGCAGGCTGGCAATAAGAAGTAGTTTATTGTCACCTTTTTAGTTGCCTGTCCCACCAGGACAAGCGGTGCCAGGTTTAGTATCAAAAGAAATATCCTGAACATAAAAGCTATTCTCCTGTCGCTCAGTCTTATTCTTTCTTCGATTTGCTAACCATTTCTGTAAAACTCCTTGCTGCGTTCGTAAATTCTGACGGCATCAGAATCACTGTAGTGGTATTGTTATCGATGCCAATTTCAGAGAGCATCTGCATCCGTCTCAGTTCTAAAGAGAAAGGGCTGCTTTCCATCTGCTTGGCACCCTGCGTGAGTTTAATGGAGGACTCAAGTTCTGCTTCCGCTTTGATGATCCTGGCCCGTTTCTCACGAATTGCTTCGGCCTCGCGTGCCATGGCTCTTTGCATGGATTCTGGTATCTCGACATCTTTCATCTCCACCATTTCAATCTTGACACCCCATGGCTCCGTAGTCTCGTCGACGATTTTTTGAAGGGTGGCATTGATAGTTTCCCTTTCTCTTAAGACCTCATCCAGAAGATGCTGACCAATTATATTCCTGAGTGCGGTGACAGAAAACTGGTAAACTGCCTGGTTGTAATTAGCGATTTTGATCACTGCATTTTCGGGATTGGTGACCCTGAACCAGAGAACTGCATTCACTTTGATGGTGACACTATCCTTGGTAATGGTTTCCTGTTGCTCGAGATCGACGGTTTTTGTCCGGATATCGATGGTTTGCTGACGGTCGATGAAGGGGACGATCCAATAGAGTCCGGGGCCTTTGGTGCCCTGGTATCTGCCGAGTCTGAAGATGATGGCGCGCTCATATTCCTGGGCAATACGGAATCCGCTGATTAACAGAACAGCTAAGACTAGAAGAATAACAAGTGGTAGTTCCATGATAATAATTTTAAGTATAAGATAAAGTTAGGAATTTTATTCAAACAATACCCGAGAATCCCATAAATGCCATGGCCAAAATACCAGCTGTGATAAGGGCTATCGGGGTACCTTTTAATCCTTCGGGGATATTCATCAGCTCCATTTGTTCGCGAATATGAGCGAAAATCAGCAGTGCCAGGCCAAACCCGCAGGCGGTGGAAATAGCGAAGACCACGCCCTCTATCAGGTTGAACTGCTTGGTGATAGTCAGGATGGCAACTCCGAGAATAGTACAATTGGTGGTAATCAAGGGGAGGTAAACGCCGAGCGCCTGGTAGAGTGCAGGACTCACTTTCTTCAGGATGATCTCGACCAGTTGCACGAGGGCGGCGATGACGAGAATGAAAGAGATGGTCTGTAAGTAACTGACATGCAGTGGATCCAGGATAAAATACTGGATTAGGTAAGTGACGATCGTAGAAAGGGTCATCACAAATGCGACCGCTGCGGCCATTCCAATGGCAGTTGTACTGTTTTTTGAGACGCCCAAAAACGGACAGATACCCAGAAATTGTGCCAAAACAATGTTGTTGACAAGGATGGCTGAAATGATGATAATTAGGTATTGCATGAGGTTCAGGCTTTTTTGATTTTGTTGATGATGGCGATCAGGTATCCCAGGGCGATAAAGGCTCCCGGTGCAAGGACGAAGAGCAGGCTTCCGTAATTTTCAGGATAGAGAGTGAATCCAAATATCTTTCCTGTACCCAGAAACTCCCTGATCGAACCAAGCAGCGTGAGGGCAAAAGTGAACCCAAAGCCCATGCCGAAACCGTCGAGGATGGAGAGAACGGCGCCGTTTTTACAGGCGAAAGCCTCCGCACGACCCAGCACGATGCAGTTAACCACAATCAGCGGAATGAATAATCCCAGTGATGCATACAGGGAAGGAAGGTAGGCTTGCATGATGAGCTGAACGACGGTAACGAAGGTGGCGATGATGACCACATAGCATGGAATACGCACTTTATCAGGGATATAGCCAGCAACGAGTGATACGATGAGGTTCGACATCACCAAAACAAATGTAGTAGCGAGTCCCATGCCGATGCCGTTGATGGCGTTGGAAGAGACGCCGAGGGTAGGGCACATCCCCAGCATGATCACGAAAATGGGATTTTCCTTCATCAACCCGTTCAAAAATGTTTGCATGCGGTTTATTGGGTGCCTCCTTTCTTGGTTACGGCTTTCACGGTAGTGGGCGGGTTAAGCGCTTTTTCTGATTTCCAGGTGTTATAAGCCCTGCGTATAGATTCCAGAAAGGCTCTTGATGAGATAGTTGCAGCTGTAATGGCATCAAATGAACCCCCGTCTTTCATTACCATGAAATTGCTTATATCCGGATTTGTGCCGATTACATTCTGCTTTTGCTTATTCTTGTCGGAGAACCAAACTGCCATTCTGGAACCCAGTCCGGGTGTCTCCTTGTGTTCCAGTACCCTGAAACCCGAAATATTCCCCTCTGCCGTGAATCCGACCATCACTGTGACCAATCCGGAGAAACCTTTTCTGGAATAGGTCTTGACGGCTGTGCCAACCAGGGCACTGTCCCTGCCGAAAGCGGGGAAAAACTGCAATGAATCTTTTTCGTCTTTCGGAAGGGATTTGTAACTTTTTCCCAGGTATGCAAAGGGCGGAAGAATGGTCGAAATGGCGATGTTTTGTTGTTCAATATCTGCCTTGGCGATGGCTGCTTTTGTGCCTTCGTTGACGAGTCCAAGTATGGCTGCCGCGACAAAAGTCACGCCGAATAGCGCGAGAAACATGTTTTTAAAATTGGATTCCGGTAGTGCCATACTTATTTTCCTCCAAATCTTTTGGGTTTGACAGTCGCATTGATCAGGGGAGTGAAACCGTTCATGATCAGTATGGCGAAGGATATTCCCTCGGGATAGGCTCCGAAATTGCGGATGCACATCGTGATAATCCCGATTCCGGCGCCGAAGATGAGCTTGCCTTTGGGCGTCATTGGTGAAGTTGTCAGGTCGGTCGCCATGAAGAAGGCTCCCAGCATGGCGCCGCCGGTGATCAGATGGAAGACAGGATCCATGAAGCGTCCGGGAGCTAAAATCCAAAGGATTCCCTCGAAAAGGAAAATTGATCCCAGCACGGCAGCAGGAATATGCCAGGTGATGATTTTTTTCCATAGCAGGTAGAAACCGCCAATAAGGATGGCTATCGCCGAAATCTCGCCAAGCGAACCACTCATATTTCCCCAGAACATGTCGAAATATCCTGGAATCTGGCTGTCTGAAGCAATTTGAGAAAGTGATTTTCCACTTCTCAGTCCTTCCTTCAACAATCCAAGCGGTGTCGCACCGGTAAAAGTATCTATCGCTGTGATGTTGGCAGTCCAGGTAGTCATCTGCACGGGGAAAGAGATTAGCAGAAATACACGGCCCACCAACGCCGGATTGAAAGGATTCTGTCCCAGTCCGCCAAAGGATAGTTTCGCAATGCCGATGGCGACCAGCGAACCAGCGACAACCAGCCAGACAGGAATTCCTGAAGGCAGGTTAAAAGCGAGTAAAAGTCCGGTGATGACGGCAGATCCATCGCGGATGGTCGTCGCAACCTTCAACAGATATTTCTGAATAAGATATTCAAAAAGCAGGCAAGAGAGTACCGCCACAGCCATTATCATGATGCTGGCAGGACCGAAAAATACGACAGACATGATCATGGCCGGAATCATGGCGACGATCACAGTCCGCATAATTTGTGGAATGGATTCGTCCCCTCTCGTATGGGGTGATGGTGAAACAGTTAATATATTGCTCATTGACACTACTTTGTGAGTAATTTAATTTTGTTTTTGCTCACCTTATTTTTTCCGATTCTGATATTATCCAGGATTGGTCTGGCCGACGGACAGGTAAAAGAGCAGGATCCGCACTCCATGCAATCGGTCACATGATTTAGGTCAGCAAGATCCCATAACCCCTTTTCAGACAGTTGCATCAGCAGGTAAGGTTCGAGTTTCATCGGACAGCCCTCCACACATTTGGCGCATCTGATACACGGAAGATTCATCGGCAGGGAAGCCTCTGAATCGGGCATCAGCACAATTCCGGAGATCCCTTTTGTGACGGGAACCTGAAGATTTGCCACCGCTCTGCCCATCATGGGACCTCCGATAACCACTTTGCCCGTATTCTCAGGTAATCCGCCGGCCGCCTCAATCAGCTCACTGATAGGTGTTCCAATTCTTACCAGGAAGTTGCCAGGCAACTTGACCGATTTCCCGGTTACGGTGACAACGCGTTCAAATAAAGGCTTGTTTTTCATCACTGCTTCGTAAACAGCGAAGGTAGTGGCGACATTGTTGACGAGCACACCCACCGATGCCGGTAGCGCGCCCGGAGGAACCTGCCTGCCGGTAAGTGCCTGAATGAGTTGCTTCTCGCTTCCCTGAGGATATTTCATGGCAAGGGCATCGACCGTAATTCCCCTGTATTTTTTTGACAGATTAGTCAGCAACAGGATGGCATCCTGCTTATTGACTTCTATCCCAATGATGGCACGATCGACTCCCAGAACCTTCATTAGAAGCTGGGTGCCAGTCATTATTTCCTCTCCTTTTTCAAGCATCAACCTATGATCGGCAGTGAGATATGGCTCGCACTCGATGCCATTAATAAGCAGGGTATCCACTTTCATACCCTCAGGAATCTCCAGCTTAACATGCGTCGGAAACGAAGCACCACCCATCCCGACGATCCCTGCATCCTTAACTTTCTGAAGTATTTCGTGTGGAGAAAAGTCCTTATTGACTGGTGTTTCAGAAATTGATTCATCCCAATCGTCACCCTCCCTTGTGATCTCGACAGAAAGCACTCGGTAACCCGAAACATCGGCTGATTCCTCGATCTTTGTGACCATGCCAGAAATAGAGGCATGAATATTCGCCGAAACTATCCCAGACATCTCTGCTACTAAACTCCCGGTCTTAACCCTGTCACCAACCTTAACGATGACATTAGCAGGCGCTCCGGTATGTTGAATGACCGGCAAAATTACGCTGGAAGGAAGCGGCAGTACCCTGATGGCCATCCCGGCAGTCAGTTTATCTTCCAATGGATGGATTCCGCCAAATCTGAATGTCTTAAGTATCTTCATGTCAGGCTTCATTCTTTATTTTTCTAGCCGGGAAATTGATTTCTTTTATTGTGTCGCTTTGGCAAACTGAGACGCATTTACGGCAAAGAGTGCATTTCTCTGCGTCAATATAGGCCAGATTCTTTGTCATCTCTATGGCGTCGAAAGTGCATATTTCCAAACATTTAGAGCAACCTGTACAGGCTACAACGCAGGCTTTTGAAGCGATAGTAGCCTCGTCCTGGTTTCGGCAGGCTACAAAAATCTTCCGGTGTTTGGGCATCTGCCTGCGAAGTTCGAATAGTACCTTCGGACAGGCATCCACACAGGCACCGCAGCCATTGCATTTGTCATCGTCCACTTCGGGTAAAAGCGTGAGCGGGTTCATGTGGATCGAATCAAACTGGCAGACTGGAACGCAGTCGCCATAGCCCAAACAACCAAATTGACAATCTGTCTCTCCTCCATAGAGCGAAGAAACTGCCAAACAGGTCTTTACACCCACGTAAATACTGGTCTTTGGCCGTACATCACAAGTTCCGTTGCACCTGAGAACTGCCGTCCTGGGTTTGAAATGACTGGCTTCGTGACCAAGAAAATGTGCTACGGCCTGCATGGTTTCAGTACCTCCTACCGGGCATGAAAGGTGAGACATACTTTCTGCTTCCACACAAGCTTCAGCAAAAGCCCTGCATCCAGGAAATCCGCAACTTCCGCAGTTGGAAGCAGGCAGCAGAGCCTCCACTTCGTCAATCCTGGGATCGGAAAAAATCTGGAATTTCTGGGATACCCAATAGAGAACTACCGCGGAAACAGCTCCGATCGCGCTGATGACAATGACTGTATATAGCAGTGTTTCACTCATTCACAGGTAGATTTGTAAATTTCTGCACATTAAAATGGAAAGAGTCTCTAATTTTACTTCTGAGAAGCCAAAGCAACAGATAATAGGGAAGCAGGCACAATATTGAAGCCATGGCTGCTTTGGCCTCATTGTTAAAGATTGGAACGAAGATGATCAGACTCACAACGAGCAAAATAAGAGGAAGCACATAAGCATAGATCAGGGCCCTGTAACCCTGGCTATTGGAAGTGACAACCAATACCTGCTCTCCGACGCTAAAATCATCCTCACTATGCCTGATTTCTATCTCTTTTTCAGACTGTTCGGCTGAAGAGCAGGCTCCTTTGGCATGGCAGGAGGAGCAGGCAGTTTCAGAAATGATTTTAACAATAAGATGTTGATTGTTAATTGATTTGATGGTGCCCGTATGGCTTATCATAATTAAAACATCTGTATTATCAAATTTAGTCACTTTTTCGATAAACACCGGAAAGAGCACTCAAATGAAGACATCAAAAAGTAATTTAAAAGCAGTAAAAATAGCTTTAGCTGATGGCCCCCCAGTTGAGATGATTTTTACGCAAGGCATGCAACTGCCTTACCAGGATATTGTTTTCAGGTTTTTGTAGCAATGGGTCCGAATCCAGGATCTCTTCTGCCTTGTCACGGGCATATTGCAACACCTGTCCATCTTTTGCCAGGTTCGAGATCCGAAGGTCGAAGGCCAGTCCGCTTTGTTGTGTTCCTTCCAGGTCGCCCGGACCGCGAAGACGCATATCGGCCTCGGCGATTTCGAATCCGTCATTCGTCGCAACCATCGTCTGAAGCCGCTGCCTGCTTTCATGGCTTAGTTTTACACTGCTCATCAGGATGCAGTAAGATTGGTCGGCGCCCCTTCCGACCCTCCCGCGAAGCTGGTGCAGCTGTGACAAACCGAACCTCTCCGCACTTTCGATCACCATCACCGAGGCATTTGGGACATCGACACCCACTTCTATCACGGTAGTGGCGACGAGAATCTGAGTTTCGTGGTTCTTGAATCGTCTCATCTCGTCTTCTTTTGCAGAGGGTTTCATCTTTCCATGAACCATGCTGAGGGAGAATTCGGGTGGGGGAAAGGCGGCCCTCAGATGTTCGAAACCCTCTTCCAGATTCTTGAAATCCAGCTTTTCAGACTCTTTTATCAGGGGAAATACGACGTAGACCTGACGACCAAGGGCAACTTCCTTGCGGATAAACTGGTTCAGCTCGGCCCGGTGATTGTCATAATAATGGAAAGTCCTGATCGGCTTTCTCCCGGGCGGTAGTTCGTCGATGACAGAAACATCCAGATCGCCATAAACCGTCATTGCCAAAGTGCGGGGAATCGGTGTGGCCGTCATGACCAGCACATGTGGCGGAATGAAATTTTTACGCCACATCTTCGCCCGCTGCATCACCCCGAAACGGTGCTGTTCATCTATGACCACGAACCCGAGATTTTTAAATTCAACGATATCCTCCAACAAGGCATGAGTACCTATCAGAAGATTAAGCGAACCCTCCAGTAATTGCCGGTGGGTGATCAGCCGCTCAGATTTTTTCGTCGAACCGGTCAGCAGTCTGACGTTGACAGGAAGATCCCCAATCAGTTTCATGACCGACTGGTAATGCTGTTGGGCCAGAATCTCGGTAGGCGCCATCATACAGGCCTGAAAACCATTGTCCATGGCAATTAGAGAAATCATCAGGGCCACCATGGTCTTTCCACTGCCTACATCTCCCTGAAGCAGCCGGTTCATCTGCTTGCCGGAAAGGGTATCCCTGCGTATTTCCTTGATTACCCGTTTTTGCGCGCCAGTCAGTTCGAAAGGCAGATGATGATGGAAGAAATTGTTAAAATAATCTCCCACCTCTTTGAAAATTTGGCCTTTAAACTTATGCTGTCGCTCGTGTTTCAGGCTAAGGAGTTTGAGCTGGATATAAAAAAGCTCCTCGAATTTCAGTCGGTATTCGGCTTTTCGCAGGGTAACAGGGTCGAGTGGAAAATGAATGTTGATCAGCGCGGTTTCAATGGGAATCAGTTTTAGCTGATCAATCAGCCATTTGGGAAGGGTTTCCGTAATCTTGCCCTTGCAAAGCTGTAGGGCAGTATGCTGAAGTTTCAGGATGGACCTCGAAACGAGAAAACTGGTTTTCATTTTCTCGGTAGTATTGTAAAAAGGCTGGATATACCCTTCATTCTGGGATGTGTCCACTTTTACCTCCTCAATTTCAGGATGCACGAGCTTCCATTGACCGTTAAACTCGGTTGGCTTTCCAAAAATGATGTAAGGAAAGTTTATTTTAAGCGTCCCTTTGATGAATTTGATACCCCTGAACCAAACCAGTTCCAGATGATTCTCCCCGTCATAAAAGTCGGCGACCATTCTTTGAGCCCGACCTACTCCAACTGTATCCATGGAAAGAATCACCCCCTGAATCTGAATGAAAGGTAGGGTCTCATTGATCTCCCTTATTTTGTAAAACTTGGTCCGGTCGATGTATTTGTATGGAAAATAATAGATCAGCTCGGCCACGGTGGTGATTTTCAATTCCTGACTCAGAATTGCAGCTTTCCTCGGGCCGACGCCCGGAAGGAATTTTATGTCTTGTTCCAAGATACCAGTCATAATGTGCATACCGGGTGCTCAAAGCATCAAGTGCCTAAAGTTAATCAGAAAGTAAATAAAATACCCTATTTTCGGGGAAGCGAAATATTATGAACCACTATCTGAAAAGGCGCATCTCTTACTTCCTTAAGGCCCGCCACTCCAAAGGGCATGGAATTCATTCGCCTTTTTTATTCAGGCTGATCACGCAGGTGATCGAGAACAAAGGGCATTTTTCTGCTTATCCTCTCTTAAAGTCTGCAAGTGAAAACATGCAGAATATGCTCGACATTCTTGATTTTGAATCGTTTCGTCAGCTGAAATGCAGTGAATATGATCTAAGGAATTTCCATAGGCTTTCTCCCAAATTTGATCGACTGCTTTTCCGACTGGTCAATGATTTCACTCCTTCTTCCATTGCCTTTTATGGTTCTACATTTGGAGTTACCTTATTGGCACTGGCCCTGGCAGACCGGAGGAAGAGCGTTGTGGCTCAAATGAATAATGATCATTTCAGATCTTTTTGCAGGCGGCTTGCCGATGTTTATGAGGTGGGCAATATAGAAATTACGGAAACCGGGATAGTCGCGGCGGCTGATTTCGTGGTAATACAGAATCCGCTTGATCCGGAGAATTGCGGTCAGATTCTTTCTGCGGTCCTCGGGAGGAAGGATTTTCAGGGTACTGTGGTGGTATGTGGCATCCATTATTCGTCTGACATGGAGGCTGTATGGGCCAGCCATAAATCCAAAAGCGCCGTCCGGGTTACCCTTGATCTTTTAGAAATCGGAATATTTATCTGCAGAGAGGGACTGCAAAAGGAGGAGTTTGTGCTAAGATTCTGTTAATATAGGGTCATGCAAATAAAACCTTCGGGGTATATGAAAAATTACAGTAAATTTGTCATTCAAAATTTTTTCAGATGGAAAATGTCATCAAATTAAGGGATATTGTAAAAAATTATCAAGTTGGAACACAGATAGTTAGAGCGCTTAGAAAGATTACACTCGACATCAACAGGGGCGAGTACGTTGCGATTATGGGTGCCTCCGGATCGGGAAAATCGACGTTGATGAATATCATTGGCTGTCTGGATACGCCGACCTCCGGAAATTATCATCTGAACCAGAAGGATGTCAGCATGCTCGATGATGACCGGCTTGCTGAAATCCGCAATACCGAAATTGGATTTGTATTTCAGACTTTCAATCTCTTACC
>JBAXKJ010000052.1:0-27651 GCA_037137375.1 Prolixibacteraceae bacterium
TTGGCTTCTTCTATCGAACGATCCAGTCGCTCCCTGATTTCAGGTTCCGAGAAATATTTTACGGTTTCATCAATTGGAATAAGAGAATACGACTTATTCTTGCCACGTTGAACAATTACTTGTTCTTTTTGATCAATCAGATCAAAATATTTCTTTTGATTTTCCCGGAACTCCCTACTACTAATGACTAACATGACTTACACCTAAAATAATTCAATAATTATTCTCAAAGATAAAAAATAAGTACCAGAATGGTACACGTTTGATGAAACTTATTTTTCCCGACCATATTTTAGCAGACATTTGCCAGAACTACAAGATTATACTTTGATATCTGATTTAATCCAATAAATAGTAATTTTGCACACTGATATCTTCAACCCGATAAAATGGAAAAGTTAACGCTGTACAACACCCTGACCCGCAAGAAAGAGTTATTTGTTCCTATCCACAAGGATCATGTCGGGATGTATGTCTGCGGTCCGACGGTGTATGGCAACGCTCACCTGGGTCATGCCAGGCCAGCGATTACCTTCGATTTGCTTTTCCGTTATTTGTTGCATATCGGATATAAGGTTCGGTATGTCAGGAACATCACAGACGTTGGTCACCTGGTGAACGATGCCGACGAAGGAGAGGATAAAGTAGCCAGGAAAGCCAAGGTCGAAGAGTTGGAGCCAATGGAGATCGTTCAGATCTATACCAACAGTTACCGGAAAAACATGGGACAGCTTAATGTGTTGCCTCCCAGTATCGAACCAACTGCTTCCGGTCATATTATTGAGCAAATTGAAGCCGTTAAGAAGATGCTCGACAAGGGCTTTGCTTACGAAACGAACGGTTCGGTCTACTTCGATGTGGAGGCATACGCCGGGAAATATCCATACGGCATCCTATCCGGCAGAAAGATTGAAGACTTGTACACCAATACCCGGGATCTGGACGGCCAGAATGAGAAGAAATCCGGATTGGATTTTGCCCTTTGGAAGAATGCTTTACCTGAACACATTATGCGCTGGCCATCCCCATGGGGCGATGGATTCCCAGGCTGGCATACTGAATGTACTGCAATGAGCACTAAGTATTTGGGAGAAACATTCGACATTCACGGAGGAGGGCTCGACCTGCTATTCCCGCATCACGAAGCCGAAGTGGCGCAGGGAATGGCATGTTTTGGTCATGCGACTGTCAACTACTGGATTCATAACAACATGATCACCATCAACGGACAGAAGATGGGTAAGTCGTTGGGAAATTTTATCCAGCTGGATGAATTCTTCACCGGCTCACATTCGCTGCTTGAGAAATCATACGATCCAATGACCATCCGTTTCTTCATGTTGCAGGCACATTACAGGAGTCCTCTGGACTTCTCGAATGAGGCTTTGCAGGCAGCAGAAAAAGGATTGGAAAGATTAATGAATGCAATGAAATTACTGATAGGATTAAAAACTTCTCAAGCTTCCAGCATCGACGTCAAGCAATTACGAAACAACTGTTATGAGGCACTGAACGACGATCTGAACAGTCCGATTCTTATCGCTCATCTTTTCGACGGAGCGAAGATGATCAATTCAATCAACGATGGTAACGCAACCATCACGGCAGAAGATCTGCAGGAACTTCAGCAACTATATTCCGCCATGGTTGATGACGTGTTGGGCCTTCAGCAGGCAATTCCTACCGGTGAAAGCGCCAACGGCGAACTCTTCGGACAGGTCGTGGATCTTTTGCTCACCCTGCGACAGGAGGCAAAAATCAAGAAAGACTGGACCTTGTCCGATCAGATCAGAAACCAGCTAACAGCATTGGGCTTCGAAATTAAGGACACCAAGGAAGGCGCCGACTGGAAGCTGAAAAATTAATTTTTCCCTCTTTTTGTATAAGTGGTATGAAGAAGTTCATGCGAGGTATGCCCAAGCGGATGCCCCAGAAACTCCCTATAGAGTGTCATCAGGTCTTCATTCTGATGTGACTTCCTCAACGCTTTTCCTTCGTCTTCGCGGTAGATGGCTTCTAACCTTTTCATTCGCACAGAGTTACTGATTGGTCGTGGCTGGCCACCGCCGCTGATACAACCTCCTGGACAACCCATCACCTCGATAAAATGATAGGGGCTCGTTCCCAGACGGATCTCTTCCATCAATTTGGACGCACCTTTCAGACCGCTGGTTACCGCGACTTTCACGGTTACGCCATCAAGGAAGGCATAATCCGGTACCGGATTTTCAATCAGAAGATCTGCCGTTTTTATCTGTTTCAGTCCAACCAAAGGTTTCACGTGAAGAGCTTCCATCGGTAATTCACGGCCGGTAACCAGTTCGTAAACGGTTCTAATGGCTGCTTCCATCACTCCCCCAGTCGTACCGAAGATATCCGCAGCTCCGGAGGAAAGTCCGAGAGGGGCATCAAATTCTCCATCGGGCAATTCTGTGAATTCGATACCTGCATCCTTGATCATCCTGGCGAGTTCGCGGGTTGTCAAAACTGCATCCACATTCCTGAGGCCGTTTGACTCCATTTCAGGCCTGGTGATTTCAAATTTTTTGGCTGTGCAGGGCATGACCGAGACCACAAAAATGTCTTTGGGATCGATCTTTATTTTCTCTGCAAAATAGGTCTTGATGAGCGCTCCAAGCATCATGTGAGGAGATTTGCAACTGGAGAGATGATCCAGTTGTTCGGGATGCTGGTGCTCGACATATTTGATCCAGCCCGGGCTGCAGCTGGTAATCATTGGTAAAACAGATTCTTCCTTTGTAGTAAATCTATCCTTTACCCTTTTCAGGAACTCAGACCCTTCTTCCAGAATGGTAAGGTCGGCTGCGAAGTTGGTATCGAAGACATAATCAAACCCAAGTTCACGAAGCGAAGAAGCCATTTTTCCTGTAACGAGTGTTCCTGCCGGGAATCCGAATTTTTCCCCTAGGGCCACACGAACGGCGGGAGCGGTCTGTACGATGACAGTCTTTGTTGGATCCAGCAAGGCATCCCATACGATTTGGGTGGAATCTTTTTCCTTCAAGGCGCCAACAGGACAAACAACGATACATTGTCCGCAATTGGTACAGATCGAATGTCCCAGGCTCTCCTCTTCGGAAGGACCAATAAAGGTGGCAAAACCGCGGTGATGAGCATTCATGACTCCGATTCCCTGGATCTCATTACAGACCGTCACGCACCTGCGGCACAGAATGCATTTTGAACTGTCGCGGACAATAGACGGACTGGTGCTGTCGATAATATCTTTCGACTTTACCCCCTCGAACCTGAACTCGGATATCTGAATCTGCTCTCCCAGATCCTGCAATTCGCAGTTTTGATTGCGGTGACAGCCCAGACAGTCCTTGGGGTGATCCGAAAGTATCAGTTCATACAATACTTTCCTGACTTTTCTGACTTTGGAAGTATTGGTATGTACGACCATTCCTTCTTTAACTTCGGTCACGCAGGAGGCCATCAGGTTCTTTGCTCCCTCCACTTCTACCACACAGATTCTGCAGGAGCCTATCTGGTGGACGTTTTCGAGGTAACAGAAATGGGGGATCAGTATGTTGTTATGTTTTGCAGCCTCGAAGATGGTGGTACCTTCTTCTGCGGTTATTTTTTTATCATTGATGAAGAGTGATACGAGTGCCATAATCTGAATTTTACTGTTAGTGTTTTGAACATTGAAGGCAACGCATGGCTTCCGCGATCGCGTTTAATTTATGAAAGCCCTGGGCAACCTCCTCGAAGGTGGTCCTTCGTTTATCGTCATCCAGATATCTCATCGGGAAACGTTCGTGCTCAATGGTATTGGCCTCATCCGGCCGCATATGAGGTATCTCGATCGGTTCACCCGAATTGAGAATTCCCTTGCCTCCAAGATATTTATCAATTGATTTGGCGGCTACCTTTCCATCGGCAATAGCGGTGATCACGACATCCGATCCTCTGGCAACGTCACCACCCGCAAAAACGCCTTTTTGGGTAGTCATCTGAGTGGTGCTGTCAACCACGAAAGTACCCCAGTCTGTTAATTCAACATCCTTCTTGGTTACAAAAGGAAGGTCTGAATACTGGCTGACTGCCGGGATGGCCATATCGATGTTCAGGACAAAATTGGAGTCGGCGAGTTTAACTGGAATCCTCCGTCCGTCTTTGCCGAACTCCCCTGGTTCCATTTTCAGACACTCAATCTGCCGAACAGCACCGTTTCCAAGGAATCTGACAGGAGCGACAAGTTCATGCAGAATGATGCCTTCGTCGAGCGCTTCCTGAATTTCGCGTCGGTCTGCCGGCATCTCCTCGCGGGTTCTGCGATAAAGAATATGCACTTTTTCGGCTCCTAACCGCAAGGCGGAACGGGCAGCATCCAGGGCAGTATTTCCGCCTCCAATTACCGCAACCACTCCTTTTACAGTTACCTTTTTCTTTAGATTGATGTCTTTCAGAAAATCAAGACCGTGGTATATTCCCTCTTTTTCTTCTCCTTCGATGCCGATTTTCCTTGAGAGCTGAGTTCCTGTGGCAATGTAAAGGGCACCATATTTTGCCTTGAGTTCTGCAAAAGTGATATGTTCTCCGACTTTAGTGTTGTAGATGATGTTGATTCCCGACTGAATGATGGAATCTATCTCTTTCTTCAGCACATCTTTTGGTTGACGATATTCCGGAATTCCGTAAGCCAAAATCCCTCCAGCGACACTTTTCTCTTCGTAAATATCCACCGTATACCCTAACCGGGAAAGATAATATCCACAGGTCAACCCGGATGGACCAGCTCCGATAATCCCGACGGATTTACCGTTTTTCTGGAACATCAGGTTCATGTAGGGCTCGTCAGAGTTGAGAACATAATCGGCTGCATATCTTTTGAGATCTGCTATGGCAATCGATTCGTCCAGGGAAGCCCGTCTGCATTTGCTCTCGCACGGGTGGGTACAAACCCTTCCGCAGATGGAGGGGAACGGGTTGTCCTGACGGATCAGGTGATAGGCATCTTTTACCCGGCCAGCTGCAATTAGAGCGATGTAACCGGGTACATTCACACCAGCGGGACAGGCATTCTGACAAGGAGAGATGAACAGTTCGCTGCAGACGCCGGCACGGCACTGCTTCTTCTGAATGTGTTCATCGTATTCGTGCCTGAAATATTTGATGGTGCTAAGAACAGGATTAGCTGCAGTTTGACCAAGACCGCAAATAGCAGATTCTTTGATGGAGGTCCCGAGTTCAATCAATTTTTCAATATCTCCTTCCACTCCTTTTCCTACCGTGATACGCTCGAGTATTTCAAGCATTCTCTTAGTTCCCAAACGACAAGGAGTACATTTTCCGCAGGATTCTTCCTGGACGAAATCCATAAAGAAACGTGCCATATCTACCATGCAGGTATCTTCATCGGCGCTGATCAATCCGCCGGAACCCATGATGGCCCCATGTTTTATGAGTGAATCATAGTCAATTGGCGTGTTGAGGTGTTCGGCTGTCAGACATCCTCCCGATGGACCGCCAGTCTGGGCTACCTTGAAATTTTTATTTCTCGGAATTCCGCCACCAATATCGAAGAGTATTTTTCCAAGTGAGATACCCATTGGAACTTCTATCAGTCCTTTCATCCTGATGTCGCCGGCCAGGGCAAATACTTTAGTACCTTTACTTTTTTCAGTACCGATCGCAGCAAACCATTCGGATCCTTTTAACAGAATAGGGGCGATGCTTCCAAAAGTTTCCACATTATTGATTACGGTTGGCTTACCATATAAGCCACACTGAACAGGGAAAGGAGGTTTCTGTGTTGGCTCGCCTCTTCGTCCTTCGACCGAAGCCATTAGGGCGGTTTCCTCTCCGCAGACAAATGCTCCTGCACCAATCCGGATTTCAATATCAAAATCAAATCCTGATGAGAAAATGTTTTTTCCGAGTAAACCGCTTGCCTGAGCGGCTTTGAGGGCTATTGTGAGTCGTTCGATGGCAATGGGATATTCGGCCCGGATGTATACGACTCCCTGAGTCGCTCCGATGGCGTATCCTCCGATGAGCATTCCTTCAATTACTGCATGGGCATCACCTTCCAATAGGCTACGGTCCATGAAAGCCCCGGGATCTCCTTCATCGGCATTGCAGATGATGTATTTCTGATCGCTTACCTCTTTGGCAGCCATCTCCCATTTCAGTCCTGTTGGGAATCCGCCGCCACCCCTGCCGCGCATGCCGGATTTTTTAACTTCATTGGTAACCTCGACAGGTGTCATTTGGGTAAGTGCCTTACATAGGGCGAAGTATCCATCTTTAGCGATATATTCTTCCAGGGATGCATAATCGATAGTGCCACAATTACGCAGAACTATCTTCTTCTGGTGCTTGAAGAAGTTGATTTCCTGCATGTTGGGAATCTCTTTTCCGGTCTCGGGATCCTTGTAACAATATTTATTCGCAATCTTGCCTTTCTTGATGTGCTCTTTGACGATATGCGGCATGTCTGCAGGCTTCAGATTACAATAGAGTGTCTGACCTGGATTGATGATCAGGGTTGGCCCCAGCGTACAGGCCCCCATGCAGCCAGTCAGGTTGATCTTAACTTTTTCAGATAGTTTTTCATGTTCCAGAGCCTTGATGAAGGCATCCTTTACTTCACGACAGTCGGAAGAAAGGCAGCCGGCTGCATAACAAACGTGAGCAATATACTGAAATTGAGCTTCCTGTTTCTGGAAGGATATTTTAGTATCATTCAGATCCTTAAGTGATTTGATAAGCATGGCTTATGATTTATGAGATTATTTCAACATTCCTAGAATTCGATGCAACTTGTTGGGGTTGACCTGCTTGTAAACTTTTTCATTAATAGTCATGGCAGGCGCCAGACCGCAGGCGCCAATACAACGCATCACCTGAAGTGAGAATATCTTGTCGTCTGTGGTCTCACCGACATCAATGGAAAGAACCTCTTTCAGTTTATTGACAACTTCTTTTCCACCTCTGACATAACAAGCTGTTCCCAGACAAATACTTACCGTATATTTTCCTTTAGGTTTAGTAGAAAAGAAAGAATAGAAAGTAAGGACGCTGTTAACTTTTGAATTGGGGATATCCATTTTTTCGGCGATAAAGGATTGAACCTCTGAGGGTAAGAAACCGAATATTGCCTGAGCCATGTGTAGGATCTGAATCAGGTTATTCTCTTTACGGTCATAATCGTCGATTACCTGCTCAAGTAGCCTGTATTTATCGGCTTCAGTCATCGAATGGACGCTGCAAACTTCTTCGTGCGTAATCATAAGTTTATGGTTTTTATAAGCTGTGCTTTCCAAAACTATAGAAATAATAGGTTACCTCAGAATGACTTATGTTAGGGTTTTGTTAAATTTTCAAATATTTTATAAAAATGTACTAAAAATCGATAAAATGAATATAGCTAAATATGTTGCTTATAAAATTCATGGTTATTTCTATTTTAAATTGCCAGGAGGTTAATTTGGTATCAAAATGATTAATTTACCGTAATAATTAAAAATTCAGCCATGGAAGAAAACAGAGGAATATTTGAGAAGGAGAGTTTATTTGGGATGAATGAGACCGTCGAATTATTGGTAGATGCTGCAATCGGGAGGGAATGGCAAAATCCGGCTACCCATGATCTTCAGAATTCTTTGGCAAAAGCCGGAAAGTCTGTCAGGCCAGTGAAAGTCATTGAAATTTGCAAGCCGGCATATTCAGGCTTGATGCTTGAGAAAAGCGATGAAAGAGTCGTATCGGTCATGATGCCATGCCGGATTTCAGTCTATGAGAAGGCTGATGGGAAAATCTATGTTTCCACAATCAATGTCAGGATGTTTGCTCCGGGAATGCCGGAAGGCGTTCAGGGAGTAATGATCGCCGCTGCTGATGAAGTAGAGGAGATCGTGAAGACTGTCGTGAAATAATTTATTGCAGGCTTATTTTTTGAGGATCGGCTTGATTTCAATGTTTCTGTAGGAGACCTTACCATGATCGCCTTGCAGGTAGATCGGTCCGGGGATAAATTCATCAGGGGTGATGGCCCCACCGGTACAACCCAGTACAGGTTGGTTATTGATGATCGTCTTGCCATTCAGAATGACGGTCAGATATCTGTCACACAGGGTGATGTCAAGATCCTGCCAGGTGCCTGCTGGTTTTTCAGCGGCTTCCGAAGGCGTGATTCGGCTGTATAATGCTCCCATATTGTGTGGATCAAGAGGTTTGCCATAACTGTCGAATACCTGGATCTCATAGATGCCACGGAGGTACACTCCACTGTTGCTTCCCGCCGGAACATTGGCTTGTAATTTCAGGTTGAAATCTTCGAATTTTTCAGTCGTGCAGATATTTCCATAGGCAACATGTGGCTGGCCCTCTTTCTGAACGGGATCGTTGGTGAGTGTACCATCAATGAGTGACCATCCATTTACTTTATTGGGCTCGAGCAATTTCCATCCGGTCAGGTCTTTGCCATTCAACAACTTCACGGGTTTACCGTAAACAATTTTTGAAAGGTCGGGTGCCACAGGCAGATCAGCAATTTTCTTACCAGTGAAACGGGTGATTGAAGAGCTTCCGTCTTTTTCCGGGGCAATCATTTCTCCTGCGAGCATATCACCATAGAGCGAAAAACGATAAATGATATTTGTATTGTGTGTGCGGGTGGCTGCACCGGAAGCGTCTTTAGTCCGAACAAAACTCCGCGACCGGGTCACAACAAGCGTTTCACCCTCCATATAAACACTGGTAACAGGTTCAACGCTTCCGCCATACCATAGCAGGCTGGCGTCAACATAACCGTCCATTTGCGTAACTCCAAGCCAGCCAGCGCCTCCGGGGAGGAAGAGTGCCCAACGGCCCAGGAATGGTTTGACAGAATCAATTGCCTTGGTAACATTCGGGATGGATAGCAATAGCATCAAGGTCCCGATCAGGGTGATTTTTCTTAACATGGGATCAATTTTTGGGTTTTTTATTCGAATGGCTGATAGTTATTTTCCCAAAGTTAAAAAAAAGAAAGAATCATGCTATCAAGGATTCAAATCCCACAATTGATTCGAGTTTGATGGGTCTTCCATTTTTCAGTCCGACGCCGGTGACTCTGGCGCGGGAAACTAATTTGTGATCAGAAAGCTTAAATATTTCCTGCTCGAAGATAAGCCGGAGATGCCCTTCCCTATGCGTTTTAACCGTAACCACGAAATGATCCCCACTTCGTAATGAAAATTTGTAATCGATTTCGACCCTGGATACGATCAGATCAATGCCTTCATCGTGCAACCGGGCAAAATCAATGTTCAAGCCCAAAAGAAACTGGTGCCGGGCATGCTCGTAGTAATTTTGATAGACAGCATTGTTTACGATACCCTGCAGATCACATTCGTAATCGCGAACCGAAAACGCCAGTTCATAAGGCTTGCCAGAATCAACACTATATATTATATCGCCCATAAAAGTTCATCAAGTTCTAACCAGCGATCAGCAGAAAATAATTCTTCTTTCCTTTTTGAACCAGCAGGTATTTATTCCCAATCAGATTTTCTGAACTTACCAGGAAATCGGCCGATTCCAGTTTGACTTTATTAAGAGAGACGCCGCCTCCTGCAATTGTACGCCGGGCTTCTCCTTTCGAAGGAAAGACCTCGCTTTTTTCTGCAAGCAGATCGATGATGTTGATGCCCTGGGTTAACTCAGCAGTAGCTATGTGAAATTGCGGTACTCCTTCAAAAACCGAAAGGAAGGTCTCTTCGTCCAGCTTTTTCAGGGACTCTTCGGTTCCTTTTCCAAAGAGGATTTCGGAAGCTTCCACGGCTGTGTTGTAGGCTTCTTCCGAATGGACCATGCAGGTAACTTCCCTGGCGAGGCATTTCTGCAGCAAACGCAAATGAGGTGCCTCGAGATGTTCATTGACGAGTGATTCAACTTCTTCCCTCGATAATAAGGTGAATATCTTGATGAACTTCTGGGCATCTTCGTCTGAAGCATTGAGCCAGAACTGATAAAATTTGTAAGGTGAAGTGCGGATGGGATCCAGCCAGACATTGCCTGATTCGGTCTTTCCAAATTTCGTGCCATCGGCCTTTTTTATCAATGGACAAGTTAAGGCAAATGCCTCTCCGCCGGTCTTGCGGCGAATCAATTCAGTTCCGGTGGTGATGTTGCCCCATTGGTCGGAACCGCCCATTTGCAGTTTGCAGTTTTTTGTTTGGTACAGATGCAGAAAATCTGCCCCCTGCACCAGCTGGTAAGTAAATTCGGTGAAAGACATTCCTGCGCCTCCGTCTGCGTCGAGTCTTTTTTTGACGGAATCTTTGGACATCATATAATTGACTGTGATATGCTTGCCAATGTCACGGATGAAATCCAGAAAGGAGAAAGTACTCATCCAGTCGTAGTTATTAACCATCTCTGCGGCATTGACGGCCTCCGATTCAAAATCGAGAAACTTCGCCAATTGATTTTTCAGGCACTCCTGGTTATGACGAAGGGTCGGTTCATCGAGTAGATTTCTCTCCTGCGATTTCCCGGAAGGGTCGCCAATCATTCCTGTCGCACCGCCAACCAAAACAATCGGTTTATGGCCTGAAACCTGAAAATGTTTGAGCATCATCACGCCAACGAGATGGCCGATGTGCAGGGAGTCTGCCGTCGGATCGATACCAACATAAGCAGTTGTCAGTTCTTTGGCTAGTTGTTCGTCGAGCCCGGGCATCTGGTCGTGAATCATGCCTCTCCAGGAAAGTTCTTCTACAAAGTTCATTGAAAATATTTTTGTCAAAAATAACGCATTATTCCGGTCGGTAAAAATTGAATTGATAATCAGGTGAAGTTTTACGATCTTTGGAAGGATCAAACGGTCATATTATTAAACAGTATACCATGAGAAAGAATTTATTTCTGAGTAAAGTCCTGATTATCCTGGTGCTTGTGCAATTGGCATTATTTGTTTCAGCGGCAGGGCATCGTGTTTTTCTACTACATCCAACTGTTGGAAATATTGAAAATATGATGGAGTTGCTCCAGCAAAAGGTGATTGATATTCCAAATTTGGAAATGGTCGGCGTCTATCATGAGAAAGAAGTTTCCGATTATGATAAATCAGCATCTTATCTGAAAGAGAAGAAGATAGCTCACTATACCCTCATGAAAATCAGCGGAGAACTCACAACCAAAAATATTTTTGGTGAGAATCCCTGCTCGCCTGCATTTAGGAAGATTGTTCAGGAGGCTGATGCCATTCTTTTCTTCGGTGGACCGGATATTCAGCCTTCCATATATGGTGAGTCACAGCACCTATTGACAGTGGTAACGGATCCTTACCGCCATTTGATGGAGACTTCGCTGCTCTTTCATCTGATGGGAGGAAGCAGGAACCCGGATTTCAAGCCTTTGCTGCTTCAAAAGCCGGGCATGATTGTCAGGGGTTTTTGTCTGGGCATGCAAACCATGAATGTTGCCGCCGGTGGCACACTGATTCAGGATATCCCACAACAGGTTTACAATGTTTCAACCGCAGAGGGAATGCTGGCTATTGATGCAAAAAACCGACACCATAATTATCAGAATGAGTTGAATCCGGGATGTGAACTGGATTGGGGAATGCTTCACCCGATCCGGTTCGCTTCGACCGGATATCTTCAGGAATTAGGCAAGAAAATGGATCAGCAACAGCCCTTGGTCTTTAGTTCCCATCATCAGGCCGCAGGCAAACTGGGTAAGAACCTGGAAGTCATTGCCACTTCAATGGATGGAAAAATTGTGGAAGGACTGCAGCACAAAATTTTCAGAGAGGTGATTGGTGTGCAGTTCCATCCGGAGAAATCATCCCTCTATTTTCCTGATGCCCTTTACGTCAGTACTCCAGGACAAAAAATTTCCCTCAACAAGCAGTTAGTGGCAGAAAAGAGCATGGATTTTCACCTGAAATTCTGGAAGGATTTTTCGGCCAAGGTTGCCGCAATAAAATAGGGCTTTCATGGGATTCAGGTGACCACTTTCTTCTGGATATCATCCTTCTCTTCTTTTAGAAAAGGCAAAATATTAGGAAGCAACTTCTCGATGGGTTTGTAATATTTCGATTCGCTTTTCGGTATTTTGGGGATAATCGTGACGTCGTACGTTTCTATTTTTGCTATCACATACATTAGGAAGCTTATGATGAAGGCGGTCTTGATCACACCGAAGATAGCGCCTCCGACACGACTCAGCGGACCCATTGCGATGGCCCTGACAAACTTTTCAAGCGCATTCGCAATTAAATGAACGGTAATCACAACGCTGATGAATATCAAGAGGAAGGCTACTGTCTTGATGGTCTCGGGTCTCCAGGATACATGCCCCGACAACCAGGTGCGCAAGTAGGCCGAAAATATCAGGGCACAGAGGACTCCCAAAACCAAGGCTGCCACTGAGGCAAATTCGACGAAAAAGCCTTTGGAAAATCCATGAATTGCGCCAGCAATCAGGATAATGACCAGTACAAGGTCTACTATGTTCATTAGTTTTATACGATTAATTAAGTTGGGAATAAAGTTAAAAAATTAAATGTTGCAGCCTTCGGTTTGGACGAAAATTCGTAGTTTTAACCACCGTAAAAAAACTAAGTAACTCCTCAACCGGACTTCATGGCTATAGTCAATTCCATCATTAACTGGATCAATTACAAAAGAATATATCAGATTGAGTTGTACCGCGAACATGCGCGGGAAATTCAGGAGGAGCTTCTTTTTGATCTTTTAGGCTCTGCAAAAAATTGCGAATGGGGGAAGAAATATGACTATGAATCGATGACCTCCCTGAAGGATTTTCAGTCGCGGGTCCCGATTTCCACGTATGAAAAGATCGAGCCGTTTATCAGTCAGATGATTGAGGGGAAGAAGAATGTTCTCTGGCCAGGTGAGATCAAATGGTTTGCTAAATCGTCCGGTACCACAAATGCTAAGAGTAAGTTTATTCCGGTTTCAAAGGAATCACTTGGGGAATGTCATTTTCAGGGAGGGAAGGACGTACTGGCCATGTATTATAAGAATTTCCCGGAGACAAAACTGTTGTCAGGAAAGAGTCTGACCCTGGGAGGGAGCCACCGTGTGAGCAGCATGAACAGCAACTCTTTTTATGGCGACCTCTCGGCGATCATGATTGAAAACCTCCCCTTTTGGACTGATTTTCACCGGACACCTCCTACCGAGATTGCGCTGATTGAACAATTTGAGAAGAAAATACAAGAGATTGCCAAAACATCCATTCATGAGAATGTTACCTCGTTTGCAGGAGTGCCTTCCTGGAATCTGGTATTAATGAAATACATACTGGAATATACCGGGAAAACGAGTCTGTTGGACGTGTGGCCTAATCTTGAGCTTTTTATCCATGGTGGAATAGCCTTTGAGCCATATCGGGAGCAGTTCAGGAAAATAATTCCTTCCGACGAGATGCAATATATGGAGACCTACAATGCCTCAGAAGGTTTCTTCGCTATCCAGGATGATCCAGCTTCATCGGATATGCTGCTGATGCTGGATTACGGGATTTTTTACGAGTTCATTCCGATGCATGAGTTTGATTCGGAAAACCCACCTGTCCTGCCTCTGTGGAAGATAGAAACAGGTGTTAATTATGCCATTGTCATCTCAACAAATGGCGGTTTATGGAGGTATCTTATTGGTGATACCGTAATGTTTACACAAAAGAACCCTTATAAACTCAGGATTACCGGCCGTACAAAACAATACATTAATGCTTTTGGTGAGGAGCTGATTGTCGATAATGCCGAAAGGGCCTTAAATGCCGCTGCTGCCGGGACAGGGGCTATCATCAGCGAATACAGTGCAGGGCCAATTTTCATGAGTGATAAAGATAAAAAGGGATCGCATGAATGGCTGATAGAATTTGAGAAGGACCCTGATAGTTTGGAAAAATTCACCGACCTGCTGGACCTGAAGTTGCAATCCCTTAACTCCGATTACGAGGCAAAACGATTCAAGAGTTCTACGCTCGAAAAACCCAAAGTAGTGATCATGAGCAAGGGTGCTTTCCTTCAGTGGATGCGTGAAAAGGGGAAAATAGGAGGACAGAATAAGGTGCCAAGGCTTTCGAATAACAGGGAGTACATTGATGAACTTCTGACGATCAATAAGAGAATAAATTAATACAAAATATGAAAAAGGAACCAACCAACATGCACATCGCAATTGCCGGAAATATTGGAGCCGGTAAAACAACTCTAACCCGTCTGCTGGCTAAACATTATGGCTGGGAGGCTCATTACGAGGATGCGGACAATAATCCATATCTTGATGATTTCTACCACGATATGCTTAGGTGGTCCTTTAATCTGCAGGTATATTTTCTTAATTCGAGGTTCAGTCAGGTATTGGAATTTCGCGACAGCGGCAAGACGGTCATTCAGGACAGGACCATCTATGAGGATGCCGAAATTTTCGCTCCCAACCTCCATGAGATGGGATTAATGAGTACCCGGGATTTCTCCAATTACCGGCAGTTGTTTGCCTTGATGAGCAAACTGATCAGCGCTCCAACACTGATGATCTACCTGCGGGCGACGGTACCTACTTTAGTCAATAACATTCAAAAGCGCGGCCGCGACTATGAAAACAGCATCAGACTGGATTATCTTAGTCAGCTGAATCAGCGATATGAGGCATGGGCGTCTCATTATACCTTAGGTAAGATGCTGATTGTCAATGTGGATAATCTGAATTTTGAAGCTAATCAGGAAGATTTAAGCAAGATCATTGATAGGATCAATGCACAGTTCCATGGACTATTTTAATTATGGGGAGGATCATCTAACCGCTGGTCTGGCGCTTCGGATTGCCTCAGGTGAAGTGGCGGGGAGGATTGGTTTTAAGGCTGCGGCGCTGATTGAGCATAGCCGCAAGAGGGTTGAGGAGATCGTGGCAGATCACCAGCATGTTTATGGTATCAATACTGGTTTTGGCCCACTTTGCACCACCATCATTTCTGAAAATGACACCAAAAGGCTGCAGTACAATATCTTAAAGAGTCATAGCGTTGGCGTTGGAGATCCTATTTCACCTGAAATAGCCAAACTGATGATGATTCTGAAGGTCCATTCATTGTCGATGGGCTATTCAGGTATCGCGATGAGTACGCTGGAACGCATTCTCTGGCACATCAATAACAATATTATCCCGGTTGTTCCTTCGCAAGGTTCGGTCGGCGCTTCCGGCGATCTGGCTCCTTTGTCGCATCTTTTTTTACCACTGATAGGTTTTGGGGAGGTATATTTCGAGGGTGCCAGACAGGAAACCGGCAAAGTCCTACAGATGTTTGGTCTGGCTCCAGTAGATTTAGGCGCCAAGGAAGGATTAGCGTTAATCAATGGAACTCAGTTTATTGCGGCACATACCGTAAAAGTTGTGGAGCGTTTTCAGAATTGCCTCGATAATGCCGACCTGATTGCTGCGATGAATCTGGAGGCGATGTTGGGCTCCGTCTCGGCTTTTACTGAAGAGCTTCATCTCTTACGTGCCTACCGGGGAACGATCTATGTCGCTGAGCGAATGCGAACACTACTTTCCGGCTCGGAAATAGTTCAGTCCCACAAGAACTGCACCCGCGTGCAGGATCCCTATTCTCTCCGTTGCATTCCCCAGGTACACGGTGCTTCGAGAAACGCTTTCCTGCATCTGAAGGAGTTGCTTCACATCGAGCTTAATTCCGTGACCGACAATCCGATTCTTTTGCGCGATGGCACCTCTGTCTCGGGTGGAAATTTCCACGGTCAGCCTTTGGCCATGCCGCTCGACTATACCTCGGTTGCCGTTTCAGAGTTGGGAAACATTGCCGATCGCCGTATTTATCTTTCTCTTAAGGATGTCATTCCTGGATTACCTAAACTGCTGATGAAAGAGACCGGTCTAAATTCCGGTTTCATGATTCCGCAATACACCACCGCAGCCTTGGTGAGCGAGAATAAATCGCTGTGTTTTCCCGCCTCCGCGGATAGCATTCCCACCTCATTAGGCCAGGAAGATCATGTTAGCATGGGTTCCATCAGTGCCCGGAAATGCCTGATGATCCTGGATAATCTGGAGAAGATTCAGGGCATTGAATTATTCACCGCTGCTCAGGGCTTTGACTTCAGGAAACCATTAAAATCGGGTGTGATCCTGGATGCCTGTCATGCGCTGGTGCGTGAGAGCATTCCGTTTGCCGAATCGGATCACGTCATGTCGGAGGAGATGAGCAAGGCCATCCAACTGGTCAAAAACAAGACGCTGGTAAAATATTCCGGTGAGGTAGCTTCCGAATATGGGATTAATCTAAAAAATGAAAACGATGAATTTTTCGGAATTTATTGAAAAATACGCGGCTCATCCCAATTATTTTGCACCACGGGGAAATCAGCTGAATGCCAAGTCGTGGCAAACGGAGGCACCACTGAGGATGCTGCTGAACAATCTGGATCGTGAAGTTGCAGAGAATCCTGAGGAACTAGTTGTTTACGGAGGCACCGGACAGGCTGCCCGCAACGTCCAGGCCCTGCAGGATATCATCCGGGCGTTGCTCACGCTGGATGAAAATCACTCTTTGCTGGTTCAGTCGGGCAAGGAAGTAGGAATCGTCAGGACCCATCCCGAGGCCCCGAGGGTGTTGATTGCCAACAGTAACCTGGTGCCCGCCTGGGCGACCTGGGATCATTTCGAGCGACTGAAACAGGACGGACTGATGATGTACGGGCAGATGACTGCCGGTAGCTGGATCTATATTGGGAGTCAGGGGATTCTACAGGGAACTTATGAAACATTTGTGGCTTGTGGCAAGAAATATTTCAACGATGATCTAAAGCATAAGCTATTAGTATCCGGAGGATTGGGTGGAATGGGAGGAGCCCAGCCACTCGCAGCCACCATGGCAGGAGCCACTTTTCTGGGGGTCGATGTGGATGCTTCCAGGATTAAGAAACGACTCGAGACCGGGTATATCGATCACATTTCCTATACCTACCGTGAAGCTATTGATTTGATTATAAGTGCGAAAGAAAAAGGGTCGGCTATCTCGGTAGGATTGGTGGCAGACATTGGGGATACGCTTCAGAACTTGCTGAACGATGGAATTATACCGGATATCCTCACCGATCAGACCTCTGCCCATGATCCTTTGCATGGATATGTCCCAAATGGTCTTTCATTGGAGGAGGCATTGGTGCTTCGAAAATCCGATCCCTCGCGATATAAGTTATTGTCATTAAAGAGTATGGCACGCCACGTCGGACTGATGCTGGAGTTGCAAAAGCTGGGAAGTGTCACTTTCGATTACGGCAACAACCTGAGGGAGATGGCCAAACAGGGAGGTGAACCGAATTCATACGATTACGACGGATTTACCCCAAAATTTATCAGGCCACTCTTTTGTGAAGGGAAGGGACCCTTCCGGTGGGCAGCACTGTCGGGTGATCCGGAAGATATATACACGACAGATCAAGCACTTATAGAAGCATTCCCGGAGAATATGCCCATGATTAATTGGTTGAAGAAAGCCCGGGAAAGAGTTTCATTTCAAGGACTGCCAGCAAGAATCTGCTGGCTCGGGATGGGTGAACGGGAGAAGGCGGGACTGCTTTTCAACGAACTAGTGCGGTCGGGCCGGGTAAGTGCACCTCTGGTAATCGGTCGCGACCACCTCGATTGCGGATCGGTGGCGTCGCCCAACCGGGAGACGGAAAAGATGAAAGACGGCAGCGATGCGGTTTCGGATTGGCCGCTGCTTAACCTGATGTCCAATACCGCCGGCGGGGCTACCTGGGTATCTTTTCATCATGGCGGTGGTGTAGGAATCGGCTATTCCCAGCATGCGGGGATGGTTGTGCTGGCAGACGGAACCGACCGTGCTGCGGAATGCATCCGGCGTGTACTATACAATGATCCGGCAATGGGCATCTTCAGGCACCATGACGCAGGTTATGAGGAAGCAACGAATACCTTGCATCAGTTTGGAATGGAGTTCAGGTAATTAATTTGAATCAAAAACGTTGTTAATTGTCAATATCTTTTTACTGAACATGAGCAGCATAAAATTATTCGAGAGTAAGCAAATTCGTTCCGTTTGGAATAGCAAGAATCAGAAATGGTACTTTTCCGTTCAAGACGTTCTCGAAGTGCTAACAAATAGTATGGATATCAAGCAATACATAAAAAAGATGTTGAGCCGTGACAAAATACTAAAAAGTAACTGGGGTACAATTTGTACCCTGGTAGAAATGGAAGCTGCAGATGGCAAAAAGAGGAAGATCCAAGCATCAGATGCTAAGGGACTTTTGAGAATTATTCAATCTATTCCGTCTCCAAAAGCAGAGCCGTTTAAACTTTGGTTAGCACAGGTTGGCTCAGACAGGTTAGATGAAATTGAAAATCCTGAACTGGCAACACAGCGGTCAAGAGACCTATATAAACTGAAAGGCTATCCGGACGACTGGATTGAAAAGCGCATGCGCAGCATTGCAATACGGGAGGAATTGACTGAAGAATGGAAAAACAGAGGTGTTAAAGACCAAATAGAATATTCGATATTAACAGCAGAAATCTCAAAGGCAACATTCGGCTTGACACCTTCAGAATATAGAAAGGTTAAAGGACTGCAAAGTCAAAATCTGCGTGACCATATGAATGACCTTGAGCTAATTTTTTCCATGCTTGGTGAGGCTTCTACAACTGCAATTGTAAAAACAAAAAATCCGAAAGGATTTATTCAAAATAAGGCTATTGCTAAACAAGGAGGGACAATTGCCGGCGATGCAAGAAAGGCGCTTGAAATAAAGACAGGCGAAAAAGTAGTATCAACCGACAATTTTTTGCCAGAGGCAAAGAAAAGCAAGGAATTAAAAAAAGGATAGTAAGAAAATTACAAAAGAGCTGCCAATTCTCCCTATAATGGAACAACTTTTTATGAATAACGAACAAGCTAAAATCTTTATTGCCGGACCATTCAGTCAATTGCTGACGATGGATCATCTGCCTATGAAGGGTGGTTTGAAGGATGGTCAATTGGAAATAGTTGAGGAGGCCGGCATTGTTCATCAAGACGGGATCATTCTCCAGATTGGGATGTTCAAAGATTTATTTGACAGATATCGTTCATCTAATCCAGAAATTCAACGGATTGAATCTGATGTTGTTGCAATTCCAGGCTTAGTTGATCCTCATACCCATCTTTGCTGGGCCGGGAACCGGGCGAAAGATTATGCCCTCCGGTTGCAGGGGGTCAGTTACAATGAAATAGCTGCGCAAGGGGGAGGGATCTGGGATACTGTTACCAGGACGAGAATTGCTTCTGACGAAGAGCTAAAAAATGGGCTGATTTCCAGGGCTTCAAGGCAGATTAGAAACGGAATTACAACTTGTGAGGTTAAAAGCGGTTATGCACTCATTCCTGCAGGAGAGCTGAGATTGCTTAAATTAATCAAGTCTGTTCAAAAGGAACTCCCCATTGATTTGGTTTCTACTTGTCTGGCGGCACACATCAAACCGAAGGATTTCTATGGATCGCAGGAAGCCTACTTGCAGATGCTGATTGAAGAATTACTTCCTCAAGTCAAGAAAGGTAAGCTATCCAACCGCATTGATATTTTTGTTGAGGAGAGGGCTTTTGGAATCCGGGAAGCGGAAAACTACCTGAAGGCCGCCAAAAGCAAGGGTTTTGACCTTGTTATCCATGGCGACCAATTTTCTTCGGGAGGCGCATCTTTGGCCGTCAGGGTGGGAGCCAGGAGTGTAGACCATCTTGAAATGATTGCGACTGAAGACATTTCACTGTTGGCGGCATCAGAAGTTGTGGCGGTTGCGCTGCCGGGTGCCTCCATCGGATTAGGATGCGCATTTGCCCCCGCCCGGAAACTCCTGGATGCCGGCTGTAGCCTCGCCATCGGTTCCGACTGGAATCCGGGATCCGCTCCGATGGGCAATCTGTTGGTACAGACGGCCATCCTGGGTACTTTTGAAAAATTGAGTATAGCAGAGCAGTTTTCGGCTATCACATTCAGAGCCGCTCATGCATTGAATAGGACTGACAGGGGAATCCTGAAAAAAGATTATATCGCCGATTTTATAGGTTTCCCCGGAAGGGATTACCGCGAAATATTGTATCAGCAGGGAATGTTGAAACCAGTAAGTGTTTGGAAAAGAGGAGCGCAAATTTTATAACACAGAATTATGAAAAGAATCATCGAGTGTGTGCCGAATTTTTCGGAAGGCAGGGAGATGGAGGTCATCCGTCTGATTACTGAGGTCATCGAAAAAGTACCCGGGATCAAATTGCTCAATGTTGATCCGGGATATGCCACCAACCGCACGGTCGTCACTTTTGCCGGAGAGCCTGAGGCCGTGGTGGAAGCGGCTTTTCAATCCATCAAAAAGGCTGCGGAACTGATTGATATGCGGCATCATAAGGGCGAGCATCCGCGTTTTGGAGCTACAGATGTGTGTCCGCTGGTACCTGTTTCTGACATAACCATGGAGGAGACGGTGGAATATGCCAGGGCGCTTGCCAGGCGTGTCGGGGAGGAGCTTGAGATTCCTGTTTACTGTTATGAACATGCTGCTTTCGAACCCAAGAGGCAGAGTCTGGCCAATTGCAGATCCGGCGAATACGAGGGGTTGCAGGAAAAGATAGCCTCTTCGCAGTGGAAACCAGATTTTGGTCCGGCACTCTTCAATGCCCGCTCAGGTGCCACAGCCATTGGTGCGCGCAATTTCCTGATCGCCTATAATGTGAACCTCAATACCAATTCTGTTCGTTTAGCCAATGCCATAGCTTTCGATGTCAGGGAGGCAGGCCGAATTCTACGTGAAGGTGATCCCGTAACCGGGAAAGTCGTCAAAGACAAAAAAGGTGAGCCGGTGCGTGTTCCAGGTTCCCTAAAAAATGTCCGCGCCATCGGATGGTATATCAAGGAGTACAGAATGGCGCAAATATCTATGAATCTGACAGATATTACCGTCACCCCGATTCACATAGCCTTCGATGAAGTCTGCGAAAAGGGTGTCTCGCGGGGGGTCCGGGTTACCGGATCAGAGTTGATTGGAGTGGTTCCACTCTCCTGTATGATTGAAGCAGGAAAATATTTTCTTCACAAGCAAAAACGCTCCTCCGGCATTCCGGATGAGGAGATTATTGAGGTTGCGGTGAGAACGCTGGGGCTCAATGAGCTGGCACCTTTTGATCCGAAGAAACGGATCATCGAATATTTACTTCAGGAAGAGTCTAAGGACCAGCTGGTCGATCTCACTTTAAAGAATCTCACCTATTTGACGGCTTCGGATGCACCTGCCCCGGGAGGCGGATCCATCTCAGCTGCTGTTGGAGCTTTGGGAGCGGCATTAGGGACAATGGTTGCAAATTTATCAGCCCACAAACGCGGCTGGGAAGACAAATGGGAAGAATTTTCCGCCAATGCGGAGAAGGGAAAGATGGCTTATCTTGAATTGTTGACTCTCGTGGATCAGGATACCCTGGCCTTCAATGGAATCATGGAGGCATTTGGCTTACCAAAAGAGAGCGATGAGCAGAAGATGATTCGCAGTCAGACCATTCAGAATGCGACCATCAAGGCTATTGAAGTTCCCTGGAAAGTGATGAAAATTGCCTCTGATGCAGTTAGTTTATTGGAAGATATGGCTAAAAAGGGCAATCCAAATTCAGCCAGTGATGTAGCAGTTGGGGCCCTTTGTCTGAAGACCGCTATCTCCGGGGCTTTGTTGAATATGAAAATCAATGCTGTTGAACTGCTAGAGCCCTCGCAGGTTGAGAACCTTCTGGCTGAAGCCGGAAAATTAGAGAAGAGTGCCAACAAACGTTGCGATGCAATTCAGAAACTGGTATTGAAAACTATCAATTCAAAACCATAACTTTGTGCTGTCCCGGATGTGGTGAAATTTTTATAATATGAAGTTACTGAATAATCCATTCAAGAAATACCTGATAGCCTTCTGGTCAGTATTCGCGGTAGGAATCATTTCCATCGTAGTGCTCTTTAGCCTGATCGGGAATGGCAAACTCGGTTACATGCCTACCCTGACTGAGCTGGAGAATGTTGAATCTTCGCTGGCATCAGAAGTTTATACGGCAGACAGCCTGGTCATGCGCCGGTATTATTTCAAGGAGAACAGGACCTTCATCAGTTTCGACGCCATCAGTCCCAATGTCATTCATGCCCTGATCGCTACTGAAGATGCGCGTTTTTATAGCCATCCCGGGATCGATCTCCGTGGACTTTTCAGGGTATTCAAAGGTATCGCAACCGGCGACCAGAGTGCAGGAGGTGGAAGTACCCTTTCGCAGCAACTGGCCAAAATGCTGTTTCCCCGGGAGGATATTGGGAATAAATTTCAACTGGGAATCAGGAAATTAAGAGAATGGGTGATTGCCGTAAAACTCGAGCGGAATTTCACGAAGGAGGAGATCATCTCCATGTACCTGAATAAGTTCGACTTCCTTAATCTGGCGGTCGGTATCAAGTCGGCGGCTGAGATATATTTTGGAACCACACCTGATAAACTGGACATAGAGCAGGCAGCCATGCTGATTGGGATGGCGAAGAATCCTTCACTCTTCAATCCGATCAGAAGACCTGAGATTGTCAGGAACAGGCGCAACGTCGTACTGGCTCAGATGGAGAAATATGGCTATATCAACGAGGCCGAGATGAATTCGATAAAGAACAGGCCGCTGAATCTAAACTTCCACAAGGAAGATTTCAAATCTACTCCGGGGACCTATTTTACAGAATACCTCCGAGCTTTGTTAAATGCGCCCAAACCGCTGAGAGAAAGGTATAAAGCGTGGCAGGTTCAGCAATTCACCGAAGACTCAGTCGAATGGGAAACCAATCCGCTGTATGGATGGTGCGCGAAGAATCCAAAACCAGACGGTAAATTGTACGATATCTATACCGATGGGTTGAAAATATATTCCACCATCGACATGCGGATGCAGGCCTATGCAGAAAAGGCCGTGATCACTCACCTCAGCAGGAATGTTCAGCCGTTGTTTAACGAACGGATCAAGAGTCAGCGAAACCGGCCGTTCTCAAACGACCTGACCAACGAGCAGGCACAGACGGAATACGACAAGATGATGAAGGGAAGCGATCGGTATCATTCGCTCAGATCCCAGGGAATGCAAGCGGAAGAGATCAAAAAGGTCTTCAATACACCCACCGATATGGTCGTTTTCTCCTATCGGGGAGAGATAGATACCGTCATGACACCGCTCGATTCCATCAAATATCACCTGGGATTTTTGCGTTCCGCGATGATGACCATGGAGGTGAAAACGGGGAAGATCAAGGCCTGGGTTGGCGGACCAAATTACAAACATTTCATGTACGATATGGTGAAAAACGGTAAGCGTCAGGTTGGCTCTACCGTGAAGCCATTCCTTTATACACTCGCGATGCAAAACGGATTCTCTCCCTGCACGCTGGTCCCGAATACGGAACACTCTTTCACCCTTTTTGATGGGACAACCTGGACGGCTAAAAACTCGGGAGAGACCAAGATGGACGGCAAGATGGTGACTTTAAAGTGGGGGTTGGCCAACTCCGTCAACCAGATTTCGGCCTGGGTCATGAAACAGTTTAATCCGCAGGCGATGGCGGATATGATGCACAAACTGGGTATTACCAGTCCGATCGATGCAGTTCCTTCGATGTTTTTGGGAACCTCGGATGTATCTTTGTATGAGATGGTTGGAGCCTATGGCACTTATGGGAATCATGGTGTTTATACGAAACCATATTGTGTAACCAGGATTGAAGATAGGAACGGCAATGTGCTGGCCCGCTTTACACCCGAATCTCATGATGCTATCGATGCGAGGACGGCCTATTTGATGATTAATCTGATGGAAGCTGTTGTCAATGAGGGAACCAGTGCGCGCCTTCGCAGGAATGTAGAATATGGAAATATTACCGCCGATGTGGCAGGGAAGACAGGGACGACCCAGAATCAGTCGGATGGCTGGTTTATGGGCATTACTCCTGAACTTGTTACAGGTGTATGGACGGGTGGTGACCTCCGCAGTATTCACTTTGAAGGACTCTCGGCAGGACAGGGGGCCGCGATGGCGTTACCGATTTATGGCTATTACATGAACAGCCTGTTTCGAGACCGTACGCTGGGATATTCCCCTACATCCGTTTTTGAGGTGCCTCCTGGCTTCGATGTGGATATGGACTGCAGCAAAGTGATGAAAGAAGAAAAGGAAGATGAGTCGGCGGAACACGATTTCTTCTGATCGTTTTGCCAACTACTTTTCGTCTTGCTGACTGCTGCCAGACTCCCGGATGGCCTTGCTGAGATCTTCGTCAGGCTTGATAACATTGTAGTTTCCCCAGAATTCCTTGTCGTATGAATTTATCATTTCAGAGAAGACATCTCTCTCGCGAAAGATTCCTTCCGGACCGAACCTCGCTTTTTTGGGGAAGGGATATTGTTGGGTAACCAGGATATCGGTTACGTTTCTGTATTCCGTCTTGAATTTCTTCTTCTGTTTTACCCTGAAAAGAACGTCGCTATGGGCCTGATAGAAATGCCATTTTCCGTTCAGAAGTCTGTAGTGGACAGAATATTCCACATTTTCCGGTCTCGTATCAAAGCCAAGCGGCTCTTTTTGAATGAAGCTCTCCCCATTGATTTTCAGGCTCTTTTTATCATAGGAAAACTCCGCTCCGGCGAGGGCATAGGTATCTGAGTCTATGAAAAGTTTCCCGTTGAAACAAGGGAAGTCCGTCTCGGCTACCCGGTTAAAACGGATGATCCAGGTGAGTCGGCCGTTGACCATCTCGGGCTGATCAAACCTGAAATCGTACAGGTACTCATATTCCTGACTTACGAAAGTCTCTGGATTCTTAACTATATCCAATGAATTGATTATCAGCGGACCGCCCTGAACCTTGAGGTATACTTCCTTGGGTTTGCGGTTGAAGTCGGCTTTCCTTCCCCTGATAAAGCGAACGCGATCCGGTGCATCATATTTGTATTGTTCTTTCAGGATTTCCATGGATGCTTCCCACACGCCGACATAATTCCCGTCCTGTCTGGCGGTTTCGCGGTAGAAGGTCGTCATCAGTTGCGGCTCATCGGCGTAATTTTTTTCAATATTTTTCCTGAATTGTTGCAGGATTGCCTTTGGATCTGCCGGTTTGACCTGAATTTCGCGAAGTTTGATGGATTCGTCTATTAATCGTACCAGAGGTTCTGATTCGAGCAATTTTCGGGAAATGGTTCGTTGTTTGTAACCAAGAGAGCTGAAGACGATGTTTCTGTCCTGGAGGGCGAAGGGGATTTTTAGTTCGAAATTACCGTCGTTGTTGGTGATGGTTCCGATGTACTCACTTTCGATGGTTACGGCGGCGTAGGGAACGGGTGTTTTCCCATCCTTCTCGACTACCCTGCCTGCGACTTTCAAGGGTTTTGGTTCGACTTTCGTGATGATCAGCTGACGGTCGATGAGGGTGACATGATAGAGCGAATCGGGTAATAAGCCTTTCAGAATCTCTCCAAGTGGGCGGTCAAAAACGGCAAAGTTCAGTTTCCCGGTAGGTAAGAGATCAGGATTGTAGGAAAAATAGAGTTCATTATCTGCCACCAGTTTTTCGAGGAGGGATTCAACGGTAGTAGAATCCATTTTTAGGGAAACCAGCCGATTGAGTGGTTCGACTTTTTCCTGAGCCGATAAATGCGCAAAGGAACTGAAAATGAGGATCAGATAAAGAGCCGCAGATCGGAGTCGCATGGATTTCTCACTTTTTTTGAGAGAAGGAGAACACACTCCCGTCCTGATTTTTTTGGACTGAGAGATGGTGTGTTTCTGCAATTACATTTACGATATCGTCAATTTGAAATTTCTCAAAGTTAGCAGTATAGGAGATATTTGCGATGCCCGGATCGGAAAATTCAAGCTTTATGTGATAAATATTCTCAAGTTCATCAAATACAGTTGACAGAGGTGTGTGACGGAAGGATATTTCTCTGGTTATCCATGATAAAAAATTGGGAGTCAGCTCGTTTTGAACCCTAATTTCACCTTTTTTAGTGAGGAATTTTCCACTGGAACCTGCAGCAATAATCTTTGCTTCCTGCTGATCCCTGTCGAAAAGCCTGACACTGCCTGTCACCACGTTAACCACTACCTGCTCCCTGCCCGGATAGGCTGAAATATTAAATGAAGTACCCAGATCCTCGATTTCGACATGGTTGATTTCCACGACAAACGGATGTTTTGAATCATGAATGACGTCGAAGAATGCTTCGCCTGAGAGGATTACTTTTCGGATGGATCCGGAGAATTTTTCGGGGTATTTCAGGGAGGTTCCGGCATTGAGTTTGACCGTAGAACCATCTGGTAATTTGATAGTTGTGTAAGATAAAGGTTTGGCAATTGTTTGAATTGTCTTAAGGGTCGGACCTGATGCAACAAGTTGGTTTCCTGTATTTTCCTTATTCCTGACCAACTGGAAGGTGACGGAAGCCAGGGCAATCAGGGCGAGGAATACTGCAGCGTATTTGAGGAAGTTGAAACGTTTCAGTTTTACAACTTTCGTTTCAGGCTGAATTTTTTCTTTTGAAGGTTCTGACTCTATTTTCTCTTTTAGTTCCGACCACGCCTTATTGGGATCGCTCTTGCGAAAGCTATAGGCTGTTCCGGTAAGCTCCCAAGTCTTCCTGAGTTCCTTAAAACCAAGGCCTTCCTGCATTTCATTCTCCGGTTTACCTGTTGGCTCTCCTGTCAGCCAGGCTACCCATTGATCCTCATTTTTGTCCACTTCCTTCATGCTCCAATTCGATTTTACATAGCTTACCTATCACATTGACATTTATAGTTCGAAATACCCTTATCCTGAATCATGAAAAAGAGCATCAAATGTTTATAATCTTTCAGGGAGTCCCTTAGTTGCCTGAGTGCAAGGGTCATCTGGGCCTCGACAGTTTTGACGGAAAGATTCAGTTTATCGGCTATCTCGCGGTATTTGAGACCTTCCTCGCGGGCGAGGCGAAAGATCGCCTGTCTTTTTTCGGGAAGTGCTTTGATGGCGACTTCTATTTTGTTCAGTAATCCGATTTCCGGAAAATAGGCCTGGTAATCGTCGTTCTCACTTTCGCGTTCCAACTCCATTTTCAGGTATTCGGATCTCACCCTAACTTTGTCGAGGTGGTTGAGGCTGTGATTTCTCACGGACCTGAAGAGGTAATGTTCAATGGAAGTAGTGATGATGACTTCGTGGCGGTTTTGCCACAGTTTCAGGAAAACGTCCTGAACGATATTTTCGGCTACCGGCAGATCCCTTACAATGCGGAAAGCATAAGCTGTGAGTGGCCGGAAGAACTCTCTGAACAGTCTTTCGAAATCAGGCTGACTGTCGTGGCGGATGGCTTCAAAAGTCTTTAGTTCCTCCGGAGGGTTCATAGATCAGGTTTTCATCAAATAAATTTCTGAAATTACGATAAACAATTTATTTGGACGGGTGTTTTTTGAAAAAATATTTTTGGGTTTAGATTTTTGGTATATCTTTGCACCTCACAGCAAAAAGCGTCGCAACGCCCGGGTGGCGGAATTGGTAGACGCGCTGGACTCAAAATCCAGTGATGGCAACATCGTGCGGGTTCGATTCCCGCCCCGGGTACT
>JBAXKJ010000053.1:0-25288 GCA_037137375.1 Prolixibacteraceae bacterium
AATTATTTATTATGGCAAAAGCACATTACGACAGGTCTAAACCCCACGTAAACATCGGTACTATTGGTCACGTTGACCATGGAAAAACTACGCTTACATCTGCGATTACGATGGTATTGAACAAAAAAGGACTTTGCGAAGTGAAGTCTTTCGATTCTATCGACAACGCACCTGAAGAAAAAGAACGCGGTATCACCATTAACACCGCCCACGTTGAGTATGCAACAGCAAATCGTCACTATGCTCACGTTGACTGCCCGGGTCACGCTGACTACGTAAAGAACATGGTAACTGGAGCTGCCCAGATGGACGGTGCCATTATCGTGGTTGCTGCAACAGACGGTCCTATGCCTCAAACCCGCGAGCACATTCTGCTTGCTCGTCAGGTAAACGTTCCACGTCTGGTTGTTTTCATGAACAAAGTTGACATGGTTGAAGATCCAGAGATCCTCGAACTGGTTGAAATGGAGATCCGTGATCTTCTTACATTCTACCAATTTGATGGCGAAAACACTCCTGTTATTCAGGGTTCTGCTTTGGGTGCGCTGAACGGCGAACCACAGTGGGAAGAAAAAGTAATGGAACTGATGGATGCAGTTGATACCTGGATTCCAATTCCTCCACGTGATGTTGACAAACCATTCCTGATGCCGGTTGAGGACGTATTCTCAATCACTGGCCGTGGAACTGTTGCAACTGGTCGTATTGAAATGGGTAAGATCCACACAGGTGATGAGATCGAATTGATCGGCCTGGGTGCAGAAAACCGCAAGACGATTTGTACAGGTGTTGAGATGTTCCGTAAGATTCTTGATGATGGTCAGGCTGGTGACAACGTAGGTTTGTTACTTCGTGGTGTTGACAAGAAAGAGATCAAGCGTGGTATGATTCTGGCAAAAACAGGATCAATCACTCCTCACACAACATTCAAGGCTGAGGTTTATATTTTGAAGAAAGAAGAAGGTGGTCGTCACACTCCTTTCCACAACAAATACCGTCCTCAGTTCTATATCCGTACATTGGATATTACCGGTGAAATCAATCTGCCAGAAGGAACTGAGATGATTCTTCCAGGTGACAACGTTACCATCACGGTTGAATTGATCTATCCTGTTGCACTGAACCTTGGACTTCGTTTCGCTATCCGCGAGGGTGGTCGTACCGTTGGTGCAGGTCAGGTAACTGAGATCTTGAAATAATCAGAAGTAAAGCACTTCGAAAATAAGGAGTCCCGGGTGAAAGTCCGGGACTCCTACAACGGATAGCTTGTCGGAGGCTGATGTAAGTTCGACTCTTACTATCCGTCCAAATATGTTCAAATTTTATCAGAATGAAATTACCAAATTATTTCACTGAATCCTACACCGAGCTCGTTCAGAAGGTCTCATGGCCAACTTGGAATGAGCTGCGTGGTAGTGCTATAGTCGTATTAGTTGCTTCCCTTATAATCGCACTGTTGATCTTCGGAATCGACATTTCTTTCAGAAGTGTCATGAAGGTCGTTTACAGTTTTTTCTATTAATTTTTTCCTGGAGAGACCCACATGAGCGAGAGTCAACACAAATGGTATGTTCTTAGAGCCATCGGAGGTAAAGAGAAGAAGGTCAAAGAATATATCGATAATGAGATTGCCAATGGCGGTCTTCAGGATTATGTTTCTCAGGTCTTAATACCTACTGAGAAGGTTTTTCAGATCCGTAATGGTAAAAAAGTTGCAAAAGAGCGCAATTTTTTCCCTGGTTACGTATTGATTGAGGCCTCATTGGCAGGTGAAACTTCACACAAGCTCAGAAACATTCCCAATGTAATCGGTTTTCTTGGAGATACAAAAGGCGGTGACCCCGTCCCGATGCGTCTTGCTGAAGTAAACAGGATTCTTGGTAAAGTCGACGAGCTACAAGAAAGCGGCGAAGATTTCGACGTTCCTTTCTTTGTTGGAGAGACCGTAAAAGTTACCGACGGGCCATTCAACGGATTCAACGGGACCATTGAGGAAATCAATGCGGAACGTAAGAAACTGAAAGTAATGGTTAAGATTTTCGGTCGTAAAACCCCCTTGGAGCTTAGCTTTATGCAAGTGGAAAAGGAGTAAAGTAAATTTTTTTATAAAACGTTATGGCTAAAGAAATTGCTGGATTTATCAAATTACAGATCAAGGGTGGTGCAGCAAATCCTTCACCTCCTGTAGGTCCTGCATTAGGATCTAAGGGCGTGAACATCATGCAGTTCTGTAAAGCATTCAACGCCAGGACCCAGGACCAGGCCGGTAAAGTATTGCCGGTCGTTATCACGGTTTTTGCTGACAAGTCTTTTGACTTTGTCGTAAAAACCCCGCCGGTTGCCATTCAGTTACTTGACGCAATAAAGGTCAAATCAGGATCTTCAGAGCCTCATGTTAAAAAAGTTGGTTCGGTTACCTGGGATCAGGTAAGAGAGATTGCAGAGATTAAAATGCCAGACCTTAATTGCTTTTCGGTTGAAGCAGGTATGCGCATGGTGGCAGGTACTGCAAGAAGTATGGGGATAACCGTAACAGGTCAATCACCTTTTATTAACTAATTAAAGTTAAGGTTAAATGGCAAAAGTTACCAAGAATAAGAAAGCTGCATTGGAGAAACTCGAAGCCGGTAAAATCTATGAACTTCGCGAAGCTGCAAAAATGGTAAAGGAAATCACCTTTACGAAATTTGATGCTTCCGTTGACATTGATGTCCGCTTGGGAGTAGATCCTCGAAAAGCTAATCAGATGGTTCGTGGTGTAGTAACTTTGCCCCATGGAACAGGGAAAGAGGTACGTGTTTTAGCTTTGGTAACTCCTGACAAGGAGGCTGAAGCAACAGAAGCAGGTGCTGATTTCGTAGGTCTTGACAATTACATCGATAAAATCAAAGGTGGTTGGACAGATGTAGATGTCATCATTACGATGCCTCCTGTGATGGGTAAAGTTGGTGCGTTGGGTCGTATCTTAGGTCCCCGTGGCCTTATGCCAAACCCAAAGAGCGGAACAGTTACCATGGAAGTCGGAAAAGCCATCAAAGAAGTCAAGATGGGTAAAATCGATTTCAAGGTTGACAAGTTCGGTATCGTTCACACTTCCGTCGGAAAAGTTTCTTTCGATCCTATCAAGATTGTGGAAAATGCGAAGGAATTTGTTCACACGATTCAGAAATTAAAACCATCAGCTGCGAAAGGTACTTATATTAAGAGTATATACCTGTCCAGTACTATGAGTCCCGGCATTCAGGTAGAGCCTAAATCCTGCCTGGAAAGTTAAAAAGTTGCAATGAAAAGATCAGATAAATTAGAGGTTATTGAACAATTGACCAATGAGATCAATTCATACAACCATTTTTACATTGCCGATATTTCAGGGCTGAACGCTGATGTTACGAGTAATCTGAGAAGATTGTGTAACAAACGTGAAGTAAAACTGGTTGTAGTAAAGAATAAACTATTCCGTAAGGCTTTGGAGAATTCTAAAAAGGATTCTTCTGAACTTTATGACGTACTTAAAGACAGTACATCCGTGCTGTTCTCCAACACCGGCAACGTTCCTGCCAAACTTATCAAAGAGTTTAGCAAGAAGAACAAAAAACCGGTTTTCAAGGCTGCATTCGTTGAAGAATGTACCTATATCGGAGAACACTATCTGGATGTTCTGATTGATGTAAAATCAAAAGAAGAACTTATCGGTGGCATTATATCTATGTTGCAAGCGCCAATGAAAAACGTTGTTTCTGCTCTTCAATCAGGAGGTCAGACCATTTCAGGCTTGTTAAAAACATTGGAACAACGCAGCGCATAAGAAAAATTTCAAGTAAAGAAAAAACAACAATTAATATTTAAAATCTCAAGTAGTATGGCAGATCTTAAAAAACTTGCAGAAGAATTGGTTAACCTGACTGTCAAAGAAGTTAACGAACTTGCAGGTATCCTCAAATCAGAATACGGAATTGAACCAGCAGCAGCAGCCGTAGCCGTTGCAGCAGCTCCGGCAGCAGCCGAAGCAGCAGAACCGGCAGAAAAAACAGAATTTGACGTAATCCTCAAATTCGGTGGACAATCCAAACTCGCTGTTGTGAAATTGGTAAAAGACCTCGTAGGTGTTGGTTTGAAAGAAGCAAAAGATTTGGTCGACGGAGCTCCAAAAGCGATCAAAGAAAAAGTTTCAAAAGAAGAAGCAGAATCACTGAAAGCTCAGCTTGAAGAAGCTGGTGCTGAGGTTGAAATCAGATAGGAATTGACCTGTCCTAGTAGGTTATAGCGGTTTAGAATCCCCACAAGGGGTTCTAAACCCTTTTATGTTTTTATTTTGTTTCTTAATTTGGTAGCTAATGCCCTCAATGAATATACAACAAAGGATTAGTTTTGCGTCCACCAGAAGCAGATTTGAATATCCTGATTTTCTGGAGGTTCAGATTAAATCTTTCAAAGAATTTTTCCAATTGGGAACCTCTCCGGAAGACCGCAAGGCCGAAGGGCTTTTTAAGGTTTTTCAGGAAAATTTTCCAATTTCCGATACGAGAAATAATTTTGTTTTAGAGTTTATTGACTATCAGGTCGATCCTCCGAGATACAGTATTGATGAGTGTATCGAACGCGGACTGACATTCAGTGTCCCGTTAAAAGCCAAGCTGAAACTTTTCTGTACCGATCCTGAACATGAGGATTTTGATACGGTGGTTCAGGATGTCTATCTTGGAACTGTGCCTTACATGACTCAGACCGGATCCTTCGTGATTAACGGTGCAGAAAGAGTTGTGGTTTCCCAGCTTCACCGTTCTCCCGGGGTTTTCTTCGGACAGAGCGTTCATGCTAACGGCACAAAGCTTTATTCTGCCCGGGTAATCCCTTTCAAAGGATCCTGGATTGAATTCGCCACAGACATCAACAACGTGATGTACGCTTACATCGACCGTAAGAAGAAGTTACCCGTAACGACTCTCTTGCGTGCGATTGGCTACGAAAGCGATAAAGATATTCTCGAAATTTTCGACCTCGCTGATGAGATCAAAATTTCCAAGGCAGCCCTGAAAAAGGTTGTCGGACGAAAACTCGCCGCCCGCGTTCTGAAAACCTGGGTGGAAGATTTCGTAGATGAAGATACCGGTGAGGTAGTCTCCATCGAAAGAAATGAAGTCATTGTAGACCGTGAAGTGGTAATCACCAACGAGCATGTTGATGAGATCATCGAGTCTGGCGCCAAGACAATCCTTCTTCATAAAGAGGATGCTGTCAATGGTGACTATGCCATCATCTATAATACTTTACAAAAAGATCAGTGCAATTCTGAAAAAGAAGCAGTACTCTATATTTACCGTCAGCTCAGGAATTCTGAACCACCTGATGAGGCTACAGCAAGGGATGTTATCGATAAACTGTTCTTCTCTGAGGTTCGTTATGACCTTGGCGAAGTTGGCCGTTACAGAATCAACAAGAAGCTGGGCCTGAATATCGAGATGACTACCCGAGTACTGACCAACCACGATATCATTGAGATCATCAAGTACCTCATCAAACTGGTTAACTCCAAGACTGATGTGGACGATATCGACCACTTGTCAAACAGACGTGTCAGAACTGTTGGTGAGCAAATGTTTACCCAGTTTGCCGTCGGTCTTGCCAGGATGGCCAGAACCATTCGTGAGAGAATGAATGTTCGTGATAATGAGGTGTTTACGCCGATAGATCTGATTAATTCAAAGACACTGTCTTCGGTTATCAATTCTTTCTTTGGCACCAATGCCCTTTCACAATTCATGGATCAGACCAATCCGCTGGCAGAAATGACGCACAAACGCCGTATGTCTGCTTTGGGACCAGGCGGTCTTTCCCGTGAACGCGCCGGTTTTGAGGTGCGTGACGTGCATTATACCCACTACGGTCGCCTTTGTCCGATTGAAACGCCAGAAGGACCAAACATCGGTTTGATTTCTTCGCTCTGCGTATTCGCCAAGATCAACAACCTGGGTTTCATCTCTACTCCATATCGTAAGGCAGAAAATGGTAAAGTCAACATGAATAATGAAGACATTACTTATTATACTGCTGAAGAGGAAGAAGGACGGATTATCGCCCAGGCTAATGCGCTGATTGATGAGAACGGTCAATTTATCAATCCAAAGGTAAAGGCCCGTCTGGACGCTGATTATCCTCTCGCTAACCGCGAAGATGCCAACCTGATGGACGTTGGTCCAAACCAGATTGCTTCAATTGCGGCTTCATTGATTACTTTCCTCGAGCATGATGACGCCAACCGTGCACTCATGGGTTCAAACATGATGCGCCAGGCAGTTCCGCTAATGCGTCCTGAGGCTCCCATCGTTGGAACAGGTCTGGAGCGCAACATCGCTAAGGATGCACGTATCAACATTGTGGCAGAGGGACCGGGAACAATCGAATATGTCGATGCCGACAAGATTGTTGTCCGTTACGATATGACTGAGGAAGAGCGTTATGTCAGTTTCGATCTGGAAACCAAGACTTACACTTTACCAAAATATAAGAAGACCAACCAGGGTACTTGCATAGACCTTAAACCAATGGTTAAAAAGGGAATGCGTGTGGATGCCGGTGACATCATGACCGAAGGATATGCTACTGCTGGCGGAGAGCTTGCACTGGGCCGTAACCTGAAAGTCGCCTTCATGCCCTGGCAGGGATATAACTATGAGGATGCTATCGTGATCTCCGAAAGGATTGTTCGCGACGATATCTTCACTTCTATCCACGTGGATGAATATTCACTGGAAGTTCGTGACACCAAGAGGGGTTCAGAAGAATTTACTTCGGATATTCCGAATGTCAGTGAGGAAGCAACCCGTAACCTCGATGAGAACGGATTGATCCGCATCGGAGCCATTGTGAAACCTGGCGATATCCTGATAGGAAAGATTACTCCGAAAGGGGAATCTGATCCTTCACCCGAAGAGAAATTGCTTCGTGCAATCTTTGGGGATAAGGCAGGTGACGTGAAAGATGCATCCTTGAAAGCATCTCCATCGCTCAATGGTGTGGTCATCGACAAGAAACTCTTCTCAAGAGTCGTCAAAGAGAAAAAAGGGAAAGTGGCAACAAAACCGCTGCTGGAACAAATTGATCGCGACTTTGAAGTAGAGACTAATAAACTGAGAGATATCCTCGTAGAAAAATTGTTCAACCTTGTCAACGGGAAGACTTCCCAGGGCGTGAAAGATTATTTCAATACAGATTTAATTCCTAAGGGGGTTAAGTTTACGCAGAAACAACTGCAGATGATTGATTATCTGAGCGTTAATCCTGGTAAGTGGACGACCGACAAAGACAAGAACGACATGATCTATGCGCTTGTCAATAATTTCATCATGAAATATAAGGAGGCTGAGGCCGTTGCCCGCAGGAAACGTTACAACGTGACCATTGGTGATGAACTGCCCGCAGGTATCCTTCAGCTGGCCAAAGTATACATCGCCAAGAAGCGTAAGTTGCAGATTGGTGATAAGATGGCCGGACGTCACGGAAACAAGGGTATCGTATCCAGAATCGTTCGCGATGAGGACATGCCTTTCCTTTCGGACGGGACTCCGGTGGACATCGTATTGAATCCGCTGGGTGTACCTTCACGTATGAACCTCGGACAGATTTACGAAACCGTTCTTGGCTGGGCCGGGAAAGAGCTTGGAGTGAAATTTTCTACTCCGATCTTCGACGGCGCCACACTGGATCAAATTTCTGAATATACTGATAAAGCTGGAGTTCCAAGATTTGGAAAGACCTGGCTGCACGATGGTGAGACCGGCGATAAGTTCGACCAGCCTGCCACAGTAGGAGTGATCTATATGCTGAAACTTGGCCACATGGTTGAGGATAAGATGCATGCACGCTCTATCGGTCCTTATTCACTTATTACCCAGCAGCCTCTCGGAGGTAAGGCACAGTTCGGTGGACAGCGTTTTGGAGAGATGGAGGTTTGGGCACTCGAAGCATTCGGTGCATCTAACATCCTGCAAGAAATCCTTACCGTGAAATCTGATGACGTGATGGGTCGTGCCAAGGCGTACGAAGCAATCGTCAAGGGTGATCCTATGCCACAACCAGGTATACCTGAATCACTGAACGTTCTGTTGCACGAGCTCAGGGGACTGGGTTTGAGTGTAAATCTGGAATAATTTTTCCGTCCGCGTCCGGAGAGTCTAACTCTTTGGATGCCGGACAATTACTTTATCAAATGGTTATTTTACAAATATTTCCCATCAACTATGGCATTCAGACGAGATAATAAGGTTAAGAGTAATTTCACCAAGATCAGTATCAGCCTTGCTTCACCAGAAGAAATTCTTGAACGTTCGCATGGAGAAGTTCTGAAACCTGAAACCATTAACTACCGGACTTATAAACCAGAGCGTGACGGTCTTTTTTGTGAAAGAATTTTCGGGCCGGTAAAGGATTACGAATGCCATTGCGGTAAATACAAACGCATCCGCTACCGCGGAATTGTTTGCGACCGTTGTGGTGTTGAAGTGACTGAAAAGAAAGTGCGCCGTGAAAGAATGGGGCATATTTCTCTTGTCGTGCCTGTGGTACACATCTGGTATTTCAAATCTCTGCCCAATAAAATCGGGTATCTGCTAGGTCTACCGACCAAGAAACTTGATTCCATCATCTATTATGAAAGGTATGTGGTGATCAATGCGGGGATCAAACGCAACGATGGCGTGAAGTACCTCGATTTCTTAACAGAGGAAGAATATATCGACATCATTGACTCGCTTCCAAAGGAAAACTTACAACTGGATGATGAGCATCCGGATAAGTTTATTGCCGACATGGGCGCAGATGCTTTATATAAACTGCTTTCCAGGCTCGACCTGGATGAACTTTCCTACGACCTCCGCAACAAGGCAGGCAACGAGGGTTCACAGCAGAGAAAAAGTGAGGCATTGAAGCGTTTGCAGGTGGTAGAGGCTTTCCGTTCATCTAAGGTTAGAAATCAACCAGAGTGGATGATTGTGAAAGTCGTTCCTGTGATTCCTCCGGACCTTCGTCCGCTGGTGCCACTTGATGGCGGTCGTTTCGCTACTTCCGACCTGAATGACCTCTATCGCAGGGTCATCATTCGCAACAACCGTCTGAAAAGACTGATCGAGATCAAGGCACCTGAGGTGATTCTCCGCAACGAGAAACGTATGTTGCAGGAAGCCGTTGACTCACTGTTCGATAACAGCCGCAAATCTAATGCGGTCAAGACCGACAATAACCGTGCATTGAAATCACTTTCAGATTCACTGAAAGGAAAGCAGGGTCGTTTCCGTCAGAACCTTCTTGGTAAACGTGTCGACTATTCAGCACGTTCGGTTATCGTCGTCGGACCAAATCTTAAGATTCATGAGTGCGGTATTCCGAAAGAGATGGCCGCTGAATTGTATAAACCGTTTGTCATCCGCAAGCTTATTGAGCGCGGAATCGTTAAAACGGTAAAATCGGCGAAAAAAATCGTCGACCGCAAGGATCCTGTTGTCTGGGACATTTTAGAGAACGTGATGAAGGGACACCCGGTTCTTCTGAACCGTGCGCCAACGTTGCACCGTCTTTCCATTCAGGCTTTCCAGCCTGTGTTGGTGGAGGGTAAAGCCATTCGTCTTCACCCACTCGTTTGTACCGGTTTCAACGCCGACTTCGACGGAGACCAGATGGCCGTTCACCTTCCGCTAGGAAATGCGGCTATTCTTGAGGCTCAGCTGCTGATGCTTTCGTCCCATAACCTCCTGAACCCTGCCAACGGGGCGCCGATTACGGTTCCTTCGCAAGACATGGTTCTTGGTTTGTATTACATGACGAAACACCGCAAGGGTGCCAAAGGAGAGGGTCTTTCCTTCTATTCACCCGAAGAAGCCATCATCGCATACAACGAAGGCAAGGCTGACATGCATGCCATCGTCAATTGCAAGGTCATGGATCTCGATGAAAATGGAGAGTCAAAATTGACCACCATTGAAACTACAGTGGGTCGTATTCTGTTTAACGTACACGTTCCAAAAGAGGCTGGTTATCTGAATAAGCTGATGACTAAGAAGGCTTTACGTGATATTATTGCAGATATTCTGAAAAGAACCAACAACGCCATCACGGCTCAGTTCCTCGATGATATCAAGGAGTTGGGATACAAGATGGCTTACCGCGGAGGACTGTCATTCAATCTGGATGACGTCATTATCCCGGATAGTAAGACTGAAATGGTGGATGAAGGTTATGCAGGTGTTGAGGAAATTTCGAATAACTACAACATGGGTTTCATCACCAACAACGAAAGATACAATGGTGTAATCGACATCTGGACACACGTTAACGCCAAGTTGACTCAGAGTGTAATGAAGACCATTAGTTCTGACAAACAGGGATTTAACTCAATTTATATGATGTTGGATTCCGGTGCCCGTGGTTCCAAAGAGCAGATCCGCCAGTTGTGCGGAATGCGTGGATTGATGGCTAAACCTCAGAAATCCGGATCTACTGGATCACAGATCATCGAGAATCCGATTTTGGCTAACTTTAAAGAAGGTCTCTCGGTACTCGAGTACTTTATCTCTACGCACGGTGCTCGTAAAGGTTTGGCTGATACGGCGCTGAAGACTGCTGACGCTGGTTATCTGACCCGTCGTCTGGTCGATGTTGCGCAGGATGTGATCATCAATGAACCCGATTGCGGTACACTTCGCGGACTGATTGCTTCGGCATTGAAGAATAACGAAGAAGTAGTCGCTTCGCTTTATGAGAGAATCCTCGGTCGTACCACTGTTCACGATGTATACCATCCGATGACAGGAAAACTGATCGTTCACTCTGGAGAGCAAATTACTGAAGAGATTGCAGCAGTCATCGAAGATTCTCCGATCGAAAGAGTCGAGATTCGTTCAGTTCTTACTTGTGAGGCTGAGAATGGTGTTTGTGCAAAATGCTACGGACGTAACCTTGCAACCGGTAAAATGGTTCAAATGGGTGAAGCCGTTGGTGTCATCGCGGCACAGTCAATTGGTGAGCCGGGTACTCAGCTTACCTTGCGTACATTCCACGTAGGGGGTATCGCAGGTAACGTTTCTACCCAGTCTACCGTGATTGCCCGTTATGATGGTACCGCTGAAATTGAGGAATTGCGTACTGTTGAATGGACGGATGAGAAGGGTGATAAGGTGGATATCGTGGTCAGCCGACTGGCTGAACTCAAGATTCTGGACAAGAATACCGGAATCCCACTTTCCACACACTCAATGCCTTATGGCTCCAAGTTATTTATAAAGAATGGCTCTGAAGTTAAGAAAGACTCTATCGTTTGCGAATGGGATCCGTATAATGGTGTAATCATCACGGAGTTTTACGGAAAAGTTTCTTTCCAGGACTTCATAGACAGTGTAACCTACCGTGAAGAGTCTGACGAGCAGACAGGCTACCGCGAAAAAGTAGTAATCGAAACAAGAGATAAAACAAAGAACCCGACTTTGCGCATTCTCGATGAGAATGGCGACGATATCAGGTTATATAACCTTCCTGTTGGTGGTCACATCAGCGTTGATGAAGGTCAAATGGTGAAAGCCGGAGATGTACTGGTAAAAATTCCTAGGGCATCCGGTAAAGCTGGTGATATCACAGGTGGTCTCCCAAGGGTGACAGAACTTTTCGAAGCTCGTAATCCTTCAAATCCTGCTGTGGTCTCCGAGATCGACGGTGAGGTTTCACTGGGTAAGATCAAACGTGGTAACCGCGAGATCACCATCACTTCCCGCACAGGTGAGCAAAAGAAATACCTCGTACCACTTTCCCGCCAGATTCTGGTCCAGGAAAATGACTATGTACGTGCCGGTATTGCATTGTCTGACGGAGCTACCACTCCTTCAGATATCCTCGCCATCAAGGGCCCAACCAAAGTTCAGGAGTATATCGTGAATGAAGTTCAGGATGTTTATCGTATGCAAGGGGTGAAGATCAATGATAAGCACTTCGAAGTCATTGTACGACAGATGATGCGTAAGGTAGAGATCGTGGATCAGGGTGATACCCGCTTCCTCGAAAAACAAATTATTGACAAAGGCGAATTCAATGTCGAAAACGATTGGGTATTCGGTAAGAAGATCGTCACCGATCCGGGAGATTCAGAGAACTTGAAAGCTGGGCAGATTATTACAGCCCGCCGTTTAAGGGATGAAAATTCCATGTTGAAACGCCGTGATAAAAAGGTTGTTGAAGCAAGGGATTCAGTTCCGGCAACTTCAAGTCAGGTACTTCAGGGTATCACAAGAGCCTCTCTGCAGACAAAATCATGGATGTCGGCAGCTTCATTCCAGGAAACAACCAAGGTATTGAACGAAGCCGCAATCAATGGCAAAGTCGATTACCTCGAAGGATTGAAAGAGAACGTTATCTGCGGTCACCTGATTCCGGCTGGTACCGGTAATCCGATGTTCAGAAATATTGTGGTAGGTTCGAAGGATGAATATGATCGTCTGATCGACCACAAGAAATATGAAACGGTTGAAGAAGAGGAGTAATCTTTAATAATTCAATCATGCAGGAAGACAATCAAAATCAGCTCAATATTGAACTAAGCGAAGAGGTGGCTCAGGGAACCTATTCCAATCTGGCCATTATCACTCATTCGCCATCTGAATTTGTGGTGGATTTTGTCAGGGTGGTACCCGGTGTACCAAAAGCCCAGGTGAAATCACGGATCATTCTGACTCCGGAACACGCAAAAAGGTTGATGAAGGCGCTTCAGGACAATATTCAGAAATATGAATCGATGTATGGGTCGATCCAAGTGCAGGGTGGTTATGAACCAATGAGCCCCGCGCCATTCGGACCACCCAAAGGTCAGGCATAAAAAAAATCCCCTTCGAATTTTCGGAGGGGATTTTTTTTAATTGAAAAATTATTAAGGTTATTTCGGGATTTTTTCTGCGGCTTCATATATTGTTGATACCTTGTTGGTGGAGATCACATCTATCCCTGCCTGGATGGCCTTAACATACGATTGAACATTCATGTCTTCCCCAAATCCATCTGAGAAAATTTTCACTCCTTTCGCATGGGCCTTGTTAATGAGCTCTTTGGAGAGATCTTTCCAATTCGTATCCAGGGCATAAGGGTGATAGGTGATCATCATCCGGTCCAGATCTTTCGGATCATTTAGGCCAGGTAACATTCGGGCAGCGGGTGCCAGACTTCGGATCTGGCTAATTTGCTGTTCGTTGACGTAGAAAACAGAACCTTCCAATAACTTGTATTTGCTTAGCATCCCGATCAAAACCGGAACGTTAATATCCTTGCAGTCTACGTAGAAGTAGGTTTTGTGTGAGGATTTTTTGTTGTGACCGGCAAGTATCTCGCACGACTCTTCAAGAGTGGGCAGTTTTTCTGCTGAATAGAACGGATCGAACCAAGAACCGGCTGAAAGTATACGGGTATCTTCGAAATTCATATCCTTAAGTGGTCCTTTGCCATTGGTTGTACGATTTAAATTCCCATCATGAAGAATGACTGATTTTTCGTCTTTGGTTTGCCTGACATCAATTTCAATGTAGTCAACTTCCAGATCAAGTGCAATCTTCATGGCCGCCAGAGTATTCTCGGGTGCAAATTCATTGGCCGCGCGATGCATGGCGACTCCAACGACTGGAACCTTAGCCGCCCTGAATATTTTCATTCCTGCCTTAGTTCTGGCATATTCCGGATTTTTGGAAAGATAATCGGCTAGCTTTTGGGGCAGCCTGGAGCCTGTGTCCGGGTAGAACATCGAACCATTTCCTGTAAAGCACAGAAAACAAATGATTAATGTAATCGAAAATTTCATTAGCCAATATTTCGTTAATAGTTTTTCCAAAGTTGGATAAATTCGACAAACCCTTGTCAAATCTTGAAACTTTGGAAAAGTTTTTTAAATTTAATATTAATTTAACTTTGTGGGGTTAGGTAATAAGAATGTATAATTGAAAGCATCTGAAAGTGAAAATAAAAAGAGTTGCAATTCTGGGTTTTGGTTTTATGGGGTTGACGCATGCCGGTAATATCCTTAGAAATGACGGGTTGGATTTGGTGGCTATTATCGATAAAAATCCAAAAGCTGTTGAAGAAAAATTGCTTTCAGGAGATGGGAATTTTTCCGTTGGTGAAATCCGAATGGATCAACTCGATCGGATCAAAAGATACACGAGTATCGATGACTGTCTGGAATTTGAAGAGCTGGATGCCGTCTGCATTTGCGTTCATACCGACCTTCATTATGAAATGACCCGGAAGGTACTCCTTCATGGGAAACATGTGTTTTTGGAAAAACCACTTTGCCTCGACAAAAATCAGGCTGAATCCCTTATAAATCTTGCAAAGGAAAAGGAGAAAATACTCATGGTAGGGCATGTTGTAAGGTTTATGCCGCCTTATCAGAAGCTTAAAGAGTATATTAATACCAGGAAATTTGGTGAACTTAAGTTTTTGTCACTAACGAGATTTTCCGGAATACCTGCCTGGGGCGAATGGGTTGAAAGACGTAATATTTTTGGTGCAACAGGTGGGGCACTATTTGATTTGATGATTCATGATATTGATTATGCAAATTATGTCCTCGGATTACCAGGCAGCATCAAATGCGAATATCTTCCAGGTTTGCTGAGTAATCACGATTACATCAGCGCGTTGTGGAGTTATTCCGACAAGGGCATTAAGGTGAAAATTGAAGGCGGAAATACTTTTCACTCAAATTTCCCATTTCAAGCTGGTTACATGGCGCAATTTGAAAATGCGAGTATTCAGTATTCGACAATGAAAGGAGACGTGATACAGATAGCCACAGACAGAAGTTTGGAAGAAGTACCTTCCGGGCAAGCCGGTGATGGGTTTTACAACGAGATGGCCTACTTTGCACAGTGCATTCATCAAAACAGAATGCCCGTTGAATGTATGCCTGAATCAGCCTTGCAGACCATTCAACTTTGCTACGACCATATATAAATCATTCGGATTGACTACAAATATTGACCAATAATAAAGAGGATGAATAATTTAGCAATTAACGGAGGCCCGAAGACTGTAAATCGGGAATTTGAGTGGCCAATTTATGATGAATCGGATGTAGAAAGTGTTGCAGAAATTGTAAGAAGCGGTAAATGGGGAAACCCCGATTGTGGGGGAGAAGTTGCCTTATTCGAGAAGGAATTCGCTGCGTTTTGCGGCTCAAAATATGCCCTAAGTTGCGTAAATGGTTCCGTTGCCTTGCGTCTTGCCCTGATAGCTTGCGGTGTTAAGCCGGGAGATGAAGTTCTCGTGCCTCCCTATACCTTTATTGCCACCGCTTCAATAGTCCTTGAGGCCAACTGCGTACCGGTCTTCGTGGATATTGATCCCCGCACCTATAATATGGATGCTTCCAAAATTGAGGCAGCGATTACGTCTCGCACAAAAGCCATTATCCCGGTCCATTTCGCCGGACAAGCCTGTGAGATGGATCAGATTCTTTTGATAGCAAGAAAGCACGGACTGAGGGTAATTGAGGATACCTGTCACGGACATGGGGCAGAATATAAGGGAAGAAAACTGGGGTCTATTGGGGATGCCGGGTGTTTCAGTTTCCAGTCGTCCAAGAATCTGAGCAGTGGTGAGGGAGGCATGATCATTACCAATGATGATGGACTCCATCAAATGATGAACTCCCTCCGCAATGTTGGTAGGGTGGAGGGCGGTGCCTGGTATGAGCACCACTTTGCAGGATGCAATTACCGGATCACTCAGCTTCAGGTGGCTTTGTTGTCCAACCAGTTGAAAAGACTCGGAGAACAAACTATGACCCGTCACAGGAATGGTTCTTATCTCAATGGGATTTTATCGAAAATTGATGGCATTACTCCGCTTTCCAGGGGCCTCGGAGAGACTATCCATAGTTATCATATTTACATTTTTAAGTACGATCAATCGAAATTCAACGGACTGTCGAAAGTAGAATTTGCCAGGATGTTAGCAGCCGAGGGGGTTCCATGCTTTATGGGATATCCTGAGCCGCTTTACAAACAACCACTATTTCAAAATAAGAATTTCATGTGTTACGCTATCCCGGAAGGTGTTGACTATTCAAAAGTTCACTGTCCGGTAGCGGAAAAGGCGTGTTACGAAGAAGCCGTATGGATCATGCAGCAAGCCATGTTAGGAACGGCGGAGGACATGGATCTCTTTGCCTCCGCCATTTTAAAAATTCAACAGGCAGTCAGGAAATGATTCGTGTCGCTTAACTACTCCTAATACTTTTCATTACCATGAAGACTAAAGCTCTTCGTAGGTGGTGTCGATCGTGTTGTCAGCTCCGGGTGGAGGCGGCATTTTCTTGATCCTCCAGGCATTGAATACTTCCAGGAGTCCATAGAGTAACAAGATCGCACCGAAAAAGGTAAGGATGTTTTCAGCACTTTCTATCGGTTTGAACAGGAGGAATAGTCCTCCCAGTGTCATTAAAATGGCGAATATTAGATAGATCCACGACCAAACAGACTTGGAAAGACTTCCCAGCGCTCCTGAGAATGTTGAAACACCCAGCATCAGGATGATAAACCCTAGCAGGGAACTGAAAAATCCAACTATCCCCAGGGGTGAAATTAGCAATAGCATTCCCGTGAGGATACTGAAATAATCCTGAAAGGAAGATCGGACTATTTTACCTTGCTTTCTCCTGATACCCGAAAATAGTAAACTGAATACCCCGTTGAAAAGGATTAATGCGCCAAAGCTCATGATAACCGACTTGAGGGTCAGTCCTGGTACGGCGAGTAGGAGAACTCCTACGACAATGGTGACGATTCCCCTGATAAGAACTTTAAGCGGGCTGGGCCTGAAAAATAATCTCATGGTCTTAATTTTGTTTTCAAAAGTACTTGACTAAAACAATATTAGCAATTATTTGGGAAGAAATGGTTAACAGCGATTCAGCTCAAAAATAATATTGTTGATAACTAAATAGTTGCGATAGGTTGGAAAAAATAATTTTCCGGCTAATTTTGTATGGTGGGAGATAAAGGGGCGAACCCCAATGATCTGATTATCAGCAGGTGTTCTCTCATTTCGTTCTTTTTTTTTGCCACGGGGGGTTAACGAGGAACCTGTGGCGTTTTTCATTGATGCAAATATACATGTTATCTATTTGATATCCAAATATTTAACATGTATTTTGCATGATTTTCTCAAGTATTTTGCGTGTTTTTATATTGAGAGAACCATGTAAAAAAACACCCGCAGCGGGGAAAGGGAAAATTCTCCTGTCGCGTATCAGAAAAGTCATTGACACCCACTTCCCAGAGCTGAACAATAGCTCCAATATCCTATCAGACAGCAGAAAGCGCAAAGTCTATTCGATGGCCGAGATTGTTTTGGGGTCACTTTTCATGTTCATTTTTAAAGAGACCTCACGCAATGCTTACAACAATGATTGGCGAGAAACCTGCTTCCGAAAAAATTTCCTCAAATATTTTGGTTTTAACCTGCCACATGCTGATTCAATAGATGACGTTTTGCGGGTTTTGCCACCAGAGGAACTCGAAGAGCTAAAAATGCAGCTTGTCGGTGGTCTTATTGAGCAAAAGATGTTCCGCAAGTTCCGGTTTCTGGGCAAGTTCTATTTGGTTGCTGTTGATGCCACAGGAACGGCCACTTTTGATCATAAGCACTGCGATCAATGCCTGACCAAAACCTCGAAAACGGGAGTTGTCACCTATTTCCATTATGTTCTGGAGGCGAAAATTGTAACCACCACAGGGCTGTCAATTTCCCTGGCCTCAGAATTTATCGAAAACGACCCGGATCGTGATTACGAAAAACAGGACTGCGAGCAAAAGGCCTTCAAGCGGTTAGCTAAAAAAATCAAGAAGCACTACCCCCGGCTTCCTGTATGCATCCTGGCTGATGGCCTTTATCCCAACAATACCGTATTTGATATTTGCGCCAAAAACAATTGGCAATTCATCATTACCCTCAAAGACGGAAACCTGAAATCTTTCCAGACGGAAGTTGGCCTGTTGAGGGCAACCGCCAGAAAGCGGAATGTTTACAGGGCAGACAAAAACACCAGGACAACCCTCGAATATGCGTTTTTAAATGATATTGAATATTCAGGGAGGTACTTTTCGTGGGTGGAGTGCAATGAAACTATCGTCAACATAAAGGGTGCAATAATTTCTAATCAGCGATTTACTTACATCACCAATGTGTTTCAAGATCAACGAAATGTCATAGAAACAGCTGATAGCGGGCGACTGAGATGGAAGATTGAAAACGAAGGCTTCAATTCACAGAAAAATCGGGGATACGCATTGGAGCATAAGTTTTCACGTAAATCATTAATTGCCATGCGGAATTATTACCAGCTGTTGCAAATGGCTCACATGATCAATCAGTTGGTCGAAAGAACTAACGAGATGGTCAACATCCTGAAGGAGCATTCCAAACAAACCATTGTTGACCTATGGAAAAAAACGATCGCTTATCTTACTATTTTTCAACCCGAAGAAGTTACACCAGTTCCTTATCAACCAGGTTAATAGTTAGGCTTACGGCGTGAAAACCGTTGCGGAAACACCCCATTCCCGAATCTGGGGAAAATAGACAAAAACCGAAGGGAGGTACAATTAAACAAAAATCATAGTTTGCTACAAATTTTTGGCAACAAATTGCTGCCAATAGCTACTGCATTGAATTGCGCCAATCAACCATCGATACAAACACCAAAATAATGTTCTCGCTGAATCGCTGATGGTTAAGATACCACAACTTTTCGGTGAGTATATTTGCTAACTTTCCGCTTTCAAATCGACAGACAATGAGAAATATAGCCAGATTTTTCTATTGGATAGGAGTATTCGCCGCCGCAATAATCTTAATCCCATCCGGGGAAGCCAGGGGGCAAAAGATGCAGGACTATACCCGTTTTGTTAACCCATTTTTGGGGACGGATTTTTTCGGACATACCTTTCCGGGAGCCTCTCTGCCATTTGCCATGGTTCATGTTAGTCCTGATTGTTACACTTCAGGCTGGAGTTACAGCGCAGGTTATACCTACTCCGATAATTCAATCATGGGATTCAGCCATACCCACTTCAGCGGCACCGGTATGGTGAGCGGCGGAGATATTTTGCTGCAGCCAACGGTAGGTGACAGATTGAAGGTCATTCCGGGTACCCGGGAAAATCCGGAAGAAGGGTATAGGTCCAGGTTCGATCATGCAGACGAACAGGCATCGCCCGGCTATTATTCCGTGCTTCTGAAAGATTACAATGTCAGGGTCGAGCTGACGGCTACAAAGAGGGTCGCTCTGCATCGCTATACTTTTCCGGCTACCAATAACGCAAGAGTGATTTTAGATATCGGGCACCAGATTGGAAATGCCGCAGGGAATGGCCTCTCAAGGGTTGACATAATCTCTGACCATCAGATTGAAGGATGCCGGAGTACAGATCGCGGGAAAATCTATTTTTCGGCAGAATTCAGTAAACCCTTTCTCTATTACGGAACTTTCGATGTTTCTTACAAGACACCTGAGTCGGGAAGTAGTATATTCCCATACAAGAGCAGTGAAACCGGCGATAAGATCGGTGCATTTGTTACTTACCAGACGATGGATCAGGAGCGTATACTGGTAAAGGTCGCCCTATCCTATGTCAGTGTAGAGGGAGCCAGGAAGAACCTTCGACAGGAAATAGAAGGTTGGAATTTCGATCAGGTTAGGAAAGATGCCGAAAATATCTGGAACAAGGAGTTATCGAAAATTGAGATTTCAGGAGCCACGGATCAACAGAAAGAGACATTCTATTCGGCCATTTATCATTCTCTGCTGGCACAATATATCTCACAGGATATTGATAATCAGTATCATGGTATGGATGGCAAGGTTCATGCTGCGAAAGGTTATGATTTTTATGGATCTTTTTCTTGCTGGGACACCTATCGCTCGCAGCATCCTTTTCTTACTCTGATTGCTCCTGAACATGTCAACGATTTCCTGAAATCCATCGCTGCCAAGGTAAAGGATTTCGGTTGGTTACCCGCGCAGCATTTCCAGAATGTGTTTGGTGAAGGAATGGTGGGAGACCACCTCATCCCGATTATTGTGGATGGGTATTTGAAAGGATTCCGCGATTTTGAAGTTGATGCGGTCTATCAGGCCATGCGAAAGAAAGCCCTGGAACTACCTCAGCCACCGGTTCCGGCCAACGCGGCCCGATCCGGACTCGAGTATTACCTCAAACTCGGCTATGCGCCGATCGACAAGGTGACGGAGGCTGTTCCCAATACCCTGGAGCTTGCTTATGATGATTGGTGCATTGCTCAGATGGCCAAAGAGTTGGGCAAGACTCAGGACTATGATCTCTTCATGAAACGGGCGCTTAATTACAGGAATGTTTGGGATGGGACCGTTGGATTTATGAGGCCAAAGAAGGCTGACGGAACCTTTCTGGAGGCTTTGAATGGAAGAGAACAGGCGATTGATAGTGTCGGAAAGCATACATTTTACAGGTATTTCGATCCTTTACTGGTTGGCAGAAGGCCGAACCGGCATTACACGGAATCGAACGCCTGGCAATATATCTGGTCTGTCCAGCATGACATAAAAGGATTGATCGGTTTATTTGGCAGCAACAGTAAATTTAATGACAAGCTTGATCAGTTTTTTTCCATGGATCCAAATATCTCAGGACCGAAATATGTAGGAGTGGTAGGAACGATCGGGCAGTATGTTCATGGTAATCAGCCTTCTCATCACGTTGCCTACTTGTATAACTATTCGGGAGAACCCTGGAAAACGCAGGAGCGGGTAAGGCAGGTATGTGATCAGCTTTATAAACCTGGTCCGGGAGGGCTCTGCGGCAACGAAGATATGGGCTCGCTCTCTTCGTGGTATGTGCTGAGTTCGATGGGGATTTATGCGGTAACGCCCGGAATTCCTGTTTACAACATCGGATCCCCCTTGTTTGAAAAGGTCGTTCTGCACCTTCCTGGTAATAAGATTTTCGTGATTGAGGCAAGAAATAATTCGGCTGCGAACAAATATATCCGTTCCGCTACATTGAATGGGACGCCTTTTAACAGACCCTGGATTACGCACGATGAGATTACCAAAGGGGGGGCACTTATCTTTGAAATGTCAGCACAACCAGATAAAAAGTGGGGAATCCAGTCTCCACCACCTTCTATGACCAGGTAATTAATAAAAAATCATTCTAAATTATTTTCGGAAAACAGGGTATTCTTTTTTTCGAACGCTATATTTAGTTGTTCCAAAGTCTTGTGTGATTTGACCTCAGACCCCTTTAGTGCCATATTTTGTTCCGGTACCGGCCGGATTAAGTTAGATGTATTGTTTTCCAGCTTTTACAATGGTTTGGTAACCATTGGGTGAAGTTTTATATTTGCAACCCGTAAGACGGAATAACATAATATTTACTTATGAAGGGTTTAAAAATAATTGTACTTGCCAAGCAGGTTCCTGATACCAGGAATGTTGGAAAGGATGCCATGAAGGCCGATGGAACAGTCAACAGGGCTGCGCTCCCGGCAATTTTTAATCCGGAGGACCTTAATGCGCTGGAGTTGGCTTTAAGGGTGAAGGATACAGTCCCGGGATCGACTATCACCATACTTACGATGGGTCCTGGCAGGGCTGCTGAAATTATCAGAGAGGGTTTATATCGTGGTGCTGATGGCGGTATACTGCTTACTGACCGTGCCTTTGCCGGATCTGATACATTGGCCACTTCTTATGCGTTGGCGCAGGCTATCAAAGAGATGGGGCAATTTGATCTGATCGTTGCCGGTCGTCAGGCTATTGATGGTGACACAGCCCAGGTGGGTCCGCAGGTAGCCGAGAAATTAGATCTCCCACAGGTAACCTATGTAGAAGAAGTTCTCAAAGTTGAAGAATCTGCCATCACCGTGCGACGCAGGCTCGACAATGGGGTGGAGACTGTTAAGTCACCGATGCCGATGCTTGTGACTGTCAACAGCAGCGCCCCTGAGTGCCGTTCCAGGAATGTCAAGATGCTGATGAAGTATAAGCATGCCAGAACGATTACGGAAAAGCAGGAGGCCACTGAAGATTATACCCATTTGTACGACAACAGGCCGTTCCTTTTGATCCGCGAAATGACTGTCAACGATATCAAAGCTGATGCGGAACAGTTAGGATTGACAGGATCTCCTACAAAAGTCAAGAAGATCGACAACGTGGTTTTACAAGCAAAAGATGCTAAAAAACTTTCCGGAGCCGACGAAGGAATCAACGAATTAATGAGAGAATTGATTGAAAGCCACGTTATTGGCTAGATATTGCAATAACATAAAATATTGATGAATGAACAACATATTTGTTTACTGTGAAGTCGAAGAGGGCATCGTGTCTGAGGTAAGTCTCGAATTACTCACCAAGGGAAGAAGCCTGGCCAACCAGTTGTCTTGTTTGTTGGAAGCGGTAGTAGTAGGATCCGGACTGAACGGAGTTGAGAAACAAGTCCTGCCTTATGGCGTAGATGTTCTGCATATAGCGGATGATCCTCGTCTCGAGCCGTATACCACAATGCCGCATTCGGCGGTTCTGATTAAACTTTTTGATGAGGAGAAGCCACAGATCGCGCTGATGGGGGCCACTCCGATTGGCCGGGACCTTGGACCAAGGGTTTCATCTGCCTTACACAGCGGATTGACGGCTGATTGTACCAGTCTTGAGATTGGTGACCATGAGGACAAGAAGGCAGCAAAGGTTTACAAGGATCTTTTATATCAGATCAGGCCGGCTTTTGGCGGGAATATTATTGCAACGATTATCAATCCGGATTGCCGTCCGCAGATGGCTACTGTGCGGGAAGGTGTGATGAGGAAGGAAATCCTCAATGCCAGCTATCCTGGTAAGGTGCATAAACTGGATGTTTCCAAATATGTATCGGATCTGGATTTTGTTGTCCAAATCATCGAGCGGCATACTGAAAAGAAGAAGATCAATATCAAAGGAGCATCCATCATTGTATCTGGAGGTTACGGCGTCGGTTCGAAAGAAAATTTCAAGTTATTATATGATCTGGCTGCTGTTCTGGGAGCGGAAGTAGGTGCTTCCCGTGCGGCGGTTGATGCAGGATATGCGGAACATGACCGCCAGATTGGCCAGACGGGTATTACTGTACGACCAAAACTATACATTGCCTGCGGTATTTCAGGTCAGGTTCAGCACCGTGCGGGGATGGAGGAGTCGGCACAGATTATTTCCATTAATTCAGATCCTGAGGCGCCTATCAATTCTCTCGCCGATTATGTGATCACGGGTGATATCTCTGAGATCATTCCTAAGATGATCAAGTATTATAAATTGAATACGAAGTAATTCGAGGTTGAATCGGGATATCCCATCTAATTTCATTGATTATGGCAAATTTTTACAACGATAACAAAGACCTGAAATTTCACCTGATGCATCCAATGATGCAGAAACTTGTTTCCCTCAAGGAGAGAAATTTCATCGATAAAGATAATTATGATTATGCTCCAATAGATTTCGAAGACGCGATGGACAGTTACGACCGAGTACTGGAAGTCGTGGGTGAAATCAGTGGAGACATTGTCGCTCCGAACGCGGAAAGTATTGATGCTGAAGGACCTCAGGTCATTGACGGACATGTTAAGTACGCACGCGGTACCCAGGAAAACCTGGATGCACTGGTTCAGTCAGGGTTAATGGGAATCACACTTCCCCGTAGATTTGGAGGATTGAATTTTTCCATTGTACCTTATATTATGGCTGCAGATATTGTTTCCCGCGCTGATGCCGGGTTTGTAAATATCTGGGGACTGCAGGACTGTGCCGAAACGCTGAATGAGTTTGCTTCCGAAGATCAGAAAATGCGTTATCTAACGCGGGTGGTCCAGGGAGAAACCATGGCGATGGATCTTACTGAGCCTGATGCAGGGTCCGACCTGCAGGCTGTTCAGTTAAAGGCATCCTATAATGACAAGAAAGGCACCTGGGTGTTGAACGGGGTAAAACGTTTCATTACCAACGGCGATGGAGATATTGCTCTGGTGCTTGCGCGTTCTGAAGATGGAACCCGTGATGGCCGGGGCTTGTCGATGTTCGTCTATGACCGCCGCAATGGGGGTGTAATTGTTCGTCGCATTGAGCATAAGATGGGAATCATCGGTTCACCAACCTGTGAGCTGGTATTCAAGAATGCGCCGGCGGAGTTGGTTGGAAGCAGGAAAATGGGTCTGATCAAGTACGTCATGGCCCTCATGAACGGCGCCAGACTTGGTATTGCTGCTCAATCTGTCGGTATTTCCGAGGCTGCCTACCGGGAAGCCCTTCAATACGCAAAAGAACGCAAACAGTTCGGCAAGGCCATCATTGAGTTCCCTGCAGTCTTTGAGATGCTTTCTGTCATGAAAGCGAAGCTGGACGCCTCCAGGACCCTGCTTTATGAAACAGCCAGGTTTGTCGATTTATATAAGACCTACGAGCAGATTTCGGAAGAACGCAAGCTGGAAAATCACGAACGCAGCGAGATGAAGGAGTCGCAAAGAGTGGCAGACATGTTCACTCCGCTGGCCAAAGGAATTACTTCTGAGTATTGCAACCAGAATGCCTATGATGCAGTTCAGATCCACGGTGGATCCGGATTCATGAAAGACTACCCTGTAGAGAGAATCTACCGTGATGCCCGCATTACCACCATTTATGAAGGTACTACGCAACTTCAGGTGGTGGCTGCCATTCGTGGTGTTACTACAGGAGGCTATCTGAAACAGATCAGGGTATATGAAAAAGCAGAGTTGAAACCTGAATTGGAAAGATTCAGAAGGATACTTATTTCTCTTACTCAGGATTATGAAGAGGCAGTCGATAAGGTTGTAGCATCCGGAGATGATGAGTTTATTGAGTTGCATGCCCGCAGAATGGTTGAGATGGCAGGTTATATCATCATGAGTTATTTGTTGGTCATTGATACGAACCGGGACAGTTCGCATCTGCGTTCAGCACAGGTATTCAATAAGATGGCTAAGGGTGAGGTCAAGGCCAGGGCTGAGTTCATTCGCGCTTCATCCATTGAGGATATTGGACTTTACAAGTATTAAAGTTTGTTTATTACGATATGAAAGCCGGTTTAACGCCGGCTTTTTTCATTACAAACAGCTATAATTCAATACATTAATCTTGATTTTAATATTTTTTTAATTTTTTTTCATCGGAGTATTGTTGGGTTAAAAAAGTATCTATCTTTGCACCCACGTTTAGGAGAGGGCCTGATGATAA
>JBAXKJ010000054.1:0-22083 GCA_037137375.1 Prolixibacteraceae bacterium
AATAGTATTTATGCCGGATTCGGCGTTCGACTGGGCTCGATCCTGCTGGACTTTGTACTATTAATACCGATCGCTTTACTTACTGTTTATTTAAATGGACTCAATTTGTCGTTCCGCTATTTTACCCCCTTATTGAGTTTTGCTTTTTCATTTTTTTATTCAATTTATTTGGTCAGACGTTACGGTGGAACTCCCGGAAAATTATTGTTGGGAATTCGGATAATAAAAATTTCAGGGGATGATGTAACCTGGAAGGAGGCCATTCTAAGGGAATTAGTAAACTTCTTACTCATGGCATTTTCAGCCATCATCACAATATTTGCACTTTCAAAAATAGATCCGATTCATTACGACACGCTAAATTGGATGCAGAAGGAAACCTATATTGGGACGCTGGTGCCCTCTCTCGGCGCATTAAGTCTGAAAATCTCGTTCTCCTGGACCCTCAGTGAACTCCTTGTACTACTGCTAAATAATAGGAAAAGGGCATTACACGATTATATTGCCGGGACTGTTGTTGTGAAATCTCTCTATTTGACAAGGATTCGGGAAGAAATGCATTTAACAGATAATGAGTAATTTACTTTTGTTGATTAATGGTTGAAATGTGTATTTTTAGCTTTACAGATGCCAACCAATGATTTTTAACTTGAAGTCCTGGTAATAACCATCTATTTATGATAAATACCATAGAATGTAAGATTTGAAGAAGACAACCAGCTTTTTGGGTTCATAATTTTATGTTTCATAAAAAGATATATTATGGTTGGGTTGTCATTAGACATTAACGGGGAGAGCGTATCAGGAAATAAAGAATTCTTTATAGATTTAAATTTCAATTTTAGAGGTGCATAAAAAAATCGGGACACATCGCAAAAGTCTGATAATTAGTGAAATTTTAAAAATACGATTATGAAATCAATTAGATTAGTAGCAATTCTATTTATTGCCTTCGCCCTGAATTTCCAGGTTAATGCTTCAAATAAGGCAAACAGGGAAAAAAAGACGGCAGAATCAGTATTGTCTTTTGCCAATAGTATGGAGACTTTCGATGTCGAAGTACTGAAGAATGAAATTAAGCAGTTATCAATACCAGAAAGAGTAAAACTCGTAAAACTGTCAATTGCAGATGCTAAGAATGCAGAAGCCTTAAGCTCTGCTTCAGGTTCTGGTTCAGAAAGACCATCGGCTGGTTTATATGTTTTAGCCGTACTTATTCCTCCACTCGCTGTTGGAATTCACACGCACTGGAAAATCGCAACACTGTATAATTTATTGTGGACGTTATTATGGTGGTTTCCAGGTATGGTTCACGCATTTATTGTTTTAGGGCGTTAACCTGATGCGCTGAGAAAATCATTAATTTACGTTTTTTGTTGTTGTTTCCTTTTTGCTTTCATGCAGTAATTCCGGGGATTCCTCGACTCCTTAGGATTTGGTTTCTCCTGTAAACCAGGATATTGCATCTAACAACCTCTCTATCGGCCCTCTGATCGAAGTGGCAAGTAGCACTGTTGGTTTATCCTGTTCAACAATAAAGATATTAAACCCAAAACATTCACGGAACTCATCAAATATAAGGATGACAGGGTTCGGGTTAATCATCGATGGTGACTTAAAAGATGCCCAATACAACTTCAATCGGGCTGGAAAATAAACAGGATTGTTCCCCCAATTTTAAAAATTTATTGTTGGATTTTTCTACCTATATCGTGGTAAATTATTCCAACATGGCCAAAAAAATTGGTTGAAAACTAAATTCCGGTAGGTGAAAATTGGTTACAACAAATTCACTTCTATTTTGTTACTCCAATTAGCCGTGGTTAATATTTTTTGTAAGCTAAAAGACTTATATCCACGAACATTCCGTTTGAAAATAATACTGCTATGATTTTTCAAGACAAAACAAAAGATCAACTTATAATAGATTTACTGGAATTGCAGAGTGATCATAATACTTTAAAGGAGTCGTACGATAAAATCTTCACTGAGCACAAGTTTGCAAAAGACAAGCTTCAGATGCAAATTCAGAACTTAGATGCCGTTTTCGAATCCTCACCAGTAGCGATGTTTGTCATAGACGATACAACCAATATCGTAATGACCAACCTTGCCTTTGTAGTTTTATGCGGGGGCAGTGAATCGGAAATTCTGCAACATCGACCCGGAAACGCCCTGCGCTGTGTTCACAGTCACACAGACCCGCGCGGCTGCGGCTATTCTTCTGCTTGTAAGTTTTGCAATGTACGCAACGGAGTCCAAAGTTTGATTACCCACGGCGGCTCCCTGCACGGGGCAGAATTAGAACTGGAGCTGATCCGGAACGGTGAGGCAGAAAAATATTGGGTGAATATTGGCGTTGAACCTATCATTATGAACGAAAAGGAGCATTGGTGCATTGCCATGGATGACATCACAGATCGTAAGAAAATAGCGACTAAACTTCTTGAGGAGCAGGCTTTCCGAAATTCCATAGAATCATCTTTAAGCAGTGGAATTGCTATTGTCGATGACGAAGGTTGTCAAATTTATGTTAATCCCTCTTTTTGCAAATTATTTGGTTGGTCGGCTGAAGAACTGACAGGGAAAACAACACCTTTTGTTTATTGGCCAACAGACCAGCTTGAGGCTATAGGCGAAGCATTTCAGCTTACTCTTGCCAATAAGGCGCCAACCGTTGGATTTGAATTAATATTTATGCGCAAAGATGGCGTTCGTATTCCAGTTCAAGTGATCATTTCCCCTTTTAAAAATGGATTGCAAAGGACAGGATGGCTGGCAAATGTGATAGATATCACCGAACGTAAGCAGATGGAAGAAGCGTTGGCCAGGAGTAAACAATTACTTTCCGAAGCAGAAAAAATTGGGAAGGTAGGTGGCTGGGAGGTTAATATTGACACAATGAAACAGATCTGGACTGATGAAATATATAGAATGCATGAAGTTGATCATCCCTTTATTCCTTGTGTTGAAAATGGATTAGATTTTTACACTCCCGAATCCAGGCCAATAATTGAAAAGGTTTTACAACGTGCAATCGAATTCGGTGAGCCATTTGATGTGGAACTTGAAATCATCACAGCAAAAAAAAATCTAAAGAATGTTCATGCTATCGGAAAAGCAGATCTAAAACTTCGCAAAGTTTATGGTTTCTTTCAGGACATTACCGGACGCAAGAAGGCAGAAGAAGAAATCATGCTAAAAAACGAAGAGCTCCAAAAACTGAATGCAACTAAAGACAAATTCTTCTCCATCATAGCACATGACCTCAGAAGTCCCTTCAATTCCATTCTCGGCTTCAGCGAACTTTTATTGGATAAGATTTGCAATAATAAATATGAAGGAGCCGAAAAATATGCGAAATCATTAAGAAATCATCCGGACAAGCAATAAAATTGCTAATGAATCTGATGCAATGGTCCAGGTTACAAACCGGAAGAATGGAGATCATTCCTGAATATTTTGAATTGGTTGGCCTGATCAATGAAGTTGCTCTTATGATCTTTGAAACTTCCCAGCAAAAGGAGATAATCATCAAGAAGATATTACCTGACACCGCAACGGCATATGCCGATAAGAACATGATAAGCACCGTATTGAGAAACTTGTTTTCGAATGCAGTTAAATTTTCGCATCCGGGTGGAACAGTAACCATAACCCTTAAAGAGCAACAAAATGAATTAACCATTTCGGTCGCCGATACAGGGGTTGGCATCGAAAAAGCAAGAATTAATAAACTGTTCCTGATAGACGAAAGTAACTCTACCATCGGTACCCAGAATGAGAAAGGTACCGGACTGGGATTGATCCTTTGTAAAGAATTTGTTGATAAAAATGAGGGTAAAATTTGGATTGAAAGTTTAGCAGGAAAAGGAAGCACATTCTATTTTACCCTACCATGCCAGGAAAAATCAGAGGCGAATATTCTGACCCAAGACGAAACACCTATTCCCGCTATTGATGCCTGGATGAACAAACTGAAAGTTTTGATTGTCGAGGACGATGAGACTTCGGAAAGGCTGCTTTCAATACAAGTCAATTTCTTTGCCGAAGATATCCTGGAAGCAGTCACCGGAGTTCAGGCAGTGGATATTTGCCGCCGGAATCCTGATATCGATTTGATTCTGATGGACATTCAATTGCCCGAAATGGACGGTTATGAAGCCACACGCCAAATCCGGGAATTTAATAAGGATGTTATAATTATTGCATTAACAGCTTACAATTTTGACGGAGACGGGGAAAAAGCAATCCTGGCCGGATGTAATGATTATCATGCGAAACCCTTCAGTAAAGAGCAATTGATTAAGATGTTTCAGAAATATTTTTTGAGTATAAAATAATCTCAACCGCGTAGTATTACTCAAATCCTAAATTTCTACAGAATTAAGCCTTATTTTTGAGAAAAATGAGTGTGTGAAAATACTGGTTGTCGAGGACGAGAAGCTGCTTTCAGAAACAATCATTTCTTACCTGAAAGGAGAAGGCTATCTGACCGAAAAGGCAGGTACACTTGAGCTTGGTTCAGAAAAGATTCATCTATATGAGTATGATTGCATACTGGTTGATATTGGTCTGCCAGATGGGAATGGGCTTAAATTGGTCGAAGAAATTAAAAAATACCATCCGAAAGCCGGAATTATTATTATCTCGGCGAAAAATTCAATCGACGACAAGATCCTGGGACTGGATCTGGGTGCCGATGATTACCTTGCAAAACCTTTTCATTTGTCAGAACTTAATTCGCGGATCAAATCGCTGTTGAGACGCAGAATGTTTGATGGTCACAGAGAGATCGTTATAGGCAAATTGAGAATATTGCCTGAGAACAGGCAGGTTTTTGTCCAGCAAGAACTTCTTCCCATGACAAAAAAAGAATTTGACCTCCTGTTGTTTTTTATTTCAAATCAGGGTCGTGTCCTGACAAAAGAATCTATTGCAGAACACCTATGGGGAGATTTCATCGACAATTCCGATACTTTTAATTTCGTCTATTCCCAGATCAAAAATTTGCGCCGCAAAATATTCGAAAAGACTGGAATAGAATATTTCCGGAATGTATATGGAACGGGTTATACTTTTAAAGATGAAGCTACAGCATAAAATTAATATCCGCTTCTTATTGGTTACGCTCGTTGTCTTTGTTCTGGCAGGAGTGTTGTTCTATTTCGCATTAGGCAAAGTGACTGATCAAAACATCAATGAAATGCTGATTTCACGGAAGGCCAGCGTGATAACTTATTTGCAGAATATTTCGCCCGACAGCATTAGTCCTAAATCGGCAGACCGTACCTTGTTTATTTATCAGGTACCGAAGACGGAAATCAAAACGGTTATTTCTGACACAATTGTATTCGATGAAGGTGAAAAGGATTATACCCCCTGTCGGGTCATGGTATTTACAACTGAAGTGAAGGGGCAGTGTTATAAAGTAACCATACTTCAATCACTTCTTGAATCAGAAGACCTACAGGCAATTATCATCTATTTTATGATCTTGCTGTTTATCTTGCTCACACTGGCCCTCTTCTTCCTCAACAGATGGCTGTCCTCAAAGGCCTGGGAACCATTTTTTACCAGCACCTTACTTCTTAAATCCTGGAAGATCGGTGAGAATAAACAGGTTCATTTCGAGGGAACAGGCATTGCTGAATTTGACCAATTAAACCGTACCCTGGAAGAGATGATAGAAAAAATGCAGTCAGATTATGTCACTTTGAAAGAATTTACAGAAAATGCATCCCACGAAATACAGACTCCACTGGCCATTATTAAATCAAAACTTGAATTGCTCCTAGACAATACTGCCTTCAAAAAGGAAGAACACAAACAAATTCACGCCATATACGAAACGGCAAATCGCTTGTCCAAACTCAATGAAGCCTTATTGCTGCTTGCAAAAATCGAGAACCACCAGTTCCCGGAAATGCAGGAGATTGATCTTGCCAAATTAACGAAATCCCGGCTGGAGGCGCTCGAAGAATTATTCGTTTTAAAAAAAATTGAAGTGACCCGGGATTTATCGAACCCTTTCATTGTCACCATCAACCCCTTGCTTGCGGATATCTTGGTCAATAATTTACTCAGTAACGCGCTGAAACATAATTTCGTCCGGGGTAAAATTATTATTTCATCAAGTTCTGATCGAATCACCTTTTCAAATACGGGAAGTCCATTGAGTATTGATCCACAAAGGATTTTCAACCGATTAGTTAAGCAAAACACTTCCGAAGAATCCAGCGGGTTAGGACTCGCCATTGCTAAAAGAATTTGCATTTCACATCAAATTTTGCTGGATTACAGTTATTCAGATCAACTTCACCATTTTTTATTGCGAAAAGAAGATTAGTCCCAAATTTCTACAAAGTCGTGCTATATATTTACATATTTAACCATTAAATTAGGAAAATGAAAAAGTTAATGACAGTGATGATTTGTTTGACCATGGTGGTTTTTACCTACGGTCAAAAGGCGGGAACAGAGATTCCAGCAGCAGCAAAATCAGCCTTCTCAGCCAAGTTTCCAACCGCCAAGAAAGTAAAATGGAGTGTTGAAAAGCCAGGCGAATTTGAAGTAGATTTTACACTCAATAATGTGGAGCAATCCGCCCTCGTGGATCCAAAAGGAAATATTATTGAAACTGAAATTGAAATCAAGGAAAGTGAACTTCCGCAGGCAGTTAAGGCGGCTCTTGCTAAAGATTTTGCCGGATATAAAAAAGACGAATTTACAAAGGTAACAGATGCAAAAGGCGTTGTAGCCTTTGAAATGCAAGTGATTAAAGGGAAAGAAAAATTGGCGGTCGAATTCGATGCTAATGGAAAACTGCTTTCAAAAACGGCACTGAAGGAGGAGAAAGAAGGCAAAGAAGATAAAAATTGAAATACTTTCACTCGAATAAAAGACCGTTTCTTCATCAAAATCCACCCCCGCGATTTGTTAAATAATGTTAATTATCTGGATTATTACATTGAAAAACATATTTTTACTCTAGTGTCAACACCACACCTCCTTAGTTATTTAGATATTTAAATAATTTACTTACAAACAAAACTAAAGAAATGAACCGTAAATTAGTGTTTTTTAGCGTCTTGACGATTGCTGTTCTACTGGTTTTCGCTTATGCTTGTAAAAAGGACAGTAGTTCCAGTACCCCTGCAGTAGTGGACAACACCCTTGTTAGCGCTGTTTCTGTTGAGAAAAATGCCGTTATTGCCGTTTCCACTTTTGAATCAATCAACAACTTTGCCCAGGCAGGTTTTATCTCAAGTAGCAATAAAGCCGCTAGTCTCTCATTTGGTAGTTGCCCGACCCTTATTGTAAATTTCACTACTCCTCCTTACTCCATTACACTTGACTGGGGAACAGAATGCACGGGAATCGACGGAGTAAAAAGAACTGGGAAAATCGATGTTAGTTTGAATGGAATGATGACCATGGCTAATAACGTAGCCACCATGAAGATTGAGAATTATGTCTCCGATAACAAGAAAATCACCGGTACTGTAAAAATTACTTCAGCTGGACCGAACCCTGGCAATGGATGGCCACGATATGACTTCACTTCAGAAGGGAAAATTGTATTTGCTGACAAAAGCGTTATCTCTTTTAAATATGAAGGCGTAACCTTGCAACAGGAGGGTACAACTACCCCAACTTCTTTGGCTGATGATGTCTGGAGAACAGAAATTCACAGTGCAAGCGGGGTCAATCAGGACGGTACCACCTGGACCGCAAAATCCACGAAAGTCATGATCAAGAAAGGTGACTGCAAATGGTACAATAGCGGAACATTTGAGATCACACCTTCCAAAGGGGATAAGATTACCATTGATTTCGGCGATGGCGCATGCGACAACAAAGCAAAAATGACAAAAGGCTCTGTCACAACAGAGATTACGCTGGATTAGTGTTATTCTATCAATATATAGGAAGGGCGGTCATTAAGGATCGCCCTTTTTTATGGTTAAAAATTTCTCGTATTGCCTGACAAATAGTTAATTTAGCCAAATAATCACGTCAGTATGAGCAAGAGATCATTCCTGATATTGACAACCTGTTTTGTCATCGCAAAGCTGCTGATTCACTTCCTGACCAGCACCAATTACGAACTCCATCGCGACGAAATGCTCTATTTTTCAATGGGCAGCCACCTGTCCTGGGGATTTGCCTCCACACCCCCCATGATGGCGTTTATCTCCTTTATCGTTAAAAATCTCTTCGGTTACCACGAATTCTTCGTCAAACTATTTCCTGCCCTAGCCGGAGCATCGATCATCCTGCTCATCGCCCTTTTTGTCAGAGAACTGGGAGGGAAAGGCTTTGCTGTTTTCACGGCCTGCCTGGCAGGGATCATTGCCACCACTTTACTCCGCTCCGCCTCCCTCTTCATGCCGGTAATTTTTGAACTCTTTTTTTGGACCCTTTTCCTATATTTTCTGCTGAGACTGATCAACCGGCAGGATCCCAGGTATTGGATCCACCTCGGGATCTGCTTTGGAATGGCCTTCCTGAACAAATATTCCGTCCTGTTTTTAGGTTTGGCAACTTTACTTGCCATTTTAATCACCAAAGACAGAAAATTGCTCCTTTCAAAATACCTGATCTACGCCGCGATTGCCGCAATTATCATCATGCTTCCCAACATTATCTGGCAAATTGTACACAAATTACCGGTAGCTACCCACATGGGCGAACTCTACCGGACACAGCTCAACTTTGTCTCCAAACAAACTTTTCTTGGAGAACAGATCATGATGAACTTCACAGCGATATTGATTTGGCTTACAGGACTATCCGTATTGCTATTCGCCAAAGCCGAGAAAAAATTCAGACTGTTTGCCTGGCTGTTCCTGCTCGTAATTCTGCTTTTTATGGTGACCAAAGGGAAACCCTATTATACCTCAGGTGTCTATCCGGTGATGTTTGCCTTTGGCGGATACTTCCTCGAAAAATACCTACCGGGAAGGCTCCGGATAATCTCCTGGCTCATTGTCGGATATTCGTTCCTTAGCTCTTTGCTATTTATCCCTTTTGGACTGCCAATTTTACCGCAGAAACAAATGGAAGCCTATTGCTCCTTCTTCTCGAGGCACATCACCCCTGCCCCGATGAGAAACGAACAGAATGGTTACTATCCGTTACCTCAGGATTATATGGATATGACCGGCTGGAAAGAATTAGCATCCCTGGCTTCAAAAGCCTACAACTCACTGGATAGTCTAGGCCGGAAAGAATGTATCATCTATGCCAACAACTACGGTCAGGCAGGCGCACTGGATTTTTATGGCCGAAAATTTCACTTACCTGTCCCCGTCAGCGTCGCCGACAGTTACATATTCTGGGCGCCCGACTCCCTGGTTGCCAATAATTTTATCGTATCAGACAATAAGTTAGGCGATATACCCCGACTCTTCAAGAATTACAATGAAGTCGGGGAGATTAATAATCCCTATTCCCGGGAAAATGGGTTAAAGGTTTATCTGTGCCAGAATCCGACACCCCTGCTAAACGAGTTCTTCAGGAAGAGAATCAAGGCTAACAAAGAAATTTACGGCTATTAAATCAAGATCTGATTAGTCATCAATGGTCTGGAAAACCAACTGCTTGAATTTCCATCCCGTCTCATCGTTGACACTCCCTTGAGTCTGCTTCATGATTATCCCAATGATTTTCTCCTTGGGATCCGCAAAATACTGGGTATTGAAATAGCCTCCCCATTCAAAAGTTCCGACACTTCCCAAGCCACCTTTCGCATGACCAATCTGGTTAAGGATCGAAAATGCCAACCCGAAGTCCTTATCAGAGCTTTCAACCCAGACATTCCCGATCTGATTGGATAAAATAGTCTCGACGGTTGTCCTGCTAAGTAATCTCACTCCATTGTATTCCCCGCCATTGAGGTACATCTGCAGAAAAGTCGCATAATCTTTGGCGGTACTGGACAATCCCGCGCCTCCTGAGAAAAAGGTCTTGGCCCCCTTAATAGGATAATCGGTGTCGTAAAAAGTAACAGGATATTTCTCCCATTTGCCTTTATTCTTGTACTGAACGGCTACTAGTCTGCCAGCCTTTTCAGAGGGCTGATAAAACCTGGTATCATTCATCCCCAGGGGATCAAAAATATGACTCTTCAGAAATTCATCGAAGGGCATTCCTGATACTATTTCAATCAAATAGCCTATTACATCCAGACCCTCGCTGTAAGTGAACTTTTCGCCCGGATTGTGGTGAAGCGGCAATTTAGCCAACTTCTTCACGCTCTCCGCAATCGTAATTTTTTCCGTTGTGAACGCATCCGTAACCCCGGCTTTCTTGTAAATCATCTTAAACCTTTCATCTCCGTCGATCACACCATAACCAATGCCGGAGGTGTGCGACAACAAATGGCGGATCTTGATTTCAGACTTGACCGGCTCCGAGGTCCAGGTGGTGTCACTGTATCGAAACGATTTCAGCACCTTTTGATTCTTGAACTCAGGGATATATTTAGAGATGGGATCCTCCAGGCTAATTTTTCCTTCCTCCCAGAGCATCATCACTGCGGTAGAAGTGATGGCCTTTGTTTGAGAGGCAATCCTGAAAATATCGTCCCGCTTCAACTTTCGACCCTCCTGGGTGTTGGCCATACCATAAGCCTTCCACAAAACTATCTTACCGTTACGGGCCAGCAGAGTCACGATTCCCGGTAGGTTTTCATCCTTTATCGCCTGAGCACACATCTGATCGATACGTGCTACCCGTTCGGGGGAAAGTCCAACAGTCTCGGGTGCCGCCTCAGTAAGAAGCGGTGATTTCTGCAGAGATTTCGTCTGGGCAGACAGATCAAAAAACACTGAAAGAATTATCGCGGCGAGTAGAAGAAGATTTTTCATGGATTTATGGATTTTAGTTACGGAACTGTTCATGAATCTATTTTCAACGGAATAAAATTAAGCAAAATTTAAAACTTTGATATTTTTCGCTTGATTCGAAATTATTCTCTCAGTAATCTATTTTGAAATATAAATATTATGTCGTATGTTTGCGTCATTAGAAATAACAACATGAACAAAGCTGAAAAATTTGACAATAGCCTTCAGGAACTGGCGCAATTTGCGCGGGTCATCTCGCATCCTGCAAGACTGGCCATCCTTCAATACCTGGCCTCGACAAAAACCTGTATCTCGGGAGACATCTCGGATTTCATTCCCTTAAGCCGGACGACCGTATCACAGCATTTGAAAGAGCTCCGCGACCTGGGACTCATTCATGGTGAAATAGAAGGACTAAAAATCAATTACTGCCTGTGTAGCTCTACCATCCAAAGATTCAAGGTTCTGCTAAATGATTTTTTTCAAGAAATCGAAATGGAAGATATTAACTGTAATTGCTAAAACCCACACAATCATGAAGATATTAATCCTTTGCACAGGAAACAGTTGCAGGAGTCAGATGGCCCACGGATTCCTGCAATCTTTTGATCCCACCCTCACTGTTTGCTCGGCAGGAACCGAGGCTTCAGGCAAACTGAATCCTGGTGCCGTTGCTGCCATGAAGGAGGTAGGAATTGATATAAGCCATCACACCTCCGATTCGGTCGATCTCTATCTGGGCGAAGAATGGGACTATGTCATAACCGTCTGCGGAGGCGCCAACGAAGCATGTCCAGCCTTTATTGGTAAGGTGAAAAATCGTTTGCACATCGGCTTCGACGATCCTTCTCATGCCGTTGGTACGGAGGAATTTATCAGGAGCGAATTCCGCCGTGTGCGGGACGAAATTAAAGACAGATTTGGAAAATTATATACAGAACAAATAAAAACACAATCATGAAGGCAGAAGATATTAAATCGGTCGTCAGGGAAAAATATGGCGAGATTGCCATTCAATCCAAAGAACAGAACGAAACCTCCTGCTGCGGCGCCACAGGCTGCTGTTCAGGGGTCGATTACACCATTTTCAGTGAAAACTACGAGAAGTTGGCGGGCTACAATCCGGATGCCGACCTCGGACTTGGATGTGGGATCCCGACTGAATTCGTACAGATCAAGAAAGGTGATACGGTCATTGATCTGGGCTCAGGCGCCGGGAATGACTGCTTCGTCGCAAGGGCATTGGTCGGCGAAACTGGTCAGGTGATTGGCATTGACATGACAAAAGCAATGATCGATAAAGCCAGGATCAACGCAGAAAAACTTAATTTCAAGAATGTGGAATTTCGTCTGGGTGAAATTGAAAAGATGCCCGTCACAGCCGGTAAAGCGGATGTAGTAATCAGCAACTGCGTCCTGAACCTGGTTCCCGATAAGCACAAAGCCTTCTTTGAGATCTTCAGGGTACTGAAAAATGGTGGTCACCTATCGGTTTCTGACGTAGTACTCAAAGGTGAATTACCGGATCAGTTAAAGGAAGCAACAGAGATGTATGCCGGATGCGTTTCGGGTGCAATACAGCTTAACCAATACATCGGGATCATCCATCAAACCGGGTTTTCAGACATTCAGATCCAAAAGGAAAAACAAATTCTCCTCCCAGATGACATCCTTTTAAATTATTTATCTGCAGCAGTGCTGGAGGAATTCAAGCATTCCGGTGTCGGCATTTTTAGTATCACAGTCACAGCATCAAAAATCTAAAACCATGAGCTCAACCACCAAACGACTCTCCTTCTTTGATCGTTATTTGACCCTCTGGATCTTTCTGGCCATGTTCGCCGGAGTATTGACAGGCTTTGCAGCCCCTGGAATTTCCGGCTTCTGGAACTCACTCAGTTCGGGCACCACCAATATTCCTATTGCCATCGGCCTGGTGCTGATGATGTATCCTCCACTGGCAAAGGTAAAATACGAGAAGCTGCCGCTGGTCTTTAAGAATGTGAAACTGCTGAGTTTGTCCCTCGCCCAGAACTGGATCGTCGGCCCCCTGGTGATGTTCCTCTTGGCCATTCTCTTTCTGCACAATTACCCGGGATTGATGATTGGAGTGATCCTCGTCGGACTGGCCCGTTGCATCGCCATGGTACTCGTCTGGAATGACCTCGCGAAAGGTGACACTGAACTAGCCGCCGGACTGGTTGCTTTCAACGCTGTATTTCAGGTATTTCTCTATTCGGTGTATGCCTGGTTTTTCATCACGTTCTTACCTCCGCTCTTCGGATTCACCGGTGCCGTTGTGGATATTTCCATTTCTGAAATTGCCGTTACCGTCCTGATCTATCTAGGAATCCCCTCCGCTGCCGGTTTATTGTCCAGCCTCATCTTCCGCAACTGGTTCGGCGATGAATGGTATTTCAAAAAGTTTATCCCACGCGCCTCCTGGCTGACCCCCATCGCACTGCTATTTACGATCTTCGTCATGTTCTCGCTCAAAGGGGAAAAAATTGTTGAATTGCCAATGGATGTCCTACGCGTCGCGATTCCTTACACCATTTATTTTGCGATCATGTTCTTCTCTACCTTCTTCATTGCTAAATGGCTCGGGTCTAATTATGAGAAATCGGCAACCATGTCCCTGACTGCCGGAAGCAACGATTTTGAGCTGGCCATTGCAGTCGCAATTTCCGTCTTCGGCATCAACTCGCAAGCCGCATTTGCTACCGTGATCGGTCCGCTGGTAGAGGTTCCGGTATTGATTCTACTGGTAAACGTAGCATTATACTTCAAGAAGAAATATTTTAAATAGCCTTTTTTTTCAAAGCAAATAGCACAATTTCCTACCAGGAAATCCCAATTTGGCGGATTGAAATTAATTAGTTATACTCGTTTGGATTTTTGCCTTATGCAAAATACCCTGACCGGACTGCTATAATTAACTTAAATTAATCACTTTTCATTTTGGTGGCTATGTTATTGGGAATCGCAAACAAAACGGACTACGTCGTCATGATTATCATGGCCATCATCCTGATCATCGGAGTGTATCAATTTTACTTCTGGTGTCAACGAAATGCCTTCAGGAAACCCATTCAACTCGAATGTTTCATTGACCGGCATATTAAGTTCAGACCCTGGTGGATATGGCTCTACAGCGGGATCTATTACCCCATTATCGTGTTTACGATCTTCTCCTTCAATGACTTCAGACAATTCAATTACACCGTCATCAGCTACATAATTTTGCTGGTCATTCAGATGCTCTTCTTCTTATTTCTTCCGGTCCAGACACCGCCTTCCTGGAGGGAGATCGCCACCAAAAACACACCGACCCACCGGTTTATCCGTTATGTTCAGTCTTTCGACAAGGCCAACAATTGTTTTCCGAGCATGCATGTCAGCGTTTCAACACTGACTTCCCTGCATCTAATCACAAATTATCCGCCCCTGGGATTATGGATTTGGTTATTCCCGATCACGATTGCCCTCAGCGCACTCTATACCAAACAGCATTTCTTCCTCGATCTTATCCCTGGCGCTATCGTTGGATGGATCGCTTTCGAAGCCTTTTTATATATTTATGTGTAACCCTGCTTACCAGGAAAGTCCCATTCTTCGAATATTTAAAAAGGATTGTTGAATATTTATAAATATATTAGCAACCTGAAAGAAAATTAGTTGCAATATGCTTAACGGATTATTACTTCCCTTACTGGTTGCCATGTTTCTGGGGTTGAATATGGGAGGCAGCGGAACCGCACCTTCTTTTGCAACTGCCTATGGATCAGGGATTATCCGTCGTTCCTTAATACCCGGACTATTCGGAATTTTCGTCCTCGTGGGTGCTCTTACCGCCGGTAAGAATACTGCCATCACACTCGGCAAAGAGATTCTTCCGGCCGTAAGCCTGGATTATACACTCACCACTATCATCCTTTTTTCAGTCGCTTTGTCACTCCTGTTTGCCAATATAATCGGGGTGCCACAATCCACCGCGCAGACAACCGTAGTAGCTCTCGTTGCCCCCGCTCACTACGTCGGCCAACTCAATACCCATAAATTATTTTACGAAATCTTGCCCACCTGGCTTATGATGCCGTTCATCTCCTTTGGCATCATGTATTTTTTTACCCGGGTCGTCTCTCAGAAATTCGACCTAAAAAATCCGGGGTATTTTGAGACGGTCAAACGGCAGAAAATATTCAGCTGGGTGGTCATTATCACCAGTTGCTACGTAGCCTTCTCCATCGGCTCAAATAATGTGGCTAATGCGGCCGGACCGATTACTTCCATGATTACCAACGAACTTCATATCATTCCGACCAGTCAGAACTTCGTGCTGATCATGATCCTCTGCACCCTGATCATCGCTCCTATCTTCGGTATTGGAAGCTCTATTTTCGGCCATAAACTCATGGTAAAAACGGGTACTGCGATCATCGAAATCGGGAAGGTGGAGGCATCGCTTGTTTCCTTCATCACCGCATCCCTCTTGCTGACAGCCTCCCTGACGAGGGGTATCCCCACCTCACTCGTTCAGCTGAATACCTTTGCCATTCTTGCTTTAAGCGTCTCGAAGGTCGGATGGAAAGAGACTTTCTCGAAGAAAATTGTCAAACAATTCTGGATGATCTGGCTGATCTCGCCGATCATTGCCTTTGTGCTTTCGTACTTTCTGACCTCCCTTGCCGACCAATTTGGCCTCCTCTCCATCTGATCAGAAAAGTTCGGGTCTGAACTTCTTAATCACCTTATTCAACTCATCCACATCCGGAAAATGATGCTTTAACTGTGCCTTGAACAAGGGCCCATGGTTGGGTATTTTCGTATGGACCAGCTCATGCACCAGGATCAAATCTATCAACCTGTCAGGAAGCCGCATCAGGTGAAGGTTTAGGTTAATGTTTTTCAGGCTCGAACAACTTCCCCAGTTGGTTTTGTTGTTCTTAATGGTAACGGCCCTGAAGGAATAACCGAGCTGGTTGGCCAGTTCCCGTACCCTTATTGGCAAATACCTCTTTGCCTCATATCTCAGGACTCCATCGACCGCCAACCGAATCTTCTCCCTCATCTCAGGGTCTTCCAGGGATGCCTTCTCAGGATAGCCGATTACGACCGTCTGTTCCTCCTGTTTCAACTGCACCTTGACCCTTTCACTCTTGATGGGAAGCAGCATATATTTCAGGCTTCTCGTGGAAAAGAGTTCTCCTGGTTGAAGTGGAATCCTGGTAAGACCATGTTTCTGAATCTTTTGCAGTGCCTTGATTACCCAACTCTTCTTCTCTTCCAGGAAGGACTCACCCCTCGAAAAGGAGAAGAGCCAGGGGATGGTCACGAGTACCTCGCCGGAAGATTTAACCGATATCCTGAGCCTCCTGGACCTGGCTTTGCGGACCATTTGAACCTCACCTATCCCAGAGACATAAAGCGTTTTTTCGTTCATATTCGAGGGTAAATCTAGAAAATAATTTCCTACATTTGATCTGGTTATCTGTGGGTGCAGATAGTTATTGGACCAATAATATTCAGTACCATGAGTGAAAATAACGGAACAAAAATCCTGCTGGCATTCGTCGCAGGTGCCGCAGTGGGAGCTGCAATAGGCTATTTCCTGAATTCCGATAATAAGGAAGAGGTCATCAACGACCTGAAAGAGGGCGCCACTAAACTCAAGAACGAGTTCGAAGAAAATATTTCCAGGGCCAAGGATCTGGTCGATAATTTCAGGAAGGGTTCCTCCGATGCCACCTCAGAAAATCCCGTCTGAGATGGAACACGAACAGGCCGATTTCTTTCAGGAGCTGAAGGTGATGGTAACGGATTACCTCGCCGCCAGACTCAAACTACTGAAATTCGAGATCTACGAGAAAACGGCAAAGATCGCCGCCTCCATGTTCTCGGCATTTGTCATCGTGCTGCTTGGCATGCTGGTAGCGCTTTTCCTCAGTATATCGCTGGGTTTCTATCTCGGCGACCTGTTCGGTAATACGGGCACCGGGTTCCTTTCGGTAACGGGGATATATTTTATCCTGCTCGTTCCTTTCATCTTCTTCAGAAAAAAATGGATTGAGAAAATAATCGTCAACCGCGTATTGGATCAGCTAACGGAAAAAGAGGAGGACGAAATATGAATTCTCCGAAAAAGAACCCCGATAGTCTGGCCAGACTAAGGATGGAGAAGTATAAACTCTCCACTTATTGCACTTACCAGGAAAAGTTGATTGGTTTAAAAGTAGACTATCTCCGCGAAAACTATCCACGGATTCTTAGTGATGCCCTGCTTCCCTATGATCGCGGACAAAATGCCTGGGTGGGCAACATCCTGGACTCAGTCAATGATTTGATAACTAGTGTACTGCCTGATAAATTAAAGGGCAAAAGATGGTCCGGTTTGGTAATGAAACTGGTGGAAATTCTAATGATCAGGGCAATTGCTCCAAATAAACGCGCCAAATAAACGCTTCGGGTGATTTCAATCAGGGAAATACCCTTTAATAATTCCCCTCTTCGAGTCCTTGATAAACAGCAAAATATCATCCCTCTCTTTTGAAGCAGGCAGATCAGCCTCAACCACTTCCAAGGCTTGCGAATTATTGTACCCCTTCTGGTAAATAATCCGGTAGATATCCTGAATCTGGGTAATTATTTCATTGGAAAATTCCCTGCGCCGCAAGCCGATAGAGTTGACACCCGCATAAGAAAGCGGTTCGCGGCCTGCCTTGATGTATGGAGGAACATCTTTCCTTACAAGAGATCCGCCTGAAAGCATCACATGCTTGCCAATATGGCAAAACTGATGGATGGCCGAATGTCCACCAATGATGGCGAAATCATCAACAATCACCTCGCCAGCCAGTGAAGTGGCGTTCACCAATATCACATTATCGCCTACTACACAGTCGTGGGCAACATGCACATAAGCCATGATCAGGCAGTTGCTGCCGATCACGGTCTTGCCTTTCGCGGCGGTACCCCTGTTGATCGTCACACATTCCCGTACCGTAGTATTGTTTCCTATTTCAACAATGGAATATTCACCCTTGAATTTCAGGTCTTGCGGCTCGCCGCCTACCACAGCACCCGGGAAAATTTTACAGTTTTTCCCGATACGGGTTCCGGGCAAGATGGTTGCATGAGATCCGATATTGGTTCCTTCGCCAATTACGACGTCATCACCTATAGTTGCAAATGGCTCAACGACAACACCTTCTGCGAGTTTTGCATTGGGATGGATATGGGCAAATACTTGGTTCATTTGAATATTATTTGTTTTTTACGATCTGGGCCATAAATTCTCCTTCACAAACTACCGTATCGCCAACGAAAGCGAGACCGCGCATGTGGGCGATTCCTCTCCGGATAGGGCTGGTCAGTTTAATCTTGTAAACGATGGTATCTCCGGGAACAACTTTTTTGCGGAACTTGATGTTGTCCATGGTCATGAAGTAGGTAGAATAGTCACCGTCTGCATGCATGGAACTGATGACGAAGACTCCGCCACATTGTGCCATTGACTCAATAATCATCACGCCCGGCATGACCGGCTCCGAAGGGAAATGCCCAACAAAGAAAGGCTCGTTCATGGTGACATTTTTCACGCCGATGATATAATCGGAACCTTTTTCAATCACTTTATCCAGTAAAAGGAAAGGGTTGCGGTGAGGCAACATCTTCTTAATGGCATTGATATCATAGAGCGGCTCCTTGTTTGGATTATATTCCGGTGGTGCGGACTCTGCCATACTCTTCTGGCATTCCTTCAGCAGGAGTTTGGTAAATTCTGTGTTGGCAAGATGACCCGGACGTTTGGCAATGATCCGGCCCTTGATCCTTCTGCCGAGCAGCGCGATGTCGCCGATCAGATCGAGCAATTTATGACGGGCACATTCGTTGTCGTAGCGAAGCTTCAGATTATTGAGTATCCCGATCTCATTCACTTGAATGTGCTCATGATGAAAGAGATCGGCGATCCTGTTAAGTTCATCCTGGTGCATCGCCTGGTCCATAATCACGATGGCATTGTCAAGATCACCGCCCTTAACCAGGTTATTTTTCAACAAGGCTTCCAGTTCCCTGACGAAAACGAATGTTCTGGACGGGGCAATCTCGGTAGCATATTCCGTTGTATTATCGAAAGAGGCAAACTGATTGCCAAGAACGGAGGAGTTGTAAGAAACCAGTACATCGATGGAAAAATTCTCATCCGGCAGAAGGGTTAATTCGGAACCGGTTGACTGATTACGGTAGGTAATCTTCTTCTTGACGATGAAATATTCCCTTTCGGCATTCTGTTCTACGATACCGGCTTCCTGGAGCGCTTCGACAAAAGGCATGGAACTGCCATCCATGATCGGTACTTCAGAACCATTGATCTCGATGAGTACGTTATCGACTTCAGAGGTGATCAGTGCAGACATGCAATGTTCTATGGTACTGATGGATACTTCTCCATCCTGTAAGACGGTTCCCCTGGCGGTACCTCTCACCCTGGATACACTGGCTTCGATGATAGGTTCTCCTACCAGATCCACTCTTTTAAATCTGAATCCAAAATTTTCAGGCGCTGGCTTAAAAGTCAGCGAAACTTCAACTCCTGTATGAAGCCCTTTCCCGGTTACGGTTACCGGATATGCAATGGTATTTTGTTTTACTATCATCCCTTTCAAATTATAAATTCTCTTCCATTTTTTTCATCCACTTTTTCAAGTCAGAGACATCGCCCGAAAGTTGAGGCAATCTCCTGAAGATGGCCATAGACCGCATGAAATCCTTATGATTCTGAATTGGCGAACCAATCACTGTGGAATCGTCAGCCACATTTGTCATCACACCCGCTTGTCCGCCGATCTTTACATTATCGCCGACGGTCAGGTGACCACTGATCCCTACCTGAGCGCCCAGCATGCAGTTTTTTCCTACTTTGGAGGATCCTGCCACACCAGACTGACCGGCGATAACCGTATTTTCAGCGATTTCCACATTGTGGGCAATTTGTATCAGATTGTCCAGTTTAACGCCTCTTCGCAGGATCGTCGATCCCATTGTGGCCCGATCGATGGCGGTATTCGCTCCGATCTCAACTAAATCTTCGATGATCACATTTCCAACCTGGGCAATCTTGGTAAACGGTCCGTCATTATTAGGAGCAAACCCAAAACCATCGGCTCCGACAACGGCTCCGGAATGAAGGATACAATCAGCTCCGACCTTGCAATCGTGGTAAATTTTAACACCCGAATAGATTATCGTATTGTCGCCCACTTCCACGTTGTCGCCAAGGTAGACATGGGGATAAATTTTTACATTGTTCCCAATGATAACATTATCAGAAATATACGCAAAGGCCCCGAGGTAGATGTCTGTGCCGGTCTTGGCGCTGGGACTGATAAAGGAAGGCTGTTCGATGCCTATTTTCACGGGAGCAAGTTGCTGATAAAGCTTAAGTAATTCAGCAAGTGCGGTATAAGGATCTTCCACACGGATCAGAGTGCAGGCTAATTCCCCTTCGGGATGAAAGTCTTTCGAGACCAGCACTGCCGAAGCCTCCGTGTTGTAAATATATTTGGTATAGGCAGGATTTGAAAGGAAAGTGAGGGTACCCGGAACACCCTGATCAATTTTCGAGATGTTGTGTAGCTTAATTTCACCGTCTCCTTCGACAGTTCCATTGAGTAAAGAAGCGATGTCTTTGACCTTAAACTCCATTCAATTATATATAAAATTAGCTGCAAAAATAAACATTATTAGTTACCTCGGGAGATATTCGCCGGATAACAGACAAAATGTTTGCGTACAGTCTTGGTTAAACCCTCCAGATTTATGTCGGAAGCATCCCTGATATCTTTCAATTTCCCGTTCTTAAATAAGATCAGAATTGCCTCCTCATCAGGTTGATATGCCTTATTAGTCATTTCCCCAACCGAAACAAAATAATCTGTATCCCCTACCGGGATGGTGCCCGCCAACTGAACCTTCTCTACCAGCTCACTGATTTGGGCCTCGCTGAAAGGATGGGGGGAAATTTTTATTTTCATCAGTCTGCGGTTCATGATGCGGTCTGACAGCTCTGCCAGAGTTGGATCCTCGTGCGCGATCCATTCCTTTATGGTACTCGTAATATCCGAGTCATCGAGCATGGCAAAGCGACCAAGAGCGAGCTTCCTTCGCCGGCTGTCGGCTGAATTGAAATCCGCTGCTGTAATCTCGTGGTTCAGGAAACAGGCGAAGGCTGTAGAGGTTCTCACCTCCTGTCCGGCTTTTACAAGATCAGACGCACGGCGAAGCAGGTTGACCAGCATACGTTCGGCAGAAACGACGGTCTTGTGCAGATAGACCTGCCAGTACATCATTCTCCTGGCAATCAGAAACTTCTCAACAGAATAGATTCCTTTCGCCTCCACAACCAGCTGATCGTTCCTGACATCAAGCATTTTAATGATCCTGTCGGAGGAAACAACTCCTTCGGAAACTCCGCAATAGAAGCTGTCGCGCTTCAGGAAATCCAGCCGGTCCATGTCGAGTTGACTACTCACCAGCTGATGTAAAAAGTGTTTAGGGTACTGATTCAGGAAGATTTTGATAGCAAGGTCCAGCTTGCCGTTGAACTCTTCATTCAATTCCTTCATGAATAGTATGGAGAGTTCTTCGTGGGAAATTCCTTGCACAATACTCTCTTCCAGGGCATGGGAAAACGGACCATGACCCAAATCGTGGAGCAGAACGGCTACGGTTACACCCTCCGCTTCCTCATCGGTAATCTCCACTCCTTTCGAACGCAAAACATCTAATGCCGTACTAACCAGATACATGCTGCCGATGCTGTGTTCGAAGCGGGTATGATTGGCTCCGGGATAGACATGAGAGGTAAATCCCAGCTGACGAATACGCCTGAGTCGCTGAAAATAAGGATGTTCTATCAGATGGAAGAGAATTCCCGGGTTCAGGTCAATGAAACCCCAGACGGGGTCGTTTACGATTTTATGCTTTTGGGACTTCTCTTTTATACTATTCATTATCTGTTTGAATCATAATCATTTATAACTTTTTCATCTTCTCATTTTCCCATCTTCTCATCTTCTTTTTTTCTCGTCTTTTTCCACTTTTCCCTGGCTTCTGCCCCCTTCAAAATTAGAAATAAAAATTTGTATAATTCAAACATTAATAGTAATTTCGCAGCGGAGATTAATCGCAGGATTAGGGGACGAATTGTCCCCTATTTTATTAAAATTGA
>JBAXKJ010000055.1:0-21781 GCA_037137375.1 Prolixibacteraceae bacterium
CCTGAGAGGGGGGTCAATATCACCGGAGGAGGGGTCAGTATCGCCGGATTATCCAGAACTCGCAAAAGGGTAGGTAAAAATTGTCCCCACCCTTTTGGTGGAAACTGCGGGTGTTAAAATTAACTATTCTCCATTTTGCAGAAAGGAGAGAAATTGCCATATTTGGTAAAACTTTTATGCATATGAGCACAACAGATACTTTAAGGAATGATATCATCGACAAACTTTTGACAATTTCTAATAAGGATTATCTATCAGCGCTTTATCAATTGGTTAATTCCAGTTCGGTTGATCAGGACACCGTGCAACTAACCGAGGAACAAGTTTTAATGCTCCAATTAAGTGACAACGACATAAAAAACGGAAAGTTAATTTCTCATGTCCAATTAGACAAAGACGATTTACAATGGCTAAAAGGACTGTAGTTTGGACCGAAACAGCCGCCAGACAAAGAAGAGAAGTATTAAGATATTGGACTAAGCGTAATGGCTCGTCAAGTTATGCCGAAAAATTAATTAAGGTTACTGCAAGCCAAATACTTGTAATTTTAAGCCATCCAGAATCATTTAAATCAACAAACTTCGCCGATACAAGAGAGTCTGCAATGGGGCATTTCAGTATTTATTTTAAATTAGCAAAGGACAGGTTGATAATTACAGCGTTCTGGGATAATCGGCAAGACCCGAAAGCACTATTTGAGATAATAAGCAAAGCTTAAAACCCATTCTTCACAAATATCGAAAGTTTTTCCCTGCAGGAAATTAATAAACAGTCACAGAATTCCGCACATAAATTGTAAGCTTATCGAATGCTTATCTTTGCCCCTCCACTAATTCAAAAAACAGCTCAATCTTGGTAAATTATCTCGACAATCTGAACGAGGCACAGCAACTGGCAGTCGTTAATTTTGAAGGACCCTCCCTGATCATCGCAGGAGCAGGCTCAGGGAAAACTCGCGTACTAACCTACCGGATTGCCCATTTACTCAAGAATGGTGTGCCCCCCTCCTCTATCCTGGCGCTGACTTTTACCAACAAGGCGGCTCGTGAGATGAAGGAAAGAATTGCGGATGTTGTAGGGCAAAATACTGCCAGATACTTGTGGATGGGCACTTTCCATGCCATATTTTCGCGCATTCTCCGGGCTGAATCTGCCCAGATTGGTTACCCTTCTACATTTACTATATACGACACCCAGGATTCCAAGAGTCTGCTCAGGGCCATCATCAAGAGTCTGAACCTGGAAGAGAACACCTACAAACCCGGGGCTATTATGGGGCGAATTTCGGCAGCAAAAAATAGTCTTGTACTTCCCGCTGGCTATAAACAGAACGAGGCCATCAGGGAGGCAGACCAGATAGCCAGGATACCACGTACAGCAGAAATTTACGAGGAATATGCCAGACGTTGCAGAAATGCCGGGGCGATGGATTTCGATGATCTGTTATTGATGACCAACGTACTTTTCAAGCGCTTTCCGGAGACACTTGAAAAATACCAGCATCTATTCAAATATGTTTTAGTTGACGAGTACCAGGACACCAATTTTGCCCAATATCTGATAGTCAAAAAGCTGGTAGAGAAGCACAATAATATCTGCGTGGTAGGTGATGATGCGCAAAGTATTTACTCCTTTCGCGGGGCACGTATCGAGAATATTCTCAACTTCAAGAATGACTATCCGGAATTCAGCGTCTATAAACTTGAGCAGAATTACCGTTCCACCCAAACCATCGTTAACGCCGCCAACAGTATCATAGCCAAGAACAAAAACCAACTGCAGAAAACCGTTTACAGCGAGAATGCTGCCGGTGCTAAAATAAAAGTTCTTAATGCCCTGAACGACCAGGAGGAGGGATATCTGGTTGTTAGTGAAATTTTTCAAAAACGGATGTCGGAACACGACAGTTATTCGGATTTCGCCATTTTATACCGCACTAATGCACAGTCGAGGGTCTTTGAGGAAGTGCTGCGAAAAAGGAATATCCCATACAAAATCTATGGAGGTCTTTCTTTTTACCAACGGAAAGAGATCAAGGATCTTTTGGCCTATTTCCGTTTGGTGGTCAACCAAAAGGATGACGAGTCATTCAAGCGGGTGATCAATTTTCCCGCCAGGGGCATCGGAGCCACTACCATTGGAAAAATCGAGGAATATGCAGCACAAAGCGATAGCAGTATGTTTACCGTTGCAATTGATCCGGCTTTGCTTCAACAGGCTGGCCTCAACGGTGGAGCCTCAAAAAAAGTAATCGAATTCACCAACCTGATGCTCTCTTTTACGGATCGCTCAGTATCCCTGGAAGCCTATGAAATGGCGCAGCGGATCGCCTCCGAAAGTGGTGTCCTCTCAGAATTATACCAGGATAAGTCGCCCGAAAATATCAGCAGGTACGAGAATACCCAGGAACTTTTAAACGCCATTCAGCAGTTTACCCTTTCAGCCGTCGAAGAAGGCAAGCCCACTCAATTGGCCAATTTTCTGGAAGAAGTCTCTTTGCTAACAGATCAGGACACAGAGAAATCAGACGATTTTGACAAGGTAACGCTGATGACAGTCCACTCCTCGAAAGGGCTGGAATTTAACAATGTCTTCGTAGTCGGACTGGAGGAAAATCTTTTCCCCTCCGGATTCACCGGAACGATGACCCTTCCCGAGCTAGAAGAGGAACGCCGGTTATTTTACGTCGCGCTGACCAGATCAAAACACAACGCATTCCTCTCTTTCGCACAACAAAGGTTCAAATGGGGAAAAACGGAATTTTGTCACCCGAGTCGTTTTATTGGAGAAATAGATCAGCAATACCTTGATATTCAAGGCAGCAGATTCTTCCAGCATCATGTTAATTCAGATTCTCCAGGCGCCGATTTCCGTTCCAGTCGAAACACTTTTGCTTCGAGTGAGAAAAGTTCCTTTACTCCCCCGAAACCCGGAGTAACCCTCGGCAACAACTACAGGCAAAGCAATAATCCCACTCCTGCTGAACCTTTCGATTCCGACGATCCTGGTAAGCTGGAAGTAGGAATGTTCGTGGAACATCAGCGCTTCGGCAGAGGTAAAATTATTGATCTGGAAGGGGTCATGCCTGAGAAAAAAGCCAAAGTCTTCTTTGCCAATGCCGGTGAAAAACAGCTGCTTCTAAAGTTTGCCAAATTAAAAATCGTTGATTAACAGATAAAAAACCGGCTAATTGTATAACTTTGCAGGAAAGTTAGAAAATCATTATGTTCAAAGATTACAACACCCAGAGAACCAAGATGAAGCTGCCCGAATATGGCAGAGCGCTTCACAAAATGGTTGAGCATGTCCTTACCCTAGAAGACCGCGAAGAACGTAACCTCGCGGTAAAATCCATTATCGATATTATGGGCATGATGTATCCGTATCTTCGGGACATCAATGATTTCAAGCACAAGCTGTGGGACCATATCGCCATCATGTCGGATTTCAAACTGGACATCGACTATCCTTATGATCCTCCAGTTCCTGAAACGTTTACTGAAAAACCCAAACACATCCCATACGATCAGTCCGACATCAAATACCGTCATTATGGTAAGATTGTCGAGCAGCTGATTGAGAATATTTCCCGGATGGAGGAGGAGAATCCGGTCAAACAACAGAACACGGAACAGCTGGCCAATCAGATGAAGAAATCTTATCTGAGCTGGAATAAAGACATGGTCGAAGATGAAAAAATCTTGGATGACCTTAAAAAAATGTCCAAAGGCAGACTGACATTGCGTGAAGATATCCGTTTGCAGGAAGTTACGGATATCATCAAGATTCAAAAGAAGAAAACGAAAACCGGTCCCGGGACTAACCGGAAACATAAATAGTTCTTTTCTAAGTCTATGGCACGGTTTATCATTGAAGGAGGAGCTTCCCTGTCTGGTGAATTAACCCCGCAAGGAGCCAAGAATGAAGCGCTTCAGGTAATTTGTGCCACCCTGCTCACCGCTGAAGTAGTTACCCTCTCCAATATTCCGGAAATCAGTGATGTCATCAGATTGATCGACATGCTCAGGAGTTTCGGCGTCACTGTGGAGCGGCTCGAAAAAGGCACTTATGCCTTCTGCGCAGCGAATGTCGACCCTGACTTTCTAACCTCTCCCCTTTTCTTGCGCCAGGCGACAGCCATCCGGGGTTCGATTATGATCATTGGACCTATGCTGGCCCGTTTCGGGAAAGGAACGATCCCTCAACCTGGTGGCGATAAAATCGGAAGGCGCAGACTGGACACTCATTTCCGTGGATTTGAATCGCTGGGCGCACAATTTATTTTTGATCCGGAACTCTCACTTTATACAGTTGAAGCAAAAAAACTCAGAGGTAGCTATATCTTACTGGACGAAGCTTCCGTAACCGGGACTGCCAATCTCATCATGGCTGCTGTAATGGCCGAAGGTACAACCACTATTTACAATGCTGCCTGCGAACCGTATGTCCAGCAATTGTGCCGCATGCTGGTCAGCATGGGAGCCAAAATTGACGGAATTGGCTCTAATCTCATTACTGTTCAAGGAGTTACCAGTTTAAAAGGATGCCACCATCGCTTGCTTCCCGATATGATTGAAGTAGGCAGTTTCATAGGTTTGGCCGCCATGACTGCCTCCGATTTACTGATAAAAAATGTAGCTTACGATCAGTTGGGCATCATCCCGGATTCCTTCAGGAAAATGGGAATCAACCTGGTAAGGTCCGGTGATGACATCAGGATTCCAGTTCAGGAACATTATGAAATTGAGTCATTTATCGATGGTTCCATCATGACTATAGCAGATGCTCCCTGGCCAGGACTCACACCCGACCTACTAAGTATTTTTCTGGTAATCGCCATTCAAGCCAGAGGAAGTGTACTGATACACCAGAAAATGTTCGAGAGCAGGCTGTTCTTCGTGGACAGGCTGATCGATATGGGTTCAAAAATAATATTATGCGACCCTCACAGGGCGACCGTAATAGGTCTCGACCGTGCCCACATGCTGCGCGGAACACGAATGACCTCCCCCGATATCCGCGCAGGCGTGGCTTTGCTGATCGCCGCATTATCGGCAAAAGGTACTTCCATCATCGATAATATAGAGCAGATCGACCGGGGATATGAAAATATTGACCTGAGGTTGAATACTATTGGGGCAAAAATCCAAAGGGAATAAATTGAAAAGCTGTCAGCGTTCAGCTTTTTTTTGTGTCAAAATGTCCGAACAGCGATGGTTGGCAAGCTATTTGAAGGGATAAAATGTATAGAATTTTGAACATATGATGACGAAGAAAAAAGACGAGCACAAGAAACACGATAAGGATAATCTGAATCCTAATACAAAATATAACGAATATAATTCTCAGAATAATCCTGAAAATGAACAGGATATCCCTGAAGCTATTCCCGTGATATTTGACAAGGAAACTGAACTCGAGAATAAAATCACTGAAATTACTGCAAGTCTGGCAGTGGCAAATGACAAATATCTTCGCCTTTCGGCGGAATTCGATAATTTCCGCAAACGTACGCTGAAGGAGAAGATGGACCTCATGAAAAATGCCTCAGAATCTGTCATGGTAAACTTTTTACCCGTCATTGATGATGTTGAGCGGGCCATGAAAGCGATTGAAATCTCCGACAACCTTGCGACGACAAAAGAAGGCATCACTTTGATTTACAACAAATTCAAAGAATTCACAAAAAATAACGGTGTCGTCGAGATGGAAGCCAATGGATTGGAACTTAACACAGATCATCACGAAGCCATTACAAAAATCCCAGCTCCTTCTGAAGAGCTGAAAGGGAAAATTGTTGATGTGGTTCAAAAAGGTTATCTGCTAAATGAGAAAGTAATTCGTTTTGCAAAAGTCGTGATTGGCGAATAATTGTCCACTTCGAACCCCAAAAAATAGAAAATGTCAAAAAGAGATTATTACGAAGTGCTGGGAGTCTCAAAGGATGCTGGTGCTGATGAGATAAAGAAGGCTTATCGTAAGAAGGCTATCCAGTACCATCCCGACAAGAATCCCGGTGACAAAGCATCCGAAGAAAAATTCAAGGAGGCTGCAGAGGCTTATGAAATCCTTAGCAGTCCCGAGAAGAAGCAAAGATATGACCAGTACGGGCATGCCGGCATGGGAAATCAGGGTGGTTTTAGTGGCCATAACATGACCATGGAGGACATTTTCTCCTCTTTCGGCGACATTTTTGGTGGCGGCGGTTTCGGTGGTTTCGGAAACTTTGGAGGAGGCGGATCCCGGGGACAACGGGTTAATCGTGGCTCCAATCTGAGGATCAAGGTAACACTTAACCTGAGCGAAGTAGCCAATGGGTGCGAGAAAAAACTTAAGGTTAAGAAATATATTTCCTGCGATGTCTGTCACGGCAGCGGAGCAAAGGGCAGCAGTGGTCACACTAACTGCAGCACCTGCAAAGGAAGCGGTCAGGTGACCAGAATCAGTAATTCAATTTTCGGACAAATACAGCAATCTTCTGCCTGTCCCACCTGTAATGGCGAAGGCAAGATCATCAATCACAAATGTGAGAATTGTTATGGTGAAGGGATTGTCCAGGGCGAAGAAGTCGTTACCATCAAGATTCCTGCAGGAGTCGGTGAAGGGATGCAACTATCAGTCGGGGGTAAAGGAAATGCCGCCAGACGCGGGGGTGTGCCCGGTGACTTGCTGGTATTGATAGCTGAGGAAGAGCATCCCGAACTGATTCGTGATGAAAATGATCTCATATTTAATTTATTCCTCTCATTCCCGGACCTGGCGCTGGGATTAACAGCTGAGATACCGACTATCGACGGAAAAGTAAAGGTAAAAATTGAACCGGGCACTCAGCCAGAGAAAATACTTCGCCTCCGCGGAAAAGGAATTCCGGACGTAAACGGTTATGGCAAAGGAGATTTGCTAGTAAAAATTCATGCATGGGTCCCCCAAAGACTCACTTCAGAGGAGAAAAAACAACTGGAAAAGCTCCAGCAACTTCCTAATTTTCAGGTTCCTGACGAGTCCAAAGAAAGAAATTTTTTCGACCGGGTGAAGGGGATGTTTGAATAGGTTGGGTTGTTAATACAAAGTTAAAAGGCTCTGACACTGACAATATTCTGAAAAATATTTGTTTATTTGTGCATTGTAAGTGATTGCCACTGAATTATTGATTGCATGAAAAGAGTCTTCTCCATATTATTTGCATCGTTAATCCTGCTTTCGGGGCTGCATTTTACAGTCGCCTCACACATTTGTTGTGGTCAGCTGGCAGCGGTAAAATATTCTATCACAGGAGAGAAGGCTACATGCGGAATGGAGACAGATGAAGATTGGACCCCTGCTAACGGGGTGATTCATTCAGATTGCTGCAAGAACCGAGTCAACGCCTGTTCCTCGGATGGCAATTATTTCCAATCACTAACACCCGTTCAGGAAATCGCCAGCATTGATCTGTTTACTTTCGGTGTTATTCCTGATTTCCTCCTCCAGGAGACGATTTTCCCAAGGGCCTTCAGTTCCTCATCTGGCCCGCCTTTAATAAAAAACTACACCTCTGTAGACCAGAGTCTTCTCTGCGTTTTCTTAATTTAATTACCGGTTTGCTTAGCTGGTTTGCGCCTGCTTGTTCGCGCCTGCTTGTTCGCTCCTGCTTGTTCGCTCCTTCGGATTTGCAATCCGAAGGTAAAAGTTCGACTTGAATGCCAGCAGATTACAAATCCGCTGGAGCGAAAGGATTACAAATCCGTTGGAGCGAAACTCTCACTTCACACTTTCACATTTTCCCCTTTATCCTTTATCCTTTACCCTTTATCCTTTCTCATGTTTAACCGCCTCGTTAAATACTTCCTCGAAAACAGGCTGATCACCTTCATCTTCCTGATAACCTTTATCGCCTATGGAATGGTGGTCATGCCTTTTAGCTGGAACTCTTCCTTCCTGCCCCGAGATCCTATTCCGGTAGATGCCATTCCTGACATCGGGGAGAATCAGCAAATCGTGGCCACAGAATGGATGGGACGCTCACCTAAAGACATCCAGGATCAGGTAACCTATCCGCTCACTACGGCCTTGTCCGGAATTCCAGGCGTGCAGACCATCCGCAGCACCTCGATGTTTGGCATGTCATTCATCTACATCATCTTCAAGGACAAAACGGAGTTCTATTGGAGCCGATCCCGGATTCTTGAGAAACTAAATTCCTTGCCCACCGGTACGCTCCCCCTAGGTGTTCAGCCTTCGCTGGGACCCGATGCCACTGCCCTGGGACAGATTTACTGGTATACACTCGAAGGACGGAATCCGGCAACAGGTCGGCCAAATGGAGGCTGGAACCCGCAGGAGCTTCGTTCCATTCAGGACTTCTATGTAAAATATGGAATCGCTTCTGCCGAGGGAGTTTCTGAGGTTGCGACTGTCGGCGGTTTCGTAAAAGAATACCAGGTCGATCTTCAACCTGAGGCACTCAAAGCCTTCGGCGTTTCCGTCATGGATGTTATGCAGGCTGTTCGGAAAAGTAACCTGGATATCGGTGCCGAAACCATTGAACTGAACAAAGTCGAGTACATCATTCGCGGACTCGGTTATGTAAAAACGCTGGATGACCTCGATAATTCAGTGGTTGCCGTCAAAAACAATGTTCCCGTCCGAATAAAGGACGTAGCCCATACAACTTTTGGTCCCGCGACCAGGCGGGGCGGCCTGGACAAGTCCGGAGCTGAGGCAGTTGGTGCCGTTGTGGTAGCTAGATTTGGCTCCAACCCGATGGAAGTCATCAACAATGTGAAAGAGAAAATCAAGGAAATCGATGCAGGTCTCCCTCAGAAAACACTCAGTGACGGTTCCGTTTCAAAGGTCACCGTTGTCCCATTTTATGACCGGACAAGTTTGATAAAAGAAACGATCGGTACCCTGGAATCCGCTCTTTCGCACGAAATACTCATCAGCATTCTGGTAATCATTGTGCTGGTAATGAACCTCAGGGCTTCAATTATTGTAGCCGGTTTGCTCCCAATAGGAGTGTTGATGACGTTCATTCTGATGCGCCTTTTTGGTGTCGAAGCCAATGTGGTTGCCTTATCAGGAATTGCCATTGCCATTGGTGTGATGGTAGATATCGGAATTGTAGATGTCGAAAATATCCTGCGGCACCTCGAAATGCCTGAAAACAAAGGCATCCGGGGCAAACAATTGATGTCTGTCATCTACCATGCAACCACCGAAGTAAGAGATGCCGTGGTCACTTCGATCGCCACGACTGTCGTTAGTTTTCTTCCCGTTTTTGCCATGGAAGCAGCCGAAGGGAAGCTCTTCCATCCCCTGGCCCTCACCAAGACTTTCGCCCTAATATCCGCATTTGTCCTCGGAATCGTAGTTTTACCCACCCTCGTGCATATCCTCTTTGACATCAGATTTGACAGCGGAAAAATCAAAAAATACTGGAACAGTACCCTGATTGCCTTAGGGTTATTTTTCATATTTCATTATCATTCGTGGCTTGCGCTGGCGCTCATACTAATTGGAGCGAATAATCTACTTGAGAATTATTGGCCGGAGAAACAGAAAAAATATACTGGATATATCAATATAATCCTAACCGTGTTGGTTGCGGTTTTCTTTCTTTCGGAGGAGTGGCTGCCTCTTGGAGCGCATAACAGCCTGCTGGTCAACTTCTTGTTTGTTGCCGGAATTGTTTCGGTTGTATTGGCCCTTCTGATGTCTATGGTTCATTATTACGAACCGATCCTGCGCTGGGGACTCCAAAACAAACTGAAATTCCTTGCATTGCCGGCCATCACGCTGATCTTTGGACTGATGATATGGATGGGTTTCGCCCGGATATTTGGTTTCACAGCCAACGGAATAGAAAAGTTAGGATGGGGCAATTTCAGACAAACCGCCCTTTGGCAGGTTCCTGGTAAGGCATTCCCCGGAATCGGAAAAGAATTTATGCCTTCGCTAAATGAAGGATCCTTCTTATTAATGCCGACGAGCATGCCGCATACGGGTATCGAAAAGAACCTGGAATACGTCGGGATGCTGGATAAAAGACTCTCCACCATTCCTGAAGTGGAGGTTGCCGTTGGAAAATGGGGCCGCGTAAATTCGGCACTCGATCCTGCTCCCGTTCAGATGTTTGAAAATACCATCAGCTATCGACCGGAATATATTTTTGATGAAAATGGTCAGCGGCAAAGGTTTAAAACGGACCGCGACAACAGTTACATTTTGGTCGGAGGTGGAAAATATAATCCTGAAAAGGAAGGTTATAGAATCATTCCACCAGACAGTCTGATCCCCGATTCGAATGGGGAATATTTCCGTCAGTGGCGACCAACTATAAAACGCCCCAATGATATCTGGGACGAGATCGTCAAAGTCACCGATATTCCCGGACTCACTTCAGCGCCCAAGCTGCAGCCCATTGAAGCCCGCCTGGTGATGCTTTCCACGGGGATGCGTGCACCGATGGGATTGAAAGTTTATGGTCCTGACCTGGAGACCATCGAGAAGGCCGGACTGCAATTTGAGCAAGCGCTGAAAGAGGTTCCATCTGTAAAAACCACTTCCGTTTTCTATGACCGGGCCGTCGGTGCTCCTTACCTGGAAATAAAACTCAACAGGGAGGCGATGGCACGTTATGGCATCAGTGTGAGTGACTTGCAAGAGATTCTGCAGGTGGCGGCGGGGGGCATGACCCTGAGCACATCGGTCGAGGGAAGGGAAAGATTCCCGATGAGGGTCCGTTATGCCCGGGAATTAAGGGATAATCCTGAAGATTTAAAGCGAATACTTATTCCGGCCATGAATGGTGTACAGATTCCTTTGGAAGAGGTCGCCGACATTAGCTACACCCGTGGAGCACAAATGATCAGGAGCGAAAATACTTTTCTTACCGGTTATGTGATCTTCGATAAAGTAGAAGGAAAGGCAGAAGTGGATGTCGTCGATGAAGCCTCCAAAATTATAAAGGAGAAAATGGCCTCCGGACTGTTGAAACTGGCTCCCGGAGTCTCCTATAAATTTGCAGGCAACTACGAGCAGGAAATCAGGGCCACCAAAAGACTGGCCATTGTGATACCGATCAGTCTGATGGTCATCCTGTTATTGTTATTCTTCCAGTTTAAAACAGTAACTGCTTCATTCATACATTTCTCTGGTGTCTTCGTCGCTTTTGCAGGGGGATTCATTATGATCTGGCTCTATGGCCAGGACTGGTTCCTGAACTTTTCAATGGCAGGAGTTAATCTCCGTGATCTTTTTCAGATTCATCCTATCAATCTGAGTGTCGCCGTCTGGGTCGGTTTCATTGCCCTCTTCGGGATTGCGACAAATGATGGAGTGATCATGGGAACCTACATTCACCAGGTTTTCGAAAAGCGGCAGCCGGCTACGGTATCTGAAGTGCGCGAAGCAGTTATAGCTGCAGGACTCAAACGTGTTCGACCGGCGATGATGACTACGGCGGTGGCGGTCATTGCCTTATTGCCAGTGTTGACCTCTACCGGGAAGGGAGCAGACATCATGGTACCGATGGCCATCCCTACTTTCGGCGGGATGATCATTCAGGTGATGACGGTCTTCGTTGTGCCTTTGTTTCAGTCGGCCTGGCGGGAAAATGCGGTTAAAAAAATATTGAGCGATGAAAAAAATTAAATTTCTGATTACCTTTTTGATTTTTGTGGGTCAATGGGGAGTAGCTCATTGTCAGCAGGTTGATTCATTGTCTACCTACCTGGAAATCGCCGCAAAGAAAAATGCATCGGTCATACAGCGATATGCCGAATATCAGGCAGCCCTTCAAAAGGTACCGCAGGTAGGCAGTCTGTCGGATCCGGAACTGAGTACCGGGATATTTTTGAGTCCGATGGAGCTAGTCGGTGGCAATCAGCTGGCCGATATCCGTCTGATGCAGATGTTTCCCTGGTTTGGGGTCCTGAAGGCGGCCAAAGATGAGATGAGCCTGATGGCCAGGGCAAAATTCGAATCGTTTCAGGAGGCTAAATTGCAACTCTATTTTGAGGTGCAGCAATCCTGGTATGGATTATATAAAATTCAAAGAGCTGTTGAAATATCCCAAAAAAATCTCGAAATTCTCCGTACCCTGGAGCGGCTTTCGCTGGTAAGATTCAAAGCTGCTGCGGTATCCGGAGGAAGTTATTCTTCTGGTGGTGGATCTTCTATTTCATCGGTTTCACAAGGAAATTCCGGGATGCAGACAATGGGTGGCGCCTCAAAATCTGCTGCTCAAGTACCATCCCAAATGCAAGGAGCCGTAGCACCTATGCAGGGTGCCGCAGCGTCCATGCAAGGACAATCCTCTGGTTCCGGACTCGCGGATCTGTATCGCATCCAGATGGAAACGAACGAATTGGAAAACAATATTTCCGGACTAAAAAATCAACAAACCACCTTGGTTGCCAGATTCAACAGTTTGATGAACCGGCCACCACAAACTCCGGTTGTAACGCCTGTCGACTTAAAATCTGAAGTCCCGGGCATTTCGCTGGTCACTGTCTCCGACAGCATGCTCACCAACAGTCCGATGCTGGAAATGCTCAAATATGAAAGCAAAGCCATTGATGCACGTAAACTGATGGTCACAAAAATGGGGTTTCCTATGGTCGGTCTTGGATTGAACTACTCGCTGATCAACAAGAACCCTATGTCGACCTCCTCCATGAACGGAAAAGACATGGTGATGCCAATGGTAACGGTGACTTTGCCTGTCAACAGGAAAAAATACCGCTCCATGCAAACGGAGACGGACTTCCTGAAAGCGGCCAATCAACAAGGAATTCAAGCGGCCCGGAACTCCCTGCAATCTGAATATTACGAGGCTGTACAAGAGTTTGAAGACACTCGGCGCAGGATCGAACTCTACAAAAACCAGTATAAATTGGCCAAACAATCCTTGAACATCCTGATGGTCAGCTTTTCAACCGCTGGCGCGGGATTAAACGACCTTTTGCAGATTCGCCGTCAGACGCTGGATTATGAACTTAAGCAGACAGATGCACTGGCCGATTTCAATACGGCTATCGCCCGGATAAAAAAGCTGGCTAACAATCATGTTAACGAAAATTCAGACAACAGGTATAAATAAAAGATATGAAACGACAATCAATCATTTATGGTCTATTGCTGACAGCAGGAATATTTTTAGGATGGCTGCTCTTTCACTCCTCCAACGTCGTTATTGAGACTTCTAATCAGGTCTCAGAATTTAAGAAACCGGAGATCTGGACATGCGCCATGCATCCGCAGATTCGCATGGACAAGTCCGGCAAATGTCCGATATGCGCCATGGACCTGATTCCTGTGAGTCAAAGTGGATCTGCCGGGATAGATCCATCCGCTATTCATCTCACCACCGAAGCCATACAACTGGCCAATGTGGAAACGTCCATCGTTACGTCAGGTAAACCTGTGCGTGAGATTCGTTTATTTGGCAAGGTGCAGTCCGATGAGCGTCTGATTCAAAGCCAGGTGGCTTTCGTACCGGGAAGGATAGAAAAACTGCTGGTCAACTTCACGGGTGAAACGGTTCGCAAAGGCCAGACCCTTGCGATCATCTATTCTCCCGAGCTGGTTACAGCACAGCAAGAACTTCTGGAAGCAGCCAGATCCAAACAGTCGCAGCCTGAGATCTATGAGGCATCTAAAGAAAAACTTCGTCAATGGAAGCTAACCGACGCACAGATTAAAGAAATTGAAACTTCCGGCAAAGTCAGGAGTAACCTCGAAATAACTTCTACTTCGGGAGGTATTGTCACGGTAAGAAGGGTGAATACTGGTGATTACGTCAATCAGGGTACTGTTCTATTTGAAGTCTCCGATTTGTCTAAAGTCTGGGTTCAGTTTGACGGGTACGAAAGCGACCTGCAGTTCCTGAGGAAAGGCAGCAAAGTGGAATTCACGCTACAGGCAATGCCGGGAGAAACATTTTCCGGATCCATCGCATTTATTGATCCTTCAATCGATCCCGTAACCAGGATAGCAAGGGTCCGTGTGGAGTTCAATAACCCACAGGGGAAATTTAAGCCTGAAATGTTTGCCACGGGAATCGTAAAATCCAATCCGGAGGAATTCAAAGGTAAGCTCATTATTCCACGTTCTGCGGTGTTGTGGACGGGAAAACGCTCACTGGTTTATGTGAAGCTTCCTGGTAAGGAACCGGTCTTCAAAATCAGGGAAGTCGGACTGGGCCCTGTCCTGGGAGAAAATTACCTCATCACGGATGGTCTGCAAGAAGGTGAAGAAATCGTCACACAAGGCACTTTTAGCGTGGATGCAGCCTCACAGTTAGAGGGAAAATCAACGATGATGAACCAGGCAATGAACCAGGAACAAAAGATGATAAAAGTCGCCGGAAATTGTGATATGTGTAAGGAGCGCATCGAAAAAGTGGCTAAATTGGTTGCGGGAGTTTCTGCTGCTGAATGGAATGCAACAGATAAGCTTTTGAAGGTAACTTACGACAAGGATCAGACGTCGGCTGAAAATATTGAAAAGGCCATTGCTGATGCGGGTCATGACACCGAAATGTATCGCGCTAAAGACGAAGTATATATTTCGTTACCTGAGTGCTGCAAATATAATAGATCAAAATAATTATGGCTGTTGTTATTAAGAAGAGTTTTCCGGTTACTGGATTAGGCTGTGCCTCCTGTGCTATCAATGTAGAGGGCGAGCTGAAGGCGCACAAGGGTGTGGTCAGCGCGGCAGTCAATTACGCCAACGCCACAGCGATGATAGAATTTGAGAAAGGAGCTACCAGCGCGGAGGATCTCAAATCTTCCATCCAGGCCATCGGATATGATCTACTGATAGAAGCGGACAGCGAAAACCTGCAGGAAGAGCTTAAAAAGTCACATTACAAGAGCCTCGTCTTCAGGACAGTTGGAGCCTCTATCCTTTCACTTCCGGTTGTGATCATTGGCATGTTCCTGATGGATATGCCTTATGCCAACTGGATCATGCTGGGACTGGCAACTCCTGTAGTGGGTTGGTTCGGTAGAAGCTTTTTCGTTAGTGCCTTTAACCAAGCCAGGCACGGCAAGGCAAATATGGATACCCTTGTGGCGCTCAGCACTGGCATCTCCTGGTTTTTCAGCACATTCAACACGCTGTTTCCCCAGTTATGGCACAATCAGGGAATTCATCCACCGGTCTATTTTGAGGCTTCCTCAGTTGTCATAGCCTTTATTTTACTCGGTAAAGTACTGGAGGAAAGGGCCAAATCGAACACCTCTTCGGCCATAAAAAAATTGATCGGTCTGCAATCGAAAACGGTGAGAAAGATATTAAACGACGGTACCGAGACAGAAATATCCATCTATCTGGTCAAAAAAGGGGATCATCTGGTGGTGAAACCGGGTGACAAGATTCCGGTGGATGGGGAGGTGATATCAGGTAGTTCCTTCGTTGATGAGAGCACGATTACAGGAGAATCTCTGGCTGTTGAGAAAATGAAGGGGATGAAAGTCTATGCCGGGACTATCAATCAAAAGGGCAGTTTTGTGCTGTCTGCGGAGAAAGTTGGAGGCGACACGATTCTGGCGCACATCATCAAAATGGTGCAGGAAGCGCAGGGCAGCAAGCCACCTGTGCAGAAACTTGTTGACAAAATTGCCGGAATCTTCGTTCCGGTAGTGATGGTGATAGCCCTGATGACTTTTGCAGTCTGGATGATTTTCGGTGTAGAAAATACACTAACCCATGCCTTGCTGGCGATGGTTTCCGTACTGGTAATTGCATGTCCATGCGCACTCGGATTAGCTACCCCGACTGCTATCATGGTGGGCATCGGCAAGGGAGCAGGTCAGGGTATCCTGATCAAGGATGCCGAAAGTCTGGAACTGGCTTGCAAAGTCAATGCGATTGTATTGGACAAAACCGGCACTATTACGGAAGGCAAACCTGCTGTCAACGATATTATCTGGAACGTGCAGGGTGATAAAAAAGAAGAATCCATCAAAATTCTTCATACCATCGAATCGATGTCGGAGCATCCTCTGGCAGAGGCAGTCATCGCGCATCTGAAGATTAATTCAGACGCAAAGGTCCCGCTGCAAAACTTCGAAAGTATCACCGGCAAAGGTGTTAGGGCAAAATATGATGGAAAGATGGTTCTGGTTGGGAACAAAAGGCTGATGGAAGAATTTCCTGGTAAGGTTTCCGAAGAACTTGAAAACAGGGTCACGGGATGGGAAACAGAGGCTAACACCGTTGTCTACTACACTGTAGGTGAAAATCTGATGGCCATTATTTCCATTGCCGACAAGATCAAGGAAAGCTCCGCTGGCGCGATTAAGGATTTACAACGCAAAGGCATTGAAGTATATATGCTTACCGGTGATAATCTACAGACCGCCAGAGCAGTAGCCTCGAATGTTGGCATCAAAAACTTCAAAGCGGAGGTGATGCCGCAGGAGAAGGCCGATTTTGTCAAAACGCTGCAAAATAGTGGCAAAATTGTCGCCATGGTTGGGGATGGCATCAACGATTCTCAAGCTTTGGCGCAGGCTAATGTTAGCATCGCCATGGGGAAAGGGTCCGATATTGCCATGGATGTGGCCAAGATGACCATCATTTCTTCAGATTTGCATCTGATATCCCGGGCGATTCGTCTGTCCGAAATGACGGTCCGATCTATAAAAGAGAACCTGTTTTGGGCTTTCATATACAATTTAATCGGTATACCCATCGCCGCCGGCATCCTCTATCCAATTTGGGGATTCATGCTGAATCCGATGATTGCGGGTGCTGCCATGGCATTAAGCTCCGTCTCGGTCGTTAGCAACAGCCTGCGACTTAAGTCGAAAAAATTATAAATTAGCGTTCAAAATAGAAATTACATGTTTAACTTTAAATTAATTGAAATGAAAAAGACCGTTTTATTACTATTTGCAGTCGTTATGCTAATGGGAATTCAGACTTTAAGAGCTGAGACCAAGACTGAGAAAATCAAAGTTTCCGGAAATTGTGGTATGTGCGAGACACGTATCGAGAAGGCTGCCCTGGCAGTTCCTGGTGTCAGCAAGGCTGATTGGGACAAAACTACTAAAGATCTGACTGTCGTATTTGACGCTTCGAAAGCCTCTGTCGATAAGATCGAAGTTGCCGTTGCCAAGGTGGGTCATGACACCCCAAAATACAAGGCCGATGCGAAGACTTATGAGGCCTTACCAGGATGCTGTCACTACGATCGTCCCGCTGCGAAATAAGTCTCTGATATAGAATTGCCACAGTTCTTAACTGTGGCAATTCTAATTTTAATTCACCTTACTATAGATTTGACTTTCAATTATTGCCAATAATTCTTCCTTTATTATTGGTTTTGCAATATAATCGTTGCAGCCTGCCTTGATTGCCCTTTCACGATCACCTGAAAGGCCAAATGCAGTCTGCGCCACTATAATCACATTTTTATTAAACTTTCGGATTTGACGAGTTGCTTCATATCCATTTAATCCCGGCATTTGAATATCCATGAGAACTAAATCAATGTCCTGGTTTTTGTGACAGATTTCAATAGCATCAGTTCCTGTTCTAGCCACTAATATTTCTTTGCTGTAAGGACTGATCGCAATGGTTATCAACTTCTCGGAAGTTTCATCGTCTTCAGCGATTACTATTTTAAGTTTCCGTATAGCACTTTTATTTTCATAACCAGCAACAGGAAGCAGATCAGTAATTCTGTCTTCCAAAATTGGAGAACAGGGAATAGAAAAAAAGAATGTTGAACCCTTCCCCTCTTTACTCTCCAGCCACATTCTCCCTCCTAATAATTCAGTATATGCTTTGGCGATAGATAAACCAAGTCCTGCACCCTGCAAAGCATGTATATCGGCAATATCGGCCTGGATAAAGCGTTCAAATACTGCTGTCTGCCGGTTAGCCGGAATCCCAATACCAGTATCCTTGATGTAAAATTCAAGATTTGCACCCTTTTTATCACACCCGATTTCAATTACACCCTCATTGGTATATTTTATCGCATTTTTTACAAGGTTGATTAATATAGCGTAGATTTTTTCCCGGTCGGTGAGGATGAAGGCTTCAGCAACAGATAGCTTATTTTTAAGTATTAACTGCAATTGCTTTTTTTCGGTCTCCGGTTTGAAAAAAGTATTGACATAATCCAATTGCTCATTAACATTCGTTACTGTCCTGTTCACTTCCATCAGTCCCGATTCAATTTTCGAAATGTCGACAATGTTATTAATGATATTCAACATCCGCGCTCCGCTTTTCTCAATGGTCCTGATGTATTCCTGTTGCTGTTTATCGGAGAGATGAGGTTCTTTCAACAAGGCCGCAAAGCCAAGTATGCCGTTCATTGGGGTTCTTATTTCATGTGACATATTGGCAAGAAACGCCGATTTCAGGTTGTTACTTTCTTCGGCTTTTGCCTTTGAGCGGACTAAATCATGAAGCCTTTCTTTCTTCTCAGTAATATCGCTGGCTATACCGACACGCTTAACAATTTGCCCATTCTCATCCACGATCGGAACGGTTTTAGCGTTTACCCAACGCACCTGATTTTCGGACCGTAGTATCCTGTACTCATATTCGAATAATCCATTCTCCTTAAATTCATTGGAATGATAGATTTCATTAACAAGTGCCTTGTCTTCAGGATGAATGTTCTCTGTAAAAATTTGAGGATTTTCATATATTTCCTGGCAGGGAACGCCCCATATCTTTTCAAATGATGGGCTGACATAAATCATTTCACTTTCCGTACGCAACCAAAAAACTTCTTCAATATTTTCGGCAATTTGTTTGAATTTATTCTCGAAATCTTCGGCACTTGCCAGAGCTTCAATCAATTCAGAAGTACGTTTGGCTTTCTCTTCATATTGAGTGGCAAGTTCCAGGTTTAAAATATCCAGTTTATTCTTAGCCTCAACGGCATCATTCATCATTTTTAATGTTGTGCGTTGCGAATTGGCCAATTCCTCAATTACTTTATTTAATTCTGCCGTTCTTTCGACGACATGTTGTTCCAATGTTACATGAGAATAGCGTAATTCGGCCTCTTTTTGCTTTAACTCAGTTATGTCTGCGGCCATAATACAAATATCGCCCAACAGTTCGGGAGGCAAAGGGCTAAATGAAAGATGTAAATATCTTGGACGGGTATTATCGTCTTTTTTATAAGCTAACTCACCATCGGTTTTCCCTTTAAGTCCAGCCTGTAATAAATCAGTATATTTTTGAAAGTCATTTTTAGGGAAAAACTGGTTAAAAAAGGAACCTACTATTTGTTCGGCTGATAAAGACACGAGCTCGGCAAACCGACTGTTGCAATAGAGAATAACGCCATCGGCCGAAAGAACAACAGCTCCTTCATTCATTTCTTCGATAATGACTCGATAAGGTGTTTCAGCAGAGGAAATTGAAAATACTTTTTCGCCGGCTAAGCCGGAAACAATGATTGCATCGACTTCGCCATTTCGAATGGCTGCAAGTGTTTCATTCGATTCGGCAAGACATGCTCTTAATTCTTCGTTTTCGAGCAGAAGTTGTTTTTCTTTTATTGAAATATATTTTTTCAACTGGTCCTCATTTGTTAAGCAGTTTACTATTTTCTTGCTTTTCGCAAATCTAACCCAACGAGTACGCGATCGACGACCGACAAATCGCCAATGATACGGTGCAAAGGCAAGGGTAGCCTTTTAATTAGGGTCGGTGCAGCAATAATCTGCTCTCCTTTGGCCAAGATTGGGTTTTGATAAAGGTCTACTACTTCCAGTTCATAACGACCTTTCAGGTATTCCTCGCAAATTTTTTTTATATTGGAAATTGCACTCACAGAATAAGGTGTCGTGCCGGCAACATATAACCGTAAAAGGTAAATGGCACTTTCAGCATGTTCGATTGCCCTCTCAAATGCCAGGATTTCATCGGATAGCTCGTTTTTTTGTTTTTTCATAATTTCCAATTTTGAATATTATGAAGAAAATCCCTTTAAATCTAAGCCTACCAGTACCCGTTCTGTATTTGACAAGTCTCCAATGATTTTACGCACGGGCGCGGGTAGTTTCCTTACTAATGTAGGTATCGCAAGAATTTGGTCTTCTCGACAAAGTTGTGGATTCTTCAAAAGGTCAATAACTTCTATCTGATATTTGCCTTTTAGTTGCTCTTCACAAATTGCCTTGAGATTTCTGAAGGCGGTTATTGATTTAGGCGTTTGCCCGGCTACATACAAGCGCAATATCCATGCTTCGCTTGACTTTTTATCAAGCATTTGTAATTGAAGACTTGTTTCAGAAATATCTTTTTTGAGCGTCATCCTTATTTCGTTTTAACGTTGTTCCCCTTCGTTTTATTTACGTCCAGGATATTTATGGCAATATCTCCTTTCCGGTTCTTTGCCATATCGATCCTGTCTTGTAAAAGGAGATTTTCACGAAGCTTATTTAATTCAATATCGTTTAAAGTTTCGACTTCTTCTGCTTCAAATTCAGCCTTCAAGAAATCAATCTGTGCATTAATAGCTTTTCGCTTTCGCTCTAAAGCAAGTTGTTTGTTTTCTATCTCCTGGTTACGCAATAGTTGTCCGGCTTTCTCTTGTGCTTCTTTTGTAATTCTGGATGAGCCGGTAAGTACACCCTCCGGACCAACATAAACATCAAGCAGCTCCACGCCATGATCGGTTAATCTAAATTCGCGAATCTGATTCGAGTGCGACATTCCGCGCGATTTAAGTACATACATTCCACGGTTGCGTTCTCCACCTATTTCAATATCCCGCAATAATAACCAGGTGTCAATCATTGATGAAATATCTATCCCGGTATAATCGTTAACTCCTGTGGTCAAATGAGTCATGAACACACTGATATGATTGATTTTTAAAAAATCGACCATACGCATGATCATTGACTTTGCTTCAAATTGATTATTGCCAATAATAAAACTGCTTAACGGGTCAATTACTACAACCTTAGGTTTGAAATCATTCACAGCCTTGTGCATAGCGGTAAGGTAAGATTCTAAACCATAAAAAGTAGGGCGCTTCGCATGAAACAACAACAATCCCTTTTCTTCCCATTTTTCCAGATCGATTCCGATAGAACGCATATTACGCATGATCTGCCGGGGTGATTCTTCCAACGCAAAATAGAGTACATGTTCTCCACGAGAGCAAGCTGCATCCGAAAAACATGCGGCTAAACTGCTTTTTCCTATACCGGCTGTCCCGGAGACAAGAACAATACTTCCACGATAATAACCTTTATTATCCAGCATGGTATCGAGACGTGGAATGCCGCTTGATATCCGTTCGGACGACACTGTATGATCCAGTCCGATGGAGGTAATTGGCAAAACAGAAAACCCGGTTTCTTCGATGATGAACGGATACTCGTTTGTGCCATGTGTGGAACCACGATATTTTACTATCCTTAACCTTCGGGTGGATGACTGTTCCGTAACCCGGTGGTCGAGCACAATAACGCAATCGGAAACGTATTCTTCCAGGCCTTGCCGGGTCAGTGTGCCTTCACCACGCTCACCAGTAACTATTGCTGTTACCCCTTTTTCTTTCAACCACCGAAATAATCGGCGAAGCTCGGACCTCAATATAAGCGGATTTGGTAAACCGCAAAAGAGCGTTTCGATCGTATCTAATACTACCCGCTTTGCTCCAATGCTATCAATTGCATGATTGAGCCTGATAAATAAACCCTCCAGATCGTATTCGCCCGTTTGTAAATACCGGGTGAAAATTATAGGTCCACCGGTTAAAAAGTGAACAGCTTAGTGATGTAAAAATACCTTTTCCTTC
>JBAXKJ010000056.1:0-19261 GCA_037137375.1 Prolixibacteraceae bacterium
TTATCATGGATTTTTTATCTAAATTTGAATTTTGTCGGTTCAATGATTAATATTCAAAAACAAATTGATTATTGGATTAGTGGAGCTGAAGATGATTTGGTAACTGCTGATTTGTTAATTCGTGGAATGCGAATTCTTCATGGGTTGTTCTTTTGTCATTTAGTGATCGAAAAATCATTAAAAGCGCATTATGTGAAGAAGATAGGGGAGGTTGCCCCCAGGACACACAACCTGGTCATTCTATCAGAGAATTCAGGGTTGGAGCTGGACGAGGATACTCAAATATTTTTGGGAATATTGATGAAGTATCAATTGCAAGGTCGTTATCCTGATTACAACCCGGAATTACCAGATCAGGCAAGATTAATGGAGTATTATAATAGAACAAAGGATTTATTGCAATGGCTAAAAATGAAGTTATAGCTATTTTAAGATCATACCTTAATTTGCTACGCGCAGAAGGAATAATTGTTGATAAGGCATTTTTATATGGAAGCTATTTATCAAACAGTGCTTCGAATGACAGTGATATTGATTTGTTGATTGTTACAGAAGATGGAAATGACGATTACCTGGCCGGAAAGATTTGGAATTTGACGAAAAAAGTTAATTCCAGGATTGAACCATTTTTAGTAGACACCAACCGATTTTACAGTAACGACAATTCTCCTTTGGTTGATTTGGTAAAAAGAACAGGTTTGGAAATAGCATAATCCCGCCACTGGCTCCCCGCTTGCGCGAATTTGTAATCCATGCCTCGTGGTTTAGCAAATTTTACTTGTGATTTCCTCCGCTTGCGCGAATTTGTAATCCGTGCCCTCACAATCTTTCGAAAACCTTATAAATGTATATCATCAATTTTCTGCAAATGAGCCGAAAATATAAGTTCCATAACCCTGATGGCCTTTATTTTATAACTTTTGCCGTTCAGGAATGGGTGGATGTCTTTACCCGCAACGAGTACAAGGACATCCTATGTGATAACCTTGCTTATTGTCAAAAACAAAAAGGATTGGAAATCTTTGCGTGGTGTATCTTACACCAAAACCCGGAAGAAGAAGGGTGGTTTTTTCGTGCTGAAGATTATGTTTACAGCAGCGCCATCGATTATGCCAGGGAAAAAGGACTGCTGGAGATAGTAGTTATAGAATGAGGGGTGGGTCATTGATCATGCAATGCAGCAATTATCCGCGCCAGCGGGGGACAATTACAAATCGTCACCAGCGACTGCAAATTTTGGGGCATATCCGAAGGAGCAGGAGTTAAAGCGAAATGGCGATTAATTCTGAACCTAATGTACGTAACCCTTTTTCAATTCTTTCTACTTGCGCTTTACGTGGTTTCGATTTTCGATGCAAATAATTCCACAATTGTTTTTGATGTATTCCTGTTATCTTTTCTAAACCTGATAAAGATAAAATGCCGGAATAATACTCCAACAAACTTTCGGTATCAAATTTATATAGAATCTCAAAATCTCCATCCAGAAAATCGGGATATGAAAAATTATCCTCGATAGCTGTCTTCTTGAAAAAATCCATTTGTTGACGCATATCCATTTTTGCAGCTTCAGCCGTATCTCCCATACCGGTAAACATCTCATTAATACAATATACACTATATGTACCCTCTTTTGCTCTTTCAATAACTGCTTCAATTGTTTTCATCCGAATATAATTTGTTTTTTAAGGCCGGATGGAACTCGCATGTGAATATTCATCCGTGTTTGTGTTAGTAACGAACATGTTCGTTTCATATTACTATTTGTTGGATTAGGATGTAAAGATAGAATATTTTCTATTCTCGAGGTTTAAACAATAGAATATTTTCTACTGTCTATTCTGCAAAACCCTTTTTAGGAAGCATCCAATGGGCCAATGGACTTGACCTTTGTCCTGATACCCCCGCTTGCGCGCGATTGTATCGCGTGGTATTTGCATAATCTACTGCGCTGCTATATAAATAATCCTCAGCCCTGACAACCAATCCTGCCTCAACCGGATTGTTATAGACGTAATCAATTTTTTCATCAATAACTTTTTTGCTCCATAATTCTATTGGATGATTGTCATGCCTCCAAAACTGATATATACATAGTTGCGGCTCATGTTAATATGCAATAACTGAAGGGGCATAAAAAGAAGGAATAACTTTCTTTAAACCACGAGATACAATCGCGCGGGAGCGGGTATATGCGCAGGCAAATGATGCAAAAGTGTATCATTACCGCGATTCTTCAAGTCTCGAAGTAGATGCAATCGTACAAAAATATTCCGGTGAATATGCTGCCTTTGAAATCAAACTCGGAACGGGGCAAATTGACGTCGCCGCCGCCAATCTAACTAAATTTGCCGCTGTGATTGATACAACAAAAACACAGGCACCTCAATCTTTGAATATTATTACAGGTACAGGAATAAGCTACACACGGGCTGACGGAATAAATGTTATTTCACTTGCTTCACTTGGGGTTTAAATATTTAACCCACATCGCTGCCATCCCGTATGCCAACCGCAGCAATATGAAGGAGAACTACCAGAACAGTATCTATTTTGTTTTCAGTTTGTAGAGAGCAGAAATCTCAACACTGTATGTCAAATCATAAGCCGGAGACAAACACCATGCTCCATATGATAATAAACAAATTCCAACCTGACTAACGGATAGCATGAATTATCATCACATTTTAAAATATATGTTCAAAACCGTCCGGTACTCTATTTGGTGAATTATGCCGGGAAATCTTACTTTTTTGTTACATAAACATAATATGCACCAGCTATTGGTTCATTATTTTTATCGTCAAACCAAGTATGCAGCGCAATAGGCCCTTTATTTAATTCACAGGTGAATATAACAGATTGATCACCGTCAAGGGTGAGCTTCTTCATGTTAATTTTTCTGTCTTCTGTGTTTATGAAAATCCTGGCAGCCGCTATAGGCAAATCCTTGCTATTCAAACTCATGGTTTCGTCATTGTCTGCAACACCAATGGTGTCATTCCCTGTTAAGCAGATTTTACTCTCGCACGGCCAGCGTCGAAGCTCAAATTCGTAGGTCCCTTTTTCTGCAACCTGCAAAAGCCAGTAACTATTTCTATGCCACCCCATTTGTACCTGTACCTGACGATCAAGAAAAACATCCATCCACTCACAGGAAGTCAGTAAAGAGGGATTTTCCTTGTCATCGCCAATAATGACTCTTTCAGGTTTGTTGGCAATGTCTTTAACAGCTGACCACCATTCATTTAGTTTGCCTGACAAAAAGTCAACAACTTGTGGATTTTTATTAATTACATTGTTTTGTTGCAAGGGATCAGCAGACAGATCGTAAAGCTCTGTTTTATTTAACAACCTCCATTGTTTCCAAAGTACTGCTGCACCCTCTTCATTAATAATGGAAGCAGCATAAGGGCTGGGATAGTCTAAATTGCCTGGCATACGACTGTAGTTAATAAAAAGAACCCGATCTTCGGGAATTGACTTATTTTCCTGAAAAACAGGCGCCAAACTTTTTCCTTCAAAACTCTTTCTATTGTATTCTAATCCACAAAGATCCAAAAGTGTCGGCAATACATCCTGTACCTCGGATAGCCCATTTATATCGCGTGGTTTATCGAAACCTTTGCCATCAGGCCATCGAATAAAAAATGGTACGCGATGGCCCCCTTCATATATTTCGGTTTTCCTTCCACGCATACCGGCGTTATAGTAATCGGGGCCAAACGTACTTCCATTATCTGTTAAAAATATAAGTATTGTATTTCCGGCGAAACCTTCCTTCTTTAAAAACTCCATCAAATTCCCAACATTATCATCAATATTCCTTATCATTGCCAGGTAACGAATAAGACCATGCTTAATAGAACTATCCAAATTGGAAAACTTTGAATTCTCCACAACACTTCTCATCTCTTCTACATATTTTGCAGGCGCTATATGCGGATTGTGAGCAGCGTTTGTTGGAAGATATGTAAAAAATGGCTTGCCTTCTTCTGAACATTTTTTCATCCAATCCATTGCATTGTTGAAAAAGACATCGGTGCAGTAACCTTTAAATTGCGCTCTTTTACCATTACGAATAAAAACAGGATCAAAGTAATTATTCCCCCAATAATCGGGAACTGAACTTATTGCTGAGGAGGGAAACCAAAGCGTTTCATTAAAACCACGGTCTTCGGGCCTGAAGGGATAATTATCCCCCAGATGCCATTTACCGAAGATCCCTGTTTCATATCCATTACCAGAGTAAATATCAGCTATAGTGGGAAATTCCTTTCGCAAAAGTGCTCTTCCGCTACTAACATTTAAAGCACCATTTCGCACCGCATCGACACCGGTTAATAGCTGACCTCTGGTTGGGGTGCACATGGGGGCAACATGAAAATTAGTCAGACGTAAACTCTGATCATGAAGCCTGTCCAGGTTTGGCGTTTTTAAAATTGGATTGCCATTGCAAGATAACTCTCCATATCCCTGATCATCAGTCATGATAATTATTACATTGGGGCGTTTATCCTTTTTTTTGTCAGCTGCCTTGCCAGAAGAAGGGAGCAATACGAAACAAGCCCCCGCTATACAAAGCGGTTTAGTAATTTTTGAAATTTCCCCCGATAGATTTTTCATTTAATTTTTCGCATTGGTTGTTTAGTATCTGCTGATTCAAATCCTGTTGAGGACGGTGCATCATTAGGGTTTCTATTTCATATGCCACAGAATCAGAAGACATTTTCTGTCCCTGAACGACTTGCCTTTGTGTTTTCGTTGGACTTGATGGAGTCTTCCCGGGTGGGTGGGAAGGCGTAAAGCAGTTATATCACTCGTTGGCCTGTCTGTATTGAAGTAAAGCTTGCACGTCATGAAATGCACAATTTAACCACCAGTACCTGATCCTGGTAGGTGGCATCGTATCCCATCCGGTGGGTATATTCCCATCGTTTCCCTGCTGTTGTGTGAGTGCATTTGCCAGTGCTCTCGACTTGGCCAGAAATAGTTTATCATGGGTTGCCTGATATGCCTGAAAAAAAATTAGGGATACCCTGGATACACTTGCATCAATGGGGGTATAGCAGGTATATTGTTCCAGAACCGAGGGTGTAAACCAGGTGACAGTCGACTCTCCCATTTGGCCAAAAGGCAATGGCTTTTCCCATACGATGAATTGGTCTTCAACAAAACGGATGATCTCAAGGGCTTTGTCCAGATAGGAAGGATCATCCTTCCTGTGTGCCAGCATATAGCCGGCCACAGAGCACGGATCATGCATTCCCATTTTCTGATAAGCATATTCCCCCGGTTGCACATCTTCAAATTGACCTTCCCAATTGAAAGTTTTTAAGGAATTCTCTAAAGTCCACTGCCATGCTTTGTCTCTTGATAATAGGTATTGAGGATTGCTCTGATATGTGGAAATTCGGTCAAGAAAATTGATAATTTCAATTGGGATGCCGTAGTTTGGCGTATCAGCTCCCCCTGTTTCCAGTTGCATTTTGATGGGCCAGACTCCTGAAGGTAACTGAATTTTCAATAACGTGTTCGCAATATTGATCGCTGCCTGCAGATATTTCTCATTTTTGTTTACATCATACAGGGTCAGATAAGCTTGACCCGCTCCAGCACTGACATTTATCATTACTTTCCGCTGGTTGTCCTTGCTTGAGAGCAAATCTCCGGCATAAGTCGGCGGCAAAAAGGCAAGTGGCGAACCGGGAGGTTCACTTTGTTTAATCAGATAATCGGCTGCATTTGTAGCAATCATCAAGGCTTTATCACTTTCATTAGGAGATTGTCCGGCATTGAGTTCTATATATTTCAACATGGCCTCAATAGTTGATGTGACAATTTTGCAGAGATAGGTATTCAGTATATAATCCGGGTCAGGTGTTCCCTTGGTTAACCAATGCTGAACAAAATCCAGATGAAAAATATAATCGAGCTGCCTCTTTGCAGCAGTAGTATAATCTGTTTTGGCATCAGGGTAGGGTCCGTGAAAAGCTGCTGCACGATAAAACTTCCGTTCCCCCGACAGTCCAATGGGTTTTCCTTCCTTGTCAATACCTTCTACCTTAAGAAATATTTCGCCGACAGGGAAGGACTTCCAGATAGGGCCTAGTGGTACCCAAGGATATGAGGCCTTAAATGTGTAGGTCTTCCTGTCGGCAAATGAAAATGCTATAAATTTATAGCATACTGCATTTTTGATTTCTTTGAAATCGAATGCCGGGGCATAAATGAATTGCATAGCATAATGGTTCCAAAAGACTTGCCTTCCCGGTATCCCGGGGCGGACGGGCGTCAGGGATTCTTCAAATGCCTGTCGGCACAAATTATCTGTGGATACTTGTCCCTTACAAGAATAAATGCAACTGAAGAAAATGAATGGTAAAATGAATGCATTGAGTTGAAAAAGACCGTTTAACTGCATAAATTGATTTTTTTTAGCTGATTTTTGCGCTGGCAATAAGACAAAAGCTATTTAATCGTGGCCAATTTGGAATAACCCTAGTCTGTTGCTCATGTCGGTATTTGAACTACCGACGACAATAATATCTTGCTTACTCATGATCTGGTCATTATAATTTCGATGCGATGAGGATTCCAAGGCCGATCACGTAAAACAGGAACATCGCCGCCAGCAGTTTATTGGTTCCTGACGTTGCCCCCTTGAACTCCTTCCAGATAAACACTCCCCAGAGCGCGCCTACCAGAGTGGCACCCTGGCCAAGACCATAAGCCAGCGCAGGATCTGCGGCAGCTGCAGCTATAATGTTGAAGCTCATGCCGAGACTCCAGATCACCCCGCCGAGTATTCCTATTCCATGGAGACGCATATTGCCTTTGGTAAAGTAATCACCGAACGGAACCGGCGCACCGGTGAAGGGCTTGATCATCATGATGCTGTTCCAAAGGAAATTCGATACCAACAGGCCGACTGAAAACAGCACGATCGCGGTATACGGACTGAGCTTACCTGCTTCCAGCACATGCGTTACAGGATCAATTTTACCCATGGATTGGGCAACGAAGCTGTAGAACCAGCCCATGAGCAAACCGGCCGCCACCGAGATAACGATCCCTTTCATTGGCGTCTTCTTTCCGCCGCTCTTCAATTGTTTGTAGGCGATCGCATCGAGAAGGATGGCTACCATGATTGCTGCCACACCCAGCCCAAGCATCGGTGCATTGCCAACCCCGGTGGAGAGAAAAGTGGTGATGACACCAAGACAAAGCGCAAGTCCCACGCCGACTGGAAAAGCAACCGCCATACCGGCTATATCGATGGCCGCGACAAGCAGGATGTTCGAGAGGTTAAAGATCACGCCCCCGAGAAATGCGGAACCGAGCCATTCCCTGTCGGCTTGGCGCAGGTCGGCCAGGAAAGATCGTCCTCCTTCACCGGTGCTGCCAAAGGTGAATGCCATTAAAATAGCCAACAAGAATACGCCAATGGCATAATCCCAATAAAAGAGCTGGAAGCGCCACTCCTTGCTTGCCAGCTTTTGTGTGTTGGCCCAGGATCCCCAGCAAAACATAGTGACAATGCACATCGCCACCGCAATCGAATAAGATTCTACAATAATCATCTGTTTTTACTTTTAAATTGTTGATAATATCTTCACTGGTCCAAACAAACCAGATGGTTGTAACGGACTATTTGGCTTGTAAGGATTGATTGGACACCATGTCCTTCTTTGTTCGACAGGTAGTTTACTGTCGCCAATTAAACGGTTTATCCAGGTATTCACGACTTCGATCTTCAGCTGATTTTCGCCCTGTTTAACCAATTTGGTGACGTCAAGCCGGAAAGGTGCCGTCCATAATCCTCCTGCGTAAGTTCCATTTACAGAAACTTTAGCCATGGCAGTAAATGCACCAAGATCAATCAATACTCTTTCTCCTGCCGGCACCTTATCCAAATTGAATTTGCAGTTGTAGAGAGCTGTACCCGAATAGTATTTAATCCGGTCATCCTGCGAAGTCGACCAATCCTGAAGTGTTTCAAATACAACAGGCTGTTCGGGTCCTCTTTGAGAAACATCGAATTGAACCGTCCATGGGCCTTTCAAAACGGTGAGCTGGGTTGGTTCCGGGTAGTTGGCTTTAATGCCTCCATCTGAAACTTTGTCTGCACTTTTACGAAAGACCACAAACACGCTCTCGTAGGGTTCCAGTTTCAAAGGGACTGCAGAGGTATTTTCTTTCTGATCGTAAGCCGGAAGGTTCCTGATGGAGCCAGTTGTCGCTTCCCAAAGTTCGGGCTGTAGCCCTTTTACCCTGAATTCCGGTGTTATTATTTTGGTTTCGGTTGTCTGGTTCGATACAAAATAGATTTCGCCGTTGTCTGAAGTGCGGTGTCCGTAATGAATAGAGCGATCTTCCGGCAATTTACAGTCTGGCACACAGTTGATCAAGGCAAAGGCTTCGTTCATACTCATCCCATTGATGATCATCCCCTTCCCTACTTTTCTTGATTTCACCTTCACCCCGTCCACATCTCCCCAAAGTTCTTTGGCGATTGTTTGAACCTGTTGGTCGGCTCCGGGTTGGTTCTGCAAACTGGGCGAAAGTATAGGGGCGGGACCGAGAATAACTGCACCGTCATAGACCAAATTCCTGATTTTCGCCAGCAGTTCAGGACGCATGGTTTCCAGCTTAGGCAGAACCATCATCCGGTATTGTGTCCAGTGAGGCAAAGTAATCAGGCCATTTTTTACGGTCATGAATTTTTCAATGACCTCGGCATTCATGTAATCGAACTGATAACCAACGGGCAGGGCAGGATCCGCCACTCCGGTCATTTTTGGGGCGTCTTCGCCAATAAAATAGGTCACGTCGGCCACATTCAAACCTTGTTGCAGCATGAAATTGGTCCGTTTCAGGTATTGGGTATACGCATCGATTTGGGAAAACCAGGTGTTTTTGCGGTTAAACTCATTTCCAAACCAGGCATTCATACCCGGATTCTTATCCTCGTAAGGTTGGGAGATGTATACGTGCAGCAGCGTGTTGTTGATCCCTTCTGCAAAAAAGCGGTCACCACGTTGTTTGATTGTTCCGGGGTACCGGCTAAATGGTTTCCCAGCGCAGGTATTTGATTCGGCAGAGATTTTTGTCTTTCCGTAAATGTGCCCGCAGGAGGTTGCCGCCCGGTTTTCAATGTCTCCCAACTCACCCTCACTCCAGAACTCACCACCGATCTCATCCGACTGCCCTCCATACATTAGGAACTCACCCGGAAAACCCCAATGTCCATAGTTCTCCAGCCAGGTCTTTAATCCATGCCTGTGGCTGACTTCTCTCAGTCCACCAACATAATCGTAAGCAACCTTGTCGGCAACCATCCGGCGCATGTCCCACAGGAAACGATCAGACGACAGTTCGCTGTCAACTACCATCCCCTGATAAACCGGAAGGTATGGTGTAGGATCATATCCGTATTTCTGTTGAAACTCTTCAATAAATCCATCGGTGAAGTTCTGACCTCCTGTCTCGTAACTGTCCTGAACTACCACTTTGAAGCACTTTCTGTCGGCCTCGGGAATCCGTTTTAATACTTCGCCCATGTGGCCATAGAAGTGCTTTTCGGCCAGTTTTTTGCTCATCTTATCAACCTCATAACCGGTAGCTTCGGGCGATGCAGGACTGTTGACTGTTCCTGTAGGGGTCATACCGGTGCGAAGGATTACCCAATCACCTTCAGGAACATCCCAGTTAAGGGTACCATCCGTAGCCATGTTTTTTGTGATATCGACCACTTTTGAAGCATCTATTACCATAGCTTTATCATCGGCTTCCGGTTGCCGGGGCCACTGGTAGTCTTTCCAGTAAGGAAGAGGGGTCGGGTGCATTTTTGCTAGAGTCTTTTCGGCATAACGCTCCACCCGGGGAGCAGCAGAAAGCACAACTTCAGCCAGGCCACTCCCCGGACGTGTATTTCGGACCGTCAGGCGAAAAGAGATCCCGGTGGTTGCCGGAAATGAGACAACAACCGGAGCATAGGGGTCAAAACCAACGTGGAGTGCAGGATTGGAGCGGTTAATCTGAAATTCGCAAAGGGTGTGGTATTCTCCATTGGTTGCCATGGCCTGAAGCAATACATTTGCCAGCATTGGAAATTCCGTAGAACGGATAGAAAGACTGCGGGCCGTAAACGATTCTTTTGTCACTAAGTTAAGGGTAAACGTATCTCCTTTCGGAATAATGATTCCTGTCTTATTGTTGCCATCGGCTATCGTTGACAATCCTGGGACAAGGGGGAAAGATGTAATTGTTGCATTCTTGCTATTCAACACGAGCCGGTTATCCTTCGGTGCAGGATAGGCGATTATCCTGACATCCTGGAACAGGTCGATTGGCTTTTCCAGTTTTTGGGAAAATTTCAACGGTCCTTTAATACGCATTTCGGAGGAGATCAGGTAACGCATGGCATCTTCCGACTTGATCCACGGACCTCCCGACTGGCTCCATCCGGGTGAATTGAAAATCCCAATTTCAATATTGAGTTCGGTCGCTGTTTTCAGTGCCGCATGAAGGATGTCCCACCACTCCTCGGTGAGCATCTTCACTTTTCCATACGGAACATCATCCAGACCGATGTTCCCGATAAATGCCCGGTTAATACCGGCTTGCTTCATCGCATGGAGATCTTTGATTACCCCTTCCTTTGATATATTGTCAGAGATCCAATACCAGTAAACGCTGGTCTGAATGGAGTCGGGTGGCGCAATGAATCCATTTTGTAATGCCTCGTGAGAAATTTTTGAATTATCTGTAGTGCATGCTGTGATAAAAAATGTAGCTGCCAGGCTGATAGTCAATAAGAATGTATTTTTCATAAAAAAGATGATTCGATGGTTATTATTGTTTTTCGAAAAAAAAAGACCGATTTGCCTGCAGCACACAATTATTATTACTGTTTTCGATCAGGGGCTCAACAAAAAACTCTCTTGACAGACTCATGATACATGGTTGAATATAAATGGTTTGGCCTATTCGTTCCAGCTGCTGATTATAATCAGAGGACATTAAGTGATTATTATAAAACAATATCTTTTTTGAAAGGAATAGATGCTTGTGCCCCTAACCTTGTTACCGAAATGGAAGCAGCTTCCACCGCAAACTTTATTGCGTTCTCCCAATCCATCTTTTCAGTAATTGCAACAGCTATTGCTCCGCTAAAGGTATCACCGGCAGCAGTTGCATCAAGCGCTTGCACGATTGGCGCATTGATCTTGAGTTTTAAAATATCATTTTGAAAGTATGCGCCCTGTTTGCCTAATGTGATAATTACATTCTGCACCCCTTTGCTCAGAAACGCTTCTGCTGCCTGTGAAGCAGTTGTTTCATCGTGTACGGTTATACCAGTGAGTAAGGATGCTTCTGTTTCATTGGGTGTAATCAGAAATAAACCATTCAACAATTCATCATCAAGTTTTTGTGCCGGCGCCGGATTAATGACTACTTTCTGATTATTTGCCTTTGCATTTTTTGCTACGAATGCAATTGTTTCCATTGGAATTTCCAATTGCATTAAAATAATTTCTGCCTCAGTAATGTTTTTTACTTTTTCAAGATCTACAGGTAATAGATTAGCATTGGCGCCCGGGGCAACTACAATACAATTCTCCCCTTCTTCATTTACCATAATTAATGCAGTACCTGAAGGCGCCCCTTCATCAATAAATACATAATCGGTATCAATATTTTCATTCTTTAACCCGACTATGGTTTGTTTCCCAAAAATGTCATTGCCAACTTTTGTAACCAGTGTTACATTGCCCCCCATCCTTGCAGATGCAACAGCCTGGTTGGCTCCTTTGCCGCCCGCATTCATAAAGAAAGTTCCCCCCAATTTTGTTTCACCAGGTAGTGGAAGTCTATCTGTTTTTACTACCATATCTGTATTGGCGCTGCCAACCACAATAATTTTTTTCATACTTTTTAAATTGTTCTGTTTTTATTTACCTACTCGGAGCTATTGGTTGAATGAGTGCCAGCTTTACGGGACTATCTCATTTCATGATTTGTGGTAATTTACCACAAATATCCCATCACGGTTCAATAGTGATCAATGCAGTTTGCCATTTTTCAAGTGTTAGTTTTGTTCGAGTCATATCATTCTTGCTCTTTGCTTTCATTGATTTGACTAGGCCTGTTAAGGGATTCCATAATCGAATATTTTTACCTACAGAATTCATATTCACCTTGAATGTTTGGCTGTTATCGCCAGTATTAACGAAAAAGCAAATATCCGCTGAAGGTGAACGCTTAATTAATGAAAGAATGTCAGGATGTATGCCATCTAATTGGATGTCTGGTGCAATCATCTTTTTGACATGAGTTGTTATCTCACTTGTTTCTTCAATCTTCTTCACATTAGTAAAATCATTCAATTGATCATACATTTTTTTAAGCGGACTTTCGGGAACAATACATCCGGAAGATTTAATTTGTAATATAATTCGGATGCCCGCCTTAGCTAGTTGTTTTATTTTTTCAACCACCCTTGTATCCAACATTGTAATTTCAGGGATAATCAGCACTTCAAACTCCCCTCCCGAAGGGGTAACCATTTTGTTCCCGATAATTGTACTCTGCAATACCTGTTCTGCCCCCATATAATCAAAATCAATTTGATTTTCTACCAGGCTTGTGGCTATGTTTCTGAAATTATCACTCAATGCCACTGCTTTTTGATTAAAATCCTGCGGATTTAATGTCATTGAAGGGAAAGTATTTGCCCAAATACTTTCAATGGCATAAAGTAGTGCTACCTGAGGAATACGTTTCCCCTGATCTAACAAATATCCTACCCTTGCAACATAATCAGTGAATTGCCGGTTTTCAATTTCCGACATTTTATTGTGATCATAATATGAATGAAACAAATCGACTCCAAAGGCAAACTGAACGCCGACTGATGCGATTCTTCCATTGATACCTGCTTCATCTTTTGCAAGCGTTTTAAAATCATAATCAAAAGCATTGGAAACTTCGCTCATTACATGCTTCTTATTGTAGAAATTTGCCACCGAGCTTGCCTGTTTAGCAACCGTTACTCCCCACTCCAATGCTCTTTTTGGATATGCTGTTAAAAGATCAATACCGGGATATTGCATATGTCTATACATCGACATAATATCACCTTCAAATATAGGGTGCATATATAGGTTTTCCTCCAACAACAAATGTCCGGAAGAAGCAACACCAGTTTCATTACAAAAATTTTCCAATGGCTCAAAATAGTTCTCCGTTACTAGTTCTGAGAGTGTGCGGTAATAGTCCATACGTACCATCTGTGCTTTGTCATTCTCTCCTGAAATAAGATAAGGCAAAAATGGGAGCAGATCGTAACCGCGCCGACTTTCAAACTCCCGCAAAATTGAATTTCCCCAATTTAATGTAGGAAGCAATTGAAAATTTGGATCAGGGACATCTAATACAGATGGGTTTCCCGGGGGATTGTATCCAGTAAAGTATGTGCCCAATAAAGATGGCTCATCCGTAAAAAAAGCCTCAATTCCTTTACCGAAGTATTGTCCAAGATGCTTAAAATATTCATTGTGAGTTAGTCTGATAAAAGTTTCCGTTGACTGTTTTTCTAAAAGATTAATATATCTTCTTTTCTCTACCCAGTTGAAAGCAGCATGTGTGCCTTCGTAAAAAGGTTTTTGTACAAAATAATATACCCTCCACTTCCCTGCAGGTGCCTTCCACTGTAAGTTTCCTTGATTATCAACATAACTGCTTAAATCAATTTGATCTGCCAGATCGAATTCTGATCCAAGCTTTCTATATGCACGTACCAAAACCACTTTCCCATGCCCTTTCGGATGATCAATAATTATATTCTCCAAGGCATTTGCATCTTTTTCAATGAATGCAAGTCCTTGTGCTTCAAATTCAGGATGTTCCGTCAATACCATCCCCCCTGCCGTCCCGCTGGGATACCCCTTTTCATCATACAACCATATCCTCAATCCCTTTTGGTCAATCGCAAAGCTTATATTCTGCTGAAGATTCTTCCACTGATGCTCTGACCTTAAATAATTATCAAAAGAAACGTTGGTAACGAGTCCTCCATAACCCAACTGTTTAATTTTTGTAATCAAGGCCGAATCTACGTTATTGTGAATGATTCGTAAAGGACGATAGTTAACTCCCGGATTGACAAACTGATCTTCATCAATTTGCTTCTCTTTTTTATCCAATTTTTTACCCTGTGAATCCTTGTGCGTTATACTATTCTCAAATTTTTCTACTTTTTTTTTTGCCGTATAGTAATTAACTCTATAAATCTTGATTGAATACGCTTTTTTTGCTCAGGATTCGCTTGTAAGAAAATATGATTCCCATTTGGAGTTTTATTATACTTAGTATATCCGGCATCATCAACTGTAATTTTCCCCGGTTCACTGACAGTAAAATAATCTTTGTCCTTTTCTACTGCATACAATACAGCCATTAGATCCCATGTTGGCCGATCATAAGGCATAGGCAGGTAACTTTTATAACCAATTACAAGAGGATGCGATGTAGCCCAGTGAAAATCATTTTCTATACTGGTTGCAGGAAATAATATGTTATCCCCTACTTCAAAGGGACTTACTACTATGGGTGTAGGCCATTCCTCAAGAACTTTCTTAGCCGATGGAATATCTTTTTTAATATTATATTCAAGAGTGGGTGTTGAATTAAAATTTCCAGCCATCATGCTCAAAAACTTTACTTTTTTTGCAATCAGTTCTTTCCCGGATAAACTTGAAAATTCATCTGCAGGCGAATCTAATAAGCGTGCAATATTGGTAGAAAAACCAACAGATATAATGACCACAGAACTATCCGCCTGACCAGACAATATTTTCCTGTATAAACTGGTGGATTCCATGATCTGATCATATTCATGAATGCTTCCCTTAAAAACAGGCTGATTGTTGATCTTATATTCACAAACTGTTTGAGCATAATTGGGTGCATCTCCCTCAGAATTTACTCCATTTTTCACTGCACCGACAGGTACTGCCGGATATCCGTACCAGGTATTCATGACGTCAATAAACCTGGCAGAGTAAATATTATTTTTATTGGTACAGACAGCTAATAAATCAACTTTCTTTTGATCTGCATATTTGTAGATCATATCTAAGGCCAAAGCATCATCAATATCATTTCCGATATCTGTTTCAAAAATAACTTTAAGGGGACCTTTCACTATATTAGTATGCTGAGCATGAATATTCATGCAATATCCAATGATCAAAAAAACGCATAGCAGAGAAACTGCATGTTTAATTTTCATGATAAAAATTTGTAAAATTCTCCCCGTACACTACAATATACGGGGAGAATAATCATAAATTATTAATAACCGGGGTTTTCAACTAAATTTGGATTATTAGCTATTCTTGCTCTTGTTATAGGAAAGTAGTATTGATTTTCAGAAAATTTAGGTAAAACAGTACCATATCCAAGAGGGGTTCGTACTCTGAATTTCCTGGTGTTATAATCCAATAAATATCTAAAAGCATACTGATTGCCGGATAGAGCAACCTGAGCGGTTCTCCAGCGTCGTAGATCCCAATATCTGTGATTTTCAAAAGCTAATTCCACTTTTCTTTCATTTCGGATTTGATCACGACTAATGGAACTAAGAAGAGCAATTCCTGCCCGATCTCTGATTTGATTAATTGCACCCAGTGCCTCTGCGTTTTTCCCAAGCTCAAGTGCTGCTTCCGCAAAATTCAGGACGATTTCGCCGTAACGAAATACAATCCAGTCCGTAGTTGACATATTGTTGTCAGGAGTTGTTTTTACAGATGGGTCCAAATATTTCTTTACTCCAAAAGAAAAGATACTAGCATTACTTGCTCCTTTTGCCAATATCCCATTGTAAGAACCACTGCTTACTTGAACTAAATTCGCATCAAGAATTGCAAAATACATCTGAAGTGAATCGTTTTGCCAAGGTGTTCCCTGTGTGTAGATCGAAGCAAAGAAACGGGGATCCTTATTTTTCCATAATTCGCCCATTGTCCAGTTTCGGGTTAGTAGATCAGGAGCCATTGTTGTTCCTGGGGTTCCATCAATATAATCATAAGATTGAACCATTGAGTAATAAACTGCACTCTCATTTCCCCCTCCCCATGGGTTACCCGCTTTTGGTGATTGATACAGATCCCAACCGTGCCCTATTCCTCCTACCCCATCGTTGCCATTAAATTGTTTTGAAAATATAATCTCAACATTATTCTCATCCAAAAATATATATTGGTAATTTTTGGCTTTATCGGTAGACCAGTATTTTTTATACAATGCATATTTCCCAGATTGGATAATCTTATTAGAGGCATCGTAAGAAGCCTGCCAGAATGATTGTGCCTGAGTGGCTGGAATTCCTACTACTCCATTCAAATCCATTTTTCCCCAGGTAGCAATACTTGCCGCAAACATAGCAGATCTACTTTTCAAAGCAAGTGCAGCATATCTCGTTGGTCGTCCCAAATCACTTGTAGAGTAACTATCTGGTAAGTCATTAATTATATCGTCAATTTCTGAGCTAACAAAATTATAGATTTCAACCTCTTTATTCCTAACAGGATATAAATCAGCTTCGGAATCAGTCAAACTCTGTGATTTAGTAATCAGAGGTACGCCTCCATATCGTTTAACCATAGAAAAATAGGTATAGGCTCGAAGGAATCTAACTTCGGCAATCCTCTGTTTTTTGAAATTTGCACTCAGATCTGATTTCGCCATCTGTTCAAGAAACACATTTTGCTTCCTGATCAGGTCATAAGGCCATAATTCAAACAACCCACCAGCATTAGTTAGAGGGCCATTTCTAAAACTAGCAGCTACCCATCCATCCGTGGCTTCATCAGAAATATTTGTGGACATACACATGTCGAACCAATTTTTACCCAAAAATTGAGTATTATACATTGATTTACCATAGAGATCATTGACAAAGAAATCCATTTCTCCATATACCTCAGTAATATATGCATTTACTAAGGTTTCGTCAGCCCATACTACATTATCACTTATCATACCCAAAGGCTCTTTATTAAGAACATCATTATTACATGATGTAACGAGTGATAATACTGCGGCCAAGAATACGAATATTAATATTTTTTTCATGTTGCAATTATAAATCAGGTTTTCATATTAATTAAAAAAATCAACAAAGTGCCTTAGAACGAGAGGTTTATTCCCATTGTGAAAGTGCGCTGTTGCGGATAATACAACCCGTTTCCCTGAAAAGCCGATTCCGGATCAAGATTGAATTTTTTTAGCTTGTCAATAGTAAAAAGGTTCGTTCCTGCAAAAAATATCCTCAACGACTTAATGTTGATCTGGGAAAGCATTTGTGCGGGGAAGGTATACCCAATGTTTAAATTTTTCATTCTTAAATAATCTGCAGGTTTCAGATTATAATCCGAGACCAGATAATTTGTTGCAGCACCTCCCCTTCGTGGAACAATAGCATTTCTATCATTGTTTGCAGGTGTCCATCGATCATCGTATACATATTGTTGAGGTACTGATGAATTAGTTCCTAACTTTACTAAAACACTTGATCCCATCGCTCCCTGGAATAATGTCGAAAAATCAAATTTCTTATACTTTAAGATGATTTCCATACCATAGATCCAATGTGGGACATCTCCTGCGCCCAACTCAACCTGGTCTTTCCAGTCTAAGACGCCATCTAGGTTTATATCAACATACCTGATATCACCAGGCCCTATAGTTTTGTTACCTTTTAAATCCTGATTAAATCCCAAATTGTCGATTTCCTTTTGAGAAGTAAACAACCCATCGGATTTGTAACCAAAAACCCGATCTGTCCACGTTCCGGATTTCTTATTAATCCTAATTTGATTTGAATCGGTATACATCGGTTCTTCGAAATGATCCCATTTTGCTCTTGACCAGGAAACATTCCCACTAATGTCCCAAGAAAAATTCTTATTAGAACCAGAATGTCCTAACTTCACTTCAAACCCTCTGTTATTCTGACTATTAAGGTTTTCTTGAGGAAGGCTTTCTCCAAATGTAGATGGAAGTGTTGCATATCGATATGCTGGAATTCCTCCTAGTTTACGGTAAAAAACATCCACTTCTCCGTATAACATTCGTTTCAAAAGGGCAAAATCCAAACCGAGGTTATATAAAGTCATTTTCTCCCAGGTCAGATCCTGATTTGTCGCGCCAGTAGATGCTATTCCTGTCTGTAATCCGGAACCGAACAAATAATTTCGACCGTAATTATAACCGGACAAATACTGAAAACCACCCACATTATCAAGACCCGTATTACTAAATCCACCCCGTAGTTTTAAATTACTTAACCATGGAATGTTATTTTTAATAAAGGCCTCCTCGGATAAGCGCCATCCGGTCGAAATACTTGGGAATAATCCCCACCGCTTAGCTGGAGCAAACTGAGCAGAGGCATCATAACGAAAGGTAGATTCAAGTAGATACTTTCCTTTATACGCGTAATTTAATCTACCTACGTAGCTAACTCTTCCAGTTTCAGAAGCACTCCCATTCGCAGATTGTCCGCTTTGCCCTCCAGCATTCAAATATTCTATTGAGTTAGTAAGAAAATCTTGTCTTTGGGCATTGATCCATTCACCTCTATAATCAATAAATTCATAGAGTAACATAGCATTGAGCCGATGATTACTCGCAATTACTTTCTGATAATTAAAAGAAATTTGACTTGTAATATTTCTAGACTGGTCTAAAGTTTGACTCAACCTTGTGGATGGAGTATTGGCTGCAACCCTATATGTATCACTCTTATAATCCCAGTCATATAACAATGCTTTTGTCTGGAAGTCTTTCTGTAGTGAAAAATATTGAGAATAATTGACCATTGCTTTAAATGATAACCCATCAATATATGGAATCTTATAATTCAATGCCAAGGTGCTTTTTATACTATGTCCGTCGTTATCTCGATATCCTCCAATATCTCGATGGGTATCTACAATAGGATTCATAAGCTGCTGGCCCGAAATGGGAACTTTGGTTGGATCAGGATAGGAGGAATACCTAACTGGTTCAGCATTGAACAGATCTTCCCAGACCAGATAGTCGCTACGATTGGGATATTTACGTATTTCATAGATGTCCACAAAGTCAAGCTGAAGGGAGAGGTCTTTTGTGATGTTTGCATCTATATTTGAACGTATATTAAACCGTTGGTAGTAATTACCACCTGCTTTATACATTAAGTCTTGGTTTA
>JBAXKJ010000057.1:0-18459 GCA_037137375.1 Prolixibacteraceae bacterium
TCAGCTTCAGCCTTCGCCTTCTCTGCATTCATTTTGGCGAGCAGCTGCTCTGCACTGGATAGTTTACCGGAAACAGCAGCATGACCAGGTTTGATAGCCAAGGCTGCCTTATAATTATCTATAGCATCAGGGAACCTGAGTCCGGCAACATTTTCATCACCGGCTGAAACCAGCTTATTGAACTGCCCTTCCAGCAACGCATCCTTATCCAGATTCTTGAGATCGGAGGTCAACTCCTTCAATTTTGGCTTTATAAACTGGTCGTTCTTGCGAATGGCCAATGCCTCTTCGTAAGCCTTTATCGCTTCCCTGATTTGATTCTTCTTTTCAAACTCAACGGCTTCAGCAATTTTCTTATTGAAGAATTCATCTTCGTGAGCCTTCAGCGCCTGATCAATTTCTTTCCTGATTACCTTGTCGTCAATGTAGATGTCCGCATCGAAATTGTCCAGTTTTCCCTTCGGATTATAGCACAATTTTCCGACTGTCTTGCCTTCAAAACTAAGCACCACATCTGGTACCTTCTTATAAATAGTGACGACCATCGTAAAAGGAGGGAAAATACTGTCTTTTGCCCAAACCTGGGGCGGAACAATAGTCGAGACATCGATATACTTTGTGTAATAGTCGTCTTTGACAACCGTTAACTTGTATTCTTTGAAGTATTTCAGATCAAATTCAAATTTTCCGGTTGTATTGACCGTCGCACTATTTTCGTTTGATTTGGCCGACACATTAATGAGTGTAACAACCGCACCTGCCGGATCACCGGCATCCACCCTTATCCTGCCTGAAATATGGAAGAATCCGGTAAATTTTTGCGCCGAAGAACCTATCGCAAAAAAAACCAAAACTGAGAGCAAAATACTCCGGCGGAGGAAACAAAAAACCATGGCAGAAAGATTAAGGCAATAATTCAATCAATCACGCAACAATATTACGAAATTGAATCAATTTTTTCGGTACTTAATTTGGAGTTAAAGATACCATAACTAAAATAGAGAACCAATCCGACCACCAGCCATACACCAAATCTCGTCCAGTTGGTAATTCCCAGCTCGCTCATCAGGTAGAAATTTGTCAAGAGTCCAAGAACGGGGATATAAGACCAGGATTTTATCACTGACAGAATAACTATGATGACTGTCGTGATGGCAAACAACAAATAAGGCAACGAATGAACAGAGAAATTGCTCAAATTCCGGACTAAATCAGAAAATCCGAAACCCGACCAGGCCGTTAATAATATTATTACCAAGATTGTCGGAGGAACAAAATATCTGCTATTCAAATAAGGCACAGTAAAACCATTTATATTCCGGGTCTTATCTCCTTTAGGATTGAGTACAAGAATGCCTCCCGAAACCAGGATAAACGCAAACAAAGTTCCAATGCTGGTCAAATCTGTCACCTCAGTCAGGTTCATGAACAAGGATGGCAGTGCCACAATAATACCCGTAATAATCGTCGAAAATCCGGGGGTCCGGTATTTGGGATGCAACTTCGCAAAAATGGGCGGCAAGAGTCCATCCCGACTCATGCTCATCCAAATACGCGGTTGTCCCAACTGAAAAACAAGCAACACACTTGCCATCGCTACCACCGCACTGACAGCGATGATACCGGACAGTTTGGCAAGATGGAGTTTGGCAAAGACAAAAGCAAGCGGATCGGTCACACCCAATTGATCAGAAGGTACCATACCGGTTAAAACGAGGCTGACAAGCACATAGAGCACGGTTGTAATCAATAATGCATAAAACATTGATTTGGGCAGGTCCTTCTTGGGATTCTTACATTCCTCGGCGGTCGTAGATATCGCATCGAAACCAATGTAAGCAAAGAACACGCCGGATATTCCCTTCAGAACCCCCCGTAATCCATGGGGTGCAAACGGTGACCAATTTGCCGGATCTACATAGAACGCTCCGGCTGCAATGACCAGAATCAATACACCGATTTTAAGCAAGACCATCAAATTGTTGGCCCTTTTTGATTCCCTGATTCCAATGTAGCAGATCCAGGTAATGGCAACAACGATCATAAATGCCGGAATATCAGCGATCAAGCGGAAATTTCCAATTCTTGGCGCAGAAATCCAGGCGGTATAAGCCTCATTCAATATCGGACTCAACTCAGAAATTTGCGTCCCTTGCTGAATAAGTGGAAGTGCCTCGTGGTATCCCCGGAAGGCTGTAAGATAATCAGTGGTGAGGAAAGAATATATGTGTAGCCCAAATCCCGAAAGCAAACCGGTAAAATAGCCTGACCATGAAATGGCTACCGCGATATTGCCGATGGCATATTCCATGATAAGATCCCATCCGATGATCCAGGCTACTAATTCGCCGAAACTTGCATAGGCATAAGTATAGGCACTGCCACTGATCGGGATGGAAGAGGCAAATTCGGCGTAACACATGGCTGAGAGTCCGCAGGCAATAGCGGTGAAAACGAAAAGCAAGGAAACGGCCGGTCCCCCACTGGCTGCCGCATTCCCAATTGTGCTAAAAATGCCTGCACCTACTATGGCAGCCACTCCAAGCGCTGTAAGGTCTGCCACGCCAAGAGACCGCCTCATTCCGGATCCATGCAGCGACAAATCCTCCGAGTCATGAAGGATCAAAAAAATCGATTTCTTTCTTAAAAGATTACCGGTTTTCATGTACCAGGTTCCCGCTCAGGCGAAGTAATTCTGTTTCTGATTTCTTGGCCTGAAATTGCGCGACGATCAGACTATTTTCTGCCTCCAGTTCTGAAAGTTGAATCTGCCTAAGTTCATAGTCACTCATCTCTCCTACCCTAAATCTTTCGAAAGAGATTTTCGCTGTATGTCGGGAAACCTCAAGATTCGCAGTTTCAAGCCTGACGAGATTCAGGTTGTTTTTGTATTCATTATAGACTTGCCAAAGAGATGCCTGCGTGTTTTTTAGTACCAGCTGATAATCCAGTTTTAAGGTTTCAGTTGTAATCCGGGCATTCTCTGTGATTCTCTTTTTGTTGAATCCATCGAATATTGGCATTGAGAACGATAGTCCGACAACAGGTCCGTTGGACTGAACAGAGGAGCTTGTCCCAAAATTGTATTTATTTAATGACCAGTTATAATCAGTAAAGAATCCAATCTGTGGATATTTTGGGGCGTTCGTTAACCGATAATCCAATAAAGAAATATCTGCCGACTGTTTTGCCAGGCTTATCTGACTGTTAATGGATGGCAGACCTTCCTTTATATTGTTATAATCCAATAATTTATCAAACTGAATCGGCGTCGTAACATCAAAGTTTTTTTCAGGATCCAGAACCAGCAAGGTATTGAGCTTAGACTTTGCGTTGGCAAGCGCTACTTTCTGCCGTAAAAAAGCCGCGCTGTCTGCATTCAAATCTGTAGAGGATTTTAGGAAAGCCAATTCAGAAGCGGTACCGATCTGTAACTTTTTCCGGGTAAGTTCATATCTGCTATTGGAGAAATCAATGGCGTTCTGTAACACCTGCAAACTATTTTTCAACTGAACCACAGCAAAATAGGAGGTAACAATTTCAGATACAGTATTTTCGACAGTAGCCCTGAGCGAGGTCTCCTGGAGCGTCTGCAAAGAACTCAATCTTTCTCTTTTAATAAACATCGCGAAACCATTGAATAGGGTCCAATCCAGCGTGGCACTAACATTGGTTGTTCCTGTACGCTGATTATTGCTGGTTGTAGTAACATCCTTTGTGTCCTTGATATTCGTGGAAGCAATATTCTCTTTCACTCCGCCTGTAACACCAATAACCGGTAGAAATCCGGCATTCCCAAGTGAATTATTGTTGGCTGCAATTTTGGCGTCGTTACCGGAAATTTGGATGGCAAAATTATTTTTAAGACCAATGGTAATAGCCTCCTCCAGATTCAGGTTGCTATTTTGACTTTTCGCGGCAAAGCCAAGGCAAAGGAGAATAATAATCAGAATTGGCGCTCTTTTCATTCGAAAAAATTTATTTTTATTCGTCCAGGTCGGGTTCGAGGTTGTCAGATTCTTCTTCAATCTTCACATTTCCAGAGATCAGGGTATACAATGCCGGAACAATATAAAGAGTCAGAATCAAAGAAAAAATAAGTCCACCGATAATGGCAATTCCCATCGGTATCCGGCTTTTGGCAGCGGCTCCAAGAGCAAGAGCAATTGGTAAGGCACCCAGCATAGTGGCCAGACTGGTCATTAATATCGGTCGTAAACGCAGGGTGGCAGCTTCGAGTACTGCCTCCTTAAGCGGAAGTCCTGCGAGCTTTTTCTGGTTGGCAAATTCAACGATCAGAATCCCGTTTTTAGTAACAATCCCAATGAGGATGATGATACCAATTTCGCTGAAGATATTAAGTGTCTGATCAAACAGAATCAGAGATATTAGTGCACCGGCAATAGCCAACGGAACGGTGAGCATTACTATCAAAGGATCCCTGTAGCTTTCAAACTGTGCAGCGAGAACCAGGAAAATCAAGACAAGTGCAAAAACAAAGGCATATACCAGACTACTTGCACTCTCGTCAAAGTCCCGGGAAGAGCCAGAAAGAGAAGAAGAGAAGTTTTCCGGCAGAACATCCTTTGCAATTTTTTTCATCTCCGCAATACCCTCACCCAAGGTGATCCCAGCAGCTGGTTGTGCAGATACCGTGGCAGAAACGTACCGGTTAAACCGGAAAATTGTTGGCGGATTACTCTGGTTAGATATTTTAAGGACGTTTTCAAGCTGAATTAATTTTCCCGATGCATTTCTTACATAGATAGAAGATAAATCCAGCGGAGTATCCCTGTTGGAGCGAGATGCTTCGCCTATTACCTGGTATTGCTTATCCCTGAGAATAAAATATCCATAACGTTGCTGACTGAAATAAAGCTGAAGATTTTCTGCAATATCCCTGATGGTTACACCCATGGTTTTGGCACGATCACGATCGATGTCGATCCTAAGCTCCGGTTTGTTAAATTTCAAATCCACGTCTACTACCTGGAAAGCTTTGTCTTCCAAAGCCTTGTCCATGAATTTTGGCAAAACCTCCTTCAGACTGGCAAAATCGGGCGCCAGCAATACAAATTGTACCGGTAAACCTGCGCCTCTTCGTGTTGTTGCAATGGTCTGTTCCTGTGTTGCATAGGTTCTGGCAAAATTATTTCTGCGTAAAATACCGTTGAGCCAATCCGCGATTTCCTGTTGAGACCTTTTTCTTTCACTTGGATTTACCAGCTCAATTCTTCCAAATCCGCTATTGGTTCCTCCCATGCCCGTCATGACCATCATGGTCTTTTTTTCAGGAATGGTATCGAGAAGTTCAGAAAGTTTATCCATATAAGTACTCATGGACTCATAAGCGGTACCCTCTGGTGCAGTGGCCGTAATCCTGATCCGGTTCTTATCTTCCATGGGCGCAAGCTCAGTTGGTATAATTCTGATTATCAGAATAATAACAGCCAGAGAAGCAAGCATTATAAGAATAGCAATCCAGCGATAGCTTACGAACGACTTCAAAGAATTGTGGTAACCTGTGGTCATCTTTTCAAAGAATCGTTCGCTTTTCTTGTAGAAACCAGACTCGGAAGTGCTCTTTTTGAGCATTCTGGCACACATCATTGGAGTTAAGGTAAGCGAAACAAACGCTGAAATCAGAACAGATCCGGCCACAGTAACGGCAAACTCCCTAAAGAGTCTTCCTGATATTCCGCTCAGGAACATGATAGGTAAGAATACAGCAGCCAGTGTGATGGTAGTGGAAATAATGGCAAAAATAATCTCTTCCGATCCCTTATGGCCAGCCATCATTGGCTTCTCACCCATTTCTATCTTCTTGTAAATATTTTCAAGAACCACAATGGCATCGTCAACCACCAGTCCTGTGGCCAGTACGATTCCCAAAAGAGTAAGCAGGTTGATGGTAAAACCGGCAAAATACATGATTGCAAAGGTTCCTATTAAAGAAATAGGTATAGCCAGAACAGGAATCAGGGTAGTACGCCAATGCCTCAGGAATACAAATATCACCAAAACCACTAATGCGAATGAAAAGAAAATAGTCTCTTCCACCTCTTTGATACCCCGTCTGATATTCACGGTTGTATCAAGAATGATGGAAAGTTTCATATCCTGAGGAACCTCCAGTTTCAAACGTTCCACTCTTTTATAAAATTCATCAGCAATGGCAATATGATTAGATCCTGGTTGTGGCATAATACCGAGTGCAATCTGCTGAATCCCTCCGTTTCCCCGGTAGGAGCTTTTCAGTGATTCAGAAGAGAGTACTGCATTGCCGACATCCTTCAATCTGATTAATACCCCATTCTGCTCCTTGATGAGCAGGTTATTAAATTCTTCAACTGTCGTAAGTCTGCCAAGAGTTCGGATGGTCAGCTCGCGTTCATATCCTTCAATCCTTCCGGAAGGCAATTCAACATTTTCGCGTTGGAGGGCAGTACGAATATCAGTCGGAGAAATCTGGAAGGCAGAAAGTCTTGCAGGATCCAGTTCCAGACGCATCGCATATTTCTTCTCCCCATAGATTCGGATATCACTGACTCCAGGAATGGTCTGTAAACGTTCCTTGAAAACATTGATTCCATAATCAGTCAGTTCGAGGAGATCCCTGGAATCACTCTGAACGGCAAGGGTCATGATCACATCCGCATCGGCATCTGTTTTTACAACAACCGGAGGATCGCAATCCTGAGGCAATCGGTTGATCACCCTCGAAACCCTGTCGCGTACATCATTTGCTGCTGCTTCCATATCAGCATCGATGTTAAATTCGACGGTGATACGGCTGTTACCGTCACTACTCGAAGAGGTCAGGGTGCGTATGCCGGCAATCCCGTTGATGGACTCCTCCAAAGGCTGAGTGATCTGCGTAGCAATAACATCGGCATTTGCACCTGTATAGGAAGTGGAAACAGTCACAATGGGTGGATCCACACTGGGAAATTCACGCAATCCGAGCATGTTGAAACCAACAAAACCCAGTAATAAAAGTATGATCGATAATACAGAGGCTAGTACCGGTCTTTTGATGCTAATTGAAGCGATATTCATGCGTATAGTTTCAAATTACCGTTTAGATCTGATCCTGACGGGCATCCCATCCTTAAATTGCAAAAGGCCACTGGTGAGCAGTGTATCGTTTGGGGCCAAACCATCGATGACCTCTACATCATTTTCATTTCTGTATCCAGTCTTGATATTGATGGCTTTAGCTTTACCTTTCCGTAAAACAAAAACTTGATCGCCTTCCATTAGGGGAACTGTCGACCTGGCAGGAATCAAGATAGTCTCCTTATTCGGAAACAACTTCAATTCAATTTTCGCAAAAGATCCGGGGTAGAGTTTTCTTTCCTTGTTGGAGCAAAGTGCCCGTACCTTGATTGAACGGGTAATGGCATCAATCTTGGACTCCAGCGCATAAATTTTTCCGATGAAATGATCCGCAGAACCGTCCACAGTGAATAGTAACTCTTTACCAATATTCAGATTTGAAACAAATTTTTCAGGTATGGCAAATTCCACTTTGATCGGATCGATCTGCTGAAGCGAGGTAATAACAGTAGAATTTGAGACAAAAGCCCCCTCACTAACCATCCTTAAGCCAGCGACTCCAGAAAATGGCGCGTGCAATTCAGTCTTGGAAATTTGAGCCTTTATCAGATCCTGCGCGGCTTTCAAGGTATTGTAAGTGTTTTCGGAAATATCCAGTTCTTCCTTACTGATCCCTTTGAACTGATATAGCTCCTTCTTTCTTTCGAGCTCTTTCTCAGCAAGTCCGATTTGCAAAATATTTGATTTCAGATTCGCCTGCAGGTCGCTGTCAAACATCTTGACCAGTAATTCGCCTTTGGTTACTTTGCTCCCCTCTTTGAAAAGGATTCCGGTCACTTTGGCAGAAATTTCGGGTCTGATGTCGATTTCCTCATTGGCCAGCAAAGTGCCGGTATAGGAATAAGCCAGATCAAGTTTGGATAACTTTACGACCTGACCTTCCACTGTCAGGAGGGATCTCCCATCATTTCCGCCGCCGCTTTTTTTCACTTCAGTCGTGCAAGAGGAAAAGAATAAAGAAACCATAGCTACCAGCATTGCAGCTCTGTAAAAGATGCTCATATCTTTCGGATTTTGATTCAGTTAGTTATAAAAAAGGGTCGTTCAATCCTGCTACTTAACAATTGCATAATAACAGCGCATCGGCGAATCGATTTTTCCCTCAGCAACCAGTTTTTTGAGTAATTTATCAACCTCTTTCTTGTCTACCCCTGTAGCTTCTGCAATTTCCCCACCTTTCATCGGCTTACCGGATTTCTCCATCGCCTTGACAATTGCTTCTTTCGATTCCATAATATCTGTATTTAAAGTTTAGAAACTCTGCTTAATAAAAAATGATCGGCAAGCACCAAAGCCGCCATGGCCTCCACAATTGGGACGGCACGCGGCAAGACGCACGGATCATGTCTTCCCTTCACGTTTACAACAGCCTCATTACCATGAATGTCTACTGTGTTTTGTTCTTTCAATAAGGTTGCAATTGGTTTAAACGCAACATTCCAATAAATATCCTGGCCATTAGAAATGCCTCCCTGGACACCTCCTGAATGGTTGGTCAGTGTTTTAATCCCCCTTTCTGAAGGAACAAAAATATCGTTGTGCTGCGATCCGGAAAGTTTGGTTCCTTCGAACCCGGATCCATATTCGAAACCCTTTACAGCATTAATGCCTAGCATAGCAAATCCAAGATCTGCATGAAGCTTATTGAAAACCGGTTCACCCCAACCTGCAGGAACGCCAGTGATTACACCGGTAATCACCCCTCCGACAGTGTCGTGATTTCTGCCTGCTTCTTCTATTCTTGCGATCATCAGTTCGGCTGTTTCCGCATCGGGACATCTTACTATATTGCTTTCAGTCTGACTTAAATCCAGCTCTGTATAGGATTTTCCTAACGCCACCTCCCCTACTCTGGAGACAAATGCCTGAATATTAATGCCATAAATAGACAAAAGCTGTTTCGCAAGCGAACCGGCAACTACTCTGGCAATGGTTTCCCGCGCCGATGATCTTCCACCTCCCCGGTAATCACGTACCCCATATTTCTGATCATAGGTAAAATCTGCATGCGAGGGACGATAAAGATCTTTTAGGTTTGAATAATCAGCGGAATGCTGATCTTTATTCCTTACCAGGAATCCAATAGGCGTTCCTGTAGTAATTCCTTCGAAAATTCCGGATAAGAACTCAACCCGATCCGACTCCTGACGCTGGGTTGTTATATGCGATTGCCCCGGTTTCCTGCGGTCCAGATCTGCCTGAATAAGGTCTGTATCAATCTTCAAACCGGCAGGACAACCGTCAATAACACCACCAATACCTACACCATGCGACTCACCAAATGAAGTAAGTTTAAAAAGTCTTCCGAAACTGTTCAATTTGTAGTTTTTTATCAGGCTAAAATTATTCAACTTTTCGGTTATTTACACGTAACCGGCCTGTTTTTTTACTTGGACAGTCTTTGATTTCGAAGGTTTAATGACAAAACATAAAAACCCGGATGAAATCACCCGGGTTTTCTATAATTTTAAGCCAATTCTAAGCTCTTTCTAGTTGCATCCGCAACCGCTGCCGCAACCGCCAGAAGCGTTGTCACCGCAACCTTCATCGCCGCAACCACCACTTCCACAACTGCTTCCGCATCCGCAACCGCCGGTGCTGTAGGCTGCGCTCAGTTCTTCCTCAGTTGCTTCACGAACGTCCATGATTGAACCGGTAAAATGAAGATCTTCACCTGCTAAAGGATGATTAAAATCCATCGTTACCGTTTCACCTTCTACTGATACCACGATACCATCCATGCGCTGTCCATGGGCAGACATCATTGGGATACTATTTCCAGGCGTCAGCATTTCATCATCAACTTTACCCTCTACCTTAAAAATATCGAGGGGCAATTCGACGACAGCCTCTTCATTTATTTCGCCGTAGCCACTGGCTGCCGGAATAGAAATTTCAAATTTTTCACCGGATTTTTTTCCAATAAGTTGTTCTTCAAAGGCAGGAATCATCAATCCTGCACCGTGCAGAAAAACCAGCGGATTCTCAGTAGTCGCTGACTCAAATATCTCACCTGCTTTACCATCCAACCTTAAATCATAGGTCAGGGTAACCATACTATCTTTTGAAACTGTTAACATCAGAGTGTTTTTTTAAAAATTAATTTGCAAAGAAACAGTATATTTCCTTAGCTGCATAAGGCTATTACGACAAATTTTTAAAAAAGTTATCTACTCCGCATATTTTATATTATCCAGGCACAAATAAGTCGGTGTATTGATGCCGTATTTGCCGGAATCTGAAGAGGCGAATTCGATAGAAAACTTATTGATTTTACCCAATCCGGAAAAATCTACAGAAGTCCATTTATCGACAATATAATCTTTGGTGGAATCTGTGAAACGGAAATCAGCCAGGTAAAATGTCAGACTGCCGGTCTTTGTTCCATTGGCATCATACCCGTTGATAGTAACGGTAAGCCAGTCCGGGTCGCTGCCCGTGGATCCACCAAATTTTTTACTGTAAGCATCCCCGATCTTCATCGAAAATGCAGCATAAGTAGAATTGCAAAGATCCGCAGACTGAATGGTATGTACCTCATTGTTCTGGAAAGAAGCATAAATAATTGCATCAAACGATGGATAAAAGAGCGCATATTTGTTGGTTCCATTCTTAGAATCGAAGACACTATATTGGTTTTCAAACCCCTTCGAGGCAACATCATTTTTTTGAGAATAGGCAAAGCCTGACCAGGTCTGCCAGGAGGTATTAAATTGATTGGTAAACTTCATTTTGCCGGAAGTAAATGAACCGGTAGCATCTGATCCATTCCAGAAGCCAACCGAAGGAACAGAAAGAGATTCGAAATTAATGGTCTGATAAACAGTTGAATCCTCTTTTTTGCAAGAGGTAAAAGCAACACAGCAAATCATAACAGCTTGTGCTAAGAATTGATAGCTTTTCATAAAAGGCTTAATTAAAATTTTGAAAATAATTGCACAAAACATTTTCACCGTTCATCCCGCTAGTGAAAAGAAAGCTGAAATTGGCAGGTCTTCTGGCTCACCCGGTCTTCTGCGCCTTCCCATCGTAAACAACAGTGGCATTGATTCAGAGACCATTTTTTGGGCTTACAGCTGCGGGTACAGCTCCGGAATTTCACCGGATTCCCTTTTTGATTCATCCCTTCGGATAGGAAGATGATGAAACCTAATTTCAGTACAAATGTAAAATATTATTGTAAAAACGCCTTAAGGTCTGGAAGGAATTTATAATCGATTCGATTCCTTTTTTTGTACTTTTAAGGCACAACAAAGCAGTATCGAAATGTCTCAGGAAGAAGTAAAAAAAAGGATAGCCAAATTGCGTCAGGATATTGAGCAACACAATTATAACTACTATATTCTCAGCAAACCCACGATCACAGATTTTGAATTTGACCTGTTATTGCAAGATCTTATTGCATTGGAAAATAAATTTCCGCAATATTTTGATGCCAATTCGCCTACCCAGCGTGTAGGGAGTGATATTTCAAAGGAATTTGAGCAGGTAACCCATCAATATCCAATGCTTTCGCTGTCAAACAGCTATTCCGCAGAAGAAGTTAATGAGTTTGTTCAAAGAGTAGAGAAATTCTCGGGTGAGAAACCAGATTATGTTTGTGAGCTCAAGCTGGACGGCACCTCTATCAGTCTAATCTATAACGATGGCGAACTCCTGCGGGCCGTCACTCGGGGCGATGGTGAGAAAGGCGATGATGTGACCGCTAATGTTCGAACCATCCGTTCCATCCCTTTGAAATTGCAGGGAAACTACCCATCATCCTTCGAAATTCGTGGAGAGATCGTCCTGCCCTTCGCCGTCTTTGAATCACTTAACAGGGAACGCACCGAACAAGGAGAACAACCATTTGCCAATCCCAGAAACGCTGCATCAGGTACCCTGAAAATGCAAAATCCGGCCATTGTGGCATCCCGTAAACTTGATGCATATTTCTACTACGTTCTGGGAGAAGGTCTACCTGAAGATGGGCACTATGAGCTAATGCAACGTGCAGCCGACTGGGGATTTCAGATATCCCCTAATACCCTTAAATGTAAGGATTCTGAAGAGATCAAGGAGTACCTGGCCATATGGGACAGGCAAAGGGAGAATCTACCCTTTGCGACAGATGGTGTGGTCATAAAAGTTAACTCGAAAAGAGTCCAGGACGAACTCGGATTTACTGCCAAGAGTCCGAGATGGGCAATCGCCTATAAATTTAAGGCAGAAAGAGTTTCCACCAGATTGCTGAGCGTGGATTTTCAGGTTGGCCGGACTGGTGCAATTACTCCGGTAGCCAACCTCGAACCCGTGCAATTGGGTGGAACAGTGGTAAAAAGGGCTTCACTCCATAATGCCGATATTATTCAAGGCCTCGACCTTCATGGTAATGATTTGGTTTTTGTGGAAAAAGGAGGAGAAATTATTCCCAAAATTGTCGGAGTAGATGCCTCTCGAAGGGATCCGGATGCTTTAGCCATTAAATTCGTTGAAAACTGTCCGGAATGTGGATCCCTTTTGGTGAGGGAAGAAGGCGAAGCAGCCTGGTATTGTCCGAACGAGGATGAATGTCCGCCACTGATTAAAGGCAAGATAGAACATTTTATCAGCCGCAAAGCCATGAACATCGACGGCCTGGGAAGCGAAACTATTGACCTCTTGTACAGGGAGGGTTTGGTGCGCAATGTCGCTGACCTGTTCGATCTTCAAAAAGATCAGCTGGTCATGCTCGAAAGGATGGGTGAAAAATCGGCCGAAAGGATTCTGGATGGTTTGGGTAAATCGAAACTGATTCCTTTTGAAAGGGTGCTGTTCGCCTTAGGAATCAGATATGTTGGGGAAACAGTGGCAAAAAAAATCGCCAAAGAGATCCGTTCTATTGACCTTCTGCAAAAGGCAGACTTAAAAGAACTGCTTTCCATTGAAGAGGTTGGCGTGAAAATAGCTGAAAGTATTTTGGCATGGTTTTCAAAGGAACAGCATCTGAGGCTCGTGGAGAGATTAAAAGTGTATGGCCTTCAATTTGAAATGATTAACATAACACTTGAAGGTTCATCTGAGAAGTTGAAAGGCCTCACTTTCGTCATTTCAGGAACTTTCCAGAATTTTTCCCGTGACGAATTGAAAGCTGACATAGAATTACATGGTGGAAAAAATGTTTCATCAATTTCAGCAAAAACAAGCTATCTTATTGCAGGTGAGAATATTGGACCATCTAAATTAGAAAAGGCAACACAACTGAAAATACCCATTATTGACGAGGAAACCTATAGGCAACTTACAATTTGAAAGTTGCTAAAATGAATCTGATGAACAAAATAGCATTAACTATTATTTCGAATACATAACTTTGTCGCAATGTGTAGAAGATTTTTCAATAATTATGTTAAAAACCGGTTGTTTCTGGCATACAGAAAACAAAAACGGGTTGTGCAAATAACTACTCTTGAGGAGGCTAAATCGGTCGGAATTATTTGGAACCCTTCAGATGGAGAGAGCATTGAGACATACGAAATACTTCGTAAGGCACTGAATGAAAGAAGGATAAAGTCATTTGGAATTGCTTATATCAGTTCTAAAAGAGAAAAGGAGACGCTATCTACAGTATCGAATTCATGGCTGATCAACAGAGGTGACGTCAGCCTGTTTGGTAGACCAAGACGTGGGGATGGCGTGAATTTTCTTCATCAGGAATTTGATATTCTGATTGACCTTTCAATTATTAAGAGTATTGTATTGCAATATATTTTGATTCATACAAAGGCAAAATTCAAGATCGGATGGCAGGCTGAGGATCCTAATATCTATGATCTGGAAATTGATGTAACGATGAATCCAAATTGTCGCTATTTAATGGATCAGATTATTCATTATCTGGAAAAATTGAACGAGAATAAATAGAAAGATGCAAAAAGTATTTCACGGTGCGGGTGTAGCACTCATCACTCCATTCCTGTCTGATCTGCAGATAGACTTTGAAAGTCTTGGCAGACTGATCGATTCACAGATTGAAAATGGAATGGATTACCTGGTGGCACTCGGCACTACAGCAGAGACTGCAACGCTTTCCCAACTGGAAAGACAACAGGTAATTGATTTCGTTGTTACCCGGACAGCTGGCAGAGTACCCATCATGGTTGGGATCGGAGGCAACAGTACGGCTGAAGTGATTGGGCAGATAGATGATTTAAACCTGGATAAGGTTCAGGGAATACTATCTGTTGTTCCATATTATAATAAACCTTCGCAGGAAGGAATTTACCAGCATTTTATGGCTATTGCAGCTGCTTGTCCCCTACCAGTTGTTGTTTATAATGTGCCAGGTCGAACCAGTGTAAATATGAGTGCTGAAACCACCCTAAGACTGGCGCATGACGCAGAAAATATTGTTGCAACCAAAGAAGCCTCAGGAAGTATTGGCGAAATAATCAAGATATTGAAGGGAAAACCGGACAAATTCAGCCTGATAACCGGTGATGACAGTTTTATCGTACCAACCATATCAATTGGTGGAGAAGGAGTTATCTCAGTTGCCGCCAACCTGGTACCGAAACAGATTTCTTCCATGACACATTATGCGCTCAAAGGAGATTTTATCAATGCTGCCGCCATACAATTGGATATTCAGTCACTGATTGAAGATTTATTTGCCGAAGGAAATCCATCCGGAGTTAAAGCGGCAATGAATTCGGCAGGGATGATTGAAAACCGGTTAAGATTACCCCTTGTTCCGGTTAGCGAAAAGCTTTACAAAGACCTGGCAGAAAAGACTAAAAAATTGATCTGAAATTCCGACTTATTTTTTCCCTTGCGGAGCCTTAGGTGCCTGTTGACCCTGTTGTCCTGGCTGAGCCTGCGGAGAATAGTATTTCATGGCCTCGGGGAGTTTTTGCGTAATCCGGGCTATTCTATTGGCATCCAAGGGATGAGTACTTAAAAGCTCCGGTGTTTTCGACTGATTACTGGCAGCCATCGTTTTCCAAAAATCAATACTCTGGGCAGGATCGTATCCAGACATGGCCATGAAATACAATCCGAGCTCATCTGCCTCATATTCATGGGTTCTCGAAAACGGCAATAAATAAGCGACTTGAGTACCCAATCCAAAAGCCGCCAAGGCCAGCTGTTGTGTTTCCTTAGGTTTCTGAGAAAGTGCAACGGATAAGGCAGCACCTGCACCCTGCGCCACAAGTTGCTCGCTCATTCTTTCTCCACCATGCCTGGCAACGGCATGCGCAATTTCATGGCTCATCACAGTGGCTAATTGCGCATCGTTCTTCATCAAAGGAAGGATACCCGTGTAAACCACTACTTTGCCACCAGGCATGCACCAGGCATTGACAGCCTTATCTTCAATCAGGTTAAATTCCCATTGATAACCTTCCAGGTATGCATGTTGACCACTATTACTAAAGAATTCTTCGACTGAAACGGCAATTCTATTTCCAACCCTTCTTATTCTGTCGGTTTCAACTTTATTGGAAGAAATTTTATTTGACTTGATAAACTGATCGTATTGACTCAGACTCAAAGACATCACCTCCGACTCATTCACCAGACTCAACTGTTTTCTGCCAGTGAGAGGCACTGTTGCACAGGAGTATAGAAAAATAACTATTACCAGGAAGGCCCCAAAAGAGCAAGCTATCTTTAATGTTCTCATCTTATTTATAAATTTTATGCTGAGCAGCTAACAAAGTATTATAAAGCAATGAAGCGATGGTCATCGGTCCTACACCTCCGGGAACAGGTGTGATAAAAGAACATTTAGGAGCAACTTCTTCAAACTTCACATCCCCTTTTAGTTTAAAGCCCGATTTGGTCTGATTTGAAGGTACACGGGTGGTACCAACGTCTATGACAACTGCACCTTCTTTAACCATCTCAGCAGTCAAAAACTCCGGAATCCCAAGAGCAGCAACAATAATATCTGCCTGCAGACAAACCTCTTTCAAGTTTTTTGTTCTGCTGTGACAAACCGTGACAGTACAATCCACGCCCTTTTGCGAAAGCAGAATACTCATCGGTCTTCCGACAATATTACTCCGTCCGATCACCACGCAGTTTTTTCCTGACGTTTCGACCTTATACCTTCGCAGTAACTCCATGATACCAAAAGGAGTAGCTGAAACGAAGGCAGGCATACCGGCAACAACACGCCCAACATTAATCGGGTGAAATCCATCCACATCCTTTCTGGGATCGATGCTTTCAATGACTTTCTCTTCCGGGATATGCTTTGGCAAAGGAAGTTGCACGATGAATCCATCGATACTGTCATCCTTGTTGAATTTTTCGACTGCCTGAAGCAATTCAGCTTCGGTAATATCATCTTCAAAACGGATCAAAGTCGAGTCAAATCCGACCACTTCACACGCCTTCACTTTACCGGCCACATAAGTCTCACTCCCACCGTCGTGGCCGACTAAAATTGCGGCCAGATGGGGCGCCCTTTGTCCGGAAGCCTTTATCAGTTCAACTTCTGAAGCAATCTCCTTCTTTAAAATTTCAGATATTATTTTGCCGTCTATCAGTTCCATTTTTGTTCAAGTTTTTTGTCTATTGAAGGCACTTAATTATCTTCTTTGACCCGGTCCCTGCGACATCATTTTCTTCATATTCGCACCAGAAGAGACCATTTTCATCATTTTACGGGTGTCAGCGAACTGCTTCAGCAAACGGTTTACTTCCTGCACAGAAGTGCCTGAACCATTGGCAATTCGCTTGCGCCTGGATCCATCAATCAGGGAGGCATCCGCCCGCTCATCTTTTGTCATGGAGTAAATAATGGCTTCCACATGCTTAAACGCATCATCCTCAATATCAACATCTTTTAAAACTTTTCCCATACCTGGGATCATACCTGCAAGCTCTTTAAGATTACCCATCTTCTTGATCTGCTGTATCTGCTTGAGAAAATCATCAAAGTTGAACTGATCTTTCGCCAGTTTCTTCTGAAGTTTTCGTGCTTCTTCTTCGTCATACTGCTCCTGTGCCCTTTCGACCAGCGAAACGATATCGCCCATTCCGAGAATACGATCTGCCATCCTGCTTGGGTGAAATGCATCGATTGCATCCATCTTCTCGCCCATACCGACAAATTTGATAGGCTTGGTTACGACAGATCTGATCGATAGGGCCGCTCCTCCGCGGGTATCACCGTCCAGCTTGGTCAGTACGACCCCGTCAAAGTTCAGACGGTCATTAAATTCTTTGGCTGTATTAACGGCATCCTGCCCCGTCATCGAATCCACAACAAACAAGATCTCCCCAGGATTTACAGCGTTCTTGATGGATTCAATCTCCTTCATCATCATCTCATCAATCGCCAATCGGCCCGCCGTATCTATGATCACCACATCATTTCCCTTCAGTTTCGCCTCTTTAATGGCATCCCTGGCAATCTTAACAGGATCTTTTGTCGTTTCGTCGGTATAGACATTTACCGAGATAGCCGCACCAACAACCCTTAACTGTTCAATAGCTGCCGGACGGTACACATCGCAAGCCACCAACAAAGGATTCTTTCCTTGCTTGGTTTTCAGTCGGTTAGCAAGTTTTCCGGAAAAAGTCGTCTTTCCCGACCCCTGCAATCCTGCCATCAGAATAACGGCTGGTGATCCTTTTACATTGATATCGACGGATTGTCCGCCCATCAGATCGACCAGCTCATCATGGACAATTTTCACCATCAATTGACCAGGGTTCAATGATGTAATAACCTGCTGTCCAAGAGCTTTATCTTTAATTCGGGTAGTAAAATCCTTTGCAATCTTGAAGTTAACGTCTGCATCAAGCAATGCACGCCGCACCTCTTTCAATGTTTCAGCGACATTGATTTCTGTAATTTTCCCCTGGCCTTTCAGTAATTTGAACGACCTCTCAAGCTTATCTGTTAGATTTTCAAACATAATTGTGTTCTTTTTAAGAGCGTACAAACTTACATGAAAAATGAAAAAGTTAAGAGACAGTTGTAATTATTTTGTCGATTTTTTATGAAATACACCTTTCCCGGTGCAATACTATAGAACGTTAACAAGAGAAACAGCTGACCATCGAATACTATTTTGAAGAAAGGATTCCAACAGGAACTCAATTTACTAAAAAACTGGTTCTCAAATAGGTGCAAGATTAACAATAAAGTGACCTGAATAAGATTCAAAGGATTGCGTTTACAGATATACAATTCGTAAATAGCTGAAAAATTGAGACTTAAGTCATTAATAAAAATAATATCAAAACTCTATTTGAATTAAATTATAACTACCTTTACATCGGATTATTTACCATTAAATTAGTTTTTTAAATTATGAACATTTTCGTAGGTAGCCTTCCATTTAGCTTGGAGGAGGCAGAATT
>JBAXKJ010000058.1:0-17166 GCA_037137375.1 Prolixibacteraceae bacterium
TACTTAATAAAGCCACCTTCCTATGAATTTTAATGTCACCGTCCAGGTAAAGCCCTATGTAAAGCGTTTTCTCGAGAACAATTACGGGAACCCGGTAAACTTTAACTGCCATCCCAGGGAAAAAGAGATGTTCAAGAGAATGCTCAAAAAACCCAATTATGATAACGATCATAAATATACGAAAGAGCTTTGTTTGCATACTCATCTGGTCGAGGTCCTTATATCCGATCGTGATTTTTACCGCCATGGATGGGAGCTTTCCAAAACGGATGCTGTTAGCTTTGGAAAGCATTTTGAGAAAAACGCCAAATGGCTGATGAGATCTGTAGTAAGTACATATATATCATTTGGGGTCCCGATCAATACTGCAATCGAAAAATTTCAATCTCGTTTTTACATGGAGGAAGAGTACTGGCCGTTTGAATCCATCAAAAAGGATTTCTTTCGGTTCAAACTTACACACGACATCGATTTTAATCAATTTGCATTTCAACACCTGGAGAGATTAATCCTTTGCAATATGTCGAATGTAGGCGCCGTAACTTCATCCGTATTGCAACAACACGAATTGAGAATGGTGTCATCCGGATGACCATTTTCCTGGCATCAGGAAGATGGTTGCCACATAAATAAATCAGTAAAAATCTGCGGAATGTGTCCCCTTAAAGGGACAGATTCTTAAAACTCAAAAAAACATGAAAACAATCAACAAGCAATCAGAAAACATGGGTGGAGTAATCCGCCTCTGGGCAATTCCTGCAGCGGATTATTCTCTATCCGGAGAAACGCTCACTTTCACCACTCAAGATAATTTAGTGGAGATCTATACCAAAGAAGACTCTTGTGCCTTCAGTGAGGATCCCATTGAAGGATCAGCTTTTAAAACAGAGATCACCGCCATTGTGCCATGCGACAATACGGCAACCATGGATATCATTAAGCAGCTGGAGCGCGTACTTAAGTACAATGTCATCTACCAGGATGGCAACGGAAATTTTAAACTGGCCGGTAATAAAGATGTTCCGCTGCGTTTTTCTGCCAAGATGCAAACAGGATCCACCGCCGCAGCCCTGAATCATTATGCTATTTCATTTTTGGCAAAGGCAATCAATGATAGGGCTGTATTCATCTCAGATCCATTCGAATCATAGCTTAAACCCCTCTGTTTTCAAGCAGATCAGGCGGTGCATGTCCTTTGCACCGCTTTTTTTGTGCTCTAAACTTGCCGCAAAACAGGCAAGCTATGAATTATTCATTTCTAAAAGATGTAATAGGATCTCCCTGGCAAGTAGAAGTTCAGACCCTGAACGGCTTATTGCCGATACTCAAAGGGATGATTAGCGGACTGAGCATTGAGAAAGGTGAAGAGCCTCAAAATCATTTGTCATATACGATTCCAGCTTCATTTACTTCACAGGAAGATATTTGTGATGAGGATGATAATGAGCCGGAAGTAGAGGAATATAGCCCAAAAGTCATCAATATCATTCCTCTGAGATCTGTGCTTACCAAGCATGATCAGGATTGCGGTCCCAGGGGAACGCGCACGCTGGCCAATCGCCTTTTGAAGGCAGATGCAGAATCCAATGTTATTGGTCATATCCTGGTAGTTGAATCAGGAGGTGGGCAGGTTAATGCGGTACCTGAGATGACTGAAGCCATGCTCAAGTGCACAAAACCTATTGTTGTCTGGATTGATGGCATGGCTGCATCGGCAGCTTATTATATCAGCTGTTATGCGAAAGAGATTATTGCATCCAGGGATTTGGATGTTGTAGGCTGTATCGGGACCATGTTGGTTTGGGAAGGCCGTAAATCAAAATCCGAGGCCAACGAGGAAGGCGATATCCAGGTTACTATCTATGCAGATGGAGCCGAGGAAAAGAATGCCGAATATGAGCAGGCCATCAATGAATTCAACTTCCAGCCGGCAAAGGAAAGGATGCTCAATCCTTTGAATGCCAAATTCAAAACCGATGTTAAATCCCAACGTTCGGCCGTTACCGATGATCAGTTAAAAGGCAAGACCTATTTCGCTGGTGAGGTGATAGGAACCCTGATTGATTCTATCGGAACATTTGAATTTGCTGTCGAGCGCGTGAAGATCCTGGCAAACTACAAAAACAATTCCTCTGCGGGAGGAAATCAAAAATCCAATAATAGTAAACCCATGGCAAAACAATTCTTGCTTTTGAATCAAACGCTGAATGTTGAAGTCCTTGAATCTACGGAGGAAGGTGTTTTTCTGAACGAAGAGCAGCTGCAATCGATCGAGCAAGGACTGGAACTCAATCAGCAACTCGCCACGGAACGCGATAATGCGCTCGCGGCGGAGCAAACTGCCAATACAACCATTGGGACATTGCAACAACAGGTAACCGATGCTCAGGCCGCTGCTGCTGCCGTGATCGATCCGTTCAATGCCATCGACCCAACAATTGCATCGGCCGAAACCCCTGAAGCCAAAGTTGCGGCTATCCGCGCTTTACTGGCTGCTAAACCCGGAGCTAACCCTGTCCAGATTGTTGGACCAGTGGAAGAGCATGAAACTGAAGAAGCTGACTGGGAAACCATCAACAACCTTCCACACAACAAACTCGTGGATTCTAATCTTTAATAATTCTTATAGTTATGGCAATCACAACCACAGACATCGTAAGAGAGTACGGCGCATTTTATCAGGACAACGGCCAAAACAAAAAGCGGATCCTAAACCTGCTCTCCCAGGGTCGCGAGTTCACAGATCTTGCAACCCCTATTAAAACGGACGATACCATCTTCCGTCTTGCCAATGCTACATTCAACTCGCTGGTACAAGGCTTTCAGAAAGCATTCACCCCTAAAGGTGGTGTGGCCATTGTTCCAAACGAGATTCGTTTGTATCGCTTCAAAATCGACGACGAGTTCATGCCGGACGAGTTGTATGCTACCTGGCTTGGTTTCCTAACCCAAAAGTCAGTCGACCGCAAAGATTGGCCGTTTGTTAAATGGCTCATCGAAGTGTATTATACCCGTCAGATCGATCAGGACATGGAACTGAACGAGTACTACAAGGGTGTTTATGCTACTCCTGAGGCAGGTGTTGCCGCTCCGAACGGAACAGGCATGAATGGTTTGCAGAAACAACTCCAGTTGGGTGTTGATGCCGGGACCATCAATTCTATTAACATTGGTACCCTGGATAAGGATACCATCTTTGATCAGATTGAAGAGTTCACGGATTCTATCGCTGAGGTTTATCAGGGGATCAAAATGAACGTGTGTATGTCTCGCGCATGGTACAAGAAGTACATGCAGGACAAACGCGCCCAGGGATTCTATATGAAGACCTCCGATGCGCAGATCAATAGTGGAATCGATTTCACTCCGCTCGATGTGAAGCCTTTGGCTTGCATGGTTGGTACGGACGATATTTTCTGCACACCTGCAGAAAACCTGCTGTACATTTCTCCTGCCACATTTACCAAAAATCAATTCAAACTTGAGGAAGCCAAACGTGCAGTAGCCGTTATGGCCGACTGGAGCGAAGGATTGGGATTTGGTATCAACCAGGCTGTTTGGACCAATATCAAGGCAACCGGATCCGGTTCGGTTTAAGATAAATGGTTGCCCGGTCGGTGAAAGCCTTCCGGGTAACCTTACCGTTTAACTCATAATAAATCATCACAATGATAGATTTTACAGACATTGACAAAAATCTCCCTAACGGTGAGAATATGGGCGGGTTGGTCCAGAAGGTTTATTTTGGCTATCACGCTGACGTTTCTGTTTTCCCAACCAAGCCTGCAACTCCGAATACGCTGGCAACAGCTTCGGTGCTGACCGGTGATCTGGTTATGAAGCCAGGAAAAAGGCTTTTCGAAATGTACATGACCGATGACACCGGCGAGTTCAAGATTGATCCTGTTGGTGAAGCTGATGGCAAGTCATTCGTTGAGCATTTGACGCTCTTCCATCCCGGACTGCAGAAGAAAATCCTGGGATTCATCAATGCAGCCAAAAACGAAAACCTTGTGTTTGTCGTTGTGGACAGCGATGGCCAGATGTACCTGATGGGTGACAAACTGCGTCCGGCAGTTTTCGCAGGCGCCCCTGAGGGAGTTGGTACAGGTAAGAATGCTGCAGCCCGTAAAGGGGTCTCTTTGGAGTTCACTTACAAAACGGCAAGTGCATTTATCTATGAAGGAAACGTTCCGTTGACTGAGGCCAGCGGCTCAATCTAATTGCTATGTGGAAAAGGTATTTTAAATTCATAAAGCTAAGACCCGGAAGGGTGGTCACTCAACAGTTTGGGGAGTTGGATTTTTCTTCGGATAAAATTCCTCTCGAGACTATTAAGGCCCTTTATGAAAATGATTTTCCCTATCTGGAAATAACCCCCGAAGGAAAGGAATTATATGGTGTTTCGACAGAGCTGTTTATTGAAGCCGAAGAGGCAGAAGAACAGACAGAGGAAACGATCGCTGAAGAAATTCCAGAATCTGAGGTGGTGGAGAATTCAGAGGAGAAACCAAAAAGGCCGATCCGCAAAAAGAAATAATTTAGCTTCTCAGAACATACTATTTTATAAAAAGCCCGGTTGATCCCGGGTTTTTTTATGTCCTTTCCTGCTTTTTTTCCCGCCATTATCTTGCTATAAAAATAAAATCATGATCTATTTCTTTACCCCATACGCCTTTAACCGAAAACTCTTTGATGCCTGGGATCAATATATGGAACTTGTTCCGGATCCGCAGGATTGGGTTTGCATGATGGATGGGGATATCGCCTTCTTTCGCAATGATTTTGGTCACCATATCGAGAAATATACTCAAAAGTATCCTGATGTTTCAATTTTTTCCTGCTATGCCAGCCGAAGTGGAACACCCTGGATGATGCCTACCAATCATCAATTTGACAGCAGGAATATTATAGTCCATCGAAAACTAGCCGAAGACTGTGCGATCAATCACAAATTGGAACTCGAAGTCTTGAACCGCCGTGTTACCGGTCACATGATGTTGATGAGAAAATCCACCTGGGTGCAATTCCGGGATAAAATAAAGGAGGCTTCTGCTAGCCGGGACCTTTATGGCATTGATACGATTATATGCAAACAGGTACTGCTGGGCGGAGGTTCCATTTGCCTCATGAAAGGAATATACGTTTTTCACTATTACCGCCACATGGAAGGTAGCAATAATAAAAGTCACCTATTATGAAATTATCAGTTTGTTTACTGATTAAGGATGAGAATGATTATCTGCAGGAATGGCTTGACCATCACAGAAAGATCGGATTCTCATCATTTTACATATATGATAATCATTCAGTCATTCCGGTTAGTGAAACCCTTAAGAATGATAAGGACTGTTTTGTGAAAATCTGGGATGATCAGGGAGTCCACACGCAAGTAGAAGCATATAATGACTGCTGCCTGGCCCATCCATGTGATGACTTTACACTCTTCATCGATACGGATGAGTTTTTGATGATCAATATTCAGTACCAAACTATCGAAGAGGCTCTTCATGATATCAAGTTCACACATGGAAATTTTGCAGCCCTCGGCCTATATTGGAGGATCTATGGCAAAACCGAACCATATTTCCAAACCCGTCAACCTATCAGCAGTTATACTCAGTACCTTGAATATACCCACATCAAAACATTGGCGCGCCCCAAAAGCGTTACCCGTTTTGTTAATCCTCACAGTGCTTTGATATGTGGCAATTATATCTCTGAATCGGGAAGGAAAATAACTGGTCCGTATAGCGACTTTCATTCAAGCAACTTCATCTGGATCAAGCACACTTTCACCAGGAGCGTCAGTGAGTTTAAAGAAAAATTGTCCAGGGGAAGTGGTGATAAGGTGAATATTCAGTGGACAATGGACCACTACCGGAAATTTAATGATGAATGCATTTTCACAGATTAGTATGGAACCAAAAGTTGACAGTCGTATCTGCCTGATTACTCCCGATCGGAATGACAGGCCAAAATTCTTGGAGCATTGTAAATGGCAGATGCTCAATCAAACTATTCGTGCCGGTGCGCATTTCATTATCAACGATCCTGCAATAGAAGGAGTTGTTGATATCGTCCCCAGGATCCGGAAAGGAATAGATGTGGCCAAAAAGGGAGGATTCCAATTCTGTTTTATTATTGAGAACGATGATTATTATCCGGATTGGTACCTGGAGAAAATGACCCGATGCTTCGATCGCGGGGCTGATCTGGTCGGGATACAAGAAACTACCATCTATTCTCTTCAATTGCCTGGCTATCGCTGCAGTTCCCATCCAGGCAGATCCTCCTTGTTTTGTACCGCTTTCAGGATCTCGGCACTTGATAACTATGTATGGCCGGAGGATACCCTTTTGTATTTCGACATGCACCTGTGGAAGCATACCTGTAACAAACAGTTCATTAACCCATTTTTTCAACCCACCGGTATTAAGCATGGTGAAGGTTTCTGTCCTGGCAACTTTCATAATGGGATCTCCAATGGTAAGCCAATGACAAAATTCACCATTGATACGAATCACTCCTGGCTCAGGAGAAAGGTCAGAACTCAGAGTTTTCTATTTTATACCAGACTAAACCTGAAGCTATAATATGAAAAAGATCGCACTGTTAAAAGATGTTCATTTGGGTCAGACTTGCTACATTATAGGGACCGGGAAATCTGCACTGAAACTTACTTCTTCTGATTTCGGAGATGGTTTTGTGATAGCCATTAATAGCATCCTCAGTTATATTGAAAGTTTAAACCTTACTATTCCAGTTTATTCCCAGTATAAGGATGGAAATTATCCTGAGCCGCAATGTACAGTACTGACATGCGAAAATTGTATTGCCGATCAACCACCGCCAAAACAATCAGTTTTATTATTGCACGTACATCATGCACTTAACTGTTTCCCTGATTATGAGCCAAAATATTATTTCGATAACTATGATTATGGCTTGAGAGATATTGATTTCAGCCATAAATCGGCAGTGCGGAACGCTGAGTTTTTAGGAGCAAGCCAATTGATTTTCTATGGTTTTGATTCCATTACTAAAAATGACAGTTCCAATATCTCAGGTGCAATAGATCCTAACTACAAGCGCCAAAAAGAATTGATGGAAATATTTGATTATCACTTACCATATATTTATAAATAACTGACATGCATAAAAATGTAAAATTATTCTGCGAATTGATTAAAAAGTACTTTCCTCAGTATTTCACCGGAGTGAATGTATTAGACTGTGGCTGCCTGGATATCAATGGTAATAACCGTTATCTATTCGAATCTTCCAATTATTTCGGTATTGATATCGTCAATGGTCCTAATGTCGATTTTGTGACCATGGTGCATGAGTTTGATCCTGGACAGTGCTTTGATGTGGTCATCAGTACAGAGATGCTGGAGCATGATTCCTATTATTCAGAAAGCCTGGCACAAATGTTTAAACTTACCAGAAATGGCGGCCTATTGCTGTTCACTGCTGCAGGAATCGGGAGGGAAGAACATGGAACATCAAATCACAATCCACAAGATAGTCCGCTAACCAACGCGTACTACCGAAATGTTACGGCTGCAATGATTGTTGGATCATTTGACCTTAGCAAATTCAGCTGGTTCGAAATATCCTATATGGGTACAGATATTCGTTTTGCAGGAATAAAGAGATAGTCATGAAACCATTGGTTGATGTAGTTTATGTACTTGGATCTGGATCTACCTGGAATAACAATGAAATCAGATACTCCCTGAGAAGTATTGAAAAATACGGTCGGGGCGTTGGCAAGATATTTATCGTTGGGGAGCTTCCAGACTTTCTTTCCAAAGGGATCATACACATTAAAGCAGATGATATTTTCAACCCAAATCAAAATGCGGATGGGAATATCGCTACCAAAGTACTTGCAGCATGTGCGGACGATCGTTTGTCGGATGATTTTCTCTTCATCAATGATGATCATATTCTTCTCAAACCACTGTATTTATCGGAAATCCCTGCTTTTCATAAGGGTGACATGAACTTCTTCCCGGATACTACCTGGACACTTAATTTTTGGCGAGGCCGGCTCAAACGGACCATGGAGGTGCTTAATCAAAAGGGATTAACCGCTTACCATTTTGATTGTCATACCCCAATTTTATTCAATAAGAAGAAGTTTTCCCAGGTAATGTCAAACTTCCCTTATACCGAGGGGATTGGCCTTACCATGAAAAGCCTTTATGGGAATAGCGTTTATTCAAAAACGGGAGTTTTACTTTCCAATGAAAAGAAAACTGTTTTCAAATATTATACCAATACCCAATTGAATCAACGCCTGGATGGATGCGGTTTCATGTCCTTCAATGACTTTGGGCTCAATGGTGCGCTTAAGTTATGGCTTGATGCCAGGTTCCCGGATCCATCTCGATGGGAGCTTACAGCTGCAGAGGATAGGTTGATTGAAATCAGCCGGTGGCTAAATTCTGAACGTGATTACATGCAGGGTGTTATGCTTTTCGAAAAATACATGAAGGGAGTCAACTTGATTAAAATATTCAGGACAGGTGAGACACCAGCCCTGCGCAAGAAGTTGGAATATAAATTAACCCATACAATGCCGGAATAATGAGTAATGAAAGAAACATAGTAATCTCCTGGATCAGATCCGGGATGGATTATTACGAGGGTTTGGAGATCCTTGTAACGCTCACCGCCAAACCACAACTCCGTGGCCAATTCAATGGCGGCATGAAACACTTATCAGGAAAGCTTGCCTATGAGATCTGCAAGGCCGCGAAGGTTGCAGATATAAGAACTTGGAAAACGTTTATTCAAGAGGTTCGGGATTCACCCATGGAGGTTCCGAAAGAAAATTCAAAAGGCAAACAACACAGAGAACTGGTTGCCCCGGAAACGCAGAAAGAAATCCAGCATGCTTTAAGAATTCCAATAGTGGATCCGGAGCATCTCAAGGACGCTACACTGGAAGAAAATCCTCTTAAGGAATATCCTGCCATTATCCGAAGGTTGATGTACGAATATGCCTCTATGTTCCAGGAGCGCAGTAAGCTGCATACGGTCATGACAGAAATGGATTCATCCAATGCACCTGCAGTGATGGAGAAGAGAGCTGAATTGTTCGATCTAATTAAGGCCCTGTCAATCAAATTAGAGAAGCTTTACCTGGCAAAGAATAAGTTCGAACTGGATGGAACATTGCCAATAGAAAGCGAATTGTTTCCGCCGGAATCGCAGCCGGAAGTGGAAGATATTGGTTTACTGGATGAGGAAAGCCTAAAAAACCGAAAGAAAAATTTGCAAAATGCTAATTCCAAAGATCAATCCATCCTGGATTATCAATCAGCCAAACATGGAACCACTAAAAATCCTATGCCTGATGGTCCCAAGCGGATAAAGATTGAGCATCGAATGAAGCAACGGATCAAATTGATGGAAGAGATAGATAATGCCCTTTTGAAGTATGTTATTAAATAGTAGCGAAATAAGATCCACTGTTATAGAAGAACCAGAAGTTAGGATTGCCAGCTATAGGACCAAACTAAAGGATCCGGTCTTTATAAGTGATTCTCAGCAGTCTCTCACAAAGGCTATTGGTCAGATTGAGAATGGTAAGGAACATCATTTCTACAGCCGTGGAAACTTTAACCTTGTCAAACTTATTTGCTATTTGCTTAAGCAAACAGGCCCATCTCATCTGATGATGATCTCTTATTCGTTCAGTCGAAAAAGTATTGAGCAACTGCAAAACCGGATTGAAATGAAAGAAATTCTTTCTTTTAAAGTTATCCTGGATAATAGGGTGAGGGTAATGAGCCCAAAACCCTTCCAGATGATTGCTGCAAGCTTCAATTATCGGTGCATATCAGTTCATGCCAAGGTAGCCCTTATCTGGAACGATCAATGGAAAATAAGCATTGTAACCAGTCAGAATGCCACAGACAATCCAAAACTGGAAAGAGGCATCATCTTTACAGATCCGCAGATATTTGAATTTGATTATAATACCCTAAGCGATGAATTTGAACGAGGAGCAACTTAAAGAGGTAGCAGAAATGGCTGGATTATTTTTCAGCATTGAAGACGTCGCAGATAATCTTGAACTGGATCAGTCGCAACTGGAAACACTGCAACTGAACATGGAATTAAAAACCGGAGACTTTTATAAAGCATATCGAACAGGTTGGCTGAAAAGTGAAGTTAAACTTCGCAAATCAATAGAAAAAGCCGCAGAAAATGGAAGTAACCCCGCACAACAGATGATGTTAAACTTTCAGAATCAATCAAAATGAGTAGAAAAGCACTTGAAGATACCAATTACGAGATGATGAAAGCCCATATACTTTATCCGGATGATTCACCACTTTCGGAAGAAAAGAAGGAAATGCTTGACAGGATTATCTCCGCAGCCAAAATTCTGGACAAAAACCCAATTCAGAAAAATGCAGTTGCATTGCACCAACAAAAGTATCCCAATGTTGGACGCTCCCAGGCTTATGAAGATCTTCGTATGGCCGTAAGGTTATTCAATACGCTATATTCATTTGATTATGACATGTGGCGCACTTGGATGATCAATGATATTGTTAGGAATATTCAAAGATGTGAGAATGTAAATGATCACCAGCATCGCCGGATTATTGCCATGGAACATGCCAATCTGATAAAAGCCATTGGAGAAAAACCGGATGATCTACCGGATCCATCCAGAAACGAGAAGCATCAGTTTTATATCCTGGTACAAAATGATAACCGTCAGGTCAAGATCGATATTAATAAGCTAAAGGACTTACCTGATTCTGCACTGCAGGAACTGAATAAAGCCATCTGGGGAGGGCAGGAAATCACAGAAACCACAGCCGAAGAAATTATGAAGACATGATTACTGAACTAATTAACCTGAATGCACCACAACTGATTACAGTCCTGAACAATGCAAAGAATGAAGTTGATATTCAAGGTCGAGGGGTAGGTAAGTCTTATAGCATTGGTTGGGAGATCAATCGAATTGTCCGGGAGATGCCGCGATCAGTTACATCCATTACTGGTCGCACCTTTGGGCAGATCTATACAAGGACTCTTCCATCTACCATGAAATTTCTGGAACAGTTGGGCTTCACTAAAGATAAGGACTATGTGATCGGTCGTAAGCCTCCTAAAACATTTGAAGATCCATATGAGAAGATTGCCAAGTTCGACAATTTTATTTCTTTTTCGAATGGTACCGGCTTTCTTATGTTATCCCAGGAACGATCAGGATCAGCACGCGGTCCTAATCTTGATCGTGAGATCGTCGATGAAGCATTGACTTTGAATAAACCCCGCTATGATGAAGAGGTTTCACCTGCCAACAGGGGGAATGAGGATCATTTTGGCTTTCGGTCTCCGAATCCAGTAGCGCAGCATCATGGTTTCAGATATGTTTCATCCATGCCATATAGTGCCGAACAGAGATGGCTGTTGAAATATGGTGAATACTATATGAAGGAAGCAGGTATTCCACTGTTCGATATCTGGAACCGAATTGTAAAGCTTCAGATGCAGCTCATTGCTGCTCACAAAGAAAGTAATCCGCGTCTGTTCAAGGATATCTGGAATGAAACCGTAAGGCTCAAGAAACAAATAACCCCATTTGTTTCCAAAGATGGCATCCTATTCACGCTGGCCAATGCCTTCGACAATATTCAGAACCTGGGGATGTCTTATATCGTTCGAGAATATGATAAGCAGAGCCAGCTTATATTCATGGTTGAGATCCTTAACTGGGTCATTGACCAGATAGAAGATTGTTACTACCACCTTGATAGCTCAGTACATATCTATTACGATGCATACAATGATGATTATATTAGAGGCGTAGCCGATGATAGCAATTGGGATCCATCGAAATTAGAAATAGAAAGCTGCCAGCAGGACCTTGATTGTGATCCGAACCGTCCACTGGAGATAGTTCCGGACTGGGGGGCGAAGATCGCATTGTTCTCTATTGCCCAGGAACGCAATTATAATTTCGTTACTAAGGTTGTCGAACCGGTAGACTGTACCATCAACGAGTTCTTTGTCCGTTCAGATGGTCCTGGTGTCATGATAGATAATCTCGTTGATAAGGTATGTAGTTACTATAATGCTCATCCTACCAGGAAGATCACGTACTATCGTGACAGGTACGGAGACTCAAGGCAACCCAATGCCAAGAACTCACGGACTTACAACGAGCAGGCAATAGAACGATTCAGTAAGAATGGATGGATAGTGGATACAAGAGTGCACAAAGGCATGGAGCCACCACAACATGATAAGTATCTGTTATGGCTCAATATCCTTAAGGGAAAGGATCCACGCTATCCCAAGTTCATCATCAATGGACGCAAGTGTAAGTTCACACTCATATCAATGAACAATACCAAAGTAGTTGATAAGGATGGACGCTTTGAGAAGGACAAAACATCTGAGCGTAAACATAGCATCCTGCCAGAGGAGGCCACTCACTTCGGTGATGCAGTTGATAAAAGGATCTGGACAAAGTATGGCCATACGCTTAATTACAATCAAAGCACGTTCGTTTCTCCTCGCATATAGGACTGCTATAGATTAACCTCCAGACTTCAAATAGGTATCACCCAATAAGGACTGACTGCCCTACACTCCATGCAGATAGTCAGTCCATGTGCTATGTGGGTATAGGACTGCCTTTACGCTCTTTATTAAGCGTTTAACATATGCAAATCATTTCATATATCCTGTAAAATCCGCCGTTTTTCCCGCTCCCCCGATAGGCCGAGCTCGGGTTTCACCGCAGACATCTATCAAATTTTTCAAAATTTGATAGATGTCTGTTTGATTTTTAGTGAAATACGAAGAAATAATCTGGATTGAGGATGGAATTATCCAGGGCGCTTTTTCTTTCAAAGAAAAAGCGGGCAAAAAGAAGTTTGCCATCATCTTCAATGAAATTTTTCAGGGACCCTTACAGCCTAAAAAATTGGCAGTTCTTTTTTCTTGTAAGACAAAAAGAACCAAAAAAGAACCCACAGAATCTGAGAAATATTGACGTTGGTTACTCATTTGTTGGTCAAAGTTATTGATCGCCGGATGGAAAAGTAAAGGGCCGTTCAGTTCCTGCAGGTTTATGATCATGGTGCAGCACCTTCCGGCACTTCGTGTTCGGTCACTTTCTCCCTTAATCCCGAAACTGACATTCACCCTTGACAGAATCCACCCGGCTCAATGTGGTACGCCCAAAAATCATTAACCGGCGTGCCAGAAGCCAACATAAGTCCGCAGGGCAGCGGCGTTATAGATGAATAAATTTGATCTTTATGAGGTTATCACACAGCGAATCATTGAACGCCTTGAGTCAGGAGTAGTTCCCTGGCAAAAACCGTGGCGTAACTCAGGAGGAATGCCACGAAACCTGATCACAAACCGTCCCTACAATGGGATTAACTTCTGGTTGTTGATTTCCCTGAAGTACACTTCTCCCTTCTACATGACATTTGACCAGGTAAGATCTCTCAACGGAAATGTAAGGAAGGGAGAGAAGTCTACCATGGTAGTTTTCTGGAAGATCCTTGAATCGGAAGAGAAGCCAGGTGAGATAAAGAAAACCCCATTCCTGAGGTACTACAATGTTTTCAACCTGACACAGACGGAAGGAATTGATGAGTCAAAGATCCCACCTGCAGAATCACATGATCACGACTTCAATCCAATTAAGGCAGCTGAGTCCATAGTGAATAACTGGTCGGATCGACCTAAGATAGAATGGGGTGAAGATGCTGCCTATTATACTCCCTATCTGGATACGGTTTGCATGCCTGATCAGCGCACATTCTTCCATGACGAACAATGCTATTCCACGCTGTTCCATGAACTGGTTCACAGTACCGGGCACATTAGCAGGACCGGCAGGCATGACAAGATCAAGGATCACAAATTTGGCTCACAGGATTACTCCCAGGAGGAACTTGTCGCGGAGATGGGGGCCGCATATCTCTGCGGAATATCCGAAATAGACCAGCAAACTATCGAGAATAATGCAGCGTACATAAAAAGCTGGATCCGGACTTTCAAAGATGATCCGAAGGTTCTGGTACTGGCGGCGGCCCAGGCACAAAAGGCTGTCGATTACATCCTGGAACATCAAACAGTGCCAGCAGATAGTCAAGAAGAATTCATAACAGAAGGGGCTCCATTGGAGTCTCTTCCTTTTTAATCCCTAACCATTAAATCAATACCAATGAAAACATTCACACAGATTCTCTTACATGTTTCGGATCGATATGGTGTCCATCATGTGTTTCCTGATTTCCTTGAGATGATAATATGTGCACTATCTGCCGGAAGGAAAGAAGACCGTTACCTCGAGATAATTAAAAACTATCAACCCTCTGAGGTAATTCAATTATCTGAAGCATTCGCATCCCTGGTGATGGAAATGGATGATCAAGGATGTGGAATGAAAGATTGCCTGGGAGACTTCTTCATGGATCAGGTTTCACATGGCAATAATGGCCAGTACTTCACTCCTCAGCCAATCTGCGATATGATGGCAATGATTACAATTACAGCAGGCGTAGGTCGGAACATTGCCGATTGCGCCTGTGGATCCGGACGGACACTCATGGCAGCAGCAAAGATCAGCCGATGGAATCAATTCTATGGGGCAGATATCGACCGGACGTGCTGCATGATGGCGGTAATCAATCTCTGCCTGAACGGAATGATTGGTGAAGTTGCCTGGATGGATTCCCTGAGCAATCATTTTTACGGAGGTTGGAGAATAGAATGCCATCCGGAGCATCCCATTCCATGTGTAAGAGAAATCCAGAAGGAAGAAAGTTGCATTGTACTCAGGATCCCTGAGAGTAAACCGACGGAGCTTCCTGAAATAACACCTGCCAAGGAAGAGGCTCAACAAACAGACCTCTGGGATCTGTGGAAATTCTAAGGGGCATCCGCCCCTTTTTTGTTCGTACTGAATATATTTTCTCCCGATATCTTCCCGGATTCAGATTTTCGAGAGCAGCTTTCGGTTAATATTTACTCATACTGATTAAGTGGATGTTCAGATTTGGATTTTCCCAGTCTTTATTGGGCACAGGTTGCCTTATATTGCTGAATTGTTTATCTGTTTTGCAGATCGTCACTGCCGATATTCGTACAGTCCCCTTGATAAATTTTGTTTGAAATTATACGCTAAGCTAGTGTATCTCTCCAGGTACCTCGCTGTTCAATCAAGGATTTTCCCGGCATATCCTCGCTTCCTTCCGGTATTCCAGTTCCTCTTTGACTGCCCCTCTGAGCTGCACTGTTCACTTGCATATAATTTTTAAACTTTAAAATTCTTATCATGAAAACTTTAACCAGAACAGCAGCAGTAAAAAACGAACAAAACTTCAGATTCAAATTCAACCGCAACATACGCGCAACCGAAGATTCCAAAAGCCTTCAAGCCTGGGAAGAAGAAAATCCTGAGTATGCATCCTGGAACCTGGTATCAGATGAGCAAGAAACCGCAACCTGTTAATTAGAAAAGCCCTTCACCGGGCTTTTTTTTGGTCGAGGATATTCTGTACTCACATTTTAGGAATAGGTAGTTACACTCAAATTACTCAGCAAAGTTATTGATCGCCGATCGGAACGGTAAAGGGTCTTCGGATCCATGCCAATCATTTCCAAGTGCAGGATCCTCCGATGGCTTTCGCCACTCAGGTCAGTTAGTTCATACTTTACTAACAGACATTCGCCCTTGACCTAATCCAATCGGCTCAATGTACTCTGCTTTTAATTTAACTGTAACATTTATGAAAAATCTCGATGATCCTAAAACGAAAATGTTTTCAAACGGACTGGCATCTTTGACAGATTCTGAACTCCTCACCATCTTCTTTCGCAAGAACAAATTGCAAAATGCCAAGAACGTTCTTTCTGCAGCTGAATATAATCTTCATGAGCTGGCGAAAATGTCTGTGTATGACATAATTAATTGTGGCATCAATGAATCCGAAGCTTCCTATGTCGTCATGGCCATGGAGCTGGGCAGACGAAGGAACTTTCAGGAGGCAGTTGATAATGGACAGATCAAAGGCAGCAAAGACGCTGCAGAATACATCCGCCCTATGATTGGAGATCTGTTCTATGAGGAATTTTGGGTTATTTATCTCAATCGCAGAAATGCAATTTTAACCTCAAAGAAACATTCCATGGGCGGCATGACCGGTACGGTGATCGATGTTCGCCTTGTGTTGAAATTCGCCTTGGATATCCATGCCACAGGAATGATCTTATGTCACAATCACCCTTCAGGAAACCTTGAACCCAGTGATGCAGACAAAAGTATTACAAGGAAGTTAAAGGAAGCTGCAGCAATAATGGAAGTTCCGGTAATAGATCACCTGATTGTCACCCAATTTGGACATTTCAGTTTTGCAGATGAAGGGCTTCTTTGAAATCTCATTTAAACCAACCGGCGTGCCAGGTGCCAATATAAGTCCGCAGGGCAGCGGCAAAACTTATGAGCTATTGCGTTAGATTCGACGGTGATTGTTCCAAATGTTCTGCCTGGAATGAGTTTATTGACGAGTGCAACCAGGATGAAGATCTTGGAGGGACCGGCCATGGTGATATATCTTTTTCAGATGCAGACAGTGGCCTTTAAAAAAAGAAAGGGGGTTTCCCCTTTTTTGCTCGTATCGAAAGAAGTTCCCCCAAATACTGCCTTGTTCAGTGTCAATCCTTCTTATCCGGAAGACTGATATCATCCCGGTCGCTTTGTCTGACTGGCTACCTTCGTGGTAATTATCCTTTCTGCTTTAACCTCACCCGGCTTATACGGATAAAGCCCTTCCAGAACCTGGTTAGGCTACAAGTGACAGTATACTCCAAAGCGTGACAAATGAAGCTGTTTGCGTAGCGTTTTGCTGAGTATCCGGACAATTCCCCTTCCAGTTCAGTTTACTTTCCGGTCCTCATGACAGATTTTGTTTCCTAATTATACGCTAAGCAAGTGTATCCCTCCAGGTACCACGCTGTTCATTCAAGGATTTTCCCGGCTTATACTCGCTTTGTTCCGTTAGTTCCAGTTCCTCCTTGAGTGCCCTTCCATGCTGCACTGATTACTTGCATATAATTTTTAAACTTAAAATTTACTGTCATGAAAACTTTCGTAAAAAA
>JBAXKJ010000059.1:0-16458 GCA_037137375.1 Prolixibacteraceae bacterium
AACTCGCGACCCCGACCTTGGCAAGGTCGTGCTCTACCAACTGAGCTATTCCCGCTTGATTGCACCCTGCCGAAACTGGTAATCATTCCGGCATTGAGGGTGCAAATATAAAAACTTTTTAATAATGAAAAAACGGAAAATGAGAAAATGTGCTAATGTGCAAATTAGACTGATTTCTCCCTAAGCGGAATCACGCCACCCATCTCTCCCATCACATTGACAAGGTCAGAGCCGGTTGGGACAACAATCTTCGAATTGTCCTTCAACGAGGTCTCCATCGCCTGAATACGGCGAAGCATCTGGGCATTCCCAACAAAATACTTTTCGGCAGCCTCGTTAACCAACTGAATGGCCTGAGCCTCTCCTTCCGCACGAAGAATAGCCGCCTGCTTGATTCCCTCAGCCTTCCTGATCTCAGCCCTCTTCTCGCCATCTGCCTTTGTTTCTGTAGCAGTGGCATAGTCGATGGCCGCAATTTTTTCATTTTCAGCCTTCACAATCTTATTCATCGTTTCCTGAACATCCTTCGGGGGATCAATCTCCTTGAGCTCCGTGCGTACAATTTCAATTCCCCAATTATGGGTCTCGTCCAACAAAGTGGAGTGCAACTCCTTGTTGATCTTTCCCCTTTCACTGTTGGCAGATTTTAGCGTCATCGTACCAATGATGTTACGAAGGGTCGTCCTGGCAAGGTTAACAATTTGATATTCAATGCTATTAACATTGTACTGAGAATTTTTTACACTTTCTTCATCCGACTTAATCTTAAAATAAACCTGGGCATCCACCCTGGCATTCAGATTATCATTGGTGATAATCTCCTGTGGCTCCGCATTAATCATCTTTTCAGTGACATTGATAATGTACATCTTGTCGATAACAGGAATAATCCAGTTAAATCCCGGTGCGGCAAAATGATGGTAATTTCCCAGACGCTCAACCAAGGCACGATTAGTGGGCCTGACGATGCGAATTCCTGACAACAGAAGGAGAACAAAAATGGCAATTAGAACAATGAAAATAGGTTCCATGATTTTTGTAAATTAAATTGTTATTTAAGTATTAACCAAGATAGGCTATCATTCAAATTTAGAACAATAATTCATGAATATAAAAGATTTTTGTCATTCATTTTAATATCATGGAAATCAGACAACTATTCTTAACCTTCAAATAACATTACACCCTCAGGCTACCCTCATTTCACTAGTTGCAGAAAAAAGAGTAAATTTGATTACGGATGATAAGACTTAAAGAAATATTGCTCTCTACCAGAAATCATGGCTTTTCCAAGCTTTCAGAGCGGGATAAGACTATTATTTTGAGTTTCATTGTAGGACTTCTCAGTGGCTTTGCCGCCATCCTGCTGAAAAATATCATCCATATCTCCAGCAGATTTCTGACCGAAGATTTTGGTTCGCTCCAGGAGAATTATCACTATTTTCTATACCCCGGAATCGGTATTCTCCTCACCTTCATCTACGTAAAATTTATCGTTAAAGAGGATATCAGTCATGGTGTTACAAAGGTCCTGGAATCTATATCCCGGAAGAAAGGTTACCTCCGTGCACATAACATGTTCACCTCCATCATCTCCAGTACCATCACGATTGGCTTCGGCGGATCGGTTGGGGCGGAGGCTCCGGTCGTACTCACCGGCTCTTCCATCGGCTCAACCATCGCAAGGAAATTCAACCTGAGTTATCGTACTATGACCGTCTTAATCGGCTGTGGCGCAGCAGGTGCCATATCCGGCATCTTCAAGGCTCCCCTGGCCGGAATGCTTTTTGCCATCGAAGTTTTGATGCTCGACCTCACCATGGCTTCCCTGCTACCGCTGATGATCTCGGCAGCGACAGCTGCCTCTTTGGCTTACTTTCTGATGGGATCGGGTTACGAACTGAATTTTCAGATCGACTCGGCTTTCAAGGTTACTAATATCCATTGGTATATCCTCCTGGGAATCTTTTGCGGACTATTTTCCATCCTTTTCACCAGGGGAAACATCCTGATTGAAGGGAGCCTGAAGAAAATTAAGAGTCCGGTTTTAAGAATAGCCATCGGCGGATTGTCCCTGGGGGGAATGATCTTCCTCTTTCCTTCCCTCTGGGGTGAAGGTTACTATACAATCAATCAAATCGTTAATGACCTGGGTCATCATATTGTTAACAATTCCGTTTTCTTTGGATACAGGGATGATAAACTTGCTCTGATTGGACTAGTATTAGTCATCATGTTGGTTAAGATTGCCGCTACGGCCACTACCAACGGGGCCGGAGGTAGCGGGGGTACCTTTGCCCCCACCCTATTTCTGGGTAGCCTTGCGGGATTTCTGGTCTCTCTCATTCTCAACTACAACGGCCAAATGGTTCCGGCCAAGAATTTCGCTCTGGCCGGAATGGCCGGAATGATGGCAGCCGTCATGCACGCTCCGATGACGGCTATCTTTCTCATTGCCGAAATCACGGGTGGGTTTGCCCTGCTTATTCCCCTCATGATCACCTCAGCGGTGGCCTTATTGGTCGCTAAACCAATCGAGCCGCACTCACTCTACCACAAGAGACTCGCGCTGAAAGGAGACCTGATCACTCACGACAAGGATAAAGCCGTACTGACATTATTAAAACTCCATAACGTCATCGAAAAGGACCTGCTCACGGTCAGTCCCGGAACGACGCTCGGTGAACTAGTCCGGATCATCGCACAATCCCGCCGTAATATCTTCCCGGTAGTGGATGAATCAAACAATTTTAAGGGTATCGTCTCACTGGATGATGTCAGGGCAATCATGTTCGACAAGGAGCTATACGAGACCAAAAAAGTATCCCAATTGATGACCCTTTCACCCGAAATCATCTCCCACAACGAGAAAATGGAGGTGGTCATGAAAAAATTCAACGACAGTGGCGCCTGGAACCTCCCTGTCGTTCACAACGGAAAATATGTCGGTTTCATCTCGAAATCTCGAATATTCAATGCCTACCGGGATATGCTCGTCAACTTCTCCTCAGAAGAATGAAGAAGATGAGAAATGAGTAATGAGAACTGAGAAGATGAGAACTTAAAGATGAGTGTAAAATGACTGGATTTTGGATTTTCCCGTCAAAATTTGTACTTTTACCTCATAATTTTTAAATCCCTCTCATGAAGAAAGATACCCTGATTTTTGAGATCATCGCGAAAGAACAAGCACGTCAGCTGCACGGAATCGAGCTGATAGCCTCCGAAAACTTCGTCTCCCAGCAGGTAATGGATGCCATGGGCTCCTGCCTCACCAATAAATATGCAGAAGGATATCCTGGTCACCGCTATTATGGTGGATGTCAATTTATTGACGAAGCTGAACAGCTGGCCATCGACCGTCTGAAAGAACTCTTTGGAGCCGAATATGCCAATGTTCAGCCGCACTCGGGGGCACAGGCCAACATGGCCGTCCTGATGACGGTCCTCCAACCGGGTGACACCTTCATGGGATTGGATCTTTCCCACGGAGGTCACCTTTCCCATGGTTCGCCGGTGAATTCCTCCGGTTTACTCTATCATCCCGTCTCCTATGGCGTGAAGGAAGAAACCGGTCTCGTGGATTACGACCACATGGAAGTCGTTGCACATCAGGAGAAACCAAAGCTGATCATCGCAGGAGCTTCAGCCTATTCGAGAGAGTGGGATTACGCCCGGATCCGCACGCTGGCCGACAAGATCGGAGCCATCTTCATGGTCGATATGGCGCATCCAGCCGGATTGATCGCTGCTGGATTGTTGGACAATCCGTTGAAACACGCTCATATTGTCACTTCAACTACTCATAAAACCTTGCGTGGACCTCGCGGCGGGATTATCCTGTTAGGCAAAGACTTCGAGAACCCATGGGGACTGGCGACGAAGAAAGGGGAAATCAAGATGATGAGCAGCCTGCTCGACTCGGCCATCTTCCCAGGAATCCAGGGCGGTCCGCTGGAGCATGTGATCGCCGCGAAAGCAGTTGCCTTCGGTGAGGCGTTGCTTCCGGAATACAAAACCTACCAGCAACAAGTTCAAAAGAATGCCAAAATCATGGCTCAGGCCTTTATCGATAAAGGTTACAAAGTCATCTCGGGTGGCACGGACAACCATTCTATGCTGATCGACCTCCGTACTAAATTCCCTGATCTTACGGGTAAGAAAGCCGAAAATGCACTGGTTATGGCGGATCTTACCATCAACAAGAATATGGTTCCATTCGACAGCCGCTCGCCATTCCTTACTTCGGGTTTGCGTGTTGGGACCCCTGCCATCTCTACCAGAGGGCTCAAAGAGGCACAAATGGGACTGATTGTTGAGATGATTGACCGGGTTCTTCTCGATGCCGACAATGAACAAAATATCTTGATGGTTCGTACTGAGGTAAACAAAATGATGGAAAATTATCCGATGTTCGCCTGGTAGCAGATTGATTAATATCTATGAATTAATCAAATTTTTCTCATAAATTCCCAGATATTAATCAATTTTGGACCCAATATCAGACAACCTATGGCAAAAGCTGCTAATGCGCTTACCAGGACAGCCGCAGCGGAGAGGTCTTTCACTTTTTTAATATTTATATGCCTGTCCGGAGAAATATGATCGGCCAAATTTTCCAAAGCTGAATTGAAGAGTTCTGCCATGAACACGAGCCCAATCGCCAGGACTAGTAACGCATATTCGACTAGCGTAAACCTGAAAATGAGCATAAATGCTACAACTATAGCCGTAAAAAACAGGTGAATCCTGGAATTATGCTCTTCCTTTAGCATGATTTTTAAGCCGTTGAAAGCATATCCAAAACTTCTTATCCTCTTCCTTACTGAAAATTTTTCATTTTTCATTTTTCACTCTTCTTTCTTCTATCCCCAATTCTCATTTAATCGTTACCCTTGAATAAGGAACAACATCCTGCCCTGCAAAATCCCCTTTCAAATACTTGTAATACCCTGTCATGGCAATCATTGCTGCATTATCGGTCGTGAATTTAAACGGCGGAATAAACATGTTCCAGCCTTGATTCGCCGCCAGTTCATTCAAGGCCTTGCGCAATCCGGAATTGGCCGAAACACCACCCGCCACAGCGATCTCCTTAATACCTGTCTGAAGTGCAGCCAGCTTAAGCTTGGCCAATAATATCTCTATAATCGTATATTGCAGGGAAGCACACAAATCCTTCTGATTCTTTATAATGAACTCAGGATCCTTGGCCATTTCGTCACGTAATAAATATAGAAATGAAGTCTTCAATCCGCTGAAACTGTAATCCAGCCCCGGGATTCTTGGTTTTGAAAGAGTAAACGCCTTTGGATTTCCTTCTTTAGCCATCCTATCTATCAGCGGACCACCCGGATAGGGTAATCCCATCACCTTGGCACATTTATCGAAAGCCTCACCAGCTGCATCATCGATGGTCTGACCGATGACCTCCATGTCGAGATGATCCCGAACCACAATAATCTGAGAATTTCCGCCCGAAACCAGCAGGCACAAGAATGGAAACTTTGGAACGCTTTGCTGTTCGTCACTCTCCCTGATAAAATGAGCCAGAACATGTCCCTGCAAATGGTTGACTTCAATCAATGGAATATTTCTGGCCAACGCGAATGCTTTTGCAAAAGAGACCCCGACCAGCAACGACCCCAGAAGTCCCGGACCGCGTGTGAAGGCAATGGCGTCAATATCTGCCACTGTGACACCAGCCTTTTTAATGGCTTGGTCCACAACCGGAATAATGTTTTGTTGGTGCGCACGGGATGCCAGTTCAGGAACAACTCCTCCAAAAGCTTTGTGTACTTCCTGTCCAGCAACTTCATTACTCAACATCCTCTCATTTCTGATCACAGCAGCTGAGGTGTCATCGCAGGAAGACTCAATCCCCAAAATCACAATATCCTTGTTCCGGTCCATATTAGATTACAATCCGTTGCAGTTTACGCGCCTTAACTCGCCAAAAAATATTAATTTTATCCTCTTATTCCCTTGTCAGAAAACATCGGGAATCTTAAATTTATTTCGTTGTGACAGAAGCGCCAACATCCATCCCATCAGTGCCCAAAGGTATCAAAAAAAAGGTAAAGACACTCGTTATCGTCGTCTTCCTCCTGATAGCTTTGCCTGAATTGCTGTATGTTGGTTTTCGCAGCAAAACTGTTCAGACGGTGGCTATCAGGTGGTTCATGGACCAGGTGGGTCAGACCTACAACACAAAAATCAAGGTCGATGGCATCGACATCTCCTTCTTCGATCAATTGACGCTGGAAAAACTGCTGATTGAAGATCAATCCAGCGATACCCTCTTTTTCGTTAATCAATTAAAAGTGCAGATAGATAGCTTCAGTTGGAAGAACCGCCGGATCCATCTGAACAGCATATTTGTGCAACAGCCTAAGATTCATATGTTTCAGGATACTGCCGGGACAAATTTCCAGTTTATTCTCGATTCTATCAAGGCATCTCCACCACCCGACAAGGAAGCAAAAATCTGGGATGTGCATTTCAACAACCTCTTCGTAAGAAATGCCGAAATCAGGTTCAGAAAACCTTATGCAGACACGATTGTTCACGAGGGAATAAATTTTAATGACCTGGATATTAAGAAGGTAAACTTCTCTATGGTGAAGGTAAAAAGGTTGTCATCCGGCATTGCTATGGTACTCGATAACGCTTCGCTGGAAGAGAAGTCAGGATTTATTCTTAAGAATCTAACTTTCAATGCATTACTAGACTCCTCCGGTCTGTATATGAAAAAATTTGCCATGATTACCCCTCATTCGAATATCTTCTCAGACTCCCTGAAAATCACGCTGAGAAAGAATGTGGTGCTGGATAAACTTTCCAATGTTAAAAGGATTGAGGACTTGCCACTTGCCTTTCAATATAATTACAATGGAAATCTCTCCGAATCGCAGGTTTCCATGACCGACCTGGCCTATTATCTGCCGGAAATCTGGGGAATGGACGAGGCAGTACTTTTCTCCGGAAGTGTCAGTGGAAGTATCGATAACCTTAAATTCAAGAAGCTGAATCTGAGGGTCGGACAAAAAACCTCTTTCAATGCCGATCTGGAACTAAAGGGAATGCCCGATTGGGAAAACACCTATATCTTCCTTAAATTCTATAACAACACATTTAATTTTAACGACATAGCACACATCCGGCTTCCAGATGCATCGTCCTACCGATATCCACACATCCCTTCCTCCATGCTGGATGATGTGGATCTGAACTATCAGGGTACTTTTAGTGGTTTCCCTACCGACTTCGTTGCTTATGGAACCTTGAGCGGAGAACTTGGCAGCTTATCGACCGACATTGCCATCTCCCCTACCCTGAAAGGATCGCTGAAATTCAAGGGAATGCTGGATGCCAAATCTTTTAAGGCAGGAAAATTTCTGGGATTCGATCCCCTTGGAGAAGTCACGCTTCATACGGAGGTGATGGTGAATAAGAGAGGAAATCACTTCGATGCATCCATTAAGGGCAATATCGACAGTCTATATTACAACAACAACCGCATCGATTCGATCTACCTGAATGGAACTGCCAGTAATAAGAGTTACGACGGACAGCTGATCATCAACGACGATAAAATCAAAATGAAATTTAGCGGTGTGGCCAATCTTGAGAATGAGATCCCTGTATTTAATTTTTCTTCCCGGGTCAGTACAGCCAATCTGAATGTGCTCGGTATCGACCAGATACACAAGGATGCCACCTGCTCGTTCGATATGGAGGCCAATTTCACAGGCAAGAACATCGATGATTTAAACGGATCTATCGATGTTAAGAAAATGAATCTCTCGAGAGACGGGAAGACATTTGGCCTTAAGACGCTCAATCTCAATACGACCAATTCGCCGGACAAGAATACCATCACCATCCGTTCAGACATTGCCGATGTAGATATCAAAGGAAAATACCGTTTCCTGGAGATCGGCCTTACGCTTCGGGACTATCTTCAACATTATCTGCCTTCCGCCAATCTGCCATTTCCGGTCGATGGTGTGGCAGGAAACAATGTCTTTAATTTCGATGTCAACCTGAAGAAACCGGAGTTGTTAACCTCCTTTTTCATGCCGGAGCTGGAACCTAAATCAGCAATTTTGATGAAGGGTGAGATCAACTCAGAAAAGAAAAGCCTGAATTTCAATTGCACGGCAAAAGATTTCTCCTACAAAAATCTGCACTCCAAGGGACTGACTTTTTCTTCCAGGAACGAAGGAAATAGCTGGCTGATGCGGCTCGGACTGGAGGTATTCTCCCTTGGCAGCAATTATAGCCTCGAGAATGTGTCACTGGACAACCGGCTTTTTAACGATACGCTGCAGACCAGTTTTGCCTGGGGAAAATACAAAGAGAAGAAATACAGTGGTAAAATTGATATGGAGGGGCACTTCTCGAAAAATAATGAGGGACTCAGGATTGCTGATTATATCATCAAGCCCTCCAATATTCTGGTCGCCGATACCCTCTGGCAATTTGAAAAGAGCAGTCTGCACTTTGATTCCACGAAAATTGTTGTCGACAATTTCAACCTCCACCATGGGGACGAATATTTCAGGGTACATGGGCAATTATCTGATAGTCAGTCGGACAAGCTAAAAATTGAGGTAGGCAACATCAACCTGGGTTTCTTTGACCTGGTTTCCAAGCAAGAGACAGGTATCGAAGGAGCCTTAAGCGGGGAAGCGGAAATTGCCGATATCAACAAGTCCTTTTTCCTAAGAAGTAGTCTGGCTGTCAACAACTTCCACTACTACAAGGATCATTTTGGAGACGTTCTTTTGGATAATAACTGGAACCAGGAAGAACGGCGGCTCTATACCTCCATTCGTCTCAATAAAAAAGACACCACATCTTTGCTTCTAAAGGGATATTACTCTCCTGATAATGATTCACTTAAATATGATGGTAACCTGACTAGCTTTCCATTGGAAACGATTTATCCCTTTCTCAGGAGTTTTTCCAACGGGGTGAGCGGAAGGGCTAATGGAACGGTTGCGATAACCGGGACCTTAACAGACCCTTGTTTCATCGGAAAGGTCGGCATCAAGAATGGCAAGATTGGTGTCGATTATACCCGGGTGGCGTATACCTTCGATCAGCCTGTCGAATTTTCGCGCGATTCCATCCTTTTCAGGAATATTACGCTAAGAGACAGGGAAAACAATACCGCACTGCTGGATGGCTATATCACGCACAAGATGTTCAACAAACTCAAGTACCACATCGGGGTAAAGACCAACAAACTGGAGGCCTTGAAGACTACGCTGGCAGATAATTCTCTTTTCTACGGGGAGGCGCATGCGAGTGGGGATGCGCTAATCACAGGAGCAGGAGACCAGGTTAGACTGGATCTGAATGTGCGTTCTGAGGATGGGACCCAGATTGTCATACCCCTTGAAACACCCGCCTCAGCCTCGGAAAATAACATAATCAGGTTTGTGGGCAAGGATACAAAAGAAAGCCATACGCCTGTTACAGAGATACTTCCAGAGACGGATGGTTTTGAGATGAACCTCAATATCACGGCTACCCCTGCGGCAAAAATTCAGATTCTCTTTAATTCTACACTCGGTGACGTGATTACCGGACAGGGGACTGGAAATTTCAGAATGGTCTATGATCTGCAGGACAATTTTACGATGTTCGGCAACTACACCATCGACAAGGGTGATTATCTTTTTACCCTTCAAAATGTAATCGGTAAAAAATTCAAGCTGGAAGAAGGTGGCACAATCTCCTGGAATGGAGATCCTTATGAGGCGATTGTCGATTTGAATGCGGTTTACAATCTTAAAGCCTCCATCAAAACTCTTCTGGCTGACACTTACAAAAACGAGAATACCAGCAGGATTCCGGTAGAATGTAAGATCAATCTATCGCACCGTTTGCTCAATCCGGTGCTGAAATTTGACATCCTTTTCCCAACGGCCGACGAGCGGACGCGCGATGAATTGCAGCAGTTTATCAGTACCCAGGATGACATCAACCGCCAAATGTTAACTTTATTATTGATTGGTCAATTTTACACCCCTGAATATATCCGCGGCAGAACGGATACACAAACCAATACCGGAGCGCTTGTTGGCGCCACCACTTCAGAAATGCTTTCCAGTCAGCTCTCTAACTGGCTCTCTCAGATCAGTTCCAAATTTGACGTAGGATTCAACTATAGACCTGGTGATCAAGTCAATACAAACCAGATGGAACTTGCATTAAGTACTCAGATTTTCGACGACCGGGTCACTATTAATGGCAACATCGGTAATAACAGCAGCCTGCAGACGACCAACACCAATTCGGTAGTTGGCGAAATCGAGGTATTCATTAAACTTATTAAGTCCGGGAAATTCCAGTTAAAAGTTTACAATCGGGCCAACACGGATATGATCTATGACATAGCGCCTTACAAACAGGGAGTCGGATTTTCCTACCGGGAAAGCTTTAATTCGTTCGGCGATCTCTTCAAACCAAAACAGAAAATGAAGCTTTCTCCTTTAAGACAAAATTAATTTCTATTTTTGCTGATACCTATATTATAAGGTATAAAATTTTTACTGAAGGAATTCATGACTTGGACTGAAAACCAAAAACAAAGCATCCTGATGACATTGCTGCTTCATGCAGTAGTGATGATCCTGCTTTTGATGGTGACCCTTACCAGGAATGACAAATTACAGTCGGACGAAGGACTGCTGGTCGATTTCGGTTTTTCCGATACCGGGAAGGGGGACGAGGAACCTTCCGCAGTATTTTCACCCAACGATAACCTGTATAAACCTCCAGTCCAGGCAGATCAAAAGGCTGCAACTCCTCAAACGCCTGCGTTCAAACCCAAAGACATTAAGGAAGAAGATCTGTTGACGCAGGACCATGAACCAGCAGCCGCTCTTAAGACCGCCAAGACCCCGAAGAAGATCGTTGAAAAGAAGAAACCTGACCCTGCTGCTGAGGCCGAAAAGGTTAGAAAACAGGAACAATTGGCTCAGGAAAGACTTGAAGCACAGAACCTTCAGAAAAAAAAGAAGGAAGAACAGATGATCGGAAATATTAATTCGCGGGTCAAGAATGCTTTTGGCGGCGGACTAACAGATAATGGCTCTACCTCCAAGAGTGAAGGAAATACGTATGGAACTGGCAATCAAGGTGATCCAAATGGTCAGCCGGGAGTAAAAAGATATGGTCCCGGGGGTGGCACCGGTAACAATATTTCCTATAATCTTTCAGGCCGCCAGGCACGTTTCATGCCAAAACCCGCCTATCCCGGCAACGAGGGAGGCATCGTGGTGGTAGAGGTAACGGTAGATAAACTAGGCAAAGTTTCTGCTGTGCGTACCGGTATTTTTGGTTCGACTTCCAGCGATCCGGACCTTTTGGAAGCCGCCGCCAAGGCTGCAAAATCTGCTACATTTAACGTCGACGACAACGCCCCTGCCTTCCAGAAGGGCACAATCACCTATCATTTTGTGCTGCAATAAGGGAAGCTCATAGTGCCGAAATAATGACTATCTTTGCAGCCAAATTTATAAGATGCGAAAAATTAGAAACATAGCTATCATAGCGCACGTCGACCATGGCAAGACTACGCTGGTAGACAAGATGATCCTCCACTCCAACATCTTCCGTTCGAATCAGAATCCTGGAGAATTAATTCTCGACAGCAACGATCTTGAACGCGAAAGAGGGATTACCATCCTTGCCAAGAACGTCTCGGTGGTTTACAAGGGAGTGAAAATTAACATCATCGACACTCCCGGTCACTCTGACTTTGGAGGGGAAGTAGAGCGGGTGCTGAACATGGCTGATGGCGTACTTTTGCTGGTTGATGCCTTCGAAGGAACCATGCCCCAGACAAGATTTGTTCTTCAGAAAGCGATTGAGCTCGGATTGAAGCCTATCGTGGTAATAAATAAGGTAGACAAGCCAAATTGCAGGCCTGACGTAGTTCATGAGCAGGTCTTCGAATTGATGTACAGCCTCGATGCTACCGAGGATCAGCTTGATTTTCCAACTATTTACGGATCTGCCAAGCAGAGCTGGATGAGTACCGACTGGAAGAGTCCAACCACTGATATAGAGCCGCTTTTCGATGCAATTTTGGAACACATCCCTGCGCCACCCGAAAATGAAGGAACACCGCAGATGCTGATTACCTCGCTGGATTATTCCAAATATATTGGCCGGATCGCCATCGGAAGAATTCACCGCGGCGAAGTGAAGGAGGGCATGAATGTGTCGCTCGTCAAACGTGATGGAACCATCACACGCTCTAAGATAAAGGAATTGCATGTATTCACAGGATTAGGTCGCGAGAAGGTAGCCACAGCCCTCAACGGGGATATCTGTGCCCTGGTCGGTATCGATGATTTTGAGATCGGCGACACCATCTGTGATTATGAGAATCCCGAGGCACTCGACCCAATCGATGTCGACGAGCCAACCATGAGCATGCTTTTCACCATCAACAACTCACCGTTTTACGGGAAAGAGGGAAAATATGTCACCAGCCGTCACATCCACGAGCGTCTCGAGCGTGAGCTGGAGAAAAACCTCGCGCTTCGCGTGGAGCCGACGGATTCTGCAGACTCATGGAATGTGAACGGGCGCGGGGTCTTGCATCTTTCGGTACTGATAGAAACCATGCGCCGGGAAGGTTATGAGCTGCAGGTCGGTCAGCCGCAGGTATTATATAAAGAAATTCATGGCGAACGTAATGAGCCGATTGAACTTCTCGATATTGACCTTCCGGCCGAGATGGCAGGAACCGCCATTGATTTCGTTACCCGCCGCAAGGGAGAGATGATCAACATGGAACACAAGGGCGACCGCACCCATCTCGAATTTCACGTTCCTTCCAGAGGAATTATCGGTCTGCGTACCAATCTGCTCACCGCCACGCAGGGTGAAGCCGTTATGTCGCACCGTTTCCTTCAATATGATAAGTACAAGGGTCCGATCGAATCTCGTGTCAATGGTTCGTTGATAGCCATGGAAACCGGAACCGCATTCGCTTATTCTTTAGGTAAGCTTTCGGACAGAGGCCGTTACTTTATCGAGCCTCAGGATGAAATTTATGAAGGTCAGGTCTGTGGTGAGAGTAACCGTGAAGGCGACCTGGTACTTAACCTGACGAAACCCAAGAAGCTCACGAACATGCGTGCTTCGGGATCTGACGATAAAATAAGACTTTCGCCGGCAATTAAATTTAGTCTGGAAGAGGCACTCGAATACATTCAAAAAGACGAATACGTAGAGGTCACACCCAAATCTATCCGGTTAAGAAAGATCAAACTAAGCGAAATAGAGCGAAAAAGATCTTCTAAAAGCGTCTAATAGTACTCCCCTACAGGGAAAACACACCATAATATACGACCCGAGTCCATACCTGGATTCGGGTCGTTTGTATTATCCTGCCGTCGTAACCAAACTAGGACTCACGAACCGGATCACATTTCATCTTTTTCTTTGTACATTTAGCAAACCATAAACCACTGTTGCCATCAGATGGAAATTAGCCTGCTTAAACCCAGAAAAGCACTGAACAAGGCGTTTCTGAAAGTGAAAACCCACAGAAACGAGATTGAACTGTTCAAATCAAACCTTATCAGCCTACTGAATGAGATCAATGAGTCTGAATCAGAGGAGTTTCACAAGAATTTGGTCTCCGATTTCCTCAAAAAAACCTGGTATGGTTCTAATCACTATATCAACACAAAAGGTCGGAACGACCTGGTCATTCATAATACAAGCAATTCTCAGGGAACCGTCGGGGTAATTATCGAAGCCAAAAAACCTACAAACAAGTCCGAAATGGTCCGGACTGACTATCTGAACACCAAAGCTTTTCAAGAGCTGGTACTCTACTTTTTGCGTGAAAGGATCATTGCTAAGAACCTCGAAATCAAATACCTGGTTGCCACCAATATCTACGAGTGGTTCATCTTCGATGCCAACCTTTTCGAAAAAGAATTTGCTCAAAACAAGGGACTTGTAAAACAATTTGTCGATTTCGAGGAGGGTCGTCTGTCAGGCAAAACAACTGATTTCTTTTACAAACAAATTGCAGAACCGGCCATCAGTGCGATAAAACATGAAATTTCCTTTACCTATTTCGATATTCGGGATTATGACAAGCCATTGCGCAATGAAGATAAAAAGGACGACAATATTTTAATAGCACTGTACAAACTCCTCTCACCCGAGCATCTGCTGAAACTTCCGTTTGCCAATGACAGCAACAGCCTTGACAAATCATTTTATTCGGAACTGTTGCACATTATCGGATTAACTGAGACCAAAGATGGGGGCAAAAAACTCATTCAACGCAAAAATTTGGGAGATCGGAATCCTGCATCACTTATCGAAAGTGCTATTTTCCAACTCGATAACCTCGACAAGATCTCGCGCCTCCCAAAACCATCACAGTTTGGTGAATCCAATGCAGATAGACTATTCAACGTCGCGCTGGAGTTATCGATTACCTGGATCAACCGCATTCTGTTTCTCAAATTACTCGAAGCTCAACTTATCAGATACCACAAAGGTGACAAGTCGTTTGCCTTTCTCAATACCTCGAAGGTTCAGAATTTTGATGATCTTAATAATCTTTTCTTCTCGGTACTTGCCAGGAAACCTCAGGATCGGAATTCGGAGGTTAGTCAGCAGTTTGCCAAGGTGCCTTATCTCAACAGTTCACTGTTCGAACCAACCGAAATCGAACATTTATGCCTGTTTATCAGTCAATTGAAAGATGTAAAATTGCCTCTTCTTTCTTCTACGGTGATCAAGATCAACAACCAGAAACGAACAGGCGAACTCCTAACTATCGAATATATCTTTGAGTTTCTAAACGCCTATGACTTTGCCGGTGAAGGAAGCGAAGAAATCCAGGAAGAGAACAAAAGGCTCATCAATGCCTCAGTTTTGGGATTGATTTTCGAAAAGATAAACGGGTATAAAGACGGATCGTTCTTTACTCCCGGATTCATCACCATGTACATGTGCCGTGAAACCATTCGCCGCGCTGTGATACAAAAATTCAACGAAGCAGGTTCAAGACTTTCAGGGCATGGCTTGTCAGGATCAAGCTTGATAGGGGAGTCAAGCTCGTCAGGATTTGCAATCCTGACGGATCTCACTGATGTCTACAATGTTATCGGCCAGTATTTTACCAAAGACCAGGCCAACAACCTGATCAACAGCTTGAAAATTTGCGACCCTGCCGTCGGATCGGGCCACTTTCTGGTCTCTGCCCTGAACGAGATCATATCCATCAAAAGCGAACTCAAAATATTGCGCGACCGCACCGGGAAAACCCTGCGCGATTACCATGTAACTGTCGAAAATGACGAGCTGATTGTGACGGACGATGATGGGGAGTTGTTCGGGTACAATCCTGCCAGCAAAGAAAGTCAGCGTATCCAGGAGACCCTCTTTCATGAGAAGCAAACCATCATCGAAAACTGTCTGTTTGGAGTGGATATCAATCCCAACTCCGTCAAAATCTGCCGTCTTCGCCTCTGGATCGAACTCCTTAAAAACGCCTACTACAAATCTCCGGATACGGATGCAAAGACAAACGGCATTGCGTCACTACAATATCCGGAATTGGAAACTTTGCCAAACATCGACATCAACATCAAATGTGGCAACTCCCTGATCAGTCGATACTCCCTTGACTCAGATCTCAAAAAGGCGCTCCGAAACAGCAAATGGACAATCGACAGCTATCGCATGGCTGTAATGACTTATCGGAATGCCGAAAGCAAGGAGGAGAAGCGTTCGATGGAGCAGTTGATTGCAAAGATCAAGAATGATTTCGAAAGCGAGATTGCCGCCAACGATAAACGGCTGGTTCGGCTCAACAAATCCAAAGGCGAACTCTTTGCCCTCACCACCCAAACAACACTTTTTGATCGTACCAAGGCCGAAAAAGCCATTTGGGACAAGCAAGTCAACACCCTCACCAACAGTATCGCTAGCCTTGAAACTGAACTGGAAGGGATCCGGAGTAACAAGATCTACGAGAACGCCTTCGAATGGCGGTTCGAGTTTCCTGAAGTATTAAACGAGGATGGGGATTTTGTGGGGTTTGATGTGGTTATTGGTAATCCGCCGTATATTTCCCTTTCTAAAATCAAGGAGCAATCAACTTATTTTGAGACTTCAGGATTTCAGACTTATTCAAAAGGTGGGGATATATATTGCCTTTTTTATGAAAGAGGTAGTCAAATTTTGGATTCAAATGGGCTTCTTACTTTTATTACTTCGAACTCGTGGTTGAGGGCAATTTATGGAGATTTGCTAAAAAAGTATTTTATCCAAAATATGCAACCTCTCTCACTATTAAATATCGAGGATATCCAGATTTTTGATGAAGCTACTGTGGAATCAAATATAATAACTGAAGTTTCGCATTAGAAATTAGACACTAAAAAAGATAGGTTTTGA
>JBAXKJ010000060.1:0-14387 GCA_037137375.1 Prolixibacteraceae bacterium
TTTCTGTGTATTCCTATTTTCCGAAAACTGTGTATTGTTATTTTCCGATTACAGATGAGAAAGGATTTATATTTAGGATGAGAAAGTAATATTGAATCTTTTAACTCTTGAATGGTAACTTTCTCCTTGTGAAAAGTTGCAGTGGAGTTTAAAACGTAATAGTCATAGATTTCCTTTACAATTGGCAAATCTTCTTCTTTTATTTCAAAATATTCAGTGCTCATATTAACCCAAATTTCTTTAGTAACTCCTTATTTAATCCTGTTTGCCATTATCATTTCTTCAATGGGTATATATTCGCCACTCGTCAGATATCTGAGTTCATTTCCTTTAGCCATTTTTCAGTGGCTTCTAACTTGCCATTTACCCATTGAGCGTAACCCCACCTAATTGCTATGAAGGCAATCTTTGTGCCGTCATGCATTGAGAACCTATTTCTGATAATTCTTTCATCTTGACCCAGAAGAGGTGGCAAAAATCTGCGAGTTGTATCAGTAAATCCCAGACCCTGCTCTATCCATGGTTGGCAGGAGAATGGATTTTTGTCCTTTTCAATTATTCCAATTTCAATCATAACTTATATTATTCTAATTAGAGAACCACTTTCTTTGCAAAGTTCTACTTTCCCTTGGTTTATTTTTAATATGTTCATTATTAAATTATTAATCAATAAATATAACGAAAAATAAATTAGAATTTCTTAAACAATTAGAAAGAAAAATTACAAAATTCACTCATTTAGTAAATGATAAGAATGGGAGCTTTCACATGGAATGGAAAAAACGGTGAGATGCAAAAAAATATCGAAATATTATGAAGCATTATTTAACTTTTAGTGCATTCAAGGATCTAATAAATTAAAATGAAGAAATTTGCCTGGATTATTGTATTGAAAACAAATCTTTATCCAAATAAAGCCTCGATTGACTCAAAACAACATCAACCAGAAAAATAGAAACTTTTAAATTAACTCGAAATGAAACGAAAACTATTGTATTTAAGCACTTTACTAGGACTTGTTGTTCTTGCATTTATCTATTCCTGCCAGAAAGATAGTGGTACCAAGGCTGTTGATAACACTCCTTTTAATGACAATTCTGTGGAGAAAAATGCGATTGTTGCCACCACAACTTTCGAAGCTATCAGTGATTTTGCCCAGGCTGGATTTATTTCAACTAATCTTAAAGCAGGTGATATTACTGTAGGAAGCTGCCCAACAGTTACGGTCAATTATTTGACCCAACCCTATTCAATTTCATTAAACTGGGGATCGGAATGTAACGGTAGTTCCGGAAAGATAGATATTAGCATGAACGGCTTAATGACTACCAAAGAAAATGTTGCCACTTTTAAAATTGAAAACGTTGTCGTTGATGGAAAGAAAGTTTCAGGTACCACAAAAATCACCTATTCAGGTCCAAATCCAGGTAACAACTGGCCAAGATATGACTTTGTTTCAGAAGGTAAAATTGTATTTGCTGATAACAGTTTCATCACTTTTCGCTATGATGGTGTAAGGCTTCTTGCCGATGGTGCGAGCACAGTTTCCATACTTGACGATCTATGGAGGACAGAAATCCACAGTGCAAACGGTGTCAACAAGGACGGTACTACCTGGACGGCTAAATCCACAAAAGTCATGATCAAAAAAGGTGACTGCAAATGGTACAATAGCGGAACCTACGAAATTACTCCTTCCAAAGGCGACAAGATGACCATCGATTTCGGAGATGGTGCTTGTGATAATAAAGCCCGTTTGACAGTCGGAAGTAAAGTGACCGATATTACGCTGCCATAATTGTTGAACAAGTCAATATAAAAGGTAATGGTGCAGAAAATAGTTGATAAAACTATTTTTTGCACCATTACCACAAAAATCCATCAAAACCCATATGGATAAAGGATTTGGGCGCACACCGATCAGTGGTATGTACATTATTACACCAATCTGGAAGCTACGCGTTCCAGAAAACCAATGGACAAGCCTACTGTTGAAAATACTGTTTACCAGTCTTGCTGAAATCAGTTGAATATCCCATTTTTATTCAGTTTTAGTAGTATTACCTTCAGTTAATCTGTTTGCATTTTTGAGAACTTCAAATCCAAGAAGTGCGTCAATTGTAGAACCAGTTCCACTACCACCATTTCCATTACCACTGCCAGCGATAAGAACTTGTGGCATAATATTAACCTTATTTTTACCAATTTCTTCAATAATCTTAAATTGTGCAAAGTTGTTATTACCCATCGCATCAACAGCCAATTTATAAGCTTCTGCTGTTGCAGTACCTACTGCAAGAGTAGCACTTGCTTCGCCTTTGCCAATTACTTCTTTCTGATATGCATCAGCTTCAGATTTAATCTTTATTGATTCACCAACACCTCTTGCAGTTTCAATTGCTGCATTAGCATTTTTCTTAGAAATTTCAACTCCTAAGTCTGCACCTACAAGTTGTCCCTGCATATTTGCAATGGCAGTTTGTTTTTCAAGATCCTGTTTTGTCAACTGAGCCATTTTTTGAGTGGTGAAAGTTTTTTCCTGCTCACCAGCAATTTTACGATCAGTCAATGTCTTCATCAATTCTTCTGGTGGAACAATGTCTCCAATCAAAGTGTCAACAGCTGTTACATTATATACATCAAGAACATTCTTAATGTGCATCTTTGCTTCTTGCTGTCTTTCAGAACGAGTTACTAAGAAATCAATAACATCTGAATTCTGCGCACTATTACGGAAATAGTTACCAATTGTTGGTTCAAGAACCTGTGAAACAAGATTTTTAACAGAACCAAATCGTGCAATAACCATAGGTGCATTAGTATAAGAAATGTTGATGATCTGAGAAACATCAAGATTGAATTTAAAACCATCTTTTGAACGAACTGTAATAGTACAAAGTTTGTCATCAAGGTTGTGCGCTTCTGTACGAGCGTTAGCCCAGTTTAATACAATGTTAAATGTTGGAACAACTTCAACACGCATAATCTTTGTATTGATTGGATATTTACCTGGATCAAGAGTTGTTTTCCAAACACCTTTTTTACCCTTTTCTACAATGTTACCATGTATAAAATCTGATCCTGATACGTCAATACCTTCTGGTCCAACATAAGAAACAACAACACCAGCATTTGAAATTGGAATTTCTGTCATAGGAATTTCTTCAACATTAACAAACCAAGGATTGAAGTTATAAGAACCTGATAATACAACTTGTTCTTGCAAACCTCTACGACCACCATTTGCTAAAAATGCATCAGGGTCTTGAAAGTTGTTATGACCCAAAATATGAGGACCAGCAATTGATCCTTGTTCCAATGGTTCACCATCTAGAATTGTAATAATACCAACAGCGTTTGGTGAAATTCTTACAATATCAAAATTAGTGACTTTGAAAAGTCTGTGATTGATACGATAAGTACCTGCTGTTAGAAATTGTGTCTGACGTCCTTTTTGACCACCATTAGTTAAGAATGCTTTTGCATCTTGAAAATTTTGGCATTCTACTTTTCTGGCAAGGATTCTACCAACTGGAATTTCTTTACCACCTTCAGCTTGAACTAGTCCAATCTGACCTTTTTCAATAACCAAAAGAGGCTCAATATCAATTCCATATTGCCAAGGCCAATACCAAAAATAAACACCTGGTTTCAACACTTCTGCCTGAATACCAGATTCTCCATTACATGCAAAAATCTCACCTTCTTTAAGGATCTTATTTGCACCAAATAATTTGAATTTTTTCGTTACAATACCAACTTTATCTTCTGGTATAATCCAAATACCAAACAAACGGAAAGTCCATTTGTAGAAAACAATAATTAATAAAACGGGTAAAATCCAACCCCAAGCGATTAATAGATCCACTGTCTGATTCATAAAAATTGTTTTTAAATTAATTATTAATGTTTGTAGCAAATTCCGGTGATATTGAGCACCCAATTCCGATTGAAAGTGAGCAGTCATTCGATCTTCAAAAACAAAGAACTTTATCAAGCTATTTCTGGTTAATTCAAAGATAAATATTTCCCGGTTTATTGCCTAGTTAGAAGACAGATTATCAAATATAGATTGTTGCCCCCTCTTTTTTCTCATTGATTCGCCCTTTAATTCCAATAGGTGTGACTGGTTACACTATCCGGTCCATAATAGCATCAGCCACAGTTTTTTCGCCAATAATGTCGTACCATCTTTCAACCGGAAGCTGAGAGGTAATCTTATCAAGGATGATTTTTTGTAGGTATTCTCCATTTGGACAGTCTGGCTTGAGTCTTTTCTCCTTGAAATCCCAGAAAGAGGGATCAACTGAGATACCCATACTTTGATACTTCCTCCTACCCTTCTGGCTTATCTGGAAAAACAATGGACATTCGCCATTGGAAAGAGGTTTGTACTTCCAAGATACAACAGAAATAGTGGCATTCATGACATTTGGTTAACATCCAGGTTAACATTTTTGCCACATATTCAAGTAAAAAAAGAAAAAATCAGCTAATTACAAAAATTGTAACTAACTGATTTATATGATAATCTGTGATCCAGCTTGGGATCGAACCAAGAACCTACAGCTTAGAAGGCTGTTGCTCTATCCATTGAGCTACTGGACCGGCCTGAATTGGGTGCAAAACTAAGAAAAAATCCCTGAATCGGAAACGGTTCAGGGATTTTTGTCTGTATGTAAAGGATAATACTGTGAACAACGAATGGATCACATCTTAAAGCTGAATAATGATCCCTGGTAAGCTTGGTTTAATTACACCATGAAGATGTTATGATCAGCACATTGCTGAACCATTTCTTCCGGCCAAAGGCTCGCCTGCACCTCTCCAATGTGCGCTTTGCGAAGGAGATACATGCAAAGCCTGGACTGTCCGATGCCTCCACCTATTGAAAGCGGCAGTTCATCCTTCAATAATTTCTTGTGGAAAAGTAACTCCTTGCGGTTATTGGCGCCGGCAATTTCCAGCTGCTTCAGCAATGCATCCTTGTCGACCCTTATACCCATGGAAGAGATCTCAAATGGTTGTTGAAGAACTGGATTCCATATCAGGATATCGCCGTTCAGTCCCTTGAATCCTCCTTCATTTGGGGTAGTCCAGTCATCATAGTCTGGCGCCCTTCCATCATGAATCTCGCCGTTACTCAATTTACCACCGATACCAATGATGAAAACCGCCCCGTATTCTTTCGTAATTTCATACTCTCTTTCCTTGGGAGTCAGTTTAGGGAAACGTTTCAGCAACTCTTCCGAATAAATAAAGGTAATCTCTTCCGGAAGCAGCGGTTTGATAGTCGGATAGTTTTCATAGACGACAAATTCCGCTCTCAATAAAACTGCATATATCTGATTAACAATCTTTTTAAGATATTCAATATTTCTTTGCTTGGCGGAAATCACCTTTTCCCAATCCCATTGGTCGACATACAGTGAGTGAATGTTGGTCAGCTCTTCATCGGGTCTAATCGCATTCATATCGGTGTAAATGCCATATCCTGCAGGTATGCCGTATTGCCCCAGCATCATCCTTTTCCATTTAGCCAATGATTGCACGACCTCTGCCTTCGCATCGTTCATCTCCTTGACGGCAAAGGAAACGGGACGTTCGATGCCGTTAAGGTCGTCGTTAATACCGGTTCCGTTCAGCACAAAAAGTGGGGCAGTAACCCTTCTAAGGCGCAATTCAGAGGAAAGGTTCTCCTGAAAAAAATCCTTAATTAGCTTGATCGCCTTCTCTGTCTGTTTCAGATCGAGTTTCGCTTTATAATTCTCCGGGAAAAATAATTTCATTTACTTGAATGTTGATAGTTTCTGCAATAATACGAACTAAAAAAGATATGGCAAAGATGGCTACCGCGGAAAGTACATTTGACGGAAATGAAACCTATCGGGCAAAATACATATAAATGGCAAACGTAGCCAGCCAGTGTGTTCCTAAATAATTCTCCGAGATGACATGAGGCAAGGCATCCCGGGCGTGCTCATCACCGGTTTTTTTCAGTACTTTGGCCATTGCGTAACCTGCAGGAAGTGCTTTTGCCACTTCAAACATGCACCAGGCACGGCTTAGATTTAGTCCGTCGAGATGCACGCCCGTTGGATCTGCCCTATTCGCTACCACGGCCGGGTGCTGAAGGGATGGAGGCAGAACGGGCAGAAAATCTTTGAACCACTTCTCAAATTCGACCTTTGTCAGGACCCGGCGCATGAGATCTGCTTCAATGAGTGCCGGGGAGAAGAAATCATCCCCTTCCGGTTCCCAGGCTGCAGGAATATTCTTATCCTTAAGGTAGTAAAATCGACTGCGCTCGAGGAGTAATTTCTCAAATTCCTTATCGGCCATCGCCCGTGCGTAGTCGAGCGCGAACGAAATCCCAAAAGCCGTATTGGCATGGACTCCCCTCCTAAGCGGATAGTACAATCCTGGTAAGTACGTCTTATAATTGGCAACAACCTGTTGAGCAAGGGGTTTCAGAATGCCGAACCACTTTTCACCCAAAGGATTGTCCCAGGAGGAAAGTTCAATGGATAATTTCAGCAGCCAACTCCAGCCATAGGGCCTTTCGTAACTGATACGATCCTTGGCTTTCAGATAAGCAACTTCAGCAGCAATATTGGCGGGAGTCAGCGATAAATTGATGGCACTGATAATGGAATCCCGTGCTGGCAGATCAGGAAATTCCTTGAGGAGTTTCACAAGGAGCCAGTGACCATGAACGGATGAGTGCCAGTCGTAACATCCGTAGAAGACGGGATGCAGCTGGGAGGGGGTGCCTACGTCCTTGTCAGACTGCATCGAGTGTGAGAGGTTGTTGGCATATTCTGTATGGATACATTTGAAGGCGAGGCGCGCCATTCTTCCAGCCTGTTGGCGATCGAGTTTAAGCATATCCTGAGCATTGACTGCCAATGAACTCAGCAAAACCAGGACTAACAAAAAAAATACTTTCCTCATCTCATTTCACATTTTCAAACTTCAATTATCAGTCCATCGTAACCCGGTTCGACACCCTCCGGCAACTCGTCAAGCAAGGCAGCATGAAACCCCATGTCGTGGCTCATGTGCGTCAGATAGGTCATCCTTGGGGAAATCTTTTTTACGATCTGCAGCGCCTGCTCAAGGTTCAGGTGGGCTATATGAATCGATTTTCTTAAGGCACAGATGACTAAAGTATCCAGTCCCTGCAGCTTCTCCAGCTCCTCCGGTTCGATCCGGTTGAAGTCGGTCAGGTATGCAAATTTTCCGAACCGGAATCCATATACCGGCAGTTTATGATGGTAAAGGCGTATGGGTGTAATCCCTATTCCTCCGATTTTAAAAGATGTTCCATCGATGGGTATTAAATCCATCTGAGGCGTTCCAGGGTACTTGATCTCGGCAAAGGCATAGTTAAAGATCGTCATCAGGTTATCGGCCACCCTTTTTTCACAGTAGATATCCATCGGAGATTTACGGATCCAGTTGAAGCTTCGGATGTCGTCGAGACCGAAGATGTGATCGGCATGCTCGTGGGTAAGCAGAACGGCATCAAGATTGGTGACCCGATGTTTCAGCATCTGCTGCCTGAAATCCGGACCGGCATCCACCAGCAGGCTGGTACCATTTTCTTCGACCAGGATGGCGCATCTCAATCGTTTATCCCGGGAATCCGTCGACCGGCAAACTTCGCAATTGCAAGCGATGACCGGAATTCCCTGTGAGGTTCCCGTCCCAAGGAGCGTAATTTTCATCCTAACTTCCTTTTACTTTTTCTGTAATCCTGTTCCGGAGGACGAAAGTAGGAAAATGGCCGGACGTTTATTGAGATCCGGCAAAGATTTCTTCCAGGCAGCGATAGTTTTCGTCACCACAAATTCACTTTCCATGGTCAAATCGACTGCGATACAAAGCCGTGTATGATCCTGACAGGCCGCCAAAAGATCATTGAGCAGGTGAATATTCCGGTAAGGTGTTTCGATGAAAATCTGCGTCTGATTATCCCTGGCCGAATTTCGCTCCAGATTGCGGATGGCGGCAGTCCGTTCGGCTGGCTTAACCGGAAGATATCCCGTAAAAGCAAAATTCTGGCCGTTCATTCCTGAAGCCATCAGGGATAAAAGGATCGAGGAGGGACCCACCAATGGAACTACCTGGATTCCTTTTTCGTGTGCGATCTTCACCAGGTCAGCGCCCGGATCGGCCACACCAGGACAACCTGCTTCGGATAGAATACCGACATCAAAACCCTGTTTGACAGGATCCAGCAGGGTTTCGAGTCCCAGTTGCCTGGAATGTTCATTCAGCTCTTTGAAATCCAGATCATCAATGACGATCTCAGGCACCATCTTCTTCAGATGCCTCCTGGCTGTCCGCAGGTCTTCGACCACGAAATACCGAAGCGTTCGGACGACCCTGGTGATCTCCGACGGCAGCACCTTTTCGAAAGCAGTTTCACCAAGAACGGTGGGAATCAGGTATAGTTTAGCCAATGAGTAGACGTTAATTTTTTGCCTTTAATTCTTTTACAATGGCCATGGCTTCCCGAACTTTTTGCTCGATGAAACCAAAGTCTCCACTGGCAATTACCTCAGGTGGTGTGAGTTGCGAACCTAATCCAACGCATGCCACACCTGCTTTAAACCATGCTTCCAAGTTTTCCCGGTCGGGGGTAACACCTCCTGAAGGCATGATTAGCGTCCACGGACAAGGCGCCAGAATGGCTTTTACGAAGGATGGTCCGCCCACCTCCTTACCAGGAAAGATCTTCACGATCTCGCAACCCAGCTCTTCGGCCAGGTTAATCTCCGAGAGCGTTCCGCATCCAGGCATCCAGGCAATCTTGCGGCGGTTGCAGACTTTGGCCATATCCGGGTTCAGGCTCGGGGAGACGATGAAATTCGCCCCAAGCTGGATGTAGAGGGCGGCTGTGGCTCCGTCGACGACAGATCCGACGCCCATCACCATCTCCGGACATTCTTTTGCGCACCATTTGTTTACTTCTGCGAACACTTCGTGGGCAAAATCACCCCTGTTGGTAAATTCAAAAACCCTTGCTCCACCAGCGTAGCAAGCCTTAACGACGTTTTTCACGAGGTCGGCATCCTTGTTATAATAGAGCGGAACGATGCCCGTTCCGGTGAGGGTATTTAATACGTGCAATCTTTTGAATCGTGCCATGTTGAGAAAGAATATGGGAAAATGAGAAAATGAGAAAATGGGAAAATGAGAATATGAGAATATGGGAAGATGAGATTTAGCGGGAGACCCTGCCGGAGGAGTCGCCGCCCATCAGTTTCTCGACTTCGGAAACCGTCACCCGATTGTAATCCCCGTAGATCGTATGCTTCAGACAGGATGCCGCTACCGCGAAATCCAGGGCGGATTGAAGGTCTTCACGGTAGGTGAGCAGACCATAAATCAGTCCTCCCATGAAAGAATCGCCACCGCCGACACGGTCGACGATATGGGTGATTTGGTAGGTAGGCGCCTTGTAAAGCATTTTACCGTCGTACAGCACACCGCTCCACGAATTGTGGTTGGCGCTGACGGATCCCCTAAGGGTGGTAATGACTTTTTTGCAACGCGGAAATCTAGACATAATCTTCTGTGATACTGACAGATAAGCCTCAGCATCTACATGACCGGCGGTCACATCAACACCATCAGGATGAATGTGCAGGGCCATTTCGGCATCTTCTTCGTTTCCCAACACGACATCGCAACCTTCTACCAGCAACGGCATGACTTCATGGGCTTGTTTGCCATATTTCCAGAGATTTTTCCTGAAATTCAGGTCAGTAGAGACCGTTATTCCCAATCTGTTGGCAGCCTTAATGGCTTCGAGGCAAACATCTGCGGCGCCCTGGGAGATGGCAGGCGTTATACCCGTCCAATGAAACCAGTTGGCACCCTGAAAGACCTTGTCCCAGTCGACCATGCCTGATTTTATCTCCGCGATGGAAGAACCGGACCGGTCGTAGATGACTTTACTGGCACGGCTGACAGCGCCGGATTCAAGGAAATAAATCCCCATCCTGTCGCCACCCCTAATTATTCCGGTCGTGTCGACACCGAATCCCCTCAGTTCGCGGATGCAGGCATCAGCGATTTCATTTTTAGGAAGACGGGTGATAAATTTAACATCGATGCCATAATTGGCCAGTGAGACGGCCACATTGGCCTCGCCTCCTCCGAATGTGGCGCTCAGGTTGCCGGACTGACCAAACCGCTCGAAGCCGGGAGTAGCCAGACGCAACATGATTTCGCCGAATGTGATTACTTTTTCCATTTCAATGTCGATTAATTGACTTCGTTTTCTCCTTTTACGTAACCAAAATTAGCCAAAATTCCGCCATCTACATAGAGAATATGGCCATTGACAAAATCTGCGGCCTTCGAAGCGAGGAAGAGCGCAGCATTGCCAACATCTTCAGGTTCGCCCCAGCGACCGGCGGGTGTGCGGGTCATCACCAGATCGTTGAATGGATGTCCGCCGAGACGGATATCGGCTGTCTGAGAAGTTGCGATATAACCCGGACCAATCCCGTTGATCTGAACGTTATATTTGGCCCACTCGCAGCACATGTTGGCTGTCAGGAGTTTGAGTCCGCCTTTGGCTGAGGCATAAGCCGAAACAGAGTTGCGGCCATAGACGCTCATCATGGAGCACATGTTGATAATCTTGCCGCTGCGGCGGGCAATCATACCGGGAGCCACACGTTTGGCGATGATCAGCGGAGCAACCAGGTCGATATCGATGACCTGTTTAAAGTCGCTGATAGCCATGTTCAAAATCGGAATACGTTTGATGATACCAGCGTTGTTCACTAGGATATCAACGGGTCCAACTTCCTTTTCGATGATAGAAATTCCTTTATCGACGGCTTCTTCGTTGGTAACATCGAAATTGAGGGTGAAGACGTCGAGTCCAACTTTTGCATATTCCACTTTGCAGGATTCCAGTTTTTCGTCAGACAAATCGTTGACACAAATTTTGGCACCTGCGGCGCCGAGGGTCTTGGCAATAGCCATCCCGATTCCATGAGTCCCACCGGTGATGAGCGCTACTTTACCTGTTAAATCAAAAAGATCATTCATATTAATTTATTTAAAGTATTAATTTATAGTGAGATAGCGTGGTCAGCATGAAAATCTTGTCCACTCCATATTTTTTTGGCTGTCCAGTCAGCCGGAGCATCTGCCCAGAAGGGGTCATCCGCCGGCAGGCCGAGCGGTAAGAGACCAACAGAACAGAGATAGAGACTACCAGTGGAGATATATCCCTCACCGATAGCAGGTTGATGACCGCAGAAGCCAATGGCCAGCCATCCCTGCGCGTCGAACATTCCGGGTACTTCAGACATTCTGTGAATAACGGCAGACAAGGCACAACGTACCTGAGCCGGTTTCAATCCGTCGGAAAGCTGGTGTTTCAGGGCCATCATTCCGAGGTGATGGAAGCAGCCGAAACGATAAGGCAGGGAACGGCCGATAGCTGGAAAACTTCCTTCCGGGGAGATCAGTTTCTCCTGAATATCGGCGTATCTTTTGGCTCTAACCAAGATTTGTTCGTATGTGAAATGCCTGCTCCTGTCTTTTTTGACCCAGATTTCCATAATAGAGAGCATCATGGGCTGAATGACGAAACTGTTGTAATAATCCCAATGAAAATCGGGACCGTCTCCGTACATTCCATCACCCTTGTACCATTCCATCATTTTCCGGATAGCCAGATCTGTGCGCATTTCATCCGCCTGATCGCCGGCGAACAACAGAAAAGTCTCCACCATTGCACTGAACAGCAACCAGTTGTTATATCCGGGAGTAATGACCCGGCAACTTTTGACGGCGGTAACCAGTTGCTGCCGGGTTGTCTCGTCCAGCTGATGCCACAAGACATTTGGTGCACGCAGAACGGCGAGGCAGAGGAAGGCCGAATCGACCAACGGCTGAGAATTTTTGGTAAAATTCATGAAATCAGGCGATTGCGGATCGACTGCCATTTTCAATGACTTTTGGGCCAGCAGAATCATTTTACTTCTGGTCTGCCCTTCTTTTGTGTTATCCGGACCGAGTTCCAGCCAGGGAGCCATTCCGGCCATCAGGCGGCCAAAGGCTTCCAGGTAGGTCACGGTTCTACGGTTAGCTTCAGAACCGGGGGCGCATTCCACCGGCATATTCTTTTTCAGCTCACCTTTGCTGAGCGATTCAAGTACAGGATTGGCAATCCTGGTAAGCAGATTGACCCAATATTCCCTTTCGGAGAGGACGGGGGACTGAACCGGAGTCGAAGCATCCACTCTTCCTGCAAGAGGGAGCAGCCCTGCCAGAGTAAGGAATTTAAAGGCGTTTCTGCGATCCATAATCTTCTACTTCAGCTGATTAGGTTGCACGATGTCCATATCAGCATAATCGAGGTTCTCCCCTGCCATTCCCCAGATGAAAACATAATTACTTGTACCTGCGGCTGAGTGAATAGACCAGTTGGGCGAAATGACTGCCTGTTCGTTGGTCATCCAGATATGGCGGGTTTCCTGCGGCTGTCCCATGAAATGGCAAACTGCCTGACCATCTGGTACATTGAAGTAGAAATAGACTTCCATCCTGCGGCTGTGGGTGTGGGCAGGCATCGTGTTCCATACGCTACCCGGGCGTAGTTCAGTCATGCCCATCTGCAGCTGACAAGTTTCGATGACTTTGTTGATCAGCAGTTGGTTGATCTGCCTTTCGTTGGATGTCAATTGGGAACCCATCTGAAGAACATTTGCATCCTTCATGGTAATATGGCGGGAGGGAAGTTCTTTGTGGGCAGGTGTTGAGTTCAGGTAGAAACGGGCGGGCTGGTCCTTGCTGTCAGAGTTGAAAATGATTTTTTCGGATCCTTTTCCGACATAGAGCGCTTCCTTGAAATCGACTGAATAGACCTTATCATCGACGGTTACTGAACCTTTGCCACCGACATTGATAATTCCAAGCTCACGGCGGAAGCAGAAAAAAGGTGCCTTCAGTGGTTCGATAGTGGTCAGTTCAAGAGGTCCGTTGGCAGGTACTGCCCCTCCGGCAATGTAACGGTCGTAATGGGAATAGACCAGGTTGATGGTATCTGGTTCCATTACGGTTTCGATCAGAAAATGTTCCCTGAGTTTTTGAGTGTCATAATGCTTTGCATCAGTTGGATGGGAAGCAAATCGTTCTTCGAATTTGATAGTCATGGTTGGGCAATTTTAAAGGTTTTTATTTAATATGAGGTCTGCGAAAATTTGTGTGGCCGGCACAAATATAGACACTAATTTGAAATTGTGCAATCGATTGCATTTTATTTTAATCTTATATGTTAAAAATAGAAATTATTCACATCTTTGTAGTTCATTGCCTTAAATATAATGAATAAAAAGTCCGAACCGACCATTCACGACATCGCCAGAGAACTAAAAATCTCTGCCTCCACGGTTTCCCGGGCGTTACAGAATAACCCTCGAATCAGCTTAAAAACGAGGGAAAAGATTCTCTCCCTCGCTGAAACAATGGGTTACAGACCAAATAGCCTCGCCTCCAATCTCCGCAATAAAAAATCCAACACCATTGGAATTGTCGTGCCTTTGATCAACCGGCATTTCTTTGCCTCCGTGATCAGTGGTGCCGAAGAGGTAGCTTTCAAGGCAGGCTACACCGTCGTAATCTCTCAGTCTAACGACCTTGCCGACAAGGAAATAGCCATCGTTCATTCCATGTTTGCCAACCGTGTGGACGGACTGATTATCTCCATTGCCATGGATAGCACCACTTTTGAACACCTGAAAATGTTCACAAGGAAGAATATCCCGATGGTCTTTTTCGACAGGGCTGTGCCGGAAATTGAGACCAATAAAATTGTAGTAGATGATTTTATGGGTGGTTTCCGGGTTACCCAGCACCTGATAGACCAGGGTTACAAAAGGATCGGGCACATGGCAGGCCCACAGAATCTCACGACCTACCGTGAAAGAAAATCCGGATACATGGAAGCGCTCAGCCAAAACGGCCTTTCATTCGACGAAACCCTGGTCGTTACCAATAAACTTACCAGTGAAGATGGTACTGCAGCCATTCAGCATCTCATGAGCCTTCCGAAACCTCCCGACGCCATCTTTTGCTGCAATGACACCACGGCTCTCAGCGCCATGATCTACCTCCGCAGCGAAGGATACAGAATCCCAGAAGACATTGGTATCGTAGGCTTTAGCAATGAGCCTTTTTCAAGAGTGGTCTCCCCTTCCATCTCCACCATCGCTCAACCTGCCTTCCTCATGGGGCAAAAAGCTGCGGAACTCATTCTAAATCAGATTGAGAATCAGGAAAAATCTTTCACAACACTGGTACTTCCTACCGAATTGATTATCAGGGAATCATCGAACCGGAAGTTGATATAA
>JBAXKJ010000061.1:0-14269 GCA_037137375.1 Prolixibacteraceae bacterium
ATTTCTGTGTATTCCTATTTTCCGAAAACTGTGTATTGTTATTTTCCGATTACACATATTTAGGGTCAAAGTTAAGTAAGCGAAAAACAAGACATACACCACTGTCATTATTTGCATAATCTTTCCAAAATCTTTCTTTATGTCCTTCTTTGGTAAAACAAAGTATAAAAATATTTTCACGCTCTTCATCCAGAGGACTTTTGGAGGCAGGATTAAATGTATTTGTTTGTTTTTGTTGACAATAATCTTTGGGCATTAATTTGTGAAATAATCCAAGTCGTTTATAAAATTCTGAGTATTCTGCAAAATCATTTTCCTGATTTGAAAGTAAATTGCTAACCTGAACACTCTTATTAGAAATAATGAGCTGAGCAATATTCTGAGATTTGAAATGAAAAAACTGCCCATTATCAGTAATTCGATTTAACGCGTTCATATTAAATGCTCTTGTTATAGGATTATTGTTAGTATCACTCCATTTAATTAATCCTCCGCCCATAAAATTGTCATTAGGATCAAAGTCATTGTATGTAACAGTGAAAGCGGAAAATTCCGTGGTGGAAATAGCTTGATTAACTATGTCCGCCATCTTTGTCATTTGTGTTCTTGTAAATGGCATAATTTTTCTTTTAATAAGTTTTTTAAAATGGCTGGTAACTAAGGCCTTGCCTCGAAACTGAGTCAGGTGCTGGTCGTTTTTAATTTTATTTTTTAACAATTCTCTCTATGTGAGGGTCCGGTTTAATATCCGGAAATGCTATTTGATGTTTATATTTATATTCGTTCATTCTCTGTTGTTCGGAACTTGAAATTATCTTTGAAATTGTAGCCGACCTAACGAATATTTCAATAATTGGTCTTTCCGAAAAGGATCCATTCCAGTAACCTTTTGCTATTTCTACTTCATTAAAATCCTCTCTTGCATCCCAATTTTCACACAAAAACTCAATTAGGAGGCTGTCAGCTTGATGAAGAATTTCAATTCCTTGGGAATCAACTTGATAGAACTTTGAATTTATTTGTTTTAACCAATGGTTTTTCGCCGCATCAAAGTCTTCATAAAGCATTAGTGCTGACGGCCTAGAAGGTTTTATTTCTGGCCGATAAAATTCTAATAATTCTTCCACTTCGAGTCTTCTGCTATCAAGTGAAGACATAAATAAATTCTGTGGGTCAAAAATTTGACCAATCGTTCTTTCCCTGTTATCAATGCGGTATAAGTCCATAATCAATAAATTTTGTTAAGTATAATATTGAAATTAAGCAATCTAAGGCGGTTGGTTTACCTTGTCGCATCACCATCCTAACAACCGATTAACCTATATGATACATCTTACATTTAATGCAATAAATCCACAACTCCCTAATCTCGAATGCATCTTTTACAATTACTTTTATTTTTTGGCCACCTTTATTTTTTTAAAGTAACAGTCCGAAAAACCAGCTTCCAAGCATATTACTGTTAGTGAATAATTTTGTCTTTCTCTCCTCTTCAATAATGGAAACGGTCTTTTCATAACCATTTAAAATTCCTTGTCTTTTCAAATCATCCAGTGTTCCAGATGGAAACACGGGTTTTCTTTCAAATCTAAAGTCCACCGTTAAGCCGGATAATGAGATAAGCCTTTGCATTTCAATAGGAATATCGGTAGTCCTTCCAGAAACCAATTGCCATGATCGATTATGCCACTGTATTCGTTAAAAGTTTTTTTGTCAAACGCAACTACAAAAGGATGTTCATCTATTTTATCAATATCAATACGATATCCCATAATAATGCCAACATAAGTGCTAGTATTTCCCGATGCAGCAATAACCACTGAATTAAATTTTTTCATTAGTCCAGGAGGAAGCCAATCCGGAAGCTCATTTACGTCAACCACTTTATAAGTCAACTCGGGACATATCTTTTGCCATTCACTAAGGCTCCAGCCATTTTTAAGATATTTAAATTTCATACTATAATTTTCTGATAAATACTTGAAATATTCTCAAAAGTTGTAAAAATCAAAGAAAAATTTCTGGCAATGTGATATCAATTTTTTTCATCTCTCAGCATGCCACAAAAACTTACATGTATATCGCATTAGTACATTAAACTTCAAACTCAATAATCTCATAGGCCTCCTTAACAATTACAGATACCTCTTGTTGATTGGGATTCGCAAGAAATACGTTAGACAAATTTCCCATTACACACCCATATTGTTTTATGTAAACATTTTTGGGACCTTTAAAACTTTCAACCTTAGGAAATCTCTCATTTTTAGAGGGACTGGCCTTGACTGTAATCCTTTTTTCATCTGGCTTTAAATCCCGAAGATTTGTTGTTGAAATTTGTGGAGTAATTGCGGATACCGTTGCTCCAGTATTTTGTGTTGCGCTTTGAGTAATTATCTTTTTCGCAGTAAAATTAGCCTTTACTTCGCTCAGGGTTTTCTTTGCCCAAAGAACTAAATCAATCATTAACAATGCTGTAGATTCAAAAAAATGAGGTGCCTCTTTCTGAAACAATGGGGTACTAGCCCAATTTTTATTTGGGTTATAATGAGAATTACTATTACAATCATTGAAAAGTTTATCAAGAACTGTTCTCAAATGTAGAGAAATAACACGTCCATTCTCGATCTGAATGGTTGTAGTATCTTTAATTCCAACAATACCAACTTCTGCAAAATCCCCACTTAAATATTTCATTACATTTAATCTGGTTTCTCTTGGATCATTTGAGAAGGAGGGTCGACCATTTTCACCTAATCCATATAAATACCCAGGGGGTAATAATTCTAAAGCGATAAAACGATAAAAAATCATCTCAAAAATTTGCCGCATCTCATTAAATAAACCACAATAGTCATTATTTTCCCCTGAAATACTTCCTACCATCCTATAAAGAGTCCCTTGATTATTCTTATCCAGAATATCATTTTCAAACGCTTCAAATGCCGATTCATATTTTTTATAAATTTTGAACTGGTCGCGTTCTAAAACATCCTTTTTAATATCGCTAATTAAAATAGGTACCTGAGAACCTTTATGATAGATATTATCTTCTTTTATTCCAAAAGCTGAAATAACTCCTCTAGCCTCTTTAAATGTCTCATGATCTTGAAGATAACTTGTTAAAACATATAATGGAATGAGATCTTCCTTTAAGTATTTTTCAAATTCTTTCACTGCCTTTGAAAATTCAAGGGTCGTACCGTCGTCTCCGCGTAAGTCTAGGATTACGGCCTGATAAGTTCCTTTATGCGTTTTGTATTCACTTAAGGCTTCCTCAGCAGTGGTAAAAATTGATGGATCAATCCCTGCATAATAAAATGCATCATCAATTTTTTCACCGGGATCATCATCTATCCATATTATTCTAATTCTCTGATTTTCATTTGATTCAACCATATTTATAGATTTTATATATATCAAGTATTCATCTTAGTTCAATAACAATTTCATTACCACAAATAATAAAAATAATTAAATACCTTTCAATCCCCAAAATTTTTGTCTACTCTACGAAAAAGTGTAAAATGATAAAAATTTCTGAAAATTCAATTGTATTCCCCAGATATTAAATGAATTAAAGAGCTAGTGACTAAGATTAGTTAAAAAATCTGCCACTAGAGAGTTAAACGAGTTTTCGCATTTTATTAGAAATAATGGTTCACGGATAATATTGTAAAAGGTATCTAACTCGCTTGTTACCTTTACACAATTCTCACAGATTTCACCCAAAGTATTTTTAATTGTATATTGGTTATTACTTTCCATTATTAAAGTGTTAATTGCCAATGGTGAATCACTGTTTTCAAAAAATGCGATCATCGATTCCGCAGAAAACTCAATGCTTTCAATGAACCTATATAATTTATGATGAATAACATCCATTAAAACATACCTAACTTTATCAGGATTTGTAGTACTTGTATATCGATTGAACTTTGAATTATTGACCAAAGAAAAAAGCACAATTGCAGTTATACCATCATTTGCAGCAATATAAATTCTGTCCAGAGCTGCTCTGAGTGAATGATCTAGCCTATTGCTTTTAATAATTATATCAATAGAAACGGGAGAATTATCTGCTTCAAAATAATCTTCCAAATATTTTGTTAATCTTTTTATTTCAGAAAATGGCCCTCCGACAGAAATTCCCAATAAATCTATGATATTCTTATTTGCATTTTCACTAGTTTCCATATTTCGCATGCATATTCATTATTTTTTCTTTAATCTCCTTTCTTAAACTCTCCGGTTCCAGCACCTCGACATCATTGCCATAGGACAGAATTAAGGACACCAGTTCGTTGTTTAGAATGACCTTTATTTTTACGATCCGGTTTTCTTCTTCAATTTTTTGTGATCCGTGCAACGGTTTGGAAGCAACGTAGGGAAATCGTTCTTCGCTGAATTTGAGCACTACATTGATTGGTACTTCTTTATTATAGACCGTTACACCAATAACATCTTCAAAATAGTCATTGACAAAAACCACTTCAGTTTCTACATATTCTTCCTCCTCAGCGTATTCCAATTGCTCAATCCTGTCGAGAGCTATGCTGGAAATATTCTTGTACCGTATATCAGAACAGAGAAGGAACCACCTGTTGTTGTATTCTTTCAGAAAATAAGGACTTAGAACGATGGTTCTCACGTCTTTATAAGATGCATTATGAGTTATTCTTAGAACCCGTTTAAGCTGGATCGCATTTAATAGTTTGGGAAAATATTCCAAACCTACCAAATCCGGATTCTCATCAAATTGCACAATTATTTTTTGTTCTGTATTACTCCTGTCTTCATCGTATTGATCAAAAAATTCCTTCAGAAAACTAAATTGCGGTAAGCCTTTAAACTGTTGGAGTATAAATAAGGTGTCACGAAGTTTGAGCAGGTTGTTTTTTACCGGAAGATTGGCGAAGATTGAAAAATTGTCACGTCTATACCGATAGATCTTTTTCCCTTTGGACGACTTGATGCGATCAATCTTTATGTCCCATACCTCCTCGATGGTTTTCAAGTCCTTGTAAAACTGCCGGTCATTGATCTCTATGCCCAACCTTGATTGTCCATTCCTGCTTGTTTTCCTTTCCAGAGACTCCATCTTCCGGAGTTCATTCAGGATATCTTCTTTGGTATATTCCCGCTGAAAAAAGCTCAGGCATTCGTCGTATTTCTGAAATCGTACCAGGGCGCTGCTGTTGATTGACATATTTTTAGGTTTAATGATTTTGCAGTCTTTCTTTTCGGTCTGCTAAAGTTACATTTTTCTTGCTATCAATTATCCTGCGCCAATTGATATGGAAGGCCCTTCAGGTAATCTTGTTGCAAGCATTTGACCTGGTCGATTTCCTCCACGGGCACAATGATATAATCATCTTTATCGAACAAAAAGAAGACTTCGCGTTCAGGTTTTCCAGGAAATGCTCCGTCTACCGATTCATCGAGCGGAGGAAAGGATTGCACCCAAACTCCCTTGTGGGAAGATCCGTTCTTAAAGGTAATTTCTATCATACCGTCTGCGTGGTACAGTTCGTACTTTACAATGAATTCACCAAATTGATCTTTTGTCATGTTTTTAAGTTTTTAAGTTATGTTTTTAATAATAGTTTGAAAATTTCTTCTTAGAAAATTGATCTGCAGGGGTGTACATTTACTAATTTCACCTTTCTTCCTCCAACTCAAGCCTGGCAGTCGAATCTATTAATTCATTCCCCAAGGCAAGACTGACTTTCTCTTTCGCCAACTCCTTTTTGGTTTTCAATCCCAGGTTTTTCAACTTTGTGGCCTGCAAGACTAGATTGTCGTTACCGGTGCTCAAAAGCTTGTAAGAATCGGAATAGGCATCCTGTGCCTTGTCGATGAATTTCCCAACATCTTCCAATTTTTCGACGAACCCTACAAACTTGTCATACAGTTTGGCTCCCCGCTCGGCAATCTCCTGTGCATTCCGGTTTTGGTATTCCCTTTTCCACAAATCGACAATCAGCTTCAGCGAGGTGATCAGGTTGGTCGGATTAATAAAGAGGATCCGTTTGTCGTAGGCAAAGTTCCACAGATTCGGATCACCTTGCAAGGCAGCCATAAATGCCGGTTCGCTCGGGATAAACATCATGACAAAATCGAGGGCTTTGTCATAATCATCATAACCCCTTGAACTTAATCCAATGATGTGATTTTTGACGGCTGCCACATGAGCCGCCAAAGCCTCCTTTCTTACTTCCTCATCTTCTGCTTCCAGGTATCTGGTAAAGGCATTCAATGAAACTTTCGAGTCGATGATCACACTCCTGTTGTCCGGATATTTGATCACTGCATCCGGTCGCATCTTCTTATTTTCCGAATCGGACTTTAAAGGATTACCTTCCGCATCTTTCAACTGATACTCCATAAAGTACTCTTCATCTTTTCTGAGCCCCGACATTTCAAGGATATTTTCAAGGATCATTTCACCCCACCGACCCTGGGTTTTTGATTCGCTTTTCAAGGCATTGGTAAGGTTTCGGGCTTCTTCGCTGATTACCTGGTTCAGATTGGCCAACTCCTTCACCTTTTCACCCAATGAAAACCGTTCTTTTGATTCCTTGTCATAGGTTTCGTTGACCGTCTTTTTAAACTCATCAATATTTTTGCCCAATGGCTCCAACAGGTCCTTCATATTGGTCTTATTGAGTTCGGTGAATCTCTGGGTTTTGGTCTCCAGTATTTTGTTCGCGATGTTCTCGAACTCGGTATTGAACTTCTTGCCCAACTCCAACATCTCCGATTTTTGCGTTTCAAACTTTTCGTTCAATGCCTGATGGTTGGCTTCTGAAGTGGCCAGTTTTTGATTACAGGCGTTAAGCTGATCAAGTGTGTTGTTAAGCCTATCCGTCAATATTTTATTGTCCTGATTCTTTTCAAGGATGGTTTGACTGGCAGCGGCTAAATTGGCAGCTACCATGGATAATTGATCACTGATCTGATTCCTCTCCAGCGTCAATTCTTTGACAACCTCCTTTAAAGCATTGATTTCTTTAAGCTTTTCAGACAAATTATCATTCGATGTTTGTAATTGTGCCGAAGTTGTGGCCCTGTAAGCGACCAATTCTTTCTCAAGTCCATTCAGGTTTGCTTGAGCAATATCTCTTTCAGACTGTATCAAGGAGGTAGTTTTTGCTTTGGCCATCAACCAGCCTATGATTCCACCAATAACAATTCCAAGGACGATTCCGGGGATCAATATTTGCATTTCCATAGTATCAAGAATTTAGGTAAACGATTAAAATTTCTGGTAAAACTCATTATTTGCGTTGCATATGGCCCCAGGCGCATTGACTGCATTTCATGCCGCCGGATCGAGAATAGGGACCGCTGTGTTTCATCAAACATGCCGGACATAACCGGAAGTTGCACTTGTCACAAACATACCAGTTAAAATTTTGGGGTAATTGGGCCGAGCAAGCCATACAGGAAATTAAATAAATCATAGGATTGGGTTTTAATAGGTTAAAATAATTACACTCGTTTATCAAGATAATACAATATTCTTCTCCAACGAATCGAGGCTGATCAAAATGTTTCTGTTCAACTGTGGCAGCATCAACAAGGGCCAGTAAAAACGCTGGTTGTTCCAGCCATAATTTTTGCCATCGTAAGCAATATCCTCCTTCCCTTCCTGTTCAAAAAGGAACAATCCGGGTACGTTGTGCTCCAGCATGATCCTTTTCATTTCTGCAACATCCGTTTTTGCCGTATCCGGTGCATCCATCTCCCGACCATCCATTCTTAACCTGTTGATGCTCCTTCCCCGTTTTACTGATAAGATGATCCTGTCGTCGTTCCGAAAATAGGACTTGCGGATGATCGTATAAAATGCCGTTAGCTGTGCGGAATCCCAGTGATGGACGATTGGTTCATCATCCCATTTTTCGGTAGGAACCATCCCATCCATAAATGTTTTGAAGATCTTCAAAAAGATATCCCAGGTAATAAAGTAATGTTCCCCTTGCATTCCCGGGATTGCATGTTTGTTGTTTTCCCTGATTAATTCATCCAGTACCTTCATCTGTTTCTCACAAGCATCCCCTTTCCGGGTGTTAAAACCTACAGGAAGGAACCTTTTGTGCGACTTCAGGGTAATGCAATCGGATACCATGATCCGGCTAGGATTGGTCGGCCTCACGGTTCCTCCGGCACCCACTTCGATGGCTGCAAACCGGTTATTCCCATTGTTGTTAGCAATGGATTGTCTTAAAATAGCATCGATTTCTGTGATCTCACACAGCCGGTAAAAGACCCGATCAGAACAATACAGACGTGTAAATATTAAATCTTCAGGTAGCCGGGATCCATACAACCGGGCATGCTGCAAGGTGGTGTCCAGTTGTGCAGTCTGCGGATCCCTTCCATAAAAGAAACCCACCATGCGCTGAAGTGTAATCCCCCGGTCTAACGACTGACCTCCAATGTAAATGGTTGCCAATACATCCCGCTTCAGTTCGCCGGATTCGTTGTCTATTCTTGCACTAATCCGTTCATTGGAATTAATTACATAAGTATTAACCGAACCTGCCAATAAAATCTCCTGGTAACAATCAAAGATCATATCGAAGTCGACCTGGTCCAAAACCTTCATGTGATCTGAGCATGAATCTTTATCCAGGATCTTGTACGATTCCAGAATAGTAGTCTCGAAGTACCCCTTCAATTTCAACATCAATTGATCCCTCTGATTATTGCTGTTCCAATTAACGGCTGCCAGACAGGAGTTAAGATAAGAGGTGACCAGTTCCTCCTGGTACCTGTGGTTGTCTTGCTGGGTCGAGGTGTGGATCATCGCAGTAAAACCACCCAGCTTGTTCTTAATGGCACTGAGTATCGATACCGGATTGGCGTTAAAATCTGATTCGTATTTATAGCATTTGATTATACAAGCCACATTGACAGCAGCAACCAGCAGCAGGTTGTCTACAAATTCTGTCAAACGTGGGAAGTTCCCGCTTTTAAAAATATTGTTGACATGCCTCCTGTCCCTACGCTTGATGTCCATCAATTCAACTTCTTCTTTTCCGACCTCGCGGTAGCAAAATTGGGCCATACTTTCCGGGTCATTAAATTGGCCGAAGAAAAACTCACCGCCAACGTACTTCTCATGGATTGGAAGCAGAATGGTTTTATCAGATAATAATGGAGATTGTTCCACCTCTTCAATAGAATAATCATCATTATAATTATCCAATAAAATTTTCTCCGGTTGTAAAAAAATGGAAGCTGGTGTGGCTGTAACCTGTAAAAAATAATGTTCCGGCAATGCCTGTCGCAAAGAATTGATTTGAAGGGCAACTTTCAGCAATTCAACATTCTCCGTCTGGATAAACTGCGGTAAATCGCCTCCCTTCTGCAATACCTCCTGTTCGATTTGTTTCTGTCTCGCTTCCGGCAAGGAGGTAAAGGGAATATTTTCCCGAACGACCCGATATCCAATTGAGCTGATATCGGCCTCATCATCAATGATCAAAATTCTTTGTTGTGCCAGTTCCGGACTATTTTTAACGATGTAGTCGTATACCTTTTTGACATTTTTGTTGTGCTTAATCCCAACGACAATCCGTTTTTGACCAATTTGTGCCTTGCTAAGTCTTTCGGATTCATCAATGCTGCTGATGTAATTTACGATCACATCTCTTCCTGAGGAAATCGAGTGGAACAATGCCGTGGTACGTTTTGTTGTCTGCTCTCCCAAGAGGGTTGAGTTTTTGGTCAGGATCACAATCATGTTAATTCCTTTATCGAAGGCAAGAGCAATAATACCTAAAAATGCACGCGTCTTGCCTGACTGTATTTTCCCAAGCAGGCAAACAGGTTTGTAGGTTCCATCTGTACCCTTTTCCTGGCTAATCAAAGCTTCAACCGCATCTTCCATGCACTTCATTAATTCTGGGGTATCTTTGCGTTCTTCGGTGAGTTCATCATATAGTGAGACATTAAGTCCTAAAAAATCTTTCCTGATTTCCATTTGTTTTTTTAATTAGTTTTCGTTATTTGATATGTATCCGCTTTAAATATAAAATGTTAGGTTAGTCATTCCGACCATAAAACACTATTTCCTCTTCACCAACCAGCTCATTGGCTGTGATGAAGTTTTTATTCCGGTCCAGGAATCCCCACTGCCCGTTTAGCTTTACCTGACAACGTCTATCATCCATAGAAAATCTGATTTCTTCATATATCGGCTCAAAGTAATCGCCATTGTAGTAAATGAATCCGTACTTGTCCCCTTTGCGAACCTGCCCTAATCTGTTCCCAGGCTGATAAATTTCATCCAACTCAATACCAGACAGGGAATTTCCCTTGATATCTATGAACCCATACTTTTCATCCTCGACCACAATGATAAAGTTCCAGAATGAATAATATTCTCCAAGGAATAGGTTGTCATAGCGGAATTCGGTAACGATGGTTCCTTTTCCATCCGGCAAAACCATTCCCCATTTTTCCCCTTTCCTGCAGGCAATTGGCTTTTCGCGGGTAACAAAATAGTTGGCCCGGAACCATGTTTCCTCATATTCTGCAGGTATCAGGACTTCTCCGAAACAATCAGTCAGTCCGAATTTGCCATTTACTTCTAATTCCTGGTCTGACCAGTCATACGAATCCATGATTTGTGACTGCTGATTTTTTAGCACATTGATCATTTCAAATTCTCTGTTCAGATTGATGCTGTCGAGTCTGGTCTTGATATTCAACACTTCAATTACCTGGTCTTTGGTTGGTTTCTGTTTCTTTTCCATCATCCGTTTAAAATTGCATTTGTTAATGGTTTGCGGTTTTACAAAGCTGATTTGGGATCTGCTTAATCGAGAATCTCGATTTTTAAACCTAGGTTCAATTTGTCTGAGATGGTGGTAAGAATTTTCTTTTTAAGTTCTGTTGCACCATGCGTGAAGATATAATGGCCAGAGCTTAACTTAGTTTGCTGATAAAACCTGTCCTTCTTGTCTGATACCAGCGGGACATTTGAATATTTTAAGTCCAGGGGCAACACTTTGCTGACACCAATCTTTTGAATGCAGTCTGCCAATGTATCGCAGGCAAATCTGTTGGAGATTTGCTTCCCATCAGAAAAAGTGACCAATAATCCGGTCCAGTGTGACTTGGTTTGCGGAGTAAACATCTTGAAATTTTTCCTTTCAACATCCTCTCCATCAGAACAAATTGTACTTTCCCTGGTATCCGAAAATTTGCGCCTGGTTGCGATCTTGACTACCAAACCATCTCCAGGCACATAATCAACCAGCAAAAGCAGGGGTTTTGTGAGTCTGCCAAGAGTTTTCTCAAGGGTGACCTGGAGATCAGGAAGAATTTCGTTGTCTAAAACAGACTTTTCCCTTTGCTCTATCTGGTCAATCATCTCTTGTGGAATCGCAATATTCTGATCCTGGAAAAGTCGTAGGGCTGCATAAAGCTGGTCGATTGTATTTGTCATAGCAGTGTTTTTTTGGGGGGCGTTTAATGGTTGTTGGTCAAATAAAAAATCCATAAGTCAAAAGTTTTAGAAGTTAAACTTGTTGCTTATGGAAAGACACTTTGGGAGCATTCTCAGATCTTTAGTGCTTTCCACTCACATTCGCTTATCCGCATGGCTGACGAGCAATCAGTCCTGCGTTACGCAGACCACCGCGCCCAACGAGTTCGCTCAAAACTCCTGGATCGGTTGGTAACTTAACCGGTACTTGCATTTCTGCTGATACCTTGTTGTTGTTTCTTAATGTTGATGCAAACTTAATTGTTAAAATCTTAACCACCAAATTATTTATAAATGTATGCGCATTATATGCGCACATATTCACGAAGGTTCATTCGGATTGCTTATACCCAATTGGATGCCTATTATTGCGGTGAAACTTTTCCTGAAAACAGAGCCTTTCAAGTTTTTCCAGAGTAGGAACAGTGCCTTCTATAATTTCACTCATGGAAAGTTTACGCACAATGTTGTCAATCTCACCTCCTGAAAAATCATAGTTGGTGGCGATTTCTTTAAAATCTGATTCAGTAAAATAAGGTAACCGATCGGCCCATATCTTTTGCTTCACTTGTGGCGTGGGATTATCCATTTTGATTTTGAACAAAAAACGTCTTTCGAATGCTGCATCCAAATTTCCAATAAGATTGGTCGTTGCTACCAGGATCCCCGGAAAATTCTCCATTTCTTCGAGAATGATGTTCTGCATTGCGTTCAGTGCATTTTCAGCTCCCCTCAGGTCACCTGTTTTTCTTTTAAGGAGAATGGCATCTGCCTCATTGAAGAGGAGGATCGGACAGATTTTTTCTCTTTTTACCAGGGCATTGTAATTGACAAAAATCTTTTTGATCAACTTCTCGCTTTCACCCATCCACATGCTTTTTACTGAGGCAATATCAACCCGGACTATTTTCCGCCTGGACTTTCTTGCGATTTGCATGACGCTCTCAGTCTTGCCTGTTCCCGGACCTCCATAAAGTATGGCAGTTAAGCCGACTGGCATTCCTTTTCCCTTTAAGCGTTCTTGCAGCATTGGAAAGTTTTCCGGTTTAAGCAATGATTCAAATTCTGAAAGTTGTTCCTGACATTCTCTGGAGAAATAGAGCTCTTTGGGGATAATATCTTCAGCAGCAGTTATGCCACTATCCTTTATCTTTTTCGAATACAGCTCGACTTCTTCACCCAGGTACATTTCCAAAGCCTTTTCAGTCAAAGAAACCTCAAGCTCGTTAAGGAACTCCGCTGATTCAATATCCAGCAGATCCTCCTTTATCAACAAACTTTCTCCTGTTGACAAATTCTGTAAAAAGAATTTTTTCTCCCTTGAATCCTTACACATTATATCCACGAAATCAATCACCTTGATTTTGCCTCTGTTAAAAGTTGTACTTCCGCAGACTTCAAAAAAAAGGAGCTTTTCTTTGGTGGAGACAGGAAGGTCGTTTATGTATTTTACGAGAGGAAACTGCTCAGCTAACGTATTGTATTTATCTTCAACATATTTGACAAGCGCGTTTGCAGAAAATATACCTCTTGAACACTTGATTATTTGTTCTTTTTGATTTTTGAGATATTCGCTTAATCGATTGCCGGATTCTCTGTTCCCTGACTCAACAAACGGTGTATTCAGCATGATAGCTTCCGAAACCTCAGAAGTAATTTTCAGACATTGACGGGTTTTGTTAATCTCGTCATCGGTAGTAAGAATGCCTCTTCCTATCATGTCATCAAAATCACCTAAGTACTTGAAAAGTTCGGAAGTTTTCATGTTCAACTTTCTTGAGATTTGTCTTAAACTTGCCTCGTAAACTGCAGAAAATTGGTCATCTGTATCATTTGTTAAGATGAAAATTACAGTAAGAAACAGTGCCTGCAATGGTGTCACTCCAAAATGGTTCGCAATGAATATTTTTGCTGCTTCAACTTGGTCGCTATTTTTAACTTCCACCATTTTGCGAGGTTCTGACAATTCATCTGTGGCGTAGCATTTATCAATGATTTCAACGGCATGTAGTGTTGATAATATTTCAGTTTGTGTCTGTAGCATATTAGATTTTTCCATAATGGCTTTTGTTAAATTGATTTAGATTGATAGTAGAAAAGCGGTTTTCACCTTGGAACCTGGGGAGGATTGGAAAAAAGAAACTTTTCCAGAAGACAGGGTTAAAAAAAATGGGAGATCGTTCAATAAAAAAATCCATAAGTCAAAAGTTTTAGAAATTAAACTTGTTGCTTATGGAAAGACACTTTTGGAGCATTCTCTGTTCTTTAGTGCTTCCCACTCACATTCGCTTATCCGCCCTGGCTGACGAGCAATCAGTCGTGCGTTACACAGACCACCGTGCCCACAGAGTCTGCTCAAAACTCACGGGTCGGTTGGTAACTCTAACAACATCTGCATTTCTGCAAATGCCCTGTTAGTATTTCCTTAATGTTTATTCTGCAAAAATGGACAATATATTAAAATCAGTAAAATCAAAATGTTAAACACATGCATTATATGTGCATATACACAATTTAATTCAGCGAACAATTTCAAAAATTCGGAAATAATTTACTGATGGAATACTGCCTGGATGCGAAGGTTAAATTGACCAAAATGGATACTCCAGAAGTTGCAGTCTAGCGGTTAAGTGGAAAAATAGATCGAATTTGTAACAGGATTCTGAGGTTTGATTTGTTACAATGATTGAAATTAGTGGTCAAATAATTGTTATTTTTGTACTTGAACTAATTACTGTTTTAACGATGAAGGAGATCATTCCTCCA
>JBAXKJ010000062.1:0-14118 GCA_037137375.1 Prolixibacteraceae bacterium
TAAAATAGCGCTATTATTGGTTCCTGGCATCGGGAGCATCGTGAGAACCCATTATATGCTGCAGAAGAATCAATATTGCTTCAAAATGTTTTAAAACTAAAGTTTTCTATTAGTAAACTTATTATCTTTGTGAAGTGTTTAATATTATTACAAGAAGAACCCTGTTAGATTATGCCAAAAGGTATCCTTTGGTAGCCACAGCCCTTTTTGAATGGTATCATGAGCTAATTCTTGCTGATTATAAAAATTTTAATGAACTGAAAAATACTTACGGGAATTCAAGTTTAGTTAGTGATGATCGGGTTGTGTTTAATATTATGGGGAACAAGTACAGACTAGTTGTGAGGATCGTTTTCGAGTTCAAGGCAATACAAATAAAATGGTTTGGAACTCATGGAGAATATGAAAAAATAACAGTGGCATCAATACAATATAAAAAGGAAGAGTAATGGAACTAAAAATTATCAAAACAAAGCAGCAGTACGAGGAATTTCTCGATTGGGTAGATATGCTTTTTGATAAGAAAGTGAAGGCGGATACACCACAAGGTGAAAAATTACAAATTGCATTGTTGTTAATTAAGCAATATGAAGATGCCAATTATCCAATACCATTACCAGATCCCATTGATGCCATAAGAGTCAAAATGAATGAACTTGGATTAAAGAACAAAGATCTTGTCGGTAAGGTTGGGAGCAAAGGATATGTTTCGTCTTTGTTAAATAAAAAGAAACCATTAACCCTGGAACTGGTAAAGATATTTCATCAGGAGTTGAATATTCCTGCTGAGGTACTTTTATCATAGAGCACCTCGCATTTACTGAAAAACTGTCACGAAAATTCCCTTTTTACACAGATTTGGTGTAAATTGTATATATGACAGACATCGAAAATGCAAATGAGCTGCTTTATAAAATAGCACTATCATTGGTTCCTGGCATCGGGAGCATTACGGCAAAATCCTTAATTACCACCTGCGGAAACGCAGTGCAGGTCTTCAGAGAACAAGAAAAGATCCTTCGGACGATCCCCGGAATAGGTACCGTCCTGGCAAAAAACATCCAGCAATCTATGGTCCTGTCAAGGGCCGAACGCGAGATGACCTTCATCTCCAAAAATGGGATAGGGACTCATTTCTACCTCGACGAGAGCTATCCGCAACGGCTCAGGAACTGCGTCGATGCACCAATGCTCCTGTTTTCGAAGGGGAATGCAAATTTGAACCCATCAAAAGTGATCAGCATCGTGGGAACCCGCAATGCCACTGAATATGGCCGGGAACTGGTAGATAAACTCATCAGTGACCTCGCCGGAAGGGGATACGATCTGCAGATTGTCAGCGGATTAGCCTATGGCATAGACATCCAGGCACATCTCGCCGCACTGCACCATAACATCCCAACGGTTTGCGTTTTGGCCCATGGGTTAGATACGATATATCCAAAACTTCACAGGAATATTGCCCGCGAGATGTGCGACAACGAGGGGGGAATGGTATCCGATTTTCTGAGCCATTCTGTACTTGACCGAAAGAATTTTCTGCGCCGAAACCGGATCATCGCCGGACTGGCAGACGCAGTAATTGTCGTAGAAAGCGCCAAAAAGGGGGGAGCGCTCCTCACAGCCGAACTCGCCGTTTCCTACAATCGGGACCTTTTTGCCTTCCCAGGCAGGGTAGGAGAGACCTATTCTGAGGGCACGCACTACCTTATAAAATCCAATAGAGCCGGGCTTATCGAGAATATTGGCGACCTCGAATATTGCATGGACTGGCAGCCGGTTACCGGTAACCCGGATTGCCGTCAACCGCGACTCTTCGCAGATCTGACTCCAGATGAGCAAATCATCGTCGACCTCCTTCGGAAAGATGGTGAATCGGCAATCGACCAACTCAGCTTGCTCTCAGAAATGCCCGTCAGCCGGGTTTCTCCAGTTCTGCTCTCACTCGAATTTGCGGGAATTGTCAAGAGCCTTCCAGGTAAAATGTTCAGAATGATCTGAAAATTCGTTACTTTGCAGAATAAATAGCATAAATGAGTACAACTTTTGGAAAATTCGGTATCGGTAAGTCCATTTTAAAAGCATTGGATGAAATTGGATTTGTGGAACCGACACCAATTCAGGAACTGGCCATCCCGGCTGTCAAATCAGGCCTGGATGTTCTGGGTATCGCCCAGACGGGAACAGGCAAGACCGCTGCCTACCTGATTCCTATTCTGATGAGACTGGTTAAGGCCGAAGGCGTCGATCCCCGTGCCCTGATCCTGGTTCCAACACGCGAACTCGCCATTCAGGTTGGCGAAGACATTGAAGAGTTAACCCAATATACGAATATACGGTCTGCCGCTGTCTTCGGTGGTATTGGCTGGACTAAACATGCCGAACTGGTTGAACCGGGCGTCGATATTGTTGTGGCAACGCCGGGACGGCTTCAGGATCTCTATAAAATTGGCGCGATCAGGTTTAAGAAAATCAAGGTTCTGGTCATTGATGAGGCTGACAGAATGATGGATATGGGATTTATGCCGCAACTGAACCAACTATTCGAAGTGATTCCACCGAAGCGTCAAAATCTGCTCTTTTCTGCCACATTCTCCGAAAAGATCGAAGAGGTGAGCAATGAATTTCTGGCGTTCCCTACCAGGATCGAAGTGGCTCCTTCCGCAACTACCGTGGATAAAGTGGAACAATATTTCTACCAGTTGCCCAATTTCAGGAGTAAGTTAAATCTTATCAACTACCTGTTAACCAATAAGGAAGAGTACGTTAGGGTCATCATATTTTGCGCCACCAAAGAGAATGCGGAGTTGGTTTTCAAGGTATTGGACAGAAAAGTGGAAGGTGAAGTCAGGGTACTGCATTCAAATAAGGCTCAAAATTCGCGTATCAATGCCATACAGGCTTTTAAGGAAGGCAACGTCAGGGTACTGATATCTACAGATGTGTCTGCCAGGGGTATTGATGTGTCGATGATCAGCCATGTTATCAATTTTGATATCCCAACACATTACGAAGATTATGTTCACCGGATCGGTCGTACGGCGAGGGCCAATAACCATGGAGTAGCCATTTCATTTCTGAAACCGGACGAAGAATTCCACCTTAAGAATATTGAGGAGCTTATCAGGATGGAAATTAACGAACTGCCTGTCCCAGAGGAGGTAGAGCTGGTTGAATCGAGCAGAAGTGAAATGCAGGAGATTGCTCGCGAGCTGGATCGGCAGAAAAAGTTGGATGAAACCGGTTTTAAAGGAGCATTCCACGAGAAGAAACCACGGGTGAAAAGGAGTCCGTTCTCCTTTAACAAAAAGAGCAAGGAACTAAGGCCATACCGCAATACCAGGAAAGGGTAAACTGATTACGGCGCCAATCTCGAGACCACCCACCTGTCATTCTCCTTAACGAATAGTACCCTGTCATGCAAACGATTGGGCCGACCCTGCCAGAATTCAATCCGTTCAGGTATGACGCGGTATCCGCCCCAGTCGTCGGGTCGTTTTAGTCTTTTGCCTTCAGCCATTGCCAGGCGCTCTCCCCAGATTTCCTCCAGTTCTTCACGACTGTTTACCATCTTGCTTTGAGGAGAGACGATGGCGCTGATCTGGCTTTCATAAGGCCGCTCACTGAAATACTGATCAGAAATATCGTCGGTCGAAAAGGCAGCAGTCCCTTCAATCCGCACCTCCCGCTCCAGTTCCGGCCAGAAAAACAGAAGAGCGACGTGGCTGTTGACCTTGATTTCGTTTCCTTTCCTGCTGTTGTAATTGGTGAAAAAATGAAAACCTTCCTTCGAGAATAGTTTTAACAGTACCACACGCGAGGAAGGTTTGTGATCCTCCGAAACAGTGCTTAACATCATGGCAGTTGGCTCATTGAGCTTGCCTTCGATTGCCTCTGCCATCCACTTTTCAAATAGCGGAAAAGGATCTCTCAGCGATTTCTCACTCAGTTTTTCTTTTGAATAATTGGTTCGTATATCTTTTAGGTTCATAAGAATTTACTTTTCCTATTTTTACGTTCTTCCCAAGCCCCGTGTTTCATTGCAGTTCCCTCCATTAATCTTTTGATAGGGTCAAAATATTCTTAATTTTGTGTATCAATTCAACAATACGTACCCCGCTATGCTTACTCAGGAACGCCCTCAAAATCCAGCCGATCCACGGAAAAATGCGCTGGTTATCATTCTGACCGTATTATTGATAGTAGTTGTAGTCTTGCTTTTTATTCAGCGCAATGAGCATGCTCAGGTAACGGCTCAAATGAAGCAGGAAAAAGCGGCTATTGAATCCGAGTTGAACAACATGGTGTTGGGCTACGACTCCCTGAAACGTAAAAACACCAATCTAAACATCCAGTTCGAAGGTGCCCAGAATAAGGTAAAAGAATTACTTACTGAAATTGAACAGGTCAAGAGTACCAGTTTTCGTCAGATATCCAAATACCGCGATGAGATGACTACGCTGAGAAAAATCATGCGTGATTATGTCATTCAGATAGACAGCCTTAATCAGAAAAATCAACGTCTGATGGCGGAAAACAGCAACGTCAAACAAGAAGTAACCGAGGTGAAAACACAGAACCAGAACCTTGAGCAGGAGAAGAAAAAGCTGGAGCAGACAGTTACGATAGCGGCAACACTGGAAGCCTCCAACCTGAAGGCATCCGGGATTAATAAAAGAGGCAAGGAACAAACCAAAGCTTCAAAGGTGGAGAGCATCAAAATTGATTTCACACTCGCTAAGAATCTGACAGCCAAAAGAGGGGCTAAGAATATCTATGTGAGGATTCAGCGTCCTGATCAGCTGCTGTTGACAAAATCCGACAACGATCTTTTCAAATTCGAAGGACTTAAAATTCCTTTTTCCGCCACCAGGGAAGTGGAATATGAAGGCATGGATCTGCCGGTTAGTATCTACTGGGATAATACGGGACAGTCTCCGCTTATCGCCGGAAAATACACCATCGATATTTTTGCCGATGGCAACAATATTGGTACGACCACCCTCGACATCAAATAGCCTCCCCACCCATCACTTTAACCTTTCCCCTTTATCCTTTACCCTTTAACCTTTATCCTTTAACCTTTATCCTTTAACCTTCAAATGTACCAGCTCAGCGAACTCCGGACTTATCTCGAGAATGCCTGCGTAGGCCATCTGTTGGATGTCGCAACTGGCGAAGGAGAATTTCTACGGTTTGTGCTTGACTCAGTAGCTTCCTTCGATTCTGCCACCGGATTGGAACCAAATAAGGAGAGACTTGCCGTTGCAAAGAATAAACTCTTCCCCTATAAAGTCGATCTGGTGCTCGGCAATGTTCGCAAACTCCCTTTCGAGGAAAGCTATTTTGATTTTGTGACTGTTTCCAATGCGCTGCACCATTTTGAGTTACCCGTGAAATCCATTCAGGCGATGATGAGAGTCCTGGTATCCGGGGGACGGCTTCTGATCAATGAGACCATCTGCGACGATCTTAATCCTGCCCAGGAATCCTATCATCTTTATCATACCTTGAAAGCCGACATCGATAGCGCTAAAGGGATTTATCACCGGTCTTCGTATACTAAAAATGAGATTTATGAGATGGTTCTCGAAGCCCGCGTGGAGGTTGAGAAATCTATCCTCACTATCGACGAGCCTCCGATGCTCAATTCAAAAGAGAAAATCTGGCAGTTTTCCCATAAGATAGATGAACTGATCGCCTCCACCAGCGATTTGCTGATGAAAAACAATTATGAATCCAGGGGTTGGGAACTCAAGGAAAAAATCAGGACCAATGGATTCCAGCTTCCACCGCAGCTAACCCTTATCGCCTACAAATCCTAACCCTCCTAATTCTCATTTTCATATTTTCTCATTTTCATATTTTCTCATTTTTAATTCTTAGTTTTGGATGTTATTGCCTGAAAATGAACTAAAAAATGTAATCATTTTAAATTTGAGATGAATAAAAAAGGGAAGAAGAAATTAACACTCGCGATTTTTTTAATTGGCTTGATAATAGGCCTGTTGATGTTTTGGGGAGGAGAAAAGGCACTTTCTTACACTAGCTCAGACACTTATTGTGCCTCATGTCACATCCATCCGCATGCCGAAGATGCATGGAAAAAGTCGACTCACTTTTATAACAAGAGCGGCGTTAAAATACACTGTGTCGAATGTCACCTTCCCCCGAAAGGGACAATCAAATACTTTGCAGTGAAAGCAAAAACGGGATTAAGCGATCTTTACGGTTATTATTTTAAGGATAGCGCCTCCTTCAACTGGCAATCAAAAAGAGAGTTGGAACATGCGGTCAAAATCGTGTACAACGAGTCATGCATTAAATGCCACCAGACCCTTTTCTCAAAAGGACTATCAGCCGAAGGCGGAACAGCACATCTCTACTATGAAAATAATGCTGAAAAATTGAATTTGCAGTGCATCAACTGTCACCTTTATGTCGGTCACTATAATCCGAATTATAAACACCAGAAGATGCAGGGATTACCCACCTTGGCTGCATCTAAGGAGATCTTTACCGAACCCACAAAAGTCACTTCTTTCACGAAATTCACCGAACATATCCCAAATACGGGAATTGCCTTCAACATGATTCCCGTCAAAGGAGGAACATTTAAGATGGGAAGCGATGCAAAGGAACCTCTCCGAAAACCCGACGAGGGACCTGTCCACGAGGTTAAATTGTCGCAGTTCTTCATGGGCGAAGTAGAGGTGACTTGGGACGAATACTGGGCTTTTTATGCATCAACCATGTCCGAGGGCCGGCTGGACCCTGTCGTAGTCATGGAAAAAAATGCCGGTAACCCGGATGCCATCAGCGGACCGACCCCACCATTTGGAATCCCTGACCAGGGATGGGGAAGCGGCAACCGACCCGCCATCACCATGACCCATTATGGAGCTCAAACCTACTGCCAGTGGCTTTCAAAGATTACGGGGAAAAAATACCGTCTGCCGACCGAAGCCGAATGGGAATATGCCTGTCGGGGAGGAAGCGAAACACCCTATTTCTTCAAGGGTGATCCTAACAGATTTGTCAAAAAGGGACTGAGGAATAAACTTTTTGGTGTCGATACCACACAGATCAACAGTTACACCGTTTATGTTTTGAACTCCAATGGAAAGACGCAAGAACCTTCCTTCGTTAAAGCCAATCCTTACGGACTGAAAAATATGGCAGGAAATGTGGCTGAATATTGCTCCGACTGGTACAGCGCGGAAGCCTATAAATCGGGTGGAAACTCCGTCGCCAATCCAAAAGGTCCGGCGTCCGGAGAAGAGCATGTTGTCAGAGGCGGAAACTACAATTCCGAGGCCGACGCCCTGCGCTCTGCCGCCAGGGATTTCACCCAGACAGCCAACTGGTTGAAGACAGATCCTCAACAACCTAAGAGCATCTGGTGGTTCTCAGATGTCAAAGGAATTGGTTTCAGGGTCGTCTGTGAAGCGGACAGCCTTCAATAGAAAGAAGTCTGAAAAGCAAGCCAATGATTCTTGAAAAAAAGTGGAGAAATGATTTACAAATCATATATTTGATACGGTAATCTATCAACAAATTAACAGACCAATATCATGAGTAAAATTTCGGTTAACAGAAGAGATTTTTTTAGGAGTGCCGCTGTCGTTGGAGCAGCCGGTTCATTAGGTGCAGGTACTATCTTCGCATCTTGTAGCGGAGGGGAAAAAGCTCCCGTCCTGGTACCATTGGCCAGCCTGGCTAATGCATATATCCCTGAACTCACAGATTTTGCCAATGATGGCAAACCGCTGAGAGCCGGTTTAATCGGTTGTGGAGGAAGAGCCACAGGTGCTGCCGCGAATTTCCTGAATGCCGGACCAAACCTTCAAATAGTTGTTCTGGGCGACCTTTTCATGGATCGTATCGACGGCTGCCGTAAGATGCTGAAAGATAAATTCAAAGTAGAAGTACCCGATGATAAATGCTTTACAGGATTTGATAATTATAAAAAAGTACTTGCCTCTGACATTGACCTAGTGATCATTGCCACTCCGCCTGCCTTCCGTCCAATGCATTTTGAAGCCGCTGTTGAGGCAGGAAAACATGTCTTCATGGAAAAACCGGTCTGCGTCGATGGTCCGGGCGCCCGCTCCGTCATGGCAACTGCCAAGAAAGCCGAATCACAAGGACTGGTTGTCGTAACAGGAACCCAACGTCACCACCAGAGAAAATATGTCGAGTCTTTCCAACAGATTCAAAAAGGAGTGATCGGCGAGATCGTTTCCGGTAACGTATATTGGAACCAATCCATGCTTTGGTACAAATCCCGCGAGGAAAAATGGACCGACATGGAGTGGATGGTCCGCGACTGGGTCAACTGGAAATGGCTTTCAGGCGACCATATCGTCGAACAACACGTTCATAACCTCGACGTATTCAATTGGTTCACAGGTAAAAAACCAGTTAAAGCGGTTGCTTTCGGCGCACGCCAAAGAAGGATTACCGGCGATCAGTACGACATGTTCAGTGTCGATTTCGAATACGAAGGCGGAATCCGGTTGCACAGTATGTGTCGTCAGATTGACGGCTGCAAGAATAATGTATCCGAGTTCATTCAGGGTACCAAAGGTTCCTGGACCAGTGCCGGAGCCGGTGGCAACCACGAGATCAAGGACCTTGCAGGAAACGTAATCTGGAAAACGGATGGTGAAAAGGAGAAAGCCGAACACAAACAAATCGATCCGTATACCCTTGAGCATGTCGATTTTATCAACCATATCCGCGCAGGCAAACCCCTGAACCAGGCCGTTGAGACGACTATTTCCTGCTTAACCGCTATCATGGGACGCGAATCTGCTTATACCGGCAAAGAAGTTACATGGGACGAAATCTTCAATTCAGCTACCAGCACGCTGCCAGCAAAACTGGAACTGGGCGCTTATGATATGAAGGCTTATACGGTTCCGGTACCCGGAAAACCACTCGAAGCGAAACCCAAGGATGCTAAACCAAAAGATGCCAAAAAGAAGGCATAAGGTTTAACGCCCTACCAATAAAAATCCCCTTTGACACTCGCTGCTCAAAGGGGATTTTTTTCTCAATCGCTTAATCGCTTGATGCTTTGAAGTATCTCACCTTTCAACATTGGGACAGTTGAGGTATTGGTATAAAGTCGGTTCAGTGCACTGACAATCTCTGGTTTCCGAATGCTCCAGTTAAACCAACCCAGTGCTTCTGCTGTCACAATCCTGACGTTGCTATCATCTGTAGAATCGTTCAATACCGTCAAAAGAGAACTGACCTGCTTGTGGTTGTTGTAATTTCTAAATGATCTGATGGCATTCAGCCGGTCACTTAATTTTGCCGTTTTATCCACGACAGACCGGAGTGATTTTTCCTGATATTTCAGTTGTTCTTTGTAATAGGATGTTAGCTCTTCTTTTGCCTTTGCCTTATCGGAAAGGTTCGACGCAGTGACCTGCCGCTCTATCTCCGCGATTACTGAAGCAATATCGAACATTTGAAGTGATGACTGCGCCGCATATTGAACCCGCTGACTTTCATTTGAAAACAAAATCGTGTTAACCAATGGGGCTATAAATAAAGGATCGCCGGAGTAACCGGCAAACCTGGCGGCGAATCTCCTGATTAATTCGTAAGGATCATTCAATCCCGCCAATATAGCCTTGACCCTGTTTTCATCATCAATGTCCAACAACCGCTTAATAGCTTCCATCCGGACACTGTAATACTCGCTTTTATTGTAAATGGTAAGCAGTTTTGAAGAATATTTTAAGGGTGGGTTTTTAGCTAGTTGTTTCAAGGCGAGCGCCTGAAAGTTGGGATTGCTTCGGGCGAGATAAGATTCCCACAATTTGGTGTCGTTGGTTTTTGTAGCCAAATCAATGTTCAGTTGCACGGCATCCGGAGCATTGAAATGGTAGGTGGGATCTCCGATCAGGTGCGACTCCAGATATTGGACTTCCTTCTGCCAAAATCCTATCCTTGCCCCTTCTGCCAACATGCCCACCAACTCCAGAGCCCATTTGTCCTGAAGCACATTGACGGTATTCCCCTGTGCGACAATGGTATTCCCATCTCCAAAGACATGATAACCTGCAATATAGCCTGGTTTGTGGAAAGAGCCATTGTAACAGGCATCGAAAATGGAGAACTTTGGCTGCATTTTGACCTTCTTCAGATCACTCAAAACGATGTTGACATCGGCCGCAAAAATTGAGTCTTGCAATCGGGTTGAATCCAACCGCTGTTTGTCAAAGAAATCTTCGGTTAGTCCATGTTCAGTGATCAGGCTTTTTTTGTAGTTTTCTTTTCTTTCCCCTTTGTACCGTCTGTAGGTATTTCTGAAAAAAGTGGCCATTGTGCTCATTGGTCCCAATTTCTCCGCTGCCAAACCTGGTGAGGATTCCGGATTGGTGACCTCCAACATATTTGGCGCTGGATAATCCCCGTTAATGTATTGCGTGTCAAAATCCCCATGCTCGTGAAAGATGAAGAGATCGGTTCCCGGCTGCTGCAATTTATCGTAGAGTTTATACTTCATGACCGGATCCTGACGGAAATTGTAAAAACCATTCCCTTTTGAACTCTTAAATGCCAAAGGAAGTTGCTCACGAATGGCAAACTGCTCATTCTGCCAGGCTGTCAGACAGTCTGAATTGTAACCGTGACCATTGAAAATGACAAATTGATCCAGAGGATTTTTCTCTTTGTGGGCCGCGACAACCTTCTTAAGGTATCTTTTCAGCAAAACACCCGGATCGATACCCATGTCCGAAGGAGGCATCATCCTGGCAGAATAGAAATTACTTTTAACAACCTGTGGAGAACTCTCCTTCAGGCGAAAATAGAAATCAGCCGGATTCTTCTTGTCTTGTTCGATGAATTCAAATTCAAGATCCAGGTCATCATAATATCTGTCTGAAGTCACAGAAGATTCTATGATTGGATAGTTAACTTCATCCATTTTGAAGGCTGTAGTGGCGTGCTGGAAATTTCTGATCCTTACTACCGGGATTTTTCCAATAAAAACAGCCCCTTCCAAAACCGGCTTTTCATTGTATGACTTTTTGATTTCAGCCCTCAGGGATTCCGGATGGCTCCACTGCCCGACGAGCAAAGTAGCACCAAGACCTTCTTCCTCAAGTACAGATTTGTAAGCCAGCACCTCTTCCTTAGCTGCCTCATAACTTTCCTTGTCTATCACGATCAAAAATCTTGACTTAAACGCTCCCTTTTTTGGGATAATTTCGCTCGTTGCGAATTCGTTTAACCCCAAAAGGAAAACAATCAGAAGTAATAAGGCAAAAGAAAATTTATTCTTCATTCGATTGTAGGTTAGCGTGTGTATTCCTTTAATCTGTTCGCAGTTTTTAAGAGTTCATTTTTCAGACTCGCATCAATGCTTTGATCCCCTGAAATTGCCAGGCAGGAAGAGATGATATCTTTTTTCCTGTAGGACAAAGTGAACCATCCCAGGGCTTCCGCCAATTTTATTCTCAGCTGAAGATCCTCCTTCGGATTGTTAAGAATCCGGAGATACTCATCCACTTTCAGATGGTAGCAGTTGTTGCGCAAAAAGCTCACACTCATCAACCTTTTGCTCATCTTCAGGTTTCGGTCTTCCAGCTCTTGCCCCATAGTGGACAATCTCGTTCTGGAATCAATCTTTTCCAGGGTTTCCTTTCCGCATTTTTCTTTGTCAAAAAAAGATTTGCTCTTTTCAATCTGTGATAAACACTCACTTTTGAACTTATTAACATCAAAAAGATCAAAGCAAAATTCAGCATTGAACCTCACGCGTTCATCCAGGTAATCATTGAGGTATATGGAGGCGATGTAGGGAATGAATTCTTCCTTACCGATTCTCCCCATCGAAAAAGTCGACTTCCGGCGTATAAATTCATATGGATCATCCACCGCATTTTTCAACAGTTCGTCAAATTTGCCATCATTGTAGTACTGAAGCAGGTGATAGGTCTGTAGCCTAAGCATATAAGAGGAAGAAGAATGATAAGTATCTGACAACAATTGCGACATTCCGGCATAATTGGCATTAAAAAGTTTGATCAACGCAACGCCTTTGATGTCAGGATGCGGCTCCTCCTTCAATATCTTCAGCCAATAGGAGTTATCTTTCGACCCAAGGTTAACCTTTCTTTTCCCGGCATCACCGGTGAAAAGAAAAGTAGGATCCCCAAGGATATGCGATTCAAGGATGTTGGTCAGTTTGGCCCAATCGCCAACCCTGTAACCAAGTCCAAGCAATCCAAGCAGATCTGCGGATGATTTATCCTGAAGTACATTAACCGTATTGCCGATGGCCACTAATGTTTTTCCTTTGGCAAAAATGTATTCCCCCCCGATGTAACGATCCTCCCTGAAATCGGCGTTGAAACAAGCGTCAAACAAGACGATCCTTGAATTGGGGTTGATGGCAGGAATATCCTCCAGGACAATTCCTGTCCTGATGTCATCCAGTGAATCTTTTCTCATCTGTTCCTTGTCAAAGGCACCGATAAACCAGGTAGAATCGATCTTGTAATACTCCTGCCAGAAAAGTTTGATCTTTTTGCTCTTTTCGCTTTCCGGAGCCTCTTTTCGCAAATAATTTCTGAAAAGCCGCCTGGCAGCATCGATGTTTTCGCCTGCCCCCTTGCTTTGCGGAATACCTGTGATGTATTGTCTTTCGGCAGTACCATGCTCATGAAAAACCATCAGATCCAAATCTTCTCTGCGCAGTTCATCCGTCAAAACCTGCTTCATGTAGGGATACATGTGAAACATCAGAAACTTGGCGGAATTTTTGTCCTTAAATGCCTGCGGAAACTGCTCTCTGAGCGTAATTCCCTCTTCCTTCCAGGCAGTCAGACTGTTCGAAAATGACCCTTCACCGGTATAGGAAACGATCACATCCAGCTTATTACCGGCTTTCCGTTCGGTGAACAATTTCTCAAAATAATCACGAATTTGCTGGTACCCTTCCTCTCCCATCTTGGTGGGTTTAAGTCGGCCGGAATAGATGTCACAAACAATGCGCTGGGGAGAATCCCACCGGAGAGAGTAGTAATGGAATAGGGGTTTGACACTGTCCTGTGACAAATAGTCGAATTTCAGGTCAAAATCGTCGTAAAACCTGTCGGAAGGAACAGAAGAGACACTCATAGGATATTTCTCCTGATCCATCTTAAAGGCTGAGGTAAAATGTTGGGCATCCCGGATCATTGGGATGGGAATCTGACCTATAAAAAAGGCTCCTTCCAGTCCGTCATCTTTGCGGGTGACCAATTCATCCTTGATCTTTTGTGGATTATTCCAGTTTTCGGCCAAAATGAACGGACGAAGACCTTCCGATTTCAGCAGATCTTTGTAGGTATCAATTTGATTTTTACATGCCTGATAGGTTCCCTTGTCCACCACAATGGCAAAACTTCCCCCCGCCGCCTGAAGCAGGGTCGGAACACAAAGCATTGAAAAAACAATACCCAACAGAACCCTTTTACACCTCGTTGCGCTCATGGATCAAAATGTGAAACCAACGCCAAGGTTCACGTCAGATCTATTGTCACTTCCCTCGGTAGGTTTGTAGTAATCCACAACGGCCTTGACAAAAATGCCCGTTTTATTACTTTTGCTCAGGGTCGAAAAATACGATACTTCTCCACCCAACTTGTAATAATCCCGTTTTAAGTATTGAAAATCCGGTGTCATGAAGTCGGTAATAACCAAAGAACTGGCATCCGCTCCACCATACACATACGCTGCATCAAGGTTCTTTTTGTAACTGACCGAAATACCGGCGAGGAAACGACCGGATGATTTCAGCTTCAGATTGGCTTTGCCATTTACGCCAAAAATGAGGTCATTAAGCTTACGGTAGGATTCTGGCAAAATGTAGAGATCATCAGATTTTTTGTAGTCGAAGGTGGCTCCAGCTCTCCATTTGTACTCAAAATCAGTGCCTTTGAAGAAGTTATACCGCAGCGAAAGATCGGATAATGCATAGGTTGATCTGATACTCTTGTAGGTGGTAATCCATTTTTGAACCTGAAAAGTGTTGTCCAAAACCTGGACATATTCGATCCCGCTTATTTTATTGTCGGAATAGGACAACTCCAGTTTACTGATGTTTTTGCC
>JBAXKJ010000063.1:0-13881 GCA_037137375.1 Prolixibacteraceae bacterium
TAAGCTGTGCAGTTTTCAACCGAAATGCTGTGCAGTTTTCAAACGGTAGTTACAGTCGCTTGAGCGGGACGATCTCTGCCGTTTTTTTGGAAGAAATCTTCTTGCCTGATTTAGTGTCGGAACCATTCAGTGAATGACCATTCACCTGATCATGTTTGAAAAAAATAATTTCCTGGTAGGGATCATTGGGGTGAATCAATTTCCGCTTGCTAACCAGATAGGAAGGGATGAGTAAGAGGATCCCTCCAAATATTAAATTAAAGCACATGAGTCCAATTACACCAAACCATTGGAAATAGAAGACGGCAAAGGTAAATGCCGCATTAACGGCTAAAATTAGATAGGTTGCCTTGGCATGGGTCATCCCCATGGTTAATAATCGGTGGTGGGTATGGTTCTTGTCGGCATTGAATGGCGATTTTCTTTGAACGATCCTTATGGCAAATACACGAAGCGTATCCATCAGCGGGTAGATGAGTATACCAAAGGATACGGCAGGAGCCGCCAGGACCGTGTAAGGAACTCTTTGATCAATGTTGAACTCATTGAACTGGATCACCAAAACAGCCATTATGGTTCCGAGAATCAAGGATCCGGTGTCTCCCATGAATATTTTATTCTTCTTGCCATATACATTGAAGAAGAAGAATCCAAGCAGTGCACCGACCAAGGAAAACGAGACAATGGAAAATTCAAAGTGCCCACTCAGGAAAAACCATATACCAAAGACCGAACCGGCAAAAATACTGAGTCCGGCGGCAAGACCATCGATCCCGTCAATCAGGTTAAAGGCATTGATGAATACGATCATCACAAAAGCCGTTAATGGAACGCTTACGACGGTAGGGATATTTTCTATACCCAGAAATCCATGCAAGCTGGTGAAACGGAAATGACCCAGGAAAATAAGAATGCCGGCGACTATCAACTGAGAAATCAATTTCTTTGAGGCGCTGAGTGAGACAATATCATCCTTGAGCCCCACAAAGAACATGATCATCACCGCGGCGATGATGAAGGTCAGACCGGGCAGGATATATCCATTTCTGGTGAGGGTAAGTCCTAATACAAATCCGATAAAAATAGCCACTCCACCCAGCGTTGGTATCCGGTGAATCGTGGCTGAACGCCCGTTGGGCTCGGAAAACAATTTTAATTGACGTGAAACATTGATCACGGTGGGTATCGCCCTGTAGGAGACAACCAATGCAATCAGAAAGCTTGCCAATACATAAACAAACTCCCGCATACTAATCGATTATAAGGTTTTCAAACGTCAACACAAAAAGATGTTGTTTCACAGGTTACCATACTGAGTACAAATATAAAGGTTTTTTAACAAATGTACGATACGCTAAAATCCTTTTGAATTTATATTTTTCACCCAGTTACCTGGAAGAAATGAAAGGGTGTAGACGGATGGCCAGTCTGGCAAGAGGATGGTAATCTCCCTTCAGCCCAACAGGTTCAGCATGGCGGATGGAATGCACCAATTGAATGGAAGTCATGGCATCCATGAGTGGGAACCCTTTGCCACTAAGGATTTGCCTGTAACTTTCCGTGTGTAGATCTGTAAATCCGTCACTGAATTCGATCTCTTCGCCATCCATTTCCAATAAGCGATAAGTACGCTTTCCCGCGTTTCTGACCTCTGCAGGCAGGGTCTCCTCGTTGATACTCAAAAAATAACGGACCGTTGCTTTCTCCAGATACAGTACACCGGATACACGATCATGCGAAGCCACATGAACAATGCTTTCTTCCACCTCCCCGAATACCCAGGTCAGCATATCATAGAAGTGAACCCCTATATTAGTTGCTATGCCTCCACTTTTAGAAACATCACCCTTCCAACTGGTATAATACCAATTTCCCCGGGAGGTGATATAGGTTAAATCAAGTGCATAAATCTTTTCGGCTGGACCCTCGCTGACTTTTTTCTTTAGCGCAATAATAGATGGGTGCAGCCTGAGCTGGAAAATATTGTAAACTTTTCTGCCGGTCTCCTTTTCTATCTCTGCCAACGCCTCAATATTCCAGGGATTCAAAACCAAGGGCTTCTCACAGATCACCTCAGCGCCTACCCTCAATCCAAAACGTATGTGCGCATCATGCAAGTAATTCGGTGTACACACACTCACATAATCCACCTTCCCAGTTCCCATCTCCTCATTTTCTCTTCTTCCCATCTTCTCATCTTCCCAGCTCCCAGTTCTCAGTTTCTCATTTTCCCATTTTCTCTTCATCAGTTCTACATGTCTGTCAAACCGTTCAAACTCTGTAAAAAATGAAGCTTCCGGGAAATAACTATCGAGGAGCCCAACAGAATCAAATGGATCCAGAGCTGCAACCAGATTGTTTCCAGTTTCTTTGATGGCTTTCAAATGCCGGGGGGCTATATACCCAGCTGTACCTATGAGGGCGAAATTGCTCATTGGAAGGTTAAAGTTTGCTCAAATTAAGAATAATGGAATCTCAGTGAAATAATTTTTATTCTATTATTTACAATTGTATATACTAAGCGGTGTTCATTGGAAATATGCCTACTCCAATATCCACTTAGTTCATGTTTCAAAGGCTCTGGTTTGCCTATTCCTGAATATGGAGTCTTACAAATGCTTTCGAGCAACTTAGTTATTTTGGACTGAATGCTTCTATTTCCTGATTTTTTCCAGAATTCGATATCATCCAGGGCTTTATCGAGGAAATCTACTTCCACATTGCAGAGGGTTTTATCGTTTTACCCTTCGTTCCTGTCTTGATTTGGGCAATTCCGTGCATTAATGATTCCTTATTAGCATTAGTTGAAAGTAGATAATTTGTTTCATCAAGAAACTTAATTGAATCTTCATTCTCTATTTTTGCCAATGCTTTTAACATTGCAAGGACATTTTTACCAATTTTTGTTCTTTCATTAATCTGAATTGTAGTCATATCAATGTTTTTCGCAAAGTTATCAATTTAATTTGTGGAATATTCAAACCTCAATACATTGTTCACCAGAATCCAATCGGGCAGCTATATAGGGCCTCTCCTGCTGTCCTTATAACTTATACACTTTCTCTGACGCGACTTTCACCGCATTCCGCAGATCGACTACGAGTCTGGAGTTTTCGACAATCCAACCGGTATCGAAGCAAGAGTGATTGGTAGTAATTACGACACAATCGCATGATTGCAATAACTCAGAAGTTAATGCAATAGAGGAATAATTTCTGCCACCAGGCGTAGTGCAGGTGGGAACGAACGGATCGTGATAGACCACTTCACCACCTTTGCCGGCAACTATGTCCATGATTTTCAGGGCAGGAGATTCTCTTTCGTCGTCGATGTCCGGTTTATAAGCCACGCCCAGGAAGAGGATCTTACTGCCGTTGATGGGCTTTTTATGGCGGTTGAGCGCAGTGGATATCTTGATCGTGACCCTGTGGGGCATCAGCATATCGATGTGCCCGGCGGTGTGGATCATCGTCAAGTCGAAGTTGAATTTTTTGGCGATATACTCCAGGTAGAAGGGGTCGAGTGGAATACAATGTCCTCCAATGCCGGGCCCGGGATAAAACGCCTGGAAGCCGTAGGGCTTGGTCTTGGCGGCCTCGATGACCTCCCAGATGTCAATATCCATCTTGCCACTGAGAAGCGCCATTTCGTTGATCAGGCTGATGTTGACCAACCTATAAGTGTTCTCTAATATCTTTACCATCTCAGCCACGCGAGGTGAGCTCACTGTATATATTTGATCGATGGCTTTTTGGTAGATGGCTTTGCCGATGGTGAGTCCCTCTTCGGACAAAGCTCCCAGTACTTTTGTTGTGTTGCGGGTATCGAAAATTTTGTTCCCTGGATCGACCCGTTCGGGGGAGAAGGCGAGCCAGAAATCAGTGCCTTGTTTGAGTCCGGAGGCTTCCTCCAGCAGTGGAAGAACAAAATGTTCGGTTGTGGTAGGGTAGGTAGTACTTTCCAATGAAACAAAAGTGCCCCGTTTTAGGTATTTCCCAATCTCGCGGCAGGCCGATTCGATGAAGCGCATGTCCGGTTTGTGAAAGAGATCGAGTGGGGTAGGGACGCAGATGATGACCGCATCACAAAAGGCAATCAGGGAGAAATCCGAGGTAGCAGTCAAGGTACCCAACTGCTGAACTTTGGTCCACTGTTCTGGTCGAATATCCTGAATATAATTGTTCCCGGTAATGACCTTTGTCACCTTGGTTTCCGACACATCGAACCCGATCACCCGGATACCTGCCGATGCAAAGGAAGCAGCCAGGGGAAGCCCGACATAACCAAGTCCGACGATGCCAACCTCAAAAGTGTTGTTGTTGATTTTCTCCAGAATTTTTTCCATCTATTTGCCCGCCCTATTATAGTATTCCGTGCGTTCTGAGGATTTCTGCCAGATCCGGATGTTTTCTCGCATATTCCCGAAGTGTCTGGATCAGGGTATTGCTTTTTTCATTTGCATCGGATGCTTTTTCCAAAGCTGGTTTCAAGGCTGTCCTACGATCCCAAATCATATATCCGAGCATAAACAAGATTAAAGCAACAATGACACCTTGAAGCCAAAATAGGTAGTCAATCCTTGCATTGACAGCCTCGAACTTTACATCCATTTTGGCTTCGATAGAATTTATTTTGGCATCAGTATGTATAGCGCGATCTCGGTCAGCTAAAGTATAGGGCACTAAAATTTGCTGCTCCTGGGCTTTCAGGATCCCGGAAAGAAGGAGTACAAAAGCAATGATAAGTAATTTTTTCATGACCGTTATTTACCACGAAGTTACGGTAATTTCCTGGAATTCAAAAATTCAGATTTTCTATTCATGTGGCACGCGGATGGTTATTCAATTTCCCCCCATCTTTGCCCAAAGTAAACCGAGATATTCATTAAAAACGATTTCCATGTCGCGTATTGAACTTGATGATGGAAAATAATAAGTAAAACGCTTTGGGATATTGTTTCTTTTGATGTAAAAATTGGTGGGAGCTGCGATTGGGTGCAGTCCGGCATTGCTGAAATGCATCATGGCCCTGGGCATATGGGAGGCATCGGTCACCAGATAAAGTTTGCCGGTCATTCCAAAACGTTTAAGATATTCTGCAGCTTCAGCCTTGGTGTTCCAGGGTTCGCTTATAGTCTGGATGAAAGTACTGTCAATTCCCAGATCATAAGTGGCCAGCTTTGAAACCTCTGCATTTGAAAGGGGTTGATTATTGCCGAAACCCGAAAAGATCAGAATGCTTCCGGGTAAAAGATGATGAAGCCGAATTCCTTCTGCTAATCTCCCCAAACTGAGTAAACCCAGTTGACTGAGATAAGAAAGTCGATCATCTGTTTCATAACCACCACCTAAGACTAACACGTGAACGATAGAATCTTTTGACGAACCCAAATCTTCATGAATTGTTTGAAGTGTAACCGGTGGAAATTTATTCTCTAGTTTGCCAAGTAAATATTCCGGAACAAAAGGAGTACTGATTACCATCAACCAACTAAAAGCAACAACAGCCATCCATTTTGATAATCTCTTCTTGCCTGCCAAATAGAACACCAATATTGCCAACAATAGAATCCAAGTTATCGCCATCGGTGTCATCACCGCCTTAACCACCTCCCTTACCACCAAAAATCCCATCTCATCTCTCATATCTCATCTCTCATATCTCATGTCTCATATCTCATCTTCTTATCTTCACCTGCATCGCATTCTCTACTCTTTTCTCCGACACAAGCACCAAATACCCACCCCCACCGGCACCGGAAATCTTCCAGCCAAGCGCCTCTTTTCCGTAAGAACTGATGGTTTCTGTAATTTTTGGTGTGACCATATTTGGAAACATCGCTATCTGTGCTTCAAATGATAATCTGAAATTTAATCCAAAGGAGACCAGGTCTTGGTTAATGATAGACTGCCATAATCCATTGGCAGCATCTGCCAGGGCCTTGGCCCCTGCCTCATCGATTCTTGTTTCAGATAATACATCGTAACTCTTTTCCCGGGGGGATAAATTAATGAACCAAAGATGATTTTCAATCCACTCCAACGTATCATCATCCGTAATTGATTCAATGGTCGATGGCCAATAATTTCCCTTTTGGTAATCCAGCCGGTTAACGCCAGGGTACACTATCCCGATAGAATCCTGTGAACCACTTACATATTTGGTTCCGGGAGGATTGTCGACACAGAAAAGGGTCCTGGAAAGCTTCTCTTTATCTCCTTCGGGGATATCGGTATGCCACAATTCGATGGCCTTGGCACGGGTACTGCTGGACATACCACTCCGATCGTTGAAATCGATATCCGGCTCAATGGAGATGGTGATGACCGGACCGGGGTAATATTTTGAAACATAAGGCTGGTCGAGCCAACCTCCAGCCAGATCCAGACGAAAAGGGATGAGGCGTTCTTTTCTGATAGAGGTTGTTGAACGGGTCGGTAATCCCTGGTGTGGAATTCTCTTACTGACCATCAACTCTATTCCCAATTCACTGCATATTTTTTGCTTGTCAGGAGTATATCCATCCTCGTTGACAAAAAAGATATCAGGACGCAATTCTCTCAGCTCCTGTTCGAAATCCATTAAACCCGAGCCACGGTTAATCCATGCTTCCTTGACGGTCTTTAAGGCCTTCACCATATACAGACGTTCCTGATCTGTGTTGATGGTTTTACGACCCTTCAACTTAGATATGGTCTCGTCGGAACCTAAACCGACATAAAGATCTCCATGAGAAGCAGCCTCCTCAAAAAACGCCACATGCCCCGAATGGAGCATGTCATAACAACCTGAAACAAATACTTTCTTTGTCATTTTATAGTTCTAAGTCATGATATACGATCTTCCCAAATTTTAGGATCAAGATAGTCACAGAAAACTGCAATTATTGCAATTGTTTTTGTTTCCAGTAATACTCTATAATGAATGGTATAGGGAAATATTTTCAGAGGGATACAGCGCACATCATCATATCTTACCTGAAAGCTGAAAACATTTGATTTAACAAATGATATTTGATTTTTGACAGTTTTAAAGAACCGCGCTCCCAAGCCTTTCTTTCTGGAATTATAAAAATCTACCGCCTCTTGTAAGTCAGTGTATACTTCGGCAGCAAAAATAATATTATACGACACAGTCAGAATTGTATTTTGCGCTCAATATCATCCCATTGAAGACAACTCTCCGGATGTTCGTCCAATCGCTGAATTCGCATACGAACAATGTCCTTATGTTCTTGTTTTATATCGGAAGAGTTTTCTTCTTTAATATTTTTCACAAATGAAATATTTTTCATCATTTCAATGAAAAGATCTTCTTTATTGTCTGGTATTGAAATTGTAAAGCTCTTCATAACGTTAAATATTACTTCTGTAAAATTAGCAATTAATTTTTCAAGTACCAACGGTAAAGCTTTTCGATGCCTTCAGCGATTTCTATTTTGTGGTGCCAGCCGAGGGCATGGATTTTGGAGGGATCGGTAAGTTTACGCATGGTGCCATCGGGTTTGGAAGTGTTGAAAACCAATTCTCCACTAAAACCAATTTTTTCTTTAATCAGGAGCGCCAGGTCTTTTATAGATATTTCCTTACCAGTTCCAATGTTTATGTGTGTATTTCGTACTTCAGTCGAAGGGCCTATCAAATCCACAAAATCAACTTGCTCCATCAAATATACACATGCATCGGCCATTTCCTCTGACCATAAGAATTCACGCATCGGAGTCCCACTTCCCCATATCTCAACTGTCACCAATTTGTCCAAATCTTTAGAAACACCATATTTGGAAAGTATGTTGATAATGGCATTCTCATCTTCCCATTTTCCCATCTTCTCAGTTCCCATTTTCCCATATTCCCCAATAGGCCTTTTCCGCAAATCCTCCCGAATAGCAACCCAGTTCCCTTTAGCCAGACATTTTCCCAAATGTATTTTGCGCAGCAATCCAGGCAAAACATGCGACTTCTCCAAATCAAAATTGTCATTCGGCCCGTACAAATTAGTAGGCATCACCGAGATGAAATTGGTGCCGTACTGCAGGTTGTAGCTTTCGCACATCTTAACCCCGGCAATCTTGGCAATAGCATAGGGTTCGTTGGTGTATTCAAGTGGGGAGGTGAGGAGGCAATCTTCGGCCATGGGCTGGGGCGCATCCCGTGGGTAGATGCAGGTACTTCCCAGGAAGAGCAGCTTCTTTACCTTGTTCAGATAAGCCGCATGGATCACATTGTTCTGGATCATCAGATTCTCGTAGATGAACTGTCCGCGGTAGGTGCTGTTGGCCATGATGCCACCAACCTTGGCAGCGGCCAGGATCACATAGTCCGGCTTCTCCTTCGCAAAGAATTGGTCGACTGCTCTGGTGTCCATCAGATCCATTTCATTGATGGTTCTTCCACAGAGGTTCGTATATCCCTTCGACAATAGATTTTTCCAGAGGGCCGACCCAACCAGACCAGTATGACCTGCTACATATATTTTATCGTTCTTTTCCATTAAGATTTTATTCAAAATAGTTGAGCGTGCGATACCCTCCTTGTCTCAGCCAGGCATCCTTTTTCATTAGATGGATATCAGATTGCATCATGTCGGTGATGAGGCTCTGCAAATCGTATCGGGGTTTCCATCCGAGTTGGATCATGGCTTTGGTAGGGTCGCCAATGAGCAGTTCTACTTCAGTGGGGCGGAAATATTTGGGATCTACCGCAATGATAGGAAAAGGAAGATGGGAAGATGGGAAAATGGGAGAGGGGGAGAGGCGGGACTTTAGGGGTTCGAGGTATTCGGGTCCGACTTTTTCAGTGAAGAGGGGTTCGTTGATGGAGGTGAGGTAGCCTTTTTCAGAGGCTCCTTCACCTGTGAATTCAATGTTAATGCCTATTTCCTGGCCAGCCATTCGGATGAAATCTCGGATGGTGGTAGTGATACCAGTCGCGATGACGTAATCTTCCGGTTTCTCCTGTTGCAGAATCAGATACATGGCTTCCACATAATCCTTTGCATGACCCCAATCACGTTTGGAAGAAAGATTCCCAAGAAATACAGTATCCTGCATACCCAAAACAATTCTGCTAAGCGCCCGGGTAATCTTCCGGGTAACAAAGGTTTCGCCCCTAATAGGTGATTCGTGGTTGAACAAGATCCCGTTGCAGGCATACATCTGATAGGCTTCCCGGTAGTTGACGGTAATCCAGTAGGCGTACATTTTGGCCACTGCATAAGGAGAGCGGGGATAAAAAGGAGTTCTCTCCGATTGGGGAACTTCCTGCACCATGCCATATAATTCGGAGGTAGATGCCTGGTAGATCTTAGTTTTTTGCGTTAATCCCAACAAACGAACTGCTTCCAGAATACGTAATGTTCCAAGTCCATCTGCATTGGCCGTATACTCCGGAGTTTCAAAACTAACCGCCACATGACTCATGGCTGCCAGGTTGTAGATCTCATCGGGTTGCACCTCTTGGATGATCTTGGTGAGGTTCATGCTGTCGGTCAGGTCGCCATAATGCAGTTTGAAATGACGGTTCTCTACATGGGGATCTTCGTAAATATGGTCAATACGGTCGGTGTTAAACAACGATGCACGACGTTTTATTCCGTGCACCATGTATCCTTTTTTGAGGAGATATTCACTGAGATACGCGCCATCCTGACCGGTTACTCCGGTGATTAAAGCGATTTTTTGTAACATTTTAATATATTTCGGTTAGGAAACTTGAATCAATCCCACTTACAAATAGAATCAATGTAATCCTTAGAACCATCCCTAAGCCAACCATCTAATTGGGACACATCTTTTAGTTGCTGACCTCTCATCCTGTGGACATTAATATAGGCACAAGATAGTTCCGGGAGTGAAGTCATATCGCTCCAGAGTTTTTCAAATTGGGTTACCGGATAAATATCTTCCTGGCCTTTGCCCCAACGTTTTTTTACCTCTTTGATGGTGACATAGGTGGGCATCCGGGAAGCCATTTTGTATACTGCAACCTTGACTTTTTCGACTTTGGTTAAATCATTACGGTCTAATCCAAATACCGCAAGAAGCTGGTCTATATCAATCCAAAAGGTATTTGAATTGTAATAGCTCAAGTTGAATTCAATCTTTTCATCGGGTAATGCGAGACCTTCCACCAAACGAATCTGACCATTTATTTTGGCCAATCCACCGCCCCGGTCGTCCAACTTTCGGGTAATCAATTCGACCGTCATGGCCTTTTGCTGTAGGTTATGGTAACCAAGCACAGCAGGATCAGCATTGGCTCCCAAAGTATCAATGTTGTGCAGCAACAGGTATTTTAAATTGGGATTGTCCTCCATCAATTGTCTGAGCGTGCCATTGAGAAACAGGTTCGGTATCTCGTACCAATGTCCTACCGGATGAATGCACTGCGAAGATAAGTTGTCCCGGTAATCTTCGGCTTCGCCGGATGATTTTGCCCAATTAATGAGCGCGTCATGCAAACTTTGCCTGACCTTTTGAGATTGCTCATCCAGCAGTTGTTGTGGCATCTCCTCCCACAAGAAGCGAAGATCACGTTCCGTTGGGAGAGTTCTTTTTTCTGACAATCAAATATGGTTGTATATTACTAGTGATGCGTTAACTTTTTAAAAATACTTGTAATTAACTGATATTAAAATTAATATAAGCGTTCTTTGATTTTTTGATTTGAATTGACTTGTAGTTTTGCACCTTTTAAAGTGCAAGATTATGAATTCAGGTAAGTATGTATTTTCCCAGCTGCTACAGTTTGTCAACAAATATGAGTTTGAAAAATGTGTCAAGCGTTATAAAGGCAACCATAGGGTGAGAGAATTAGACTGTTGGAATCAGTTTATTCAACTTTTCTTTGGCCAACTTACTTCGCTTAATTCATTAAGAGATATCTGTTTGTGTTTGAAAGCTCATAGAAATAAGCTTTATCATTTAGGCATTAAACAAAACGTTAACCAATCGACTCTTTCGCGAGCAAACGAGAAGCGAGATTGGAGAATTTTCGCCGACTTTGGAGAGTATTTGATACAACAAGTCAGGCCTCTTTACGCTAACTGCCCGATTCCTAATATTGATACAGACAAAGATGTATTCGCTCTTGACTCAACAACGATCTCTTTAAGTATTAAGCTTTTTAGCTGGGCACAAGGAAAATACTCCAGAGGAGCGGTAAAAGTTCACACCTTGCTTGATTTAAGAGGAAGTATACCAACTTTTATCTTTATCACAGATGGTAAATACCACGACAGCAATATACTTGACGTGATTGTTCCTTTGCCAGATGCTATTTATCTAATGGATAAGGCCTATATCGATTTTGCTGCCTTATACAAGATGCATCAAGCTGGTGCTTTTTTTGTTACCAGGGCAAAAGTGTCAATTGACTATACCATTATTGAGTCCAATTACAATATCGATGAGCGAACTGGTCTAAGAAGCGATATGACAATAAAACTGAATGGTTATAAGTCAAAGCAACTATACCCAGAAATACTTCGGATTGTTGAGTATTACGATGAAGAAAAAAATGTGTTGCTCGTTTTTCTTACCAATAACATCGACGTTTCTGCACTTGAAATTGCTCATTTATACCGCAATCGCTGGCAAATAGAAGTTTTCTTTAAATGGATAAAGCAAAATTTGACAATAAAGACACTCTGGGGTCACTTGGAAAATGCAGTCAATATCCATATTTGGGTAGCTATCTGCACATACCTAATAGTCGCTTACGTCAAGTACTCACTTAAGAGCAATCTGTCCATCTACGAAACGATCCAGATACTGGGCATTTCACCATTTGACAAAACTTCAGTAAAAGAACTGCTTACCGAGATACAAGTCAATCAAAATTTCAAAGAACAATATGATTTATTTAACAACCAATTTTAACGCATCAGTAGTAGTTGTATATCTTTAATTTGAATATAAGAGTAATCTAAATTAATTTTTCGAGTCTTATTCTATGAGGAAAGCCAGGGGTTTTAATTTTGATCTTTTCTCCACAACTATTATTTTTAGAAATATCGATCACATGAGATTGGCCTGTTAGTCCATAATTATATTTGGGGCTTAAGAGTATCCGCTTAAACGTATATTTCTTTAAAGTACAATTTTTGTAATTTGAGAGATTGTTACAATAGCGAATAAATATTTCTGAAGCTACAAACTGATCAACATAGTCTTTAACTTTTGGTTTCATAGATTTTAGTTCAAATAATATGATTAAATCTTTGGATGGAATAATCAAGCAATAGTCACATCCTTTATGAATAAAAGGTTCTCCACGTTTTAGATACTTGGACTTTTGTTTATATTCGGGTTTGTTAACATCCAACTTAAGTAAAATGGAACCATCTGGAATGCCACCAATTGTTATTAGTTGTCTGTTTTCGTCTTCTTTTAAAACCATTGTATGGTTAAATTGATCAAAACTCTGAATAACCTCAACATCGCAAAAAACATCTTTCATACTGCTAGTCAATTAAATAATCCAAATCAGAAGAAATGGCAAACAAATTGTTAATTTCATCATCAAAGAATGGAACTTCAATTCCTTTATTTGAAACTTTAAGTTTGTCTAGATGACCATCTGCAGCTTGATATACTGAAACGTCTTTATAATCTATTTTATCAGATTCAGAATAAGATTTTTTATTTCTAAGTAGCCATTCATGCCTACCGTCAAAATCGTTTGAAAGCAAAATTAAATTATTCAATTCCTTGACAAGAAAATCACTATGAGTGGTTATAAATACGCTTACTTTCATGTTAATAAGTGATGCAATTAACTTAGCCATTGAACGTTGATTTTTTAAAGTTAAATGACTTTCTGGTTCATCAATTATCAGAATATCACCTTCCTTGGCAATATGTTTTAAATAGAAATAAATGTCAACAATACACCGAGCCGATGATGAGGCTAAATACAGCGGAATATCAAACTTATTATTTTTCTTATTTTTAGTATAAAAGCGTATATCCTGTTTATTCTCTTTTTTAAATTCAGCACCAAGTATTTCCTTAATTATATCCATAGAATAACTCGAATCTAATTTTGAGTTGCTTTTCTTGATGTTGTCAAGATTTCTAGTGAATGCGATGTGATCACGAATTGGAGTAGCGTAATATGCACTCATAGACATGATAATGTCAAAAGGATGCATAGGACCGTCTTGGTCGTCTAGTTTTTGTAAACCATCAACAAGAGAATTTCTTTTTTCATCTAATTCCTTGTAAAACAATGAAATACCAAGTCTTTCAGCAGTAATGATTATTGGGTCGGGGAATATGTCTTCAAAAACAAGAGAAGTGAATATATCGCCTAACACTCTATTGAAAAGACTGTTATCAATTTCACTGTCAGCTTGTTTCGTATAACTAATTGATAAGATATTATTTTTTAATTTACCTTCAAAAATAGTGTTATTACCTATATTTATTTTCTTTTCAGAATCTTTGAAAACAGTGGGTTTTTCAAATTCTAATTTAACTTTAGCATTGGAAAATATTTTCTCCTTATCATTAAATAGGTTTCTAATTCTTCTTTGAAAACTCAGGCTTTCCGAAACAATACTTTTTGATATAATTGCAATTATTTCTTCCCTATTTAATGTAATTTGGCCCTCACTTTTAAGTCTATTTTCTATAGATTTAAAACTAGAATAATTTATAAAATCTGTCCAGTTCTTTAGTAAACCATAAGTGCTGTAAGTGATATAAGTCTTGCCCGAATTATTGTCACCAACTAGAATAGTGAGTTTGTTAAGTTCAAGTTCACTATGAAGGATTTTACCAAGATTGTCAATTGTTAGTTTCATAGCCTTTTATTTCCAGATTATTATTTAGTCGATCCTTATTAATTCGTTTTTAAAATTAGAAATTCATCAAAG
>JBAXKJ010000064.1:0-13784 GCA_037137375.1 Prolixibacteraceae bacterium
AACAAGCCCCCTACTCCGCCTTGCGCATCAACGGCCGCGACTGCTGGGCAAAGAACCTGCTTATCGAAGAGACGATGAACAGTGTCGGCGTGAATGGAAGCCGGATCACGCTGGAAGAGATCAAAATTACCAGAACAGTGCCCAATGTCGGCGCATCGAAGCCGGCTGAGTTTGCTCCTAATGCCGGACAAATTCTCCTCAACCGCTGTTCCAGCTTCGGCGATAATATCTGGCATGTAGCAACCGGCGCCGGACAGGCCGGACCTATCGTACTGCTCCACTGTACTTTCGGAGGGGCCGGACATATCGAAGGACATCAACGCTGGACCACCGGAATCCTGCTCGACAACTGTCTGATTCCCGAAGGGGGAATCGACCTGAAAAACCGCGGATCCATGGGTTCCGGTCATGGCTGGGGATCGGCATGGTCGGTGGTTTGGAACTGTAGCGCTAAAAGTTACGTGGTTCAGCAGCCTCCCGGTGCCTGCAACTGGCTGATTGGTTCTTCGGGAACGAACCTTCCGACTGCCCGCCCGTTCGATGAATCGCCCACTTTACCGCTTGGAATATCTGATTCTCCAGGAGTTAGGGTATCTCCCGAGAGTCTCTATCTGAAGCAACTGGAAGAACGGTTGGGCAAACAAGCCCTCAGGAATATTGGATATTGAAAAATGAAAAATCCAAAAACTATTGATAAATTGATCCGCCAATTTCTGACGTCGAAATGATGAGAAAAAGTAAACTAACCCTGCTTGTATTTCTATTTAGTACCCTGATTGTCCAGGCTCAACGGGATTTCGTCCGGTGGAATCTAGCCGACGATGGTGGAATATCCTGGGTAGTAAAATCCGGAGAAGTCCACAGCGACAACATCGAAATGAGCGGCAAGCAAATATCGGCCATAGTCACTTACGGAATCAATGCTGAAAATGAGTTGGTGCTGAAGAAACAGCTGATTTTTCCCATGTTCAGAAAAATACCTAACAACACGCACGCCCACCTTTCTCAGATTTTTGATACTGCCACCCAACCGAAGATTCTGGTTAACGGTAAGGAGATGAAGGAAATCCCGGTAGGTTTTCACCATAAAGGGATGCTAACCATTACAAGTCGCACTAACACAACTCTGAATGTCAACAAAATAGCATTTCCGTCTGTCGATAAGGCCGCCTATCTGGAAATGTACAAATTGACGAATACCTCTGATGCTGAAGTCATTGTGGAGATCATTCATGAGGTACCGGATATCCATACCAAGCCGGAAGAAGGCGTTTATGGGGAATACATCCTCAACGTGTTGGCTTCCAAAAAAGGTAAATTCACCCTCGCCCCAAAAGGTGAAATGGAATTCTCCATGGTTTATTCAGCCCGCAAGGTGATGGAAGATCCATACGCGTTTTCGGCCTCGTTTGAATTAGCCAAACGCCGCGAAATGATCGCCGGAATCCTTAGTAATCTGGTGCTTGAAACCCCTAATGATACGGTTAACAGGGAATTTGCCTTTGCCAAAATCCGGGGTACCGAGAGTATTTATGACACCAAAGGCGGATTGATGCACGGTCCTGGCGGAGGTGCCTATTATGCCGCCATCTGGGCCAACGATCAGGCTGAATACATCAATCCATTCTTTCCTTTCCTGGGAAATATCAATGGAAATGAGTCGGCCATCAACGCTTACAGGCATTTTGCCCGATTCATGAACCCGGATTTCAAGCCTATTCCAAGTTCAATCATCGCTGAAGGTACGGGAATCTGGAATGGAGCCAAAGATCGCGGCGACCAGGCGATGATTGCTTATGGTGCCTCGCGTTTTGCCCTCGCTTTCGGCAACAGGAATACTGCCGGGGAACTTTGGCCTTTGATTGAATGGAGTCTCGAATACCTCGAAAGGAAGAAATCTGCCGATGGGGTAATATTTTCCAATTCAGACGAGCTGGAAGGTCGTTTTAAAAGCGGGGATTACAACCTGGCCACCAATTCACTTGCTTACGGTGGATTAATGGGAGCCTCTCATCTTGCATCTGAACTGGGTAAGCCAGAAGCCGCAAAAATTTACCTCGACAGGGCGGCAGCGCTTCGCAAGGCCATCGACAAATATTTTGGAGGCAAAGTGCAAGGATTTGACACCTACCAATATTTCCAGGGCAATGACAAACTACGGGCTTGGATCTGTTACCCTTTGAATATGGGTATCTTCGACAGAAAAGAACAAACCATGAAAGCGCTGTTTTCAGATTATCTCTGGACGCGCGAAGGAATCCTCACAGAATCGGGAACCAAGACCTTCTGGGACCGGTCGACCCTACATGCCTTCAAGGGCATTTTTGCCGCAGGTGCGACCGATCAGGCAATGCCCTATTTTATGTATTATTCAGCTAAAAGATTGTTGGCCGACCACGTCCCCTACCCTGTAGAAGCCTGGCCCGAAGGAAATCAACGCCATTTATCTGCCGAATCGGGACTGTATTGCAGGGTCGTCACCGAAGGCTTATTTGGAATTGAACCCATTGGATTTAAAAGTTTTACCATGAATCCAGTACTCCCAAAAGGGTGGGATTTCATGAAACTGAAAAACATCAAGGCTTTTCAATCCGATTTTGATATTCTGGTATCCCGGAAAGGAAAAAATGCCAGAATATTAGTGACCCAATCCGGAAAAGTTATACTGGACCAGAAATGGGATCAGAAATCAAAAATAAAAATCGATTTACAATAAATAATTTCAGAAAAAACGATCATGGAAAACAAACCAACACAAAATCGCAGGGCGTTTATCGCCAAATCAGCCCTGACAACAGCCGCCATATCGGTAGGCCTGAATACCCTTACATCAGCTGAACAAAGCAGAATCATCGGTGCCAATGATAAGATCCGCATGGGATTTATTGGAATAGGAAACAGAGGTTCCCAGCTGCTGGAACTTTTTATGAAAAACAAAGATGTCGAAATTGTTGCCTTTTGCGACATTTATGAACCTTATCTTCAGCGCGACCGAAGCAAGGTTGACCCTCGCTACCTGGCCGACAGAGCCTCGAGTGTGCCCACGATGGGGGAAAAATTCGCTGTTCAACCAAAGCTTTACCGCGATTACAGGAAACTCCTGGAAGACAAAAACATCGATGCCGTTTGTATTGCCACCCCCGACCACTGGCATGCCATCATGATGATCGATGCCGTAAAAGCCGGAAAGGATGTATATGTCGAGAAACCCCTGACTCAAACCATCAAAGAAGGCCGTACGATGGTCAATGTTTGGAAAGCAAGCGACAGGGTAGTTGCAGTAGGTCTCAACCGCAGGGGAAACGATGTATACCAGAAACTGTCAAAGGATATTCCGGCCGGAAAAATTGGTCAGGTCACTTTTGCCAGGGCTGCCCGTGTGAGTAATTTGTTCCCCGACGGTATCGGAAAACTGAAAGCAGAACAGCCACCGAAGGATTTCAACTGGGATATGTGGTTAGGACCCAGAGCTTCGAGGCCTTACAAATATAATATGGCTCCGTATATGTTCCGCTGGTGGGGTGAGTTCTCAAGCCAGATGGGCAATTGGGGCGTGCATTATATGGATGCCATGCGTTGGATGATGGGTGAAGTCGCGCCTGTCGCCATTACCGCACACGGCGGAAAGTACGTATTGGATCATGACGGCGATATACCTGATACGATGCAGGTTACCTATGAATTCGCCTCGAAGAAAATAATTTCTTTCAGCATCTTCGAATCAAGTGGAGGTGAAATCTTGCCTTATGGTGAAATTGAACTCCGGGGAACCAAGGGAAATCTGTATGCTAGTCAGGACGGATATAAAATTGTTCCATCAAGGAAAGGACAATTCCAAAACTGGAAAGAGAAAGAATTGATAAAAGCCGAAGAATTTAGCATCCCCTCTCAGGATCTGAAAGATGGCAGTAACTCTTTTGCAACAGCCAATGTGATTCGTAATTTTCTTGATTGTATCAAGAACAGACAAAAACCGCTTTGTACCCTCGAAGATGGCCATCGTTCCACCAGTTTTGCGCACCTCGCCAATATCGCCCTGGTGACACAAAAACGCCTTCAATGGGATCCCGAAAAGGAATTGTTTACCAATTCTGATGAAGCCAATAAACTCTTGCATTACGAATACAGGAAACCCTGGAAATTAAACGTTTAAAAATTCTATTCATGCAAAGACGAAATTTTATTCAAACGAGTGGCCTCTCAGTAGCAGGACTGGGCCTGGCCGCAAACGGAATAGCGGCAAATAGTTTAGCTGCTAATAGCTTGTCGGTTAATAGTTTGTCGACTGGCGCCAATATCGGAAAATCCTTGAAAAGACCTATCTGTGCCTTCACCAAATGCCTGCAGTTTCTGCCCTTCGAAAAAATTGGCGAGGTTCTTACCCGGATGAAATTCGATGGCGCGGATATCACTGTGAGGCCAGGCGGTCAGATCGAACCCGAAAACGTAAAAAAAGAGCTGCCTGCTGCTGTGAAAGCTTTGCAGAAAGCCGGCATTTCTGTGCCGATGATGGTCACCGCCGTGTCGGATGTAAACAATCCTGTCGAGGTTACCACTCTGCAGGTCGCCGCCGATGCCGGAATCCGGTATTACAGAATGGGATGGCTGCCCTACGACTTTAAGATGACTATCCAGCAGAATCTGGACACGTATAAACGTCAGATCGAAAAACTGGCCAAGCTAAATGAGAAACTCGGGATTCATGGAGGCTACCAGAATCATTCCGGATTACATGTCGGAGCTCCTGTTTGGGACCTGTACGATCTGGTCAAAGATGTGAACCCCAAATACATGGGAGTTCAATATGATATTCGTCACGCGACCACCGAAGGCGGCTATTGCTGGATGCTGGGTATGAAAAGGGTGGAACCCTGGATCAGGACCATCTGCATCAAGGATTTCTTCTGGGGAAAGGATCCCAAAGGTGTCTGGAAACACCAGAACGTACTCGTTGGAGAGGGAATGGTTAACTTCGACGAATTCCTGACAGAATATAACACACTGAATGTGGAGGCTCCCATCAGCATGCATTTCGAATATGACCTGGGCGGAGCGGAATCAGGGAAGAAAACGACCACCATGGATCCGGAAAAAATTTATGGAATGATGAAAAAGGACCTCGATTGGTTCCGGAAAAGTATGGTGAAAAACAAAACTGAATTTTAGATGAAAAATCAACCCACAAGAAGAGCATTCATTAAGGCAACCAGCATTGCCGGCGCTGCAACAGTGGCTGGATACAATTCCCTTTCGGCCTCAACACCCAATCCTGCAGCCAAAAAAATTACCATCTCCGAGGTCAATTCCAATTTTGAAAGGGAGCCACTAATCAGACCATTCGGTTTCAAAGGCGGATACATGACCGAAATATGGCAGACGGTTAACTATTTAAAAAGCAGTTCCGGAGAACATAAAATCGGACTCTGTACCCAGAATGTCCTTTGGTCTGATGCTCAGGTCTTCGCCGCACATTCTGAAAGCGGAGGCAATGCCCTGATGTTTGCACTGACGGAAAAGGCTCTCCAAATCATTAAAGGACAAAGCTTTACAACTCCCGTGGATCTTCTTGATAATATTCTACCAGAGGTTTATGCCTATGGTCAGAAGATTACCGCCAATCCACAACTCCGTAAAACCTTTGCACTCAACGCTTTAGTTGGAACCGACAACGCTGCCTGGTTGCTATATGCCGCCGAAAATGGGTTTAAGAATTTCGATGAAATGATACCCGGCAAATACAAACCTGCCTTATCGAATCATCATGCCCAGGCAGCAGCCATACCGTTGATGGCCTACAGCATTCCAATCTCTGAAATTCAAGCAGCCACAGAGCAGGGTTATTTCTTCATGAAAATCAAGATTGGTCAGCCCGGCACCCAGGAAGAGATGCTCGAAAAAGACAAGGCGCGCCTCACAGCTATCCACCAGGCGATTGGAAATGTAAGAACGAAGCATACCAAAGACGGAAAGCTTCCCTATTATTTCGATGCCAACGGCAGGTACGAGAAAAAGGAAACGCTTCTGAAACTGCTTGACCATGCTCGTAAAATAGGGGCCTTCGATCAGATTGCTATTATCGAAGAGCCTTTCGCAGAGGAACTTGAAGTGGATGTGAAAGATATTCCGGTCAGGCTAGCCGCCGACGAAAGCGCTCATACGGATTTGGATGCGATCAAACGCATCGAAATGGGATACAAGGCCATTGCCCTGAAAGCCATCGCGAAAACCCTGAGTATGACCATGAAAATCGCACAGGCTGCTCATGAGCGAAACATCCCCTGCTTCTGTGCGGACCTTACCGTTAATCCCGTTTTGGTAGAATGGAACAAGAATGTGGCAGCAAGGCTGAATGCCTTCCCGGGACTAGGAAATCTGGGCTTGGTAGAGAGCAACGGTCACCAGAATTATCGTAACTGGAACACAATGATGAGCTATCATCCTATGCCTCAGGGTTCCTGGGTAAAAGCAGAGAAAGGTGTGTACAATCTTGGCAGCGAGTTTTACAAGAATAGCGGCGGAATTTTTGATCCCATGCCCCACTACGAAGCCATGTTTGCTGCAGAAAAAAAGTAAAAAACAAATTTCTATCCAATGAGTTTATTTGACATCAAGGGCAAGAGAGTCCTGATCACTGGGTCTACTTCAGGTATAGGATTTATTCTCGCCGAAGGGCTGGCAAAAGCCGGTGCCGAGCTGATTCTAAATGGCAGAACACCCGAAAAAGTGAATGAAGCCATTGAATCCTTCGCCAAACAAGGTTTCAAGGCTACTGGATATGTATTCGATATCACCGATTCCGTTGAAGTCGAGCGCCAGATAGCCGCCATTGAAACGGAACTTGGTGAGATCGACATTTTGGTCAACAATGCCGGAATTCAGCACCGTGCCCCGCTCGAAGATTTCCCGGCGGAAGAGTGGAACCGGATCATGAATACCAATCTGACGGGGGCCTTCATCGTTAGCAAGGCAGTAGTCAAAGGCATGATCAAAAGGCAATGCGGCAAGATTATCAATATCTGCTCCCTCCAGAGTGAACTCGGACGGGCTACGATCACCCCCTATGCCACGGCTAAAGGCGGACTGAAGATGCTCACCAAAGGAATGGCTACCGAATGGGCCAAACACAATATCCAGGTGAATGGCATCGGTCCGGGCTATTTCAAGACAAAACTGACAAAGGCGCTCTGGGAAAATCCCGAATTTGATACCTGGCTTCGTAACCGGACACCGGCTCATCGTTGGGGAAATCCGGAAGAACTGGTGGGTACGCTGATCTATCTTTCATCTGACGCCAGTTCCTTTCTGAACGGTCAGATCATTTACGTAGATGGCGGAATTACTGCAAGTATTTAATTTTTAAGGCCTAACTGATTACCGGAAGATGGAAAAGAAACAGCTGAACTGGAAATTTAGAAGCCCCGAAACGCCAGGATTTCATGTGGTGGTTTCACCTGAAAAATCCGATTGCAAAACGACCTGGGGATTCAGACTTAACCTGCAAAAAGGAAAAGAATACAAGCTCACCGACGAAAAACTGGAGTTAAACGGCGCTCTTATCTCTGGCCAGGCGCTGGTATATTTTAGCGGACACGAATACCATCTTACTGAGCGTGACTCCTTTTACCTCCCGGCAAAACAAACTGCGACCATCAAAGCCGCAAGTAACCTGGTCATCTTTCTCGGAGGCGCTCCATGCGAAAATAAGGGGCAGTTTTTTGTCAGAAAATATGACTTGACCCTGCCATTAGGAATTATCCATCAGATTCATGGAAAACCTCCCTATCAAAGGGAAGTCTTCCTAACGATATCACCGATAGACCCAGGCTCCAGGCTGATTTGCGGGATTACAGAGGGTGAATCCGGGCAATGGACCAGCTGGCCACCACATCAGCATTCAAATGATCTGGAAGAAATTTACTGCTATTTTGATATTCCCAAGCCAAAATTCGCTCTGCATCTCTCTTCACGGATTTCGGGTGAAGTGGAAGAGGTTTATCCCGTTTCAACCGGTGATTTCGTGATCGTTCCGGAAGGTTACCATCCTACCGTCGGAATGCCTGGTGTCAAAAGTTGTTACTTCTGGATCATGGCGGCATTTTCCGAAAAAAGCAGGAGATACGACCTCGCCATAAACGATCCGCATTTCGCATAAAATGAAAAAAGTAGAAATCGGCGGACTGAGATGGTTTATTGCCATATTGCTTTTCCTGGCAACAGTCATCTGTTACCTCGACAGGTTGACTATTTCAATTCTGGCTCCGGTAATAAAGGCTGATCTGAATCTGACCAACGTTCAGTATGCTGCCATCACTACCTGGTTTCTGTTTCCTTACTCCATTTTTCAGTCTGTATTCGGTGGTATTTATGATAAGTATGGAACACGGAAAGTATTTTCATTCGCGATAGTTATCTGGTCTGTTTCTGCGATGTTGCATTCCGTGGTGCGCGGATTCAGGGGACTCGCTATATTCCGTTTTGCCCTTGGAGTAGGAGAAGCCGGAAACTGGCCGGGTGCCATTAAGACCATTGCAGAATGGTTCCCCGCCAGACAAAGGGCCTTTGGTTTAAGCATTGTAAATACCGGTGCTGCCTTGGGTTCGGTCGTCGCACCTCCATTAATTGCCTGGCTTCAGATTAAATACGGATGGAAAACGACCTTCCTGGCAACAGGAATGCTTGGCTTTGTCTGGTTAATTCTGTGGCTGCTGATCTACCATCATCCGGCCAAACATCCTTGGCTCGGACAGAAAGAGAAGGATTTTATCCTGAGTGATAAAACTGATATTCATGAAATTAAAGAAGATATTCCATCAAGAACCTGGAAAGAACTCCTTAGACTGAAACAGGTTTGGGGCATCATACTAGCCCGTTTCTTCGGAGATCCCATCTGGTGGCTCTACCTCATCTGGCTGCCCTCCTATCTTTACGATGTCAGAGGATTCAGTATCAAGGACATAGGCACCTTTGCCTGGTTACCATTCCTGGCCTCCGGCGTCGGTAGTCTCTCCGGTGGATGGCTTTCAGGGTACCTGATCGGGAAAGGGAAATCGGTTAATTTCTCCCGGAAAGTTGCGATCATACTGCCAACGTTTTTAATGGTCCTGGGCGTGGGCTCCATTTACGCTGCAACAGCTTCTCAGGCGCTTATCCTGATTAGCCTGGTCCTATTCGGATTCCAGTTTTGGGTCAACAACATTCAGACCCTGGCCAGCGACTATTTCACCATCAATGAAGTCGGCAGGGTCACTGGAATGTCCCAGACGGGTGCCGGACTGGGAGCAATAACCTTCACCATGCTCATCGGCTGGATCGTCGATCATTTTTCTTACTCACCAGTCTTGGTCATTGGAGCGATTCTGGGTCCGCTAGCCACGATGTCCATCTTAATTTTAGGCGGAAAAATTCAACGCCTGCAGACAAAAAAAATACAACATTAATTTACTGAATATGAAGAATCTACTATTTAAATCCCTACTAATTATTTTGCTGATTTTGAGTTACTGCACTGCAATTTCGGCAGCTGTCCCGCAGGAAAAGAAACCGGTCAGATACCTGAATCCCGTTTTCGAAAAAGTGGCCATACAAAAAGACATCGTATTCGGAGAGGCTACCAATATCGAAGGTAAGCCCGAGAAATTACTGCTCGATGTCTATGCTCCTGAAGGCGATACCCAGGATAAAAGAGCCGTGATGCTGTTGTTTCATGGGGGCGGGTTCAGACCAGGTAACGATAAGACCCAGAGCTATATTGTTCGCTTGTCAAACGATTTTGCTCAACGCGGATATGTCTGTATATCTATTAATTACCGGGTCAGATCTAATCCAAAAGATGATTCAAAAGGAACCATGAAGGACGCGCTTCAGGATGCGATGAAAGGTCTGAATTGGATTAGGGCTAACCAAAAAAATCTGAAAATAGACACCAATAAAATCATTGTCGGAGGTGGATCTGCAGGCGGTATGCTGGCTATTAATTTTTGTTACAAGGATAACTCAGTGGCAGAGAAATGGGATAAGACCGGTATCATTGCCGTGGTGGATTTATGGGGGAGTCCGGATCCTTCCTATATGTTTTCGACGATAGACAAGAACGATCCGCCTACTATCATCGTACACGGAACGGTCGACAAACTGGTCTCCTATCAAAATTCCGTCAAACTCGACAGTACCCTGAAAGCCAACAATATCAAGCATGAGCTGGTGACTATTGAAGGCGGCGAACATACCCCCGTAAATCATTATGCCGAATTTGCAGAGAAGATAGCAGCATTTATTTACCCGATGCTTTCCAAATAAATACCTATTATCTACTGGAAAAAGACACCTCAAAAGACCCCGATTCCTACTTCTTGCCGCGATATCGGTAAATTGAAAGTTGGTGTTTCCCAAGTAAGATTAGTGCCAATTAAAAAAAATAGTTCTATGTCATGTTTAAATTGAAATAACAGTCAATAATATACTGATGAATAAACGAATACAGGGTATAGCATTATTAGTTTTCTTTCTTTCGCTATCAGTGAAAGCGCAGAATCCGGTATGGAACCAGGTAGCTCCTGGAGTGTGGAAGGCCATTGTAGGTATTCCTGATAAGTTTGACCTCTTGAAAGCAGCGGGCTCACAACCAAACACCGAAGCGCTGATGCGTTTGGGTCAGGCATCATTCCCCTTGCCTGCTGCAGATATTGTGGCAGAAACTTCGGACGGCAAGACTTTTCTCAGGTTTCCATTGGATAAGTCAGAACAGCTCTACGGTTTTGGATTAAATTTCAAGACGGTCCAGCAGCGGGGAAAAATCCTGCAATTGCATGTCGATCATTATGGCGGAGTCGACAATGGACGAACCCACGCCCCTGTGCCATTCTATATTTCCAGCAAGGGTTACGGCGTTTTTGTCAACAGCGCCAGATATATCGCTGTTTATGCTGGTACTGCTGTCAGAAGGGATAGTCCTAATGCTCCTGAACCCAGAGACCGCAACACGGACAAGAAATGGAGCGCTCAACCGTACTCGGATGCTGTGGAAATGATGGTTCCAACGGGTGGAACTGAGCTATATGTCTTTGCCGGTCCCTCAACGCTTGATGCCGTTCGCAGGTTCAACCTATACAATGGCGGAGGATGTCTGCCTCCCCGGTGGGGATTAGGCTTCACCCAACGGGTAAAATCATTGTACACGGCTGAACAAGTCATCGAAGAGGCAAAATCCTTTGCAGAGAGAGGATATCCGCTCGATTTCATTGGACTGGAGCCTGGTTGGCAGAGCAAATCCTATCCCTGTACCTTCGAATGGGATAAGTCACGGTTTCCTGATCCTGCCGGTTTCGTAAAGACCATGAAAGAGATGGGAATCAGACTGAATCTCTGGACGAACCCGTATGTTTCACCTGCTTCTCCAATGTACAGTTCTATTAAACCCTTCACGGGATCCCACACCGTGTGGGGTGGTGCAGTGGTGGACCTGACGATACCGGAGGCCCGGAAAATCATGTCTGAACAGTTGATGAAAGATCAGATCAGCATAGGGATAAGCGGATACAAAGTAGATGAATGCGATGGATACGACCGATGGTTATGGCCTGATGTGGCAAAATTTCCTTCCTTGAACAGTGCGGAACAAATTCGCCAAACCTATGGTGTGATGTTGCAAAAGATGACCGCCGACCTCTACCGGAATCAGAATAGCCGGACTTATGGTTTGGTCAGGGCCTCCAATGCCGGTGGGTCCTCCTTGCCTTATGTCATCTACAACGATTATTACAGCCATGAAGATTTCATTACTGCATTGATTAATAGCTCCTTTGCAGGGGTACTCTGGACACCTGAAGTACGCGGATCCAAAACCGGTGAAGAATGGGTAAGACGCATGCAAACCGTATGCTTTTCTCCCATGGCAATGATCAATGCTTGGTCGGACGGTACAAAACCCTGGTCTTTCCCGGAAGTGGAGAAGGAAGTGAAGGCGATTGCGCAGCTCAGAATGCAGCTGATGCCCTATTTCTACTCCGAATTTGCCAAATATCACTTCGAGGGTACTCCCCCATTCCGGGCAATGAATCTCGAAGATGGCTTCGGTGGCGAGGCTGTTTCTGAAATTAAAAACTCCAATCTGAGCGAAAATCCTTACGCTGAGGCAGTCACCAAAGAGATCAAAGACCAGTATATGGCTGGCGAATATCTGCTCATAGCGCCTCTGTTCAAGGGGCAATCCGAAAGAAGAGTCGTTCTACCGAAAGGCAAATGGTTCGATTTCTACACCGGAAAATATGTGGGAGACGGCGAAATAATTGTGGTAAGCGCTGGTTTAGACCATATTCCAGTCTTCGTCAAGGACGGTGGAATCGTCCCGATGATGCCCCCTGCACTTCACGCCCCGGTTGCCGGACAAAAATATGACCTGGAAATTCATTATTATGGGAATAAGCCAGGTAACTACTCGCTTTACGATGATGATGGGGAAACATTTAACTACGAAAAAGGTGTCTACTCATGGCGCGCACTTTCAGTTACTCCGGACAAAAAAGGCAAACTGACAGGGAGCATTTCCAAGAACGAAAAGGGTAAACCAGACAATATCGCAAATGTAACCTGGAAATATATGACAGAATAATCGCTCTGTCCAAATTTCAAAATGGAAACAATAAGTATCGAAATAAAAAATCCAAAACCCAAACAATTGCTCAAATATTTAGAGTCGCTTAGAAAGAAAATTTAAAATAAATTTGTCTCATCAATCAACCCCAATTCCGGTCGTACACTATGCTCCGTATCCATTGTACACACATTGCCCGGAATAATCATTTCCACGAAGCACTTCACCCGCCATTACGCCAAACCGCTATTAACGGCTGGCATTTTGGCTTTTTTTTCCAAAAAGGCTGATGAAAGAAACTATATCGATGCTCTTAATTTTATTTTTTAATCGCTTGATCCACAGACTTTGCCGTGTCAAGAACCGTTTTTTCAAAGGGGATGGGTTTCCAATTAAAGGTTTTCATCGTAAAACTTACATCAGCTTCAATGGTGTTTCCTACAAATGGTAGCATCCCCTTCATTTCATCATTGAATTTGGCAATAAATTTCAATAAAAAAGTGGGTGCTAGTTTAGTACTTACTTTATCATATCCATTTGATTTCAAAATTTGAGCAATTTCCTGGATAGCATGAGGTTTTTCAGTGGTTACAATGAATCTATTGCCGTTTGCATGTTCATTTTCTAAGGCTGCCACATGGATGGCTGCAACATCTCTTACATCAGACATAACAGAATAGGCATGTGGTAACATTGGTACTTTTCCTGTTATTAATTTTTTAAAAAAATCCATTGCTTCAGTAGCCAAATTTCCTGTCAGAGTTGGCCCATAAATAGGTCCGGGATTAACTACTACCAATTCTAATTTCGTACCACCTATTTGATTTTTTATAAAATCCCAGGCACTTTTTTCAGCCAGTGTTTTACTTTTAAAATAGGCGGTTACATTTTTTGCATTGATGTTTGTCCAACTGTCCTGATTAATTTTTATAATGCCAGATTGCCCTCCATGCATGGCTACTGTGGAGGATGTAAGCACTACTCTTTTAACTCCAGCTTTTTTTGCAGCTTTCAAAGCTCTTAATGTACCATCAACAGCAGGTTTTATTAATTCGTTTTCGTCTTTTGGAACTTTAACAACAAAAGGTGATGCAACGTGCAAAACATAATCGCATCCTTCCATAGCCTTATCCCAACCTACATCTTTCATCAGGTCAAGTTCGCAAAACTCTAAATTGCCTTTTGGGTCAATTTC
>JBAXKJ010000065.1:0-13614 GCA_037137375.1 Prolixibacteraceae bacterium
CTCCGGGTTATGAGCCCGACGAGCTACCAACTGCTCTACCCCACAGTATATTTTTAAAACCTTCTGTGTTGGTTTTGTGGGTACAAAGGTAGTTACTTTTTTCGATAATGCAATATAAATGCGAGTTTTTTATGTAAGTTTGGATTTTCAAGAATATTGCTCAAATGTGGCTAGACAGGAAAAGAGATCAACTGAAAAAATTGTTTCAGAACCCTTACCGGATCGTCATCTTCAACGACCTCAACCTGCATATTATCAAACAGATCAGGTTCAACGCTCGTACGTTGGTTCTCGGTTTGGTTGGAGCAGTAGTTACTATTATCATTGGAGTCACCATTTTAATAGCTTTCACTCCCTTGCGGGAATATATCCCAGGTTATCCCAGTGGAAAACTAAGACAGAAACTGATTCAGAATGAACTCGTAACAGATTCAATCGAACAAAAAATTAATCTTTACGACCGGTATTTCCATGATCTGCGTGCCATGCTGAGCGGCGAAAACGCTCAGGACTCTATCGTTAAAAGAGATTCAGTAAAACGACCAAATCTGAATGAATTCAGGCGTTTGAACCAAGATAGTCTGTTTAAGGATGAACTCGAACAGGAACAATTCAACCTGCATTTAAGTCCGGGGGCAACCAGAAAAAGCGGCTTAGCCAGTCTGCTATTTTTCCCTCCGCTGAAAGGTATGGTTACAGGAAAGCAAGACATATCCTCAGGACACTATGGCGTTGATATCGTCGCAAAGGCTAACTCACGGGTTTCTTCCGCTTTGGATGGGACAGTCATATTTGCTGAATGGACCATGGAAACGGGTTACGTCATGATCATACAACACGACCAGAATATCGTCACCAGCTATAAACACAATGCCGAATTACTCAAAAAACAAGGCGATAAGGTGAAAGCCGGCGAAGTGATAGCTATCATGGGAAATACCGGGAAAATGACTACAGGACCTCATCTGCATTTTGAATTGTGGGTCAATGGAAATCCTATTAATCCACAAGACTATATCAGTTTTTAACCCTCTCCCGAACATGAAGAAAATTGCCCTGCTCGGCTCTACAGGATCAATAGGTCAGCAGACGCTGGATGTTATTGAAAACAATCCCGATCTATTTTCGGTCGAAGTACTTACCGCCAATAATAATGTCGACCTGCTTATCCGACAGACGGAGAAATTCATGCCAAATGTTGTTATTATCAGCAATGAAGAAAAGTATCTCCAGGTAAAAGAAGCCCTGGCCCACCTTCCGGTGAAAGTCTATGCCGGGTGCGACGCCATAGCACAAGTAGTAGAAATGGGTTCAATTGATACCGTTGTCACTGCCATGGTCGGATATTCCGGATTATTGCCGACTATCAGGGCTGTAAAAGCAGGAAAAAACATCGCCCTGGCTAACAAGGAAACTCTGGTCGTAGCAGGCGATCTTATTACCAGACTTGCAACTGAGAACAAATCAGAAATCCTTCCAATCGATTCTGAACACTCAGCAATATTTCAATGTCTTGTCGGGGAAGCCGAAGAATCAATTGAGAAAATTATCCTGACTTGTTCGGGCGGACCCTTCCATGGCAAATCGAGCGAACAGCTTGAAAAAGTAACAGTTAAAGAAGCACTAAAACATCCAAACTGGGATATGGGGGCCAAGATCACCATCGACTCAGCTACCCTGATGAACAAAGGATTTGAAGTGATTGAGGCAAAATGGCTCTTCGGACTAAAACCCGAACAGATTGACGTAGTCGTCCACCCCCAGAGTATTATCCATTCCATGGTGCAATTCTGCGACGGATCTATCAAAGCACAATTAGGACTCCCCGACATGCGAATGCCCATACAATTTGCACTTAGTTATCCTATTCGCATCAAGAACAAGCTTCCACGATTTGATTTTACCTCCAACCCGACTTTCACCTTCACTACTCCCGATACGAAAAATTTTCGTAATCTTGCACTTTCTTTTGAGGCACTGAACAAGGGAGGTAACCTTGCTTGTGTATTAAACGCATCAAATGAGATTACAGTAAAAGCATTTTTAAACGAGAAAATTTCATTTCTGGATATAGCCAGAATCAACGAGGAAGTCATGTACACGATCCCTTTTGTAAAGCATCCTGAATTAGATGATTACATTGATTCTGACAAAACTGCCCGTATTCTTGCTGAAGAAATCATCCGGAAACGAACAAAATAAAAATTGAAATTCTGACTATGGTAATATTAATCAAAGCTGCTCAATTCATCCTGAGTATTTCGATTCTGGTAATTCTTCATGAATTCGGGCATTTTATTTTCGCTAAAATCTTTAACTGCAGGGTAGAGAAATTCTATCTCTTTTTCGATCCATGGTTCTCCCTCTTTAAAGTCCAGAAAGGTGAAACAGAATATGGTATCGGGTGGCTGCCGTTGGGTGGGTATGTGAAAATATCCGGTATGATTGACGAATCCATGGACAAGGAACAAATGAAACTTCCTCCTCAACCCTGGGAATTCAGGTCCAAATCTACCTGGGAAAGGTTACTTATCATGGTCGGCGGAGTGCTGTTCAACCTTATTTTTGCACTCCTTCTCTATTCCACCATTTTGTTTACCTGGGGAGAACAGTACCTTCCAAACAGCAATGTAAAATATGGAGTCGTTGTTTCCGAAACCGGACGTGAAATCGGCTTAAAAAATGGAGATAAAATCGTCACGGTAGATGGTAAAAAAGTTGAAAGTTTTTCTAAAATTATTCCAACTATCGTTCTTGATGGAGCGAAAACCATTGAGGTAAAACGTGATTCACAACAGATTACACTCGAGATTAAGAAAGAGATTATTCCGAAACTGCTCACAGATAAGAATATACTATCCGTCAGGGTTCCCTATTCATGCACAATTATTGCCTTTGGAAAACAATCTGTAGCAAGGGATGCAGGATTCGAACTCGGTGACGAAATTCTCTCCGTTGACAGCCTGAAATTCAAGTACTATGATGAATTTGTAGAAAAACTTATTTCCTCTAAGGAAAAGGAAATTAAACTTGAATATAAACGTAAAGGAGTAGTCTTGTTCAAAAAGGTGACCCTAGGGAAAACCGGAACTCTCGGAATTCAACCTGACTACGACCTCTCAAAAATTTTTGAATACAAGACCATTGAATACAGCTTCCTTGAAGCCATACCTGCTGGAATATCAAGGGGATACAGAGCCGTTGGTGACTACCTTAAACAGTTCAAACTGCTGTTCTCTCCTCAAACCAAGGCCTATGAATCATTAGGGGGCTTCATCGCCATCGGGAATATCTTTCCAGGCGTTTGGGACTGGGAGTCTTTTTGGAACCTGACAGCATTTTTATCCATTATTCTGGCTGTCATGAACATCCTTCCAATACCCGCCCTGGATGGAGGACATGTACTTTTCCTGCTTTATGAAATCGTCACTGGCAGGAAACCCAGTGATAAATTTCTGGAATATGCCCAGATCGCCGGTATGGTGCTGCTTGTTACACTCTTGCTCTATGCAAATGGGAACGATATTCTAAAATTATTTAGGTAAACCGGAAATAATTGAATAAAAAGATTGCTATATTTGCCGTCAAACGATAAAAACAGGACGCTATGAACTTATTTATATTGGGTGTATTAAGTGGTGCACATGTGGTATTAATCATTGCTGCCCTGCTCCTTCTTTTCGGAGGCCAAAAAATTCCTGAATTAATGGGGGGTTTGGGAAAAGGAATGAAGGAATTCAAGAAAGCGATGAAAGATGAAGAGCCAGGAACTCCTCCACCACCAACGACCGATGAAAAGAAAAACGAGCCGCTAAAACAATAGTTAGAGGATCCTTTAAAATACTCAAATACCCTGATGCCTTGCGTCTGGGTATTTTTTTTGCTCCCGGTGTAACGTTTCAACAAATGCTGCGTCTTATTGTTGAATTAGTCAAATGTTTCACCCAAAAAATCTTCATCATGAATTGTAAAACCAGGTTCAGTCTGATGTTATTATTGTTAGTAACATTCTCATTATCTATAGGTTCTTGCATTCCCCATATCCGCGGCAATGGAAAAGTCGTCAAAGAAGAAAGAAGCGTTTCCAGTTTTGAATCTATTTCCGTGAGCAGCGGAATTGAACTATTAATTAACCAGGACACCTTTGAGAAGGTTATAGTGGAAGCCGATGAGAATATCATGAAGATCCTCAGAACGGAAGTTAAGGGAGGAAAGTTGAAAATATTCATGGAAGAAAGTGTCTTTCACGCAAAAAAAATGAAAGTTTATGTTACCCTGAAGACGTTAAAATCAATGGAATGCACTTCAGGTTCCGAGACGAAATCAGACGGAAAGGTTAATGCAGAAAATTTAATCATTCGTGCCTCCAGTGGCTCCGGTGTAAACCTGGAACTAAGTTGCAACCAGTTAAGAGTCGAATCAAGTAGCGGAAGTAACCTGAGGGTTTCCGGAACAGCTCAGTCTGTGAATGCTGATAGTTCAAGCGGATCCAGTATCAATGCTTCAGAATTGGTTGCTGAGATGGGAGAAGCCTCTGCTTCAAGTGGGGCTAGTTTAAAAATCAATGCTACAAAATCTATCAAGGCTCATTCCAGCAGCGGTGCTCAGATCAATGTATCAGGGAATCCGACTAACCGGGATACGGATAGTTCAAGCGGTGGATCAGTTCGCTTCAGAAACTAATCTCTTCGCATAATACCGTAACAGATGATCTTTACGATGGCATCCACGCTCTTTCCAAGATCATTAGAACGGTAAGGACCTGCTGATAAAGGCATCTCAAGTCCGCGAATAGCGGTAGTAATTCCGATAGCTACCAGCGTAAAATCCTTAATAACGAACTTGTGCTGCCTTGCACCTTCAAGGAGAATCCGTTTCATCATGCGGATTTCTTCCTGATCGTATTGTGATTTAATCTTATCGATAAACTCAACGGCGGCCGTATCATTTTCAATAGCATTATAAAAATTTGCCAGCTGCCTGTACGTTGTGATTTTTGTCATCACATAATCCCTAAGCTTATCAGCGGGATCCATGTCCTTTTGCAGAACCTTGGCAAGCTCGACCCTTAGAATATCTGCCTCCTTCTGAATGACCTCCTGAAAAAGATCTTCCTTACTGCTAAAATAGTAATACAGAGAGCTTTTACCTTTTCTGACAGCATTTGCTATGTCATCCAGAGTGGTTTTCTTGTAACCAAATTTGCTGAAAATTTCTTGAGCAATGGTTAAAATATTCTCTCTTACTGCATCCTTTTTCGTGCCTAAGTTTTCGTTGTTCATAGGTTTTCGTTCATCATTATTGACCAAATATAATTATTTTGTTGTAGAAACAACAATTTTGAAATCAAGCTGCTTCTTTTCAAGATTGGCTCTGAGTATCTCAATTTCGACCTCATCACCCAATTGATACTTCCGATGAGTTCTTCGGCCCGTGATGCAATAATTCCTCTCATCGAACTGATAAAAATCGTCATTTAGCTCATGAAGAGGCACCATTCCCTCGCATTTATTCTCTTCAATCTCAACGTAAATACCCCATTCCGTGACCCCTGAAATAATCCCTTTGTACCGTTGTCCAATCTTATCTGACATAAATTCTACCTGCTTGTATTTGATAGAAGCCCGTTCTGCATTAGCTGCCCTGTTTTCCATATCGGATGAATGCTTGCACATCTCCTCATATTTATTGGCCGCAACAGAAGTCCCGTCCTGAAGATAACGGTCCAACAGACGGTGTACCATCATATCCGGATACCGGCGGATGGGTGAAGTAAAATGGGTATAGAATTCGAATCCCAGACCATAGTGGCCGATATTACGGGTCGAATATTCCGCTTTAGCCATCGTACGGATGGCAAGAGTTTCAATGACATTCTGCTCCTTTTTTCCGGAAACATTGGTAATTAGCTGATTCATGGAGGAAGAAACAGCAGCAGGTGAATTAGTCATGATGCCATATCCAAAACGTTTGATAAAATGGTTGAATTTATCAAGCTTCTCTGGATCTGGTTTGTCATGAATCCGGTAGACAAAAGTCTTCTCCTTCTTCCGCGGACCGGGTTTGCCGATTAGTTCGGCTACCTTCTTGTTGGCTAGCAACATGAATTCCTCTATAAGTTTGTTGGAATCTTTAGACTCTTTAAAGAATACATTGATGGGTTTCCCGGCAGGGTCTACTTCTATCTTTACCTCAACACGATCAAAATCAACGGATCCACCTTCGAAACGTTTGGCTCTTAGTTTTTTAGCAAGTGTATCCAGTGTGAGAATTTCTTCCTTCAAATCCCCTTCTTTAGTTTCAATTACCGATTGTGCCTCATCATAGGTGAATCGTCGATCCGAAAAAATAATTGTTCGGCCAAACCATTCCTGGTGAATTTTGGCATTATCATCTAACTGAAAAACTGCGGAGTAACATAATTTTTCTTCTTTTGGACGAAGAGAACAAACTCCGTTGGAAAGTCTTTCAGGCAACATCGGCACCACCCGATCCACCAGATAAACCGAGGTCGCCCTGTTATAGGCCTCTTCTTCGATGATGGAATTATGACGAACGTAATAAGTGACATCCGCAATGTGCACCCCAACCTCCCAATAACCATTTTCAAGTTTCTGAATGGAAAGGGCATCATCGAAGTCCTTGGCATCGGCCGGGTCGATTGTAAAAGTAGGCACTTTCCTAAAATCCCGTCTGTTGGAGATCTCTTCTTTCGGTATTTCCAGCGGAATTCGGTTAGCAGCTTCATCTACCTTCTCGGGGTATTTGTAAGGTAATCCGAATTCGGCAAGGATGGCATGCATCTCAGTATTGTTTGAGCCTGCATCCCCTAGCACATCGATAATTTCGGCGAAAGGATTGCGCGCTTTTTCGGGCCAGTCCAGAATTCTGGCGATGGCTTTCTGGCCGTCTTTTGCACCCTTTAATTTATCCTGCGGGATGAAAAGATCGAATGGCATTCTCTTACTTGGAACCAAAAAGGCGGAGAACTTCGAAATTTCAACGGTTCCGACCAGGGTCGTCTGAGCCCTTTCGATGACCTCTACGACCTCTCCTTCCGGATCACTTTTCTTCCTTCTGGCAAAGAGCCTGATCCTGACCTTATCACCATCGAGAGCATGATTCATGTTTCCAGACTGAATCAGGATGGTTGCATTCATCTCCTCACAAAACACCTGACCGAAACCCTTGAAATTGAGAACCATGGTTCCGACAAAGGCTCCACCACTCTTGGCTTTCAGGCGAAATCTTCCTTTTGAAACTTCCTCAAGAGCTTCATTGTCACGCAATTCCTGCAAGGCAACGCTTACCAGTAATTGGGAGGTCGTATTTTTTGCTCCTAGTTTAGTAGAAAGCTGTTTATAATTGTACACAAATGTCGGCTCCTCATAAAAGAAGGCCATGATGGATGTTTTTAAGCCGGCCTTATTAAAATTTAAGGCCTTTTCCAGCTTTTTCCCTTTAGACATGTATTCGTTTTTAGAATTACTAAAGTTAGCTAAGTTTTTCGATTTTCGACCAGTGATTTTCATTTTTCGATTTTCGTAAAACCGAAATCGAAAAACGCCTTAGATTGAGTCTAAACAATTATATTTGCCAAATCATCCTGAGTCACTTTACTTTTCAATGATCCTGATATGAAAATCATAGACCTGATAAGACCTTCACAAAAAACACTCTTCTCTTTTGAACTACTGCCACCTCTGAAAGGTCAAACAGCGGATAAATTATATGAGACAATAGATGAGCTAATTGAGTTCAATCCAAAGTACATCAACCTGACTACTCACCGCGACGAGATTGAATACAGACAGCTGGATAACGGATTGCTGGAGAAGAAAATCGTCCGGAAGCGTCCGGGTACGGTCGCTATCGCCGCCGCTATCCAGCATAAATATGGCATCCCGGTAGTACCGCATGTGGTTTGCGGGGGTTTCACGAAGGAAGAGACCGAAAACATGTTGATCGACCTAAATTTCCTGGGCATTAAGAATGTGCTTGCCCTCCGTGGAGATGGCTTAAAATCAGAGAGCTATTTTCAACCGGAAAAGAACGGCCATGCCCATGCCAACGAGTTGGTAGAACAGATCGTTCATCTTCGCAGCGGTAAATACCTTGATCCTGATCTGAAAAATAAGACTGCAATGGATTTTTGCATCGGAGTCGCCGGATACCCGGAAAAACATGCTGAGGCATCTAATCCCGAAACGGATCTCCAATACCTCAAACAAAAAGTGGATGCCGGTGCCGAATACATCGTTACCCAGATGTTTTTTGACAATAAAAAGTATTACGATTTTGTTGATCGCTGCCGGGCTGCAGGTATCACAGTTCCTGTCATCCCGGGTATTAAGCCGCTGGCACTGATGAACCAGATTACGATGCTGCCGAAAATCTTCAGCATCGATATACCTGAAGAATTTGCCTCTGAAGTTCGAAAATGCAAGACCAACGATGAAGCCAGACAGGTGGGCACAGAATGGGCCATCCATCAGGCCAAAGATTTGATTGCCAATAATGTACCTTGTCTTCACATCTATACATACGGCATTACGGACAACACCCGCCAGATCGCAAAAACAATTCTATAATTCAGAACATGCATCAACTGGTCTTTGCTACCAACAATGAACACAAACTGAGAGAACTAGGCGAAATCCTCACCGGGGAATTCGAATTGCTCAGTTTGAATGATATCACCTGTTACGACGAAATTCCAGAAACAGGCAATACACTGAATGACAACGCTTCACAAAAGTCATTTTATATTTGGGATCGTTATCGTATGGATTGCTTTTCAGATGATACCGGACTTGAAATAGCGGCTCTCAACAACGAACCAGGTGTTCATTCGGCACGTTATGCAGGTGAAGGACGGAATTCGAACGACAATGTCGATAAGGTTTTAAGTAAGATGGTGGATGTAACCGACCGTAAAGCCTGTTTTAGATGTGTGATCTCACTAATAATAAATGGTGTAGAATATCAATTCGAGGGGCGGGTCGACGGAGAAATCCTTACTGAAAGAAGGGGTACTTCCGGATTTGGCTATGATCCGATCTTCTGTCCGGAAGGCTATCAGCAATCTTTTGCCGAAATGGATCCTTCATTAAAGAACAGCATGAGCCATCGTGGACGTGCAGTAAAAAAATTAGTCCGCTTTCTTTTGGAAGAGTACCCTCACTTACCTGACAGATAATGAGGTTTTTATGCTCCATCCTGCTTCTGCTGCCAATGTTTTTATCCGGACAGAGCCGCATCGGAGGATGGAGATCGCACGTTTCTTTCAAACCGGTCATTCTCGTGGAAGAAATGCCGGAATATATCGTGGCAGCGACTGCAAACGGCATCTTCCTGGTAAGCAAAAGAGATTTTCAGATCACCACAAAAACCAGGGTAGAAGGTCTCTCAGACACCGGAATAACCGCCATCTCTTATGCCAATGAACCGGATTTTCTCCTCATAGGATACCAATCCGGGAACCTGGATATATTCCATAATGGTGACATAATCAACATTTCCGATCTTACCAGGAAAGCCGGTCTCCCCGATAAAACCATCCACCGGATTATCTGCGAAGGAAGTACTGCCTATCTGTGCTGCGCATTTGGAGTCGTAAAAATAGACCTGAAGAAAATGGAAGTTTCTGAAACCTGGTATCTTAGCACAAAGGATCATCTCAACGAAGCTTTTGACCTCATTTCTTATAATGGATTCTGGTGGATTGCAACCGGCAATGGCATCTGCAAGGCCGAAAAACAAAATACCAACCTGCAGGATTACAGGAACTGGCAGTTTCAAACTAATTTACAGTCTCCTAATGCGCTTTTTAGCTCTCTTGTGCAGTTAGATGGAGTGCTTATTGCTCATGACATAACCAATGACAGGATTCTGGCTTTTAACGGAATTATTTGGCAGCCCTGGCTCCCTGATGTAAAGAATATCAGGAAGATTAAAAGTATTAATAATGTCGTTATTGTCATCACTGTCAATGATATAAGAATTTTTTCTAAAATCGGTAATGAGGTGATAAACGGGGTTGGTCAGGCAAGTTCTCCCATGTCTCCCTCGGATGCCCTGTACAGTTCTACCTCAGAGTATTGGATTGCAGATACCAACAACGGACTGACCAGGAGGATTTCCAATTCTTCATTCCTTCATTATATTCCCAATTCACCTGAAAGCGATCTGATTTCTGCCCTGAACGCGGGATCTGATGAAATATTCGCCGGAACCTATTCGCTCAATTCTTCCGGAACGCCGGAAGCCTCCTACTCTATCAGGCAATCCGGGATATGGCAGAATTTCAATTTTTCTGACGACCCGGGATTGAAATCCATCAGGCCAATCACTTCTTTCGCCATCAGCGCCAATCATCCAGGAGAATACTGGGCCTCCACGGCCGGCTCAGGGTTGCTTCTATTCCAGAAAAATAGGGTTGCTGCGAGATTCTCAGAGCAGAACTCCCTACTTGGTGCACAAAACAATTTATGCCTGGTCAATGGAGTTTCACTCGATGCCCAGAATAATCTCTGGTATACAAATCCTACCGGGAAAGCACTTCTTGGAACCTGTACCACCTCAGGTTCATTCGTCTCTCTACCCTTCCCCATAATAGAACAAACGTCCCTGGAAGCCGGTAAGATATTAACCACCTCATCCGGGACTCACTGGGTGACCCTGGCTGACGAAGGACTATTTGCCTTTAAAACGAAGGGAAGCGCAGGAAACGTCTCCTTTGATCAGTCCCGGAAGGTCGCAGTTCAAAGCCTCTTTTCCAACAGCACGACTACCCTGACAACCAGGTTTAGCGGGATCTCGACTCTTACAGAAGATCTCAGCCACCGGCTTTGGGTAGGGACTTCTAACGGAGTTGTCGTATATAATGATCCTGAGAAAATATTTAGTCCGGGGGAATTTTTCGGTACTCAACCCTCTCTCAACGATGGAGAAGCCATCTTCAAGCCAATACTGGAGAAAGAAATAATTACTTCCATTGCGGTCGACGGAGGCAACCGGAAGTGGATCGGCACTGCCGCCTCAGGGATATTTCTTTTCTCAGAGCAAGGAGATCATCTGCTGAAACATTTCAATTCAAAAAACTCTCCGTTACTTTCTGATCAGCTAATATCTATCGCTATTGATCAGAAAAGCGGAGAAGTTTTCTTCGCAACCAGCAGGGGACTTATTTCCTTCGTGGGTGACGCGACCACCGCCGGAACTGGATTTGAAAAGGCCTATGTCTGGCCTAATCCGCTCAGAGAGTACTTTGAAGGGGGAGTCACAATTGATGGGTTGGAAGAAGGAACTGACCTGAGAATTACTGATCTGGCAGGAAATCTATTGTTCCATACCACCTCCGTCGGTGGCAGATCAGTCTGGAATGCCAGAAATACACACGGATCACGTGTTTCAACTGGGGTATACCTGGTAATATGCAGTTCTCCCCTATCGGGAAGTTCGAAGATTTTGAAGTTGCTGGTTATCCATTGATTTGACAAAAAATTTGTATTTTACCAGACAATATGTACTGCAAGACGGAAGGAATTGTCCTCCATGGAATCAAATACGGGGATACCGGAAGAATCGTAACGGTTTATACCGAGTCCTTCGGCCGGACCTCCTTTATATTACAGGGCATACATTCCAAAAAATCCTCAGGAAAAGCCAACCTTCTACAACCCTTGTTTTTACTGGAATTAGAAGTCGATCACCGACAGGGCAGGGAACTTCAACGAGCCAGGGAAATTAAAATAAAGCATCCCTATCAGGCCTTACCCTTCGATGTGGTTAAGTCTTCTCAGGCAATCTTCTTAGCCGAAATATTATACAAGGTGTTGAAAGAAGAGGAAGCCAGACCTGAACTTTTTGAATTCCTGAGTCACTCATTTCGTATTTTTGACCTGATGAGGGAAGGTGTCGCCAATTTTCACCTGGCATTTTTAATCCATCTTACCCGTTATATGGGATTCGCCCCAACTGATAATTATTCGCAGAAGAGAACTATTTTCGATATGGCTTCAGGCTCATTTACCGAATCAAAACCTCCGCATCCCCATTTCCTGGAATCGGAAGAAAGTAAAATCTTATTTGATATTGCGAATACTTCCTTCGAAGAATTGGGACAGATTACACTAAACTCTGTTTCCAGAAACCTTATGTTAATTAAGATCATCGATTATTTCTCGTTGCATCTGGGATTCCGGCTGCAGGTCAAATCTCTGAGCATTTTGCATGAACTATTTTCCTGATAAAAAAAAAATGTACCATTCTAATTAGTAAACGGGCAATTCCCATTCACTTTTTTTCTGTACTTTTGTGACAGATATTAATTCAGTATGACCGTTACTAAAAATCCGACAACGAAGAAGAATCCTTTCGTTACCATGATGGAGATTGCAGAGGAATACAAGGCGACTAATCTTGTAGATCCTATGTCTGGATTGCCATGCCCGGAGGATTTGATCAACCTTGTTGATAAATACATGCGGGCTGGTAACAACGACTTCTCTCCAAGTGAAGGAGTCGGAACTTTAAGAGAGCAAATTGCCAGTATTTTTAACAAGCAGAATAATACTGAATTACACGCCGAAACTGATGTAACGATTACTGCTGGTTCTTTGCAGGCAATGTCAACAGCCATCACAACTTTCGTTAAGGAAGGGGATGAGGTGATCCTTTTTGAACCAGTTCAGGAATCTTATGCACAATTAATAGAAATGACTGGTGGTCGTCCTATTTACATCAACCTGAAACACTCAGAATATCGGATTGACTGGGATGAAGTAAAAAAGACCGTTACGACCAAGACAAAAATGATCGTGATCAATAATCCGCAAAACCCAATGGGTCAGATTTTTAGTCTGGAGGATTTTGACCAACTTAAGCGGATGACCAATGGAACCCGCCTGATCATTTTGAGTAATGAAACATTTGGGAACATCATTTTCGACGGGCATCGTTTCAACAGCGTCGCTTCCATACCGGAACTTGCCGCCAAGAGTTTGGTGGTTTCTTCGTTCGGAGTGATGTTCAACATCAATGGTTGGGGCATCGGGTACATTGCCGGTCCTGAAAAATTGATGGCAGAATATAGAAAAACACAGCAATATCAGGGATTAAGTGTTAATACTCCTGCGCAGTATGCCTTGGCAGAATACTTAAAACAAGGTCAGAATTTCCGGGAAATCAATCTCTTATACCAAAGTAAAAGAGATTATTTTTTGGACTTGATAACCGGAAGCAAATTTGAGTTTATTCCTACTAAATCAACAATTTATCAATTGCTTGATTATTCTAAGATATCAGACGAACCGGATACTGAGTTCGTTATGAAGTTAGCGAAGGAATATCAGGTGGCCACCATTCCATTCTCTGCCTTTCAGCATGAGAAGACCAAGATGCAGATGATCCGTATTTGTTTTGCTAAAACCAATGAATTATTAGAGGAAGCAGCATACCGGCTAAAGCAAGTGCCTGTAACATTTAATAAATAATCTAATTAAAAAAGATCCGCCAGCGGATTTTTTTGGCATATGATGGCCTCATAGTTCAAGGGATAGAACGGAAGTTTCCTAAACTTTAAATTCGCGTTCGAGTCGCGGTGGGGCTACT
>JBAXKJ010000066.1:0-11967 GCA_037137375.1 Prolixibacteraceae bacterium
ATTCTTATAAAATATTGAAAATTAAAAATTTAGAATAATTAATTACGTATGAAAGCACTTGTTTTAACTGAATACAAAAAATTTGAATTAATGGAGGTACCGATTCCGGAATGCCAGCCGGAAGAAGTTTTGGTTCAGGTTAAAGCCGTTGGCATTTGCGGAAGCGATGTCCATGGCATGGATGGGAGCACCGGGCGCAGAATACCCCCTGTTGTCATGGGTCACGAGGCCTCAGGTATCATAACAGCCACAGGATCTGCGGTTACAGCATGGCAGGCAGGCGATCGGGTGACTTTCGATTCAACCATTTATAAACTGGACGATTGGTACACACGCAAAGGATTCTATAATCTCAGCGACAACCGCATGGTACTCGGCGTCTCCTGTCCGGAATTCAGAAAAGATGGCGCATTAGCAGAGTATGTCACTGTACCACAACATATTCTATATAAAATCCCTAAGAATGTCAGCTATGAGCATGCCGCCATGGTCGAACCGGTTGCGGTAGCCCTTCATGCCATAAACCTTACCAGGATTTCGCTGAATGATACTGTGATTGTTGGAGGAACAGGCATGATCTCCCTCTTTCTCATACAGTTGTTAAAACTCGCCGGATGCGGTAAGATCATCACCTTCGATCTGGACCAGGACAGATTGGATCTGGCTTTAAAACTTGGCGCAACTCATGCCTTCAAAGCCGGTTCAGTCAATATTACTGAGGAAGTGAAAAAACTGACCCATGGCCGTGGCGCCGATATCGGATTCGAAGTCGTAGGTGTTTCAACCGTATTGAAGACCCTCATAGAATCAGTCCGAAAAGGGGCGCAGATCACCTTAATAGGCAATGTCTCACCTGAAGTAGAATTTCCTCTGCAACAGGTCGTTACGCGTCAGTTAACCATCCAGGGAAGCTGCGCCATCTGCGGTGAATATGAGGCGGTACTGGATCTCATCAGCAAGGAACAAATCAGCATGGATCCATTAATCAGCGTCATGGCACCTCTCGGCGAGGGTGCTAGCTGGTTCGACAGGTTATACAACCACGAACAGGGTCTTATGAAAGTAATTCTAAAGCCATGACTCAAAGGAAAATAAGAACAGCTATCATTGGCTGCGGCAAAGTTTCCCATCTCCATGCTGCGGCCCTTCAACAATCCTGCAATTCCGAACTGATAGCCATTTACAGCAGATCGCTGGAAAAAGCAACCGGATTCGCCGCCCATTATAAGATTCAGCCTTTTGATCATATTGAAAATATGATCCGGGAAGCCCGGATTGAGGCTGTCATAGTTTGTACCCCCCACCCTTTTCATGCTGAAGCAGTTATCGAGGCAGCAAAAGCAGGCGCCAACTGCCTGGTGGAAAAGCCTCTGGCTTCCAGTCTGCAGGATTGCGACGTCATGATACAAGTTTGCAAGGAGCATCGCGTTAAACTGGGAGTCGTCAGTCAACGCAGATTCTATGAACCTGTACAACGGGTTCACAAAGCAATCGATGAAGGCAAAATTGGAAAACCAGCCTTTGGAACCGTCAACATGCTTGGGTGGCGTGACAAAAAATATTACGACAGCGACGAATGGCGTGGCACCTGGAACATGGAAGGTGGAGGGGTACTCGTCAACCAGGCCCCGCACCAGCTGGATATTTTTCAGTGGCTGATGGGTCCTATCGACGAAGTTTATGGTACCTGGAAGAATCTGAACCATCCCTATATCGAGGTGGACGATACCGCCCTGGCCATTGTAAAATTCAAAAACGGCGCCATTGGCAACATCATTGTCAGCAATTCTCAGAAGCCCGGAATCTATGGGAAAGTCCAGATTCATGGAGAAAACGGGGCGTCTGTGGGCGTTCAAACTGACGGTGGAGCTATGTTCATCGCAGGAATGACTTCCATCGTGGAGCCACCCCTCAACGATCTTTGGACAGTTCCGGGAGAAGAAAATAAACTTCAGGAATGGAACACCAAATTCTCAGAATTTTTCCTCTCTGTAAATGCGATGGAATATTATATGAAGTTGCAGAATGAAGATTTCTGCGATGCGATCCTTAACGACCGGAAGCCAATGGTTTCGGGAGAAGAGGGACGAGTGACCGTAGAGCTTTTCACTGCCATCTACCGCTCTCAGCGCGATAATAAACCAATTAAATTTCCCCTCGAACCCGAGTTCGACCGGATAGATTTTGACGGAAGAATCACTCATCCATTGTAGAAAATAAGACTATACTAATCCCAAAAGAACCTTCTAAAATAACACATATGAAAAAAAAAGCAATCATCACCTGCCTGTTTTGCTTCCTGGGTTTATCTGGTTTAATTCATTTGAATGCTCAGGATAAGTCAGCGCCAGCCATTCCTGGAAAACATCACCTGCCTTCGACAGACGGGCAATACCGAACTACTACCTCCTACATCGAAGAAATTCCTGTGAAGGAATACAAATGGGCTTCTGACAAGGCTTATGAGGAATTTCAGGATTTGAAATATGGGGTAAGGATACATTGGGGACTGTATTCCGCCATCCGCCAACAAAAAGAGTCGTGGCCTTTTCTGAAATTATCCAATAATGAAAAAAAGGCCTACCAGGATCTGGGAAAAACATGGAATCCTGTTGGTTTTAATGCGGATGACTGGATGAATCTCTTTTCCGAAGCAGGCATGAAAATGTTCGCATTCACCTCCAAACACCACGAAGGTTTCTCCATGTTCGATACCAAGACCAGGGTAAAGAAACGCATCAATTACACCGCACCGGGAGGGCCTGTTATTGAAGATTGTGACCTGGCCTTCAGCATCATGGAGACCCCTTTTAAAAGGGATGTCGTGAAAGAACTTTGCGATGCCGCGCACAAAAAAAACATCAAAATTGATCTGTATTTCTCTCACCCGGATTGGTATGACGCCGATTTCAGACCCTACGTCTGGCACCCTTTGCAGGTACCTTCGGCAGGCAAACTGGCCGTCAGAAATAATCCACCGGAACCCGAAGGTGGTATGGAAAAGCACTTTGGAACCTATGTTCCGACAATGGCAGCAGACCCCTCTCCTGTAGAAGTTGAAAGGATGATGAAGCGTCACAGGGAGCAGTTAAGGGAATTGCTGACCAATTATGGAAAGATAGACATGCTCTGCCTCGACATGTGGTTAGGTCCTGCTGTTTGGCCCCAACTTCGGGAAACATTGCTGCAGCTGAGAAAATTACAACCTGATGTGATGCTCCGTGCGCGTGGAATAGGAAATTACGGTGATTACTACACCCCCGAAGGTTTCGTACCCGGAAATAAGGAAAATACCAGTGTGCCCTGGTTTGTGATCTATCCTTTGGGACGCACATTTTCTTATGAGACGGAAGCAAAAGAACATAAAGGTGCCAAATGGATCATTCAGAATGTGATCGATTGTGCAGCCAAAGGAGGGAATTTTATGGTGGGCATCGGACCCGATGAGAATGGAAAATTTCATCCCACTGTGATTGAGCAACTCAAACAGGCAGGTCAATGGTTAAAAGTCAATGGCAGTGGCATTTATGCAACCAGGGCGAGGGATGCTGAAAATTGGAAAGAAGGCGACAGTATTCGCTTTACCCGGACAAAAGATGCCAAAACCATATTTGCGCACTGTTTCGGATGGCCCGGAAAGCAACTTGTATTGAAGACGGTTAATGCAAAGACAGGTTCAAAAATATTCCTGCTAGGCATTGACACGCCACTAAATTGGGAAAACATAACCGGCAAAGGCCTTATAATCAATCTTCCGGAAGGTCTAAAAGACAGGATTCCTGAAAAGCAGCGACTCGCCTATTCCTTTAAAATTGACGTCCCTTAATTGACTTGAAACCTGAAATGGGTCCGCCTGTCAAATTATTTTAAAATATTTGCTAATGAAGAGTTTATTAGCTTTAATCTTCGTTTTTCTGATCTCTGCAACTGAGATATATTCCCAGGAAGTGAGGAATAGAAGAGTGGTATATCCGGACGACATTTCCAGAATGGAAAGTTCGGCCCCATCAGTCCCATCTGTAGTCGTTCCGGTTCCTCGCAATGTATTAATATTCAAAAAATCGAAAGGGTGGCAAACTCCAGCCTCAAACTTTGTGGATAGTGCCTTTGTGATCCTCGGTAAGAAAAGTAAAGCCTTTAGAATTTCGCGGATTACGGAAGATGACTCGGTCATTACCCCGCAAGGACTGGCAGACTATGACGCAATTATCCTGAATAATACCAATGAATTGGAACTTAATGATGTTCAGACTGAAACATTAACCAATTTCGTAAAAAACGGGAAAGGAATATTCGCTTTTGGTTGTGCCATTTCCATTCAAAATAATCCGGTTTATGCAGACATGCTGGGCGGATTTTGCATGGGACATCCTTTTCAGCCTAACCCTATTAATACCACCAACGATTGGGCGATAAGGGTCAATGATCCATCGGATCCTTTGATGAAATATTTTAACCCTGAAGGATTTCGGGAGATTGAGACCATCTATCAGATAATCGGACCCTACTCAAGGAGGAAACTGCAGACCCTCACTTCATTGGATTTCAATGATATCCAACTGAAAAACACCAGAAGTGAAGATATCTTCAGATTTGACAACGATTTTGCCGTCTCATGGATCCGTGAATACGGCAAGGGTCGAATTTATTTCAGTCAATCGACTCATACAAAATCCAGGGTTCTGTTCGAGAAGAATTATCTCCATCATTTTCTCGATGCTATGCAATTCGTCACGGGGGACTTGAAAATTACTCCGGTATTGAATCAACCAGTTACCAGATCTGAAAAAACGGAAAAACAGACTAATCTCAAAGAATGTCTTGTTCAACTTGGAGACAAGAATCCGGTTGTTCGGCTTACTGCAGCAAATTCATTGGCGAAATTTAGCTCTCAGCCAGAAATTGTGCTTCCTGCTCTCTTGAAATCAATCAGGGACAGCAGTTCGGACGTACAGTATTTTACGGCCTTGTCCCTGAGTCAACTTGGTAGTACCGCCATTGACAAGGCAGCCGAATTACTAAACGATGAAAATCCCAAAATCACTTGTGCTTCCCTGCTCACGCTTAAATTTTCAGGATCCATTGCGGACAAGCATCTGGATAAAGTAATTTCGTTAACAAAGAGTCAGAATTCCGCCATCAAGGCTGAGGCCATTAAGGCAGTTGGCAACCTTTCAAAGGACAAGGGGAAAGTGGTCCCATTATTGATTGAATGTCTGAAGGATACCAATCAGAATATCCGTTTCGCCACCTTTGAGGCTATTGGACATTTAGGTTCTGCCGCCAAAGCCGCCCTACCAGAGGTAACAAAAATCATTGTAAACAGCAGAAATTATAGAATCCGGCGCGCTGCTTCCGATGTGATACTTTCCATGTCCTCTTTGCCGGAAGCCAGAGAAGGAATTATTGCCTTAGCAGGATGCCTAACTCAAAACTGGCAGCTCGGCATGCGAACAGTTGCTGTATTTGGGAAAATGGGATCCAATGCTTTCCCCGCTGTTCCGGCCCTCGTCCGACAAGCCAAAAGCGGAGAAGTCGAATTCCGGGCATATGCCACACTGGCACTGGGAGAAATTGGCTTCTGCTCCAAAGAGGTAAACGAGGTGCTGAAAAACCTTCTCAACGACAAGGAAAGTCTGATCCGCGGCTACGCGGCAGATGCACTGGGAAAAATTGGCTTCAAGGCACTGGATATTCTGATCGGGATGCTTCATAGCGAAAATTGGTATACCAGACTGGTTGCATGTCAGTCTATTGAAAGTATCGGTTCAAAAGCCAAATCAGCATTACCTGAAATTCAGAAACTTATTAATGATCCGGATAGTGAAGTCCGCCGCTCGGCAACAACCTGCCTGGCATACTTAAAAGATCGTAAATAGAAAAAGAATGGCCAAAATAACTGAATAATTTTTTATGAAGACAAGACTCCTTATTTGGATATTTCTGTTAGCAGGTTTGCACTTTAGCCAAAATGTATTGAAGGCACAGTCAACTTCAATAAAACCTGGAGAGATGTGCTGGTGGTACAACAAACCCGCCACAAAATTTTGGGAAGGAATGCCCATCGCCACCGGAAGGTTCGCAGCAATGATCCTGGGAAAAATCTCCGAAGAGCAAATTTATCTGAATGAAGAAACTATATGGTCAGGAGGGCCCTACAATCCTAACAATCCGGCAGGTCCAAGGTTGTTGAAGGAGATGCAGAAACTAATTCTAAACGGAGAATACCTCAAAGCCGATTCCATCAGCACGCAGTTCAACAGTAAACCTATGCGGGTTCAGCATTATCAGCCTATGGGCAACCTCAACCTGATCTTCGAAAATCAGGATGAATCGAAAATCACGAACTATTGCCGCAAACTGAGTATGGATAGCGCGACAGTCTCCATCACCTATCGGTTGAATGACGTCAATTACAAGAGGGAAATTTTCGCAAGTTATCCAGATCAGGTCATAGTGATGAGGCTTACAGCCAGCAAACCGGGCAGTGTGGGCGTTACCGGATGGATGAACAGTCCCCAGCCATCTGCTCTCTCCTCCGTCGATAAGGGTGAATTAGTACTTGCAGGAGGCACCAAAGATCTGACCGAAGAATCCTATGCAGAAAGATTGATTCCTGGTAAGATAAAATGGCAGGCACGCGTGCGGATGGAAAATAAAGGCGGAAAAGTCTCGGAGGTGAGCGTTCCAAAAGGCAACAAGGTGAAGGGAATTAACATCGCCGGAGCGGATGAGGTGACCATTATTATTGCCGGTGCAACGAATTGGGTCACTTGGAACGATGTGAGCGGAAATGAGAAAGCAAAATGCGACAAATACCTGCAAAATGCCTTGCAAAAGGATTTTACAAGCCTGAAAAAGAGGCATATTGAAGATTATTATCCTTTATTCAATAAATGCCGCATCGATCTTGGCACCAATGCAGCTGCCTCTCAAAATACTTCCGAAAGGATGGAAATGCTGCGAAAGGGTGGCGATGATCCGATGTATATTTCGCAATATTTTCAATACGGGAGGTACCTGATGCTGGCAGGAGCCCGGGAGAAAACGCTGGCCTTCAACAACCACAACATCTGGCTCGACAACATGGAAGGCCGCTGGCAGGGACGCTGGACCCTGAACATCAACATCCAGGAATGTTACTGGCCGGTCGAAAGCACGAACCTGTCCGGGCTAAACGAATCGCTGCTGACCTTCACCGAATTGCTGGCCCAGGCCGGACAAAAGACAGCCAGGGAAATGTACAACTGTCGCGGCTGGGTTGCCCACCACGGAACAGATGTGTGGTTCAACACCGCTCCTACCGACGGACATCCCAATGCTTCGATGTGGCCTATGGGTGGTGCCTGGATCATGCAGCAACTCTATGATCACTATTTGTATCATCCTGACAATGAATATCTCAACAGAATATATCCATTGTTAAAAGGGGCATCCGAGTTTTTTCTGGACTACCTGATTACCGATCCAAAAACGGGATGGCTCGTGACCTGTCCATCCTCCAGTCCGGAAAATTGGTTCTTTACAGGCAAGAAGGAAACGGGGCTTTCTATGGGTTCCGCCATGGACATTCAGATCATCCGCAACCTCTTCCGAAATACCATAGCTGCAGAAAAAATATTGGGAAAAGATGCCAAATTGAGATCGGAAATGGAGAAGGCGCTCGCAAAATTACCTCCGCACCAGGTTGGGAAATTTGGCCAGTTACAGGAATGGCTCTACGATTTTGAAGAAACTGATCCCAAACACAGGCACATGTCCGCGCTGTTTGCCTTCTATCCCGACGACGACATCACCATCCATAACAATCCCGTCCTGTCAAAAACCGTCGAGAAAGTACTGGAAAGAAAGGACGACAAATACCTTGGATGGTCTGGGGCCTGGAAGATCAACCTCTATGCAAGGTTGCAAAAACCGGAGCCTGCTTATGAGATATTAAAACGGATGCTGGTCGATGTGAGCATTCATCCACGGGAAGATGACAGTAAAATCACCCCTTCCTTCGAAGGAAACCAAGCAATTCAGGGGGTCACTGCCGGGATTACCGAGTTATTGCTGCAGAGTCATTCTGAAGAAATATCCTTGCTGCCAGCCCTGCCACAAGCATGGAAAACAGGCAGCATCGCCGGACTGCAGGCAAGAGGAGGATTCGGCATAGATCTGGACTGGGAAAATGGCAAATTGAAAAAATCTGTTTTGAGATCCGGTTTGTCGGGTCATTGCCGTTTAAGGACAAAAGGTCCCATCAAAATTTTCTGTCAAAATCTTCCTGTCGCTATCAAACCAATAGGCCAGAATCTCGTCCAATTTGAGGCAAAGGCAGGCGCCACTTATGAAATTGTTCCAAAATAGATTTTAAATACTGACATACAACAATTTAACTAAAATCAAATGAAGAAAATCTTTCTTGCATTATTCGTAATTCTGATTTTTGTGCAGAGCACCACGGCTCAGGAGAGCAAAGAAGCCCGCGATCAGCGCATGAAATGGTGGCGCGAAGCCCGCTTTGGGATGTTTATTCACTGGGGTTCCTATGCTGTCTGGGGTGGAGTCTACCATGGAAACGAACAAAAAAGGGGCGGTGCCGAATGGATTATGAATCGCTGCAAGATACCTTTTGCTGAATATCAGCAAGTTGCAGCAACTTTTAATCCTATAAAATACGATCCGGAATCCTGGGTGCTGCTTGCCAAACAGGCTGGAATGAAATACATCATCATTACTGCGAAGCACCACGAAGGATTTGCGATGTTTAAATCCAACGCCAGCAAATTCAACATTGTTGACTTTACTCCATACAAAAAAGATGTGCTGGAAGCGCTGGCGAAAGCCTGCAAGAAGCACGGGATGAAGTTGGGATTCTATTATTCCCAGGCTCAGGACTGGAACAATCCTGGAGGTGCGGTTTCCCGTAAACTGGCAGCCGAAGGATGGGACAATCCCGATTCGGCACGGATCGATGCCTTTACCGCTGCGAATAAAGGACATTGGGATCCTGCTCAGTTGACATCTACCATGGATGAATACATGGAAAAAGTCGCCATCCCGCAGGTGAAAGAGTTGATGACTAATTACGGGGAAGTGGCAGTTTTTTGGTGGGACACACCGACCAATATGACTGATGAATATGCCCTAAAACTTCAAGCTTTGCTAAAGCTACAACCACAGATCATCACGAACGACAGACTAAAAAGACCGAATTTCCCGGGAGATACCGGCACACCCGAACAGAAAATCCCCGGCGCTGACGAAGTGGATGGTAAAGACTGGGAGACCTGCATGACCATGAACGGCACCTGGGGTTTCAGAACCAGCGATAACAAGTGGAAATCTGCCGAGACCCTGATCCGCAATCTCTGCGATATCGCATCAAAAGGTGGCAATTATCTGCTGAATGTCGGACCGGATGCCCTCGGACAGATCCCTCAGGCAAGTATTGAAAGATTGCAGTCTATCGGTTCGTGGATGAAGGTCAACAGTGAAGCAGTTTATGCTACAAAGGCCTCTCCATTAGGCGCTTTACCCTGGGGAAGATGTACCCAGAAAGAGCAAAATGGAAACACGGTGCTTTACTTTTCAGTTTTCGATTGGCCAAAAGATGGAAATCTGGTCGTTCCCGGACTGAATCAGAAAGCAGTTTCCGCCAAAATTCTTGATGGAGGCGCCTCCTTAAAATATACTAACTCTCCTACCGGGATGGTCATCCAGGTACCCGAAAAGGCTCCGGATGCAATCGCTTCGGTTATCAAAGTAACCTTTAAAGGCAAAGTAGGCGTCGTTGCCGGTGGCGATAAAAAGAAAATGAAAACTGGTGCATTGGATTAATTGCATCGCTATAGCCGTCCGAATACCGCTTAACGGCTGCCTTTTCGCTGCTCAACGGTCGCATATCGGCTACTTAACGCTCTGCAGGATTTGCAATCCTGCAGCAAATATGACAGGATTTCGAATCCTGTCAAGCAATTAAACCAAGACAATAAAAGCAAAAATATTATTCATTAAAATACATGATTACAATACATTACTAATGAAAATCAGAAATTTAACCATTGTTATTTTCCTTATTGCAGGAATCATACTGTTTGAAGCCAATCCAATCAAAGCGCAGGGCGTCAGCCTGAAATCCTCCTTGAAACCGGCAGCCAAGGAAGGTGGCTTTAAGATGGATGGATACTTTTTATGGTGTCCATCGGTTATCAAGGTAGATGACACTTATCACCTGTTCTGCTCCAGATGGCCCGAATCTGTGGGCATGGGAGGCTGGACCACCTGGTCTGAATGTGTCAGGGCAACCTCAAAGAACCTCTTCGGGCCCTACAAATTCGAAGAGGTCGTTTTGCAAAAAAGAGACAGCACGTTTTGGGACAAGGAGCGCGTTCACAACGTCAAGATCATGAAAATCGGTTCAAAATTTGTCCTGTATTATATTTCAACTAAAATGAACACCGGATACGCCTACGCTGATAAGATTACCGGTCCATGGACTAGAATTGGCAAACCTGTCATGCATGTGACTAATCCGGCCATCCTGGTAAGACCCGACAACAGTATTTATGTGATCGGACGAGGTGAGGGTCCCGAAAAAACGAACATCGCCACAGCCTTCACCGCTCCCAGTTTTGATGGAAAATATTCGATTCTGAAAGAGGGCAAAAATGTACTTCCCGATGATTGTGAATTGGAGGATCCGACCATCTGGTGGGCTAATAATCAGTACAATATCCTGGTAAACGACTGGAAAGCCAAAGCGACAGGCATCAGCAAAGCCGGGGCCCAGTACTATTCAAAAGATGGACTATCATATACGTTGATTTCAAAAGAACCGGTCTTTACCAAGACGGTCGAATACGAAGATCATAAAGCTGAAACATTCAAACGCCGTGAACGGCCGTTCGTTTACCTCAATGAGAAAAATGAAGTAATTGCCTTATTCACAACGTGTCTGCCAGATAATGGTCCGGCTCGCATTGTCATTCAACCAGTTGCCAACTACTATCCAAAAAACTAACAGTCTGTAAAAAATTCGCGAATGAAATTCTTGATTTTAGCGCTTTTTTTTGCCTCAAATCTGGCAGCAGATCCCACCGCCAAAAGTGAGTGGGTCTATCCCGGAAAGGACGGTAAATTAGTTTACAAGACCACTCCTGCCGGTGACAAAATTCTCGATTTTTCGCATGCCGGATACATGGGTGGCGGCGTAAAACTACCCGTTGTAGAGGTTAAGAAAACAGTGAAACCTACCGGGAAAGCCGACGACACAGAATTGATTCAAAAAGCAATAGACGACGTCGCAGCGCTACCGCTTATCAATGGATTTCGTGGCGCCGTATTATTGGAACCCGGCGTCTATACTTGCCTGGGAGCAATTTCAATTTCTTCCGACGGAGTCGTGCTTCGGGGCAGCGGAAGTGGCAAAGAAGGCTCAACCATAGTGATGAAAGGTGGAAAACACACTGCCATCACGGTAGGTAAAGCCAGAAACAGGTCCGGTGCGAGGGAAGCAAAGAGTGATCTGAAATTAGCTAATACCACTATTGCCGATCAATATGTCCCATCCGGCGCTATTTCCTTTTTGGTCGTCGATGCAAAAGGATTCTCAGTAGGTGATCTGATCGAAATCAGGAAACCGGTCACCAAATCGTGGGTTCATTTTATGGAGATGGACAATCTGGTCAGGGATGGTAAACCGCAAACCTGGATCCGCGAAGGAACTACGATCGATACGAGGCGGTGCATCGTCAACATAAAAGGCAATATGATCACGCTAGATGTTCCTGTCACCGACTCTTTTGACGCAAAATTTTCAGCGCCTGCCGGCACCGTCGTGGCAAAAGTGGATCAGGCCGATCTGGTATCCCAATCGGGCATTGAAAACCTCCACATTCAGGCGCCACCTATGGAAATGAGCTACGAACAAGCCCCCTACTCCGCCTTGCGCATCAACGGCCGCGACTGCTGGGCAAAGAA
>JBAXKJ010000067.1:0-11906 GCA_037137375.1 Prolixibacteraceae bacterium
ATCCTACGACCCCCTGATTATGAGTGAGATGATTTGAGATAAACTTTGGTGCAATAAAAAATGTGATTTTAACCTCAATCAACGATATCAAGTTATCTGTTCCCAAAATTCTTATTGTCCAAAAACAAAATGTTTCAGTAGGGTTACAGTAATAAATAAAAAAGCTTCGATAAATATCTGTTTTATAGATCTTTATCGAAGCTTTTTAGTACCCGGGGCGGGGTTACTTTTCTGCAATATTTCACAAATTGCAAACCTCAACAAATACAATCATTCACAAACACAATGTAATATTAATCAATATTTTAAATAACAATATATTGTTACAAATATATTAAAACAATTACACAAAATTACATATCTGTTTCACATTTTTAGTATATTTGTGAAACCATTCATTAAAGCGTGAAGATATGGCAACGGTTAGGGCAATAGTAAGGGCACAGAAGAAAAGCCAAGCGGTTATTTACTTCAGGTTGACAGATGGCAGGGATCTGAAAATATACTACAAATCAGAAATGAAGGTAGACCCGACAATTTGGGATGAGAAAAACCAAGCAATAAAGGTTCAAAAAATAAATTCCCTTAAGCCGGAAGAAAGAGCCAATTTTAAAAAAGACATAGCCGACCTCACAGACGTAATTTTCAAAGCGTACAATTCACAGCCAGACAAAGAGGTTAAAACGTCCGATTGGTTACAGGATGCAGTAAATAGGATATTGCATCCGGAACAATATGAAACAGCCATTATTAAAGAACAAACATTCTTTGAGGCATGGGATGAGTTTTTGGCAAAAAGAAAATTATCTGATGAGAGATTTAAAAACTACAATGTTGTAATTCGGGCAATGAAACGGTTTGAATTATACACGGCAAAGATCACAAAACAGCCTTTCACGTTGGAGTTTGATACAATGAACGCCGACACCCTTCGGGATTTCCAGAAGTTTTTAAAAATCGAAGATAAGATTTCAGCAGAACACCCGGAAATATATACAGAGGTTGAAGGGTCACGAAAGAAGCCGGAACCCCGGGGAGCGAACACCCTCAACGGCATATTTACCAAAATACGGACGTTCAACATTTGGGCAATAGATGAAGACAAAACCGCAAACAACCCCTTTAAGAACTTTGAAGTTGAAGAATGTGTTTACGGAACACCCTACTATATAACCATTGAAGAGAGAAACAAACTGTATAGTAAAGACATGTCAGACCGTCCGACATTGGCAGTCCAAAGAGATATTTTTGTTTTTCAATGTTTGATTGGGTGCAGGATGGGTGATTTACTCAAATTGACCAAACAGAACGTAATGAATGAAGCAATTGAGTACATACCCCGCAAATCTAAAGACGGCAGACCTATAACAGTCCGGGTGCCATTAAATAAAATAGCCAAAGAGATATTGAACAGATATGCAGAAACAGAGGGGAACAAACTTTTGCCTTTTATCAGTGCTCAAAAGTACAATGATGCAATTAAAGAAGCTTTCACATTGGCAGAAATTACCCGGGTCGTTACTATTATCAACCCGACAACAAGAGAGGAAGAAAAACAGCCTTTGAACCTAATCGCATCGAGCCACCTCGCCCGCCGTTGTTTCGTTGGGAATCTTTATAAACAGGTAAAAGACCCTAATTTGGTAGGTGCATTGTCCGGGCACAAGGAAGGAAGCCGGGCGTTTGCACGTTATCGGGAAATAGACGAACAAATGAAAATTGATTTAGTCAACTTATTGGATTAAAACCGAATGATATGGAAAATGAATATAATGAATCAACAGGCACCAACTTATTAACCGATTTTTAATCCTCCACCTAAAGCCTACAAAATGAGTAATATAATTGGAAGCATTAATAACGAGCTGAACATTATCCGGGCTAAATATAGAGAGACTGGAGAATGTTCCGAATCTTACACCAAATATTACAATCAGATTGAACAGCCTACCACTGTAAAGGAAGTTTTAACAGGTAGGATAATAGATCTTAATTTTTTTGGGGGTTATTCGGATCGGCTAATCAATCCTCTTGTTTATTGGAATGGCTTTTATATTCAACCGTATAGAATTACAGACTTATTGAATCTAATAGCGGTACGCAGGATTATTTATAATGAGAAATTTATAACGGATATTAACGAAATATCAGACTACATTTTTGCATACAAAGAAGGTTTTGAGCTTGGTTATGAAAAATTTGACAGTATTGAAATAGAAAAAAAATCTTCTGTTTTTAAATCGGACAAACTATCTATTGAAAAAATTCTTAATTACATAGAGCAGCATAAAGAAAGTAATGGGGGTTTTGCTTTTCAGTGGTATCCAAAAATAAAATATGACTTAAGATTTTCAAGCGATGGAACAGCAATCCCAAGGGTTGATAAAATTCCATTCCCAATTGAAGATTGCAAAGAAAGACAGCTAAATGGGGTTTGCTCTGAAAGAATGTTACATAATCAACAAACTGGAAACGAATGTCACGCATGCATACCCTTTGAACCACAAAATCTAAAAAAATGGAAAAGTGAAGGTTATGAAGGCGGTAAATATTATCGTGCATGGTTTATTGTACTTGCAAATTATCAGATATTCGATGAGTATTTTAATTCAAGAAAGGAAACCGTAGCAAAGATTGAATCAATCGTGTTTGTGGACCCGCAACAAAAAAAGACAGATGATTCAGTACAATTAAATCAAAATGCAACACCTGAAAGTATTGAGAAAATCATTAATAGATCAATTTACAAACACAGAAAAGAAATTGAAGAAGTATTAGGGTACCTTAATGACAATCTTTTAAGTGAAGCGAATGATAAAGAGTTTACTGCCTTTGCTTTCATTCTTTACAAAACTGATTATTTTAATAATATCCGAACCTTTGAGGGATTTAAAAAACTATTGGCAGAAGCATACAACAGAAAGCAACCATTGTACAAACCAAATGCAATTAAAGACCTTGCGGAAAAGTTAAAAGTAAAATATCATTGTCTTGACAAATTACAGACAAAATAAAATCGGTTTTTTTATTCCTATCAGTTCCCTTGAAATTCCCTAATAAAATTCCCATTATTTCATTATAATATTGATATAATGATAAATACAAAATATTCTCTATTCCCTTTTTTTTAGAGTGTAATAAACTGTAAACCTTTGTATTGTCAAACAGCCGGGTGAACTCATGAGCATCTGGGGAAAGGCGAAAGTTTATACAATACAAAATGAGTATATATGATTTAATTCAAAACGGTTCAAAAGTTAATGTAACGGTTAGCCTTGAAGACCTTAAAGAGTTTGCAACCGGATTAATTGACCAGACAAAAAGGGATTTAGAAAAGGCTGTTATTGACGACAAGGCGGAAACCTACCCAACACCCAAACAAGTATCTGAAATTTTAGGGGTTGACCTTGTGACTCTTTGGAGGTGGGCGAAACGTGGCTATCTGGTTCCCGTTGAGGTCGGCGGCAAACGTCGGTATCTTATGAGTCAGGTAAAAGCCCTATTAGCACCTAACAAAAAGAAAGAGCCGAACAATGGAAAATAAGCCAGTGAACAGCCCGATATCTTTAGCAACACAACATTGCAAAGATAATGATTCCAGCGGAATAGTGCCAAAGTTTAATTTTAGTTTGATCAATCCGGTATCAATTCAAAATGAAGTTGATCAACTTTTGAAGCAGGATGACAAAACCAATGAAAACAAAGGATTGTTCACCGTGAAAACGGCCACACTTTGGATTGAACAAGCTAAAACCCGACCAATTCCGCAAATGTTATTTGGTGAATTTTGGTTTGAGGGCGAATTATGTATTTTGTTTGCAGACACCAATTTAGGAAAGTCAATTTTAGCCGTGCAAATTAGTAACAGCATAAGCAAGGGCGAACGGATACCAGGCTTTAAACTGGAAACACCAAAGCAGTCAATTCTGTATTTTGATTTTGAGTTATCGGACAAACAGTTTGAAAACAGATATTCTTTAAATTTCGAACAGCACTATCATTGGGATGACAATTTTATCAGGGTTGAAATTAATCCAGATGCTGACATTCCAGACAATCAAAGTTTTGAAAATTACCTTAATCATTCATTGGAACGCTCAATAATTGAAACAGGGGCAAAAATTTTGATCATTGATAATATTACCTATCTGAAAAGTGAAACCGAAAAAGCTAAAGACGCTTTGCCACTAATGAAGCATTTGAAAGCATTAAAAAACAAATTCGGTCTTTCGATTTTGGCACTTGCGCACACACCCAAAAGAGATTTATCAAAACCCATTACCCGAAATGATTTACAAGGCAGTAAGATGCTGATTAACTTTTGTGATAGTTCCTTTTCAATAGGTGAAAGCCATACCGATAAAAATTTAAGATATTTTAAACAGATTAAGCAACGAAACACAGAACAAATTTACGATGCTGAAAACGTTTGCGTCTGCCAAATTGATAAACCTTTTAATTTTTTGCTGTTTGAGTTTTTGAATTTCGGTAAGGAATGGGAACACCTAAAACAGCACACCGAAAAAGACAAAGAGAACCTGATTGAAAAGGTTAACGAGTTGAAGCAGAAAGGGCGAAGCCTTAGAGAAATAGGGGCGGAACTTGGTATTTCTCACATGAAAGTAAGTAGAATTTTAAAGGACTGTAACGCACTGTAACAGTTGTAACACCCTGTTACAACTGTTACAACTGTTACACTAAAAGAAGTAAAAGAATGAATATCAATAGATTTACTTTAGAAACATACAGAGAAGAAATGAACTTCGATAACAAACAGCGTAAAAGTGTTGAACGTTGCCCGTTTTGTGGAAAAGGTAATAGAGACGGTAAATTTGTTCCTTATCGTGGTTATACGGATCGTGGCCATTGTCATTCGTGCGGTAAATTTTCACCAATAGGGAAACACATTTGCCCCGGTTGTCATTTAGTAAAATCTTTCAATCGGTATATTGATACAGAAAACAGCAACCGTTATTTGAGCAATGAAGTGGGAAAGTGTTTGTATTGTGATTACCATTACCCACCCAAGCAATATTTTGAAGATAACAAAAACGATTCACCCAGGCCGATTAATTGCACAAAACAAATACCATTAAAACAAATACCAAGAGAGCAGCCACCACAGCCAAAACCGACTTCATATATTTCTATTGACACCATGCAAGGGAGTTTAAAAGGGTACGATCAAAATAATTTTGTGAAATATCTTTTTGACCTTTTTGGCGTTGAGGTGACAAATGAACTGATAAGCAGTTTTAATATTGGAACGTCAAAGTATTGGAACGGATCAACAGTATTTTGGCAGATCGACACAATTGGAAGGATCAGAACCGGTAAAATTATGTTGTATGATGAGATCACCGGAAAGAGAATAAAGAAACCATGCGACTGTATTACATGGGTGCAAAGTGCATTGAAATTATTTGATTTTGATTTGAAACAATGCCTATTTGGCGAACACCTTTTAAAAGACAATACAAAGCCCGTTGCAATAGTTGAGAGCGAAAAAACGGCTATAATCGCAAGTATCTATTTGCCCCGGTTTATTTGGTTGGCCGTGGGTGGAAAGGATGGGTTAAGTTTTGAAAAATGCAGCGTATTGACCGGGCGGACGGTTGTTTTATTCCCGGACGTGAAAGAATTCGACAAGTGGAGCGCACGAATGAAGGAACTTTCTCAACTGATGCCAGGCACACGGTTTGAAATATCCGATTTATTGGAAAAGAACGCAACGGAAGAAGAGAGGAAACAAGGGTGCGACATTGCCGACTATCTTATAAAATTTGATGTGCCGTTATTCAGAAAGGCACCGGTAAACCGCAAGCCGTTGCCGGAATGGGAGCCCTTTCACTTATTTCGATTTATGGAAGATCATTCATATATCGTTGATGCAATAGATTTTTAAAACCGGACAAATCGGAGACCAATAAATAAAGAATAATACACCGAAAATTAAAATTAGTCAGATATGAAAGCAATTAAAAAAAGTTTACAAAAGTTGACAGATTCAAAAAGTGAAACGGGAATTTCCCTATCCAAGGTCGATGCCGTTCTGAGTCTTGAAAAAATAAATATGTCCGATTTGAAGGGACTTAGTGACTTTGAATTAGATCTATTATTGATAGACGTAGGTGAAAAGATTAACACGTTGAAGGGAGTGGAAAATGATAAATATTGGGAAAAAATAGATGCCTTTATAGGAGATTCATTCAAAAATCAGCGATGGGAAAAGAATCATGCAAACATTACCGCAGCCATTAGCAACCTAATGCAGAATGTTAATAGAATGCCCTCCATGCGGGACATAGCTGATGAAACAGGATTGAGCAGACAAACAATATATAAACACATTGGCGAGTATTCTACGAATAAAATGTATTTGGAACAGATGGAACAGTTTAGTTTTTTGGGTGCGAAAGTATTATCAAAAGTATTTATCTATGCCATACAAGGAGACCTTAAAGCGTGCAAATTGTATCTGGACACGGTAGGTGTCACAGGCATAAAGAATACAAACAACACGCTTGTTCAAACCCAAAACAATTATATCCAAATCAATGGAATTACCCTGAGTCAGGATCAGGTTAAAAACTTAAATCCGGATCAACTAAGAGCTATTGAAACAATATTAAAAACGGCATTACCAGCGGATAAACTCTGTTTTTCACCTCAACAAATACACTCCCACCGAAACGATTGATTCAAAAGCGGAAATTAAAATCCTGTTGAAAAAAAAGTATTTAAATCTACATTAAGAGCCTTACATACCTTTACTAAACTCGTAAATCTTATATTCTCTTCACGTTCCAGCCTTGAGTAATAGCTCAAAGTATAATCGTTATCGTAGGCAAATGTTTCTTGGGAACTGTACCCCCTCTCTTTTCTTAGTTGCTTTATTCTTTCTGCTAATAATAAAACTTCTGCAGGTTTTTCTTTTGGGGTTTTAATTTTTACTTTAGTCTTAGCCATTAATGATGGTTTTAATTAACCATCTATTTTAATCGTTTAGCATTGGTTAAATTAGCACCAAATAATACAGCACTATTAAGTGCTATTTATTATATTTGTCCTAATTGAATAAACTTTACTACGGTGATAATTTAGTACTGGACAGTTTGTCCGGAATGCACAAACGAACATTCTGCGCATGAGTAGGTGCCCAAAGAAGAAAGATAATTAACTTAAATCTTAAAAAATGGACTTCAAAGATCAAATTAAAATTCTTGGTGAAAAGGTTTCAAGATTGAAAGACCAAATTCAAACGGAAGAAGCAACAAAGAATGCTTTTGTCATGCCGTTTTTACAGGCCCTTGGTTATGATGTATTTAATCCCATGGAAATCGTGCCTGAATTTATTTCCGATATAGGATTAAAAAAAGGCGAGAAAATTGATTATGCAATATTCATGGATAAAAAACCTACAATTTTAATTGAGTGCAAGCATCATGCACAAAATCTTAGTATCCATGACGGGCAGTTATTACGTTACTTTCACACTTCAAAAGCGAAATTTGGATTGCTTACAAATGGTATTGTTTACCGTTTCTATTCCGACTTGGTTGATGCCAATAAAATGGACGAGAAACCATTTCTGGAGTTTAACATATCTGAAATAAAGGATAATCAGATTGAAGAGTTAAAGAAATTTCATAAATCTTACTTTGATGTAGATAGTATTGTTAACACTGCCAGTGAACTTAAATTCACCAATGAATTGAAACAGTTATTAAATCAAGAGCTGAACAATCCTTCTCCGGAGTTTGTAAAGCTTTTCGCAAAGCAAGTTTATCCAAGTGTAATCACGGCTAAAGTACTTGATTTGTTTACGAACTTGACCAAGAAGTCTGTTCAACAATATATAAGTGACTTAATTACTGAAAGGCTAAAAACAGCTCTTACAAAAGAAGATGAGGCGGCTAAAGAGGATGCTAAACAAGTTGGGACAGTATTAGAACCAGAAAGCAAAATCGTGACATCAGAAGATGAAATTGAGGCTTTTATGATTATCAAGTCAATACTGAGACAAAAGGTTGATTTGAAGCGTATTTCTTATAAAGATTCACAGAGTTATTTTGTTATTCTTCTGGATGATAATAGCCGAAAGACAATCTGCAGGCTCTATCTTCATGGTAATAAGAAATTCTTTGTAACACTCGATGAAAATAAAAAGGAGGTAAGAGCAGAGATTAAATCTCTGGATGATATTTTTTCTTTCACTGAACTTCTTTTCAAAATAGTAACGAGCTATGAGAAAACAAAATAGATAATTCAGATGAAAAATATACTATTTATTTCAGCACTGTGTTTTGTATTTTCCTGTTCAACGATTTCAAAAGAAAAATTGATCGAGAATTATGAAGAGACATACATGAATACGAAAATTGACCTGTCGTTTAAAGTTAAGGAAATGAATTTTATCGGGAAGATAATTGCCAAAGACAGTATTGATTATTATATCCGGGAATGTAAACTCAAGTTTACGGACATGCCAAATACTCCTGAAGATATTTTAAAGGTTACAACAAAAGAATTGAAGGGCGGTGAACATGTATTGGACAGCATAAAGGCTGAGTTAATAAATCTCAAAAGCAAAGGGAAAGAGTATCAATATTTACAAGACGTGGCTGACCGATTTGAGCCGTCCATTAAACTAATGAGAAGGATTCATGATTGTTTGACGAATTATATTTCGACACCTGAAATGATAATTGGGAATAAGTGGAAATGCACTTATTCTATTGTGAACCCAATGCTAAATAACGCAAAGCAGGAAATTACCAATATCTATCTATTCAATGGGAATAATTCAAAATTAATATCTCGTTTAACTGATTAACAGCAATTATAAACCAAATTAGAACACGTGAAAAATTTAACCAACATCTTGATCTTAATTGCATTGTCCATTATGGCAATCGGATGCAACCTAGATCATCCAAAAATCAAGGCCGATTTAAAAAGTAGATTCACCGGATTTGAAATAACCGAAATAACCCCTGATAGCACCAACATACATCTTGCGTCACATATTTTGCGTACCCTTCTGGTCAATACAGCAGATGCGAATCTTGAAACAAGCCAGGTTTTATTAAAAATGGATTCTATCAAGGATCGAAAACAACTGATCGCATGTTATTCCAAAATTGACTCCATACACAATAAACTTACGGCTTCATTTACCAAATTTGAAGAATCTCAATTTAGCAAACCAGATAAGTGTTATTTGGTTAAATACCTCGTTTATAAGGAAGAAAAGAAGATACCCAAGCAGGAATATTACTATATCAACACCAATAATGGAGACGTCATGCATCGACCTTATGATTGGGATGATTTTTTGAGAGAGGAAGGATATGCAAAGCTGATCAAGGATGCAGTAACGTATACAGGAGAAACTATCGCCTGGAAATTTAAATTGAAATTGGATTAATTCCCAAGCACCCTAAATCACTTAAACCATGAAAAGCATAATTCTTATCAGTCTGATTTTGTTCTCATTTGCGACAAATGGACAATCTGTTAAATTCCCAATCGATGAGACAACCGGCAAGATTACTTATTCCGAGGTGGTGACTCTTAATGATTCTATTTCAAAAGATGAATTATTCAGCAGGGCAAAAATTTGCTATTCCAGGATATTTAACAATGCAAAGAATGTAATTCAGAACCAAGACAAGGATGCTGGTATAATCATTGGGAAAGGATGCTTTGATGTCTACGCTCGTGCATTGGGAATGAATAATCCCGGAGGAGTTATAAATTTTACTCTAACCGTATCTGTTAAAAATGGAAAATACAGATATCTAATCGATAATCTAAACCATGATGCAACAGGTACATCGATGCCATCTGGAGGGGATTTAGAAAGAGGGAAACCAAAGCAGTGGATGCCAAAACAGTGGGAAAATGTCTTAACACTAACCCAGACTAAGATAAAAGAATTGATATCATCATTAAAGTCGGAAATGAGCAAACCTACTCCGAAATCAGAAAACTGGTAACCATTAAAATATTTAATCCCATGGCCGAATTCATTTTACCCTTCATTATTGGTATCGCTGTATTCATTGGAGTTTTCATACTGCTTCGTGAATTTTTCTGCTGGTACTTCAAAATTAACCAGATGAAAAGCCTTCAAAAAATCATCGCTGAAACACAACTAAAAATATATGAACAAAACGGCGGTAAAGTAGATTGGGAGAAAATCAAAAAGGTTTTGCATGATTAAAAACATGAACCAATTACCTACAAAACCCCAAATATCAACTTCAAAACTGGAGAGATTAGACACCTTTACTTAGATTTTACAAGCTCAGAATATGAACCGTTTCATTTATATTTTACATAAAACAAATAACTGGAGAACCTTAAATTCTCAATTATATGCATATTAATCTAAAATTTAACCCCATGAAAACGCTGGCAACCCTGTTTCTTGTTTTGGGTTCACTTTCGGTTTTAGTCTTCAGCTCGTGTGCAAAAAAAGAGCAAAAAAATGTCGTTACAAATAATGGAAAGGTATTAGTTGAAAATGGACGAGGTAAAATGGACTCTATCAGATTTAATTGCACAGGATGTGCAGAAAAAATTAAAGACAGTACCCTTTTTAATGCAGTAATCAAAACGCTTACCTCTGATGCAAAAAATAGCCTCAAGTATCCACTGAGTTTTGTTCCTACAAGTTTGACAATTAATATATTTGATAGAGATTCAGTATTTTATTTTGACTACAATAAGAAAATTGACAGTTTAAAATTAGTATTTTCTAAATATAATTACATAGCAAAAAATGCTTATGGCACCGAGATTGAAGGTAGTTGTGACTTGTCATTGCATTTGAAGGGCAATTCAATTGTCAATATAGATGGAGAGATTAGGCTTGAAAAATTGAAATTTAATGAGAAAGTGATAAATAGGAATCTCTATTTATATTCAAAATCAGACGATGCCTCTGTCGAAATTATACCTGTGACAAATAAATACTTAATATTAAACAGTAGTTCAAAATGTGTGGACAAAGGATCAGCTCTTACAATTTCTTTTGTAAACGGAGAAGAATTAGAAATAACTTCGTGGAATGATTTTAATTGCGAAGGAAATTCATACTTTAAGCCTTTCAATGCGAAACAGGTAGCGATATTAAAAAAAGAAAAAATTAAAAATATATGTTTCAGTGCAAAAGAAGTTGTCTGTTATCGTGTTCCAAAGAATAAATCAGACTACTTTATTCAGTTGATGAATCTATATAAACTATAAATATTTAGTAACCGCTACCATTAACCCAGAATTGACAGCTCCTTCCAAAAAGTGACAAGTGGTAATTTTAATTATTTCTAAAAACTAAAACCCAAATGAATCAGACCACCGAACCGAGGCCAAAGCCTCAATGTGCTGCATTTGCTAAAACCATTTTCGAGTTTACACAAGAAGCAACTCCAACAATTAGCAACTATGACAGTCAACACGCCAATTTTTACGGCCAATATCCGGACGTTAAATGTATTATTAAGACTGGAGCAACAAGCGGATATCAGCTTCAGCAGATGCCACAGTTTAATTATATCAACGGAAGGATAGACTCTATTTATTTTGACATGGGAGGAGCTGAAGACGGTTTTTTAGTGTTGAGTTGAGGATAATAATAGCGGTATAACAATGGTGAGCCCGGAAACCTAAAAAAAGCTTCAGAACCTGATAAAATCTACTGCTACAACCTCACAAATCAAAACCGTTTCAATGTGAGTTGAGGCGGTTTTTTAATGGTCAAAAATGACCTGTTTCACGAATATTTCACAAATCAATAAAAACAAAAAACCCAACCGTTGATAATCAAACGATTGGGTTTTTTAATGTACCCGGGGCGGGACTTGAACCCGCACGGCCATAATGGCCATTGGATTTTAAGT
>JBAXKJ010000068.1:0-11643 GCA_037137375.1 Prolixibacteraceae bacterium
ATCAAAATGAAGGCCGCGCTAAATGCGGCTTGAAGTTGATGCGAAACTTAAATTACTTAATGATGATTATGGTTCATCCTTCAAGATCTTACATGATGAAATCGATAATAATCGTCCCTTTGTTTATTCTTCCTATTATGGCGATAATTGCAATAATTTAATTAAGAACTTCAAAATTTTTTATGACAATAACTATGAAATTCAAAAAGTAACTAGTTCAAATGGCATAGGATTTATTACGCAATTGATCATAAAGAATGATGCCGAATTTATTGATATTAAAGAAGGACACTCAGAAATAAATTTCATAGATAAATATCAATTAATATGTAAATTCAAATGGAATGAGCCTCTACCGAAACATGATGTGTGTATTCAATTTGGATTTACAAATAGTTTAAATGAGAGGCATTATATAAAATTTTCCGATAATGGTTTTATAAGATTCTATAAATCTAATCTACTTGAGATTGAAAAGGAAATTGACAAAACTATTCTGCATGAAAAAAAATATAATAGAATAACCATTCAGAAATATGATAATAAAATTGAGGTAATAGTTAACTTAATCACTGTATTTACAATTTACAACAAGGAATCATATAAATCTTCATTTTTATGCTTCTATGGTAAACAAAATCTCTTCTTAGATGAATTTTCGATTACAAGTTTGACAAGAACTGATTTTAAATCAGATATTGTGAATAAAGAAAATTTCTCTTTTACAAAAAATTATTCAATCATTAGTTTAATTCAAAACATTCGAAAAAAGCAAAAGGGGTCAAACCTTATGTTTTATTTCCAGATTATTGCCAACTTTATTAAACAATCATATTTCAATACTTACACTCAAAATATTATTGCACCTAATTATCAATGCAATAGCACGAAATTAATTGATATTTTTATTGAAGAATTTTATTTGGCTCGATACCATTTAATGAATCCAGATTGGGAACTATCTAAAATTTCTTTTTATTGTGCATTTGATTACTTGTCCACAGATGCCCGAACAAAGGTAAATGAACTGGCGGTGGGCTCTAAAACACAAGCATTAGAAAATTTCATACTTAACACAGCGGAGAAACGCATTAATACGCCCCACGATGCTTTTGATTTAGCAGGTGCTTTGAAAGACGAAGCAACATACTTTTTAAACTGGTTATTGGAGTTTGGATCTGGTATATTGCGTACAAGATCAATATCTGATAAAGTCGCGAATGAGATTGTTGAATGTGCGATTACTTATTATAATTCGATAAATCCCCCAAAGATTGATTTTACGAGACAAACATTAAAGTTACTTACTTGGGCTTCAGATTTTGCATTTAATCAACAATTAAGGGATCGTATAAATAAAAATATTGCCATAATATTGAAAGAAAATGTAATGACTGATTACACAATTATTGATTTTGATCTGAAAGACAGAACTAGAAATTATCTACCTTTCAAGCCAAAAATTGCTCCAGTTGAAGTCAATTCAAACATTAAATCTTTTCAAGAAAATGGAGCCGAAAAAGTAAAAATTGAGAAGAGTTCTGATCGGGAATTAAATAAAGACAAAAAAAAGTCAACTCCCAATCGAACAATTGAGAACCTTTTAGACAAATTCCACAAAGCAAGACATCTATTAGATATTTTTGTATCATTTGCTATTAAGCATTTCATTATCATTCTAATATCTGGAGTTGTTTTATATGCAATATTTACTCATAAAAGTGAAAAGCCATCAAAATGGGCTGGAAATACTTTAGAAAATGGTACTTCTCCCTACGACAGTTATTTTGGCAAAGGCATATACGATTATAATTCAAAATGCTGGACAAAATTTAAAAATGGAAATTCGACGGATGTGATTGTTTGTTTAGAAAATGTTTATACCGGGACAACTATACGGAATGAGTACATACGAGTTGGTTCTGATTATACTATGTCATACTTGCCTGTTGGTGTTTACAAAATTAAAGTGTTTTATGGGAAAGACTGGAATCCGGAAAAATCTTTGAAAAATGGTTCAATTAGAGGGGCATTTGATTCAAGTTCAAATTTTAGTGTCTCAGATAATCCGAAGGACTTGGTGAATATCTCAATCGCAACTACCAATGAGGGAATTAGTTATTCAACTTATGAGATTACCCTTTACACCGTGAGCAATGGCAATATGAAACAGCGAAATATTAACAGCGAAGATTTCTTTAAGTAAATTAAGTCAATAATCATGGACTATGAGTAAACGAATAATAATTCCTGAATTTCCACCGAATCCTGAAATTTTGAATCCATTGGTTTTCAAGTTAGCTGATGAAATTGCGCGTATGCGCCAACGTATTTCTTCCATGCCTTCTGATATTAATGGGATTGCGCAACTTTCGAAATCGCTGGATCGGTTGGAAGATGAACTGAATATTTTAGGATTTGAATTGCCTGCTTTGTTAAATTGTCCTTACAATGAAGGTTTAACAGTTAAAGCTCGATTTGTTCCTTCAGAAAACTACAATCCTGGAGAAAGAATAATTACAAAAATAATTAAGCCTCAAATAAATTACAAGGGTCAAATTATTCAGATTGCTGAAATTGAAGTAAGTACTGGAGATTAATATTAAATATATGGCACGTCAGAAAATTGATTATGGCATTGATTTGGGAACAACTAATTCTGCTATTGCACGAATTGTAAGTGGAGAAATCAAGGTTATTAAAAGCAATGATGGTCAAATGGATACAACCCCATCCATTGTACACATTAACAAAGCTAAAACCATATTTGTTGGACTCAAGGCTTTCAATCAATTAGATGCTGATGCGAAGAGGGCTTTTAGGGAATTTCAAAAGACTGGTGTTAGCAATGGGACAAATACTTTCTCTGAATTCAAACGAACGATGGGAACGGATAAAAAATATCCAAGTACCAATTGTTTAAAGGAGTTTTCATCCGAGGAACTTTCAGCGGAGGTTTTGAAAAAGGTGAAGAGTTATGTGCTTGATGAAGAAATTAAGTCGGCAGTTATCACTGTTCCCGCAAAATTCAGACAAAACCAATTAAATGCCACACAGAAGGCTGCAGAATTAGCCGGATTTGATTATTGTGAACTTTTGCAGGAACCAATTGCTGCATCTATCGCTTATGGGCTTGACGCACAAAAAATGAAAGGGTTTTGGTTGGTCTTCGATTTTGGTGGAGGTACTTTCGATGCTGCCATCATGAAAGTTGATGATGGAATAATGAAGGTAGTTGACACCGAAGGTGACAACAATTTGGGAGGTAAGAATCTCGATTATGCAATTGTTGACCATATCTTCCTTCCTGACTTAAAACAAAAATTCCGCATAGATTCTGTTTTAAACGATGAACTTGGTAGAAACCTGCTTCGGGATGCCCTGAAAAGATATGCAGAAGAGGCCAAAATAGAATTATCACTAAAAGACACAGCTTCCCCTTACGCGGATGATTTGGGTTTCGATGAAGAGGGAAACGAACTAATCCTCGATCTGATCGTAAGTCTTGATGAATACGAAGACATTATTTCATCAATTTTCCAAAGAGCAATTGATATTTCATTGAAGTTGCTGAATCGCAATCACATACAAGGATCGTTTCTTGAAACAATTCTCTTGGTAGGAGGACCAACTTTTTCCCAAACACTTCGCTGCATGTTGAAAGAACAAATATGTTCCAAAATCGAAACATCGATTGATCCAATGACTGCAGTAGCAAAAGGTGCAGCCCTGTTTGCAGCGACTAAAGATCTGCCAGTAAATCAACAAATAAGAGACAGATCAAAAGTTCAGCTTACGTTAAAATATCCCGAAACAACAGTGGAAACCGAAGAAAATTTGGGGCTACTTATCAATAGAAAATCATTGCCCATTTCTTTATCCAGTCAAATTTTCGTTGAAATAACGCGAAATGACCATGGCTGGTCTTCCGGAAAGATGGAAATGGTTGATGACGCTGAAATATTTTCTTTATTTCTTAATCCAGGTAAATCAAATTGCTTTACAATTTCTTTGTTTGACAATAGAGGGAATATTATACCCTGCGAACCATCTGAGTTTACAATTATTCAAGGGATAAAAGTTGCTAATGCTACATTGCCATATAATATTGGGATTGATCTGTTCGATCCTGCAATGGGCAAGATTGGAGTCTTTACGTTGAAAGGTCTGGAGAAAAACAATTCATTACCTGCCAAAGGCAAAGGAACCTTTAAAACACAAAAAGATATCCGACCAGGAAACCCGGACGATCAGATAAAAATTGAGATTTATGAAATTGGTTATCATGAAGATGGTTCCAAAAAAATACTGAATGAACTTATCAATTTAGTAACTATCTCCGGCGAAGAGTTGCCTCAATTTCTTCCAGCAAATAGTGAAATAGAGATAGGAATTGAGATTGATTCCTCTCGACGAATAAAATTCTCAGCCTACTTCCCTTATCTTGATGAAACTGTTGAATTGGAAGTAGCTGAAATAAGACAGGTAGAGTTTGATGCAGAGATATTAGCTGCCGAAATAATAAGGGCAAACGAATTAGTCTCTAAATTAGAAGAAGAAGCTAAAATTGTGGATTATGGTGAATTGAATAGAATGTATGCTGAGTTGAGCGAGCTTGAGACTTTACTTGAAAATGGGAAAGGCGATTATAATACCAAAACCCAGACAATGGAACGATTACGTGTGGTACTTAAAAGGATTGACCAAATTAATGAAGAGAATGAGTGGCCCACTATTGAAGAGGAATTGAATTGGTTACTCGAAAGAATGAAAAATAATAGTCAAAGGTATGGGAACGATAAAACAAAAAAGCAAGCAGCACAGATTGAATTGCAATCCAAATCAGTTGTCAAGCAAATGAATATAAAAATTGCGAAAGAACTTATGGAGGAGATTCGATCTTTTAACTTTTCTCTGGTTCGCGATGATATTGGATATTGGATTAATTATATTAAAAATTTCGATGCTAATTTTTCAACTTATGAATGGGTGAATTCCGCTAGGGCCAGATTGTTAGTAGATGAAGCCAAACAGATCATTTCCAGCAACCCTTCAAAAATGAAAATTGAAGAAATGGTAAGGGAACTATTCAGCTTATTGCCGGAAAAAGAAAAGGCCGTGATATCAGAGAATGATGATTCAACTTTAATGAGATGAGAAATTTAGCAAATGGAATTCTTTGTAAGGGTGAAGTAATAAATAGCACCTATGAGGTTCAGTTTTTCATTGGGCAAGGTGGTTTTGGAGAAGTTTACAGGGTTAAACACAAATACTTAGGATTACAAGTATTAAAGGTCTTTAAAGAAGAATATTCACAGAAGACTGATATTTCAACATTGGTTCAGGAAGCCAGGATACTTTCCAATCTGACACATAACAACATCGTAAGGGTTTTTGAGGCAAATGAATTTATCAAGGATGGCAAAGTCTTCTATTATATTACAATGGCTTTTGTTTCTGGTGAAACGCTCTCACAACGACTGTCTCGTTTTTTAAAATTGCCATTTAGTGAAGCCTTAACAATCCAAACCGATTTGTTAAGTGGTTTGAGTTTTCTTCATAGTCAAAGCCCTGCAATTATTCACAGGGATATTAACACCGATAATTTGCTGCTTTCCTACGATGACAATATTGCAGGGAAACTAGCAGATTTTGGTCTAGCACAATCAGTTGATCCTATTTCAACCATTACAGACGCCGCAGGCAGATATGTCTATTTTGCCCCTGAATGTTTTTGGAATGCCTATTTCCCGTCGAGTGATGTTTTTTCGACTGGGCTGGTTTTCTATAAAATGGTTACGGGAGTGCAACCTTGGTATTACAATCTTGATTCTATTGAACCTGGTAATTACGAGCAAATATCAAATGTGATTATTTCTGCACGCAAGGAGCAACCTAAGAAACCTTCCTATTACAATTCAGACTGTAATAATTATTTTGATGAAATAACTTTAAGGGCCATTTCATTAAATCTTGAAAATAGGTACTTAAATGCTGTTGAGTATTACTCAGCATTAACTTCGCAACCTATTGACAAAAAATCATCCTCAAACAACAATCCTGCAAAAAAAACTGCTTCAAATCAAATAGCATCTTTTATAAAAGAAAAAGGGAAAGGGAAAGGATTTGATGCAATTGCAGGGATGACTGAACTGAAAGAAACCTTGTATAATGATGTGATAATGCCTCTAAAAGAGAAGGAATTATATGAGAAGTACAAAGTCTCTGTACCAAATGGCATGTTGTTATATGGTCCGCCAGGATGTGGGAAAACATTTATTGCCAGACAGTTTTCAGAAGAAATCGATTTCAACTTCATTGAATTAAAGCCATCTGATTTGGCCAGTATTTATGTCCACGGTACACAGGAAAAGATAGGTTTGATATTTAAAGAAGCGCGAGAAAAAGCACCGACCGTTATTTTCATTGATGAATTAGATGCCATTTTACCCAATCGGGAAGGCGATTTAGGACACCATTATGCAAGCGAAGTAAATGAGTTCCTCGCCCAGATGACTGAATGTAACAAAGATGGCATTTTCATTATTGCTGCAACAAATCGACCTGAAAAGATTGACCCCGCAATTCTCAGAACTGGAAGAATGGACAAGGTTATCTATCTTGCTCCCCCTGATTTTGAAGCAAGACACGCAATGTTTAAATTATTTCTAGTCGATCGGCCTGTTGATAAGGACATTGACTTGAAAAGGCTTGCAGAATTGACTGTCCTTTATGTATCAAGTGATATTAGTTTCCTAGTCAATGAAGCCTCTCGCAACGCGCTAAAAGAACGATCAGATATCTCTCAACAACATTTTGAAGAAGCAATAAAGAAATTCCCTCCTTCGATTTCAGAAAGACAATTGAAAAAGTATGAGACCTTTAGCAATAATCGGAATTTTGTTTGATATGTAACCACCATGTTGATACAATACTTTTAAATGTGATTTTTCCATTGTTTTGCGTTTGATAAAACAATACTCGGTATAATACGTTAAATTTGAATAGATTGTTGTTTTGAATCTGAAATCAACCTTCCAAAATGGCCGCAATAACAATGGTCTCAATAGTTTCAGAAATGAGTGCCGATATTTCCAAATGGTTCTATGAACTTGTTTCTTCAATAGAGTTGAGGAGATGCAAATCGTTTCCTGCACCGCGCCAATAGAAAACCAGGACAGAGTGCCACAACTCAAAATGCTAGCCGAGGGGCCTAAAATTTCAGGATTAGCAGCATATGAATAAGCAAGATATTTCAACGATAATGAACGAGCATGAATATGCGGAGATAATGCAAGAAGCCGTTGCAGAAATTTGTACAGCTCGTACCTCACGCAATTCGTGGGACGTGAAACGCTTTTATGAGCGGTATTGTCAGTCAGAGGCAAAACTCATAAAAAATTCAACTGTCGCAAATTTTGCGACAGTTCAAAATGAGAGCGGAAGAATGGTTGAGCAACAGATAAATATTAGAATTTGTGAAAAATGAACAATACTCCCTTAATATCGCAAACTCATCTTGAAAATTGGATTTTCACAATCCGAGGTGTTCAGGTAATGATGGATTATCATTTAGCAGAGTTGTTTAATGTAGAAACGAAAAGGTTAAATGAGCAGGTAAAAAGAAATAAAAATCGATTTCCGCTTTCCTTTATGTTTCAGTTAACCACTTCGGAATGGGATACTTTGCAGTCGCAATTTGCGACCGCAAAAACAGATGATAATTTGCAGTCGCAATTTGCGACCGCAAAAAGAAGAACCATTCCTTATCTTTTTACTGAACAGGGAGTAGCAATGTTGTCTGCCGTGCTCAATAGCGACACCGCTATTAAGGTAAGTATTCAAATAATGGATGCTTTTGTAATAATGCGTCAAATTCTATTAGAAAAATCCCTTATCAACCATAGATTTCACAAAATTGAGTTAAGACAACTCGAAACAGACCAAAAGTTTGAACAGGTTTTCAGAGCATTAGAAAGTAAAAATGTTATCCCTACCCAAGGTGTGTTTTTTGACGGGCAAGTATTTGATGCTTATGAATTGGCTTCAAAAATAATTCGCTCTGCCCAAAAAAGTATTGTGCTGATAGATAACTACATCGATGAAAGTACACTTACGCATTTAGCCAAGAAAAACTATCAGGTAAAAGTGCTTTTGTTGTCCAAAACAATTAATATGCAATTGGCTTTGGATGTTAAAAAAGCAAATGAGCAATATGGCGATTTTGAGATCAGAGAATTTAATAAAAGCCACGACCGTTTTTTAATTATCGATGAGTCGGAAGTATTTCATCTGGGCGCATCACTAAAAGATCTGGGTAGAAAGTGGTTTGCTTTTTCACAATTGAATAAAAATTCGGTAGAAAGCATTTTGAAATCCATTGTCTGAACTATGATTCTTATGATTAAATGATTACTGAAGTGCCGTTACTTCTTAACAAGAATCACACTGATCTGCCTGATATTCTTCACATCAGAATAATCATACTGGTAAAACCCGTCACTTCCAATCATCAGCAACGATTTTCCCAGGGGAATCACATCGTAAGCCTGGATACCCGGAAATTTGGCTAACTGACGCTCAATAATCAGTAACGGATCGGAGGCATCGAATACCTTCAATCCTGATGTTCCATCGCAGACAAATAAAATATCACCGCTGATGCCCAGACCATAAGGATTGTCCATGTTGTACGACCTGAAAAGAACGGGCTTCAGAATGTTGGTAATATCCAGCACATCCAAACGGTTGATAAGACTGCCGCACCGATTTCCACCCCTGATGGTCACATACGCCCGGTTGCCCTGAACTACGACAGGATCGCATCCCGTAGCATGCCAAAAGTTGGAGACATATGTTGGTTTATTAATGTCGGAAAGATCGTAGATCAACATCCCGGTAGTGGTACCTAAAAACATGTACTTGCCATAGAGGAACATCGTTTCAATACCTGAACTCAGAAAGGATGAGGAGGAAAGCCGCGGATCAGTCGGCGAGCTTAAATCAAAATTGTAATATTTATAGGTGTCGATGGCCAGCAGCGAATTGCCTGTTATGCCGAACCTTGCCATCGAGCCGCCTACACCGGTACCGGAAGTGCCGGAAGTGGTGGAATTCTGCAAGGAAGAGCCGGGTGAAGCAGCCATATCCAATGTCGTCTTGGCCCCATAATAAATCGGCCAAACCGGATAACTGATTGTATTAATCTCCTTTCGCACCTTCCTGACCTCCCAACTCACCACAATGCCCTTGGTATCGTCTACCTGACCAAGGCGGTATTTGGTTTCAGAATAGGGTGGGACCGAATAAGGGAAAACGTTCTTAACTCTTCCAATCTCCTTCGCCTTGGTAGGGTCTGAAATATCAATGGCCACCAGATCGATATAACTATCGGCATAAATGATGCTGTTTTTCACCGCAATATCCACATTGCCTGGGATATTGATGAATCCGGTATATTGAGGGGAGGCAGGATTGGCATTGTTATACACGTGAACGCCCTTCATATTCTCGTTGATGAAAATATAATTGCCGATCGTATAAATTTTACCCGGCTTGACCAGATCCTGCTGACCAACCATTTTCACGGATGCCCTGAAATCCTCAAAGCTCTGATAGACAGGTTCCAGCGAAAAGTATTGTTCGGTATAAATATCCTTGCATCCGGCAAGAATCAGGCCGGTGAATAGAAGGAAGGAGAGTATATTTTTCATGGCTTTTCTCATTTAAACAGTAATCCAATCTTGATGGTCAAACGCCTGTAATCGATGTCAATCCTGTAATCGTCAGTCCTGCCGTAGCTATGCCTCATCCAACGGTACCCCGCACTAAATGTCATGGCAAAGCTTTCATTGATAGGTGTTTGAATGCCTATCGCCGGATTGATCAAAAATCCGCCGCGGGCAGACACCGGATCATTTGTAAACGTGGGAACCGGTCCAGGCCAGATCATCGGGCTAACGCGGATATCATCAACGGCATAAATTGTTTGTGAATAGGAGCCGCCCAACGCGAAGGAATATCCGGCCTGCAAGGAGATAAACGGCAGCGGACGCCTGTCCTGAAAATAATACCTGAAATCGGCCATCACAGGGAGATAAGTCTCATTAGAAAGTTCGACACCCACGCCCAAACCGGTTGAAAAACCTTTGGCAAAATACCAGCTGTTGATATTCGTCAAGGTAAACGGCGCCCGGGTTGCATTGGAAGAATTGCCTGCCAGCACTCCGATTTCAGTGAGATTAAAATAGCCCTTTTTGAACGGAATCACTACCGGGGAAGGTCTTGTGATGCTGTCTATCTCATCAAATCTGAAGACCCACAGGTTGTTGTCTTTGGTCTTCAGCTTGATCAGCTTACCCGGATCCTGAAGCACAATCACACCCTTCAGAATGCTCCCATTTTTCAAGTAGACTACATCTTTCTTTCCCTTTTGAGCAGAGAGGGTCAGGCTGCCTAAAACAGCCAGGACCAATAAGTAAATTCTCATAATTAATTAGTTACGAGTGGATTTTCAACTTTTCCAGCGAAAATGATCGCTCCGGTATCCTCTTCAGTGATGAAAAAGAGGAACGGACGGGTCAGGTAAAACGCGGGTGGATCGACAGGCATACTGGTAACACCTACCCCGACTGACGTTACAGCTGCTGCTTCCGTTCCCGATTCGCTGACATCGATATAGGTCTTGTGAATGACTTTTGTAATATAGAGATTGTTAACCCCTGTGATCTGAGAAAAATTGGCATTGTTCGGATCGAAGGCAACCGCCATTCCCAATGAGGAAAGTAGGTCATTCATGGTTTTTTCCCAGGAGAATTTCCATTTTGGTATCCAGATGGGAACCTTTGTTTTACTTTGCAAGGCGGTGGTCAGGGTCGTCCAGGTAGTTGGATTCAGTGAAGCCGCTAATTTATCCGGGGTAGTCCCGGCATCGGGCAGCAGCAGAATCATCTGAAATTTTTCCGCTCCATAAGGTAGTTTAAGTGCCTTATAACCAGGTTGTACCGTATAACCGAAACTGTTTTCCATCTTCATCATGGGCACGGAAACAACTTTCTTATCCGTACAGGTAAATTGTTCGTTGACGGTCTTGGAGCTCTCAAACTGGTATTTCCATTTACCGTTGAAATAAATGGCGTTGATCAGAAACATCACCTCGTTAGGTAAAATGCTGGATAATATCGTCGGGATCTTCCCATTGGTCTTGTCGCTGACCCATTTGTTGATCGTGGCCAGTGCAGCCGCATTGAAATCGAGCTGCGTCACCTGTGCCCCATAATAAGTCTGGTTGGCGGTAATAAATGGCGCCAGCACGTTCAGGTCTTTCCTGATCCAGATGGAGTTGGCGATGTTCATCACCACATTCGGATCGGCTTTCAATAAAGCAGTGGTCAGACTCAGATAGATGGAATTGATTTCATCCTTGGTAAGGTTCTCATATCCAAGCGTTTTAAGCATGGCGGTGAGGGTCGTCCCGGAGGCGCCGTTGAGGGTCATTGAGAGCGCCGAAGAGACGCTGAGCGGCGAGATCATCCTGTTTTCCGGGGTCCCGTCCAGGCTCTTGCCTAGCAACGAAAGACTGAAAGTATTGCTGGCCTGCACCAGTTTCAGCGATTTTTCGCTTAGCACAATTGTTTCCCCATC
>JBAXKJ010000069.1:0-11616 GCA_037137375.1 Prolixibacteraceae bacterium
ATGCTTTTATTCTTGATCTTATCTACCGTGTTGGATCCGTAGGCTCCGGAGACATCACCCGTTAGGTTATGGGCCAGAGAAGTCAGGTAAGTATTGGAATCAAAAACGAATCCGGATCCATCGTATTTGAAGAATCCCGCCGTGGGCGCGGCAATACTTTTGTTTTTGATCTTATCTACTGTGTTGGATCCATACGCTCCGGATACATCTCCCGCCAGGTTATGCGCCAGGGAGGTTAAATAAGTATTGGAATCAAAAACGAATCCGGATCCATCGTATTTGAAGAATCCTGCCGACAGCGTGGCGATGCTTTTGTTTTTAATTTTGTCTACCGTGTTGGATCCATACGCACCGGACACGTCACCAGCCAGGTTATGCGCCAGCGAAGTGATAAATACACCGGGTTTTACCCTCAAGGCATTGTCTACAACCTCGATGGTTGTACCGTCCACCTCGGCATGAATATCATTTCCCAACCGGTGCAAACCATTGGAAGCGGTAATTGTAGTGGCAATACCAAACTGTTGCCAGGTAACGTCGTTCACGTCAACTGTCCCGGATGCCCCAATGGTACATACCCAGGATGTTCCCACCTTAGTCGATCCGCCGGTTACAACCACATATGCTTTATATAATTCTGACCAACTATCCAGGTCTGCAGGGCGTGCCCAGGCTCCGGATGCAACAATCCATACCCCATTTTGGGAAGGAGTACTTTGATATAAGCAGAGTACGCGCGCGCCTGCACCTGCCGAATAACCGTCAATGGTCTGTGTCCCGGATAGGGTAAGATTTCCGGTAGCGGCACAATCGCAAGGTAACTTCGGAGCCAGTCCACTGGTGGTAGCATCGACATATTCTTTATCTACCAGGTCATAAGGGCTTGAAAAGGTTCTGGAAGATCCGTAATTAAGGATGTAAGTCAGATCTGTGATGTTTTTGGTTAATAATCCGGCCGATGTTACCCCGATCATATGTCCTCCGGAGGCGGTACCTACGGCAGTAAATGTTGCAGTTACAGCCTGGAGGGCAGCGCAGAAGGTTGCCAGGGTATTATCCATGTGTAACAACTGCCCATCTGCGCCATCAAAAACGTAACCTATATACCCGGATTGATTGCCAAAAAATGTCAAGTGCCCATTGGCAGAACTTCTGCCGATATCATAAGTATGAAAGGGATTGACCAGACCGTCGCCCAGCCTTAATTGATAAGACTCGGACGAAGTCAATTCCAACAACCGGCCAGGAGATTGAAGACTGGATCCATAGTCTGCTTCACTCCAATAGGCGCCTGAATCTGTTAGTATTGTTCCGTTCCAATAGGGCAAATAATTGGGATGAAGCCCAGTAATCAATTGCTGGAATACGCTATATGCCCCAATATCACTTAAAACCTGTGTGCCGGTTCTATATTTAAGTACTCCACCATCTGATACAATAAATTTGTCTGTATCAACCGATGCCGCAGCAAACGTTGCAGTCAGACCGCCAGAAAAAGTGGCCATCACGTTATCCATATGCAACAATTGCCCGTCTATCCCATCGAAAACGTAACCAATATACCCGGTCTGGCTGCCATAGAACATTAAATGTCCGGATGTTGCGTTTCGACCAATATCATAAGTATGGAGTGGGTTAACAGCTCCCTCACCAATTCTGAGGTGATAATTGTCGGCTGAAGAGAGCTCCAAAAGTCTACCAGGAACCAAAGTGGATATGCCATACTCCGTTTCCTGCCAGTAAGCACCTGAGTCTATTAGCGTGGATCCATTCCAATAGGGCAAATAATTGGCATGAAGAAGATTGGTGACAAGGGTTTGATAGGAGGTTGAGTCGAATATGAAACCGGAACCGTCATACTTCAGAAATCCTGCAGTAAGCGTAGCGATGCTTTTGTTTTTGATTTTATCGACCGTGTTGGATCCGTAGGCACCGGAAACATCACCAGCCAGGTTGTGGGCCAATGATGTTAGATAAGTACTGGAATCAAAAACGAATCCTGATCCGTCATATTTCAGGAAGCCGGCCACAAGCGAAGCAATGCTTTTATTTTTGATCTTATCGACCGTGTTGGATCCGTAAGCACCCGATACATCACCCGTCAAGTTATGTGCCAGTGAATATAGATAAGCGGTTGTATCCAATTCCCAAGTGTCCGCAGCTGTTTTTCTTAGCAATCCGGTGGTCCCTGACAATGCGGCAATTGCTGTTAAGTCTGCATCCAGCGGTTGCGCCTCAATATCAGTTCTAACCTGCGTTCCGGTGCGTGATTTCAAAACGCCACCGTCTGAAACAATAAATTTGTCGGTATCAACCGATGTAGTTGCGAAAACCGCGGTTATCCCTCCAGAGAAGGTTGCCATCAGATTGTCCATGTGCAACAACTGTCCATCAATACCATCAAAAACGTAACCTACGTATCCGGATTGATTACCATAAAAGGATAAATGACCAGTCGAAGAGGTTCTTCCAATATCGTAAGTTTGTAGCGGATTAACAGATCCGTTCCCCAATCTGAGTTGATAATCCTCCGCAGAGGTTAACTCCAGCAACCTTCCCGGAACAGAAGGACTAGCTCCGTACTCTGTTTCTTCCCAATAGGCGCCTGAGTCTGTCAAAATTGCCCCATCAAAATAAGGTAAGAAATTGGCATGTAAAGCACTATAAATGGCTGCTTTTGCCCGTGCTACAGTGAAATAAAGGTTTGTATTTTCAGAAATAAACGAAGTGTCAAGCGCTTTGAAATTCAATCTGGTATTGGCGCTTTCCCAATAGGCAAATTGGTTATTAGTAGGACTTTCAATCCTTGTGGCAATTGGTTGTTCGTAGCCTACATCTCCAACCCTGGCAATCCCATACTTATCAAAAACCAATGAACCATCATTGATCCCATCATATAGTTTGGCTTTGAATCCAGTATATTGACCTTCTGCAAGAGCGGATAGAGCGCCATCCCGCAAAATAATGAGATCATCTTTGGTGTAGATCTGCTCAGCATGAATCTCATAAGCGGATCCATTCTGAATGATATCGCCAAGAATATTAAGCGTTGGAACACCATTAACAATTGAGGTATAAACAAAACCATTGGCATAATCCGGGGTATATAACTTCCAGTGCTTGTGGTCGTCATATTTATCCAGGGCTTTTTGTACGGTCGTTTCCTGATCTGAGAGTAATCCGTTAAATTTCGATGTATCGAGAAAGATATCAAGTGCCGGGTGGGGCATATCTTCGAACCGGGTTAAAAGTTCGTGATTGACCTCTGTATACTTGTAGCGGTTATCAACCCAAGTACCCACTCCTGATTCCCAAACTATAAATGCAATAGGGATATCAACATTCCGATCCCACTTTGTCTGAGATGCGACTAAAACATTGGAGACCAAAACCTCGTCATCTGCATAATAGATGTACCATACCCCATCGACATTATCAATTGATATGGATTCAGTGATCTTCGATAATGACTCTCCCATATTCCAAACCCTGAAGCTTGGGAATCCATTAGCCGTTATGGAAAATGTTCGGGTAGAATCATCAAATGATAAAAGTGAAGTACCGGAAGATTCAAAACCATGTCTGGGTTTCATCCCCGCCACGACTGCACCAACATCTGTGCATAGCTGTCCATTGACAAAACGAACAGTCACATTATCAATAAAGGTGGGGAGTGCCGCACTGAAAAGTTCGTCCATCGACAACTTCATCCAGCCTGAGGCAAAAGGGCTTTGGACGGCTACGTTCAAATTGCCGTCGTAATTAGCTGTTGGCAGCCCCGCCAACAACTCAGTCAAAAAAAAATCAGTCAGCCCCTCCGGTGCAGGAAGATCAGTGACGACACGGTCAAGGTTTAATAGGCTATTGTCGGAGGAATAACGGAAGGTGAATTCATATTCTTTTAGATCATCAGCTGTTGAGTTAACTATTTTGGAATCTACCAAAACGATTCCCCGGATAGATCCATCCAGTTCTATCTTGTACCGTCGCTTGGAATAGAAGAAGTCGCGCAGCCAGATACCTTCTCTGGCAGTGAGGAAACCGGTAGACTGATTGATTTCGGTCTTCTTTTCGATTCGGTATTCATCCAGATCTTCGCTATAAAGTTCTGCAATCTGGTGTTCCAGCTTTTGGTCATCTTCAGCATATCCGGTAAAGGATGCTGAGTCAACCCCTCCCAGGGTATTGATCCAAACGAAAACATTCTCTTCTGATCCTGCGTTTCGAAGCTGATAGCGCTGTATATAACTGATTCTAGCACTCTGGTCTTCGAACCAAACGTCCCAGGCAATGGGTTCGGATGCGTTGATTGCATCACAGACAGCCTGCCAGCTTACATCCAAAGTTTGAAGGTGATCTTTTGCTACCGTGGCCAGTGTGACGGTTTCGCTCGCAACTTCTTTATTCGAAAGATAATAAGCCTTAAGCTTTACTACCCTTTCAGCTGTTGCATATAGCGTTAGCCATTCTGGTTGAGTCTGAAGGATTCGTTTCTCCTGGGATTGCCATGTGAGGAAGTGAGCATCCGAAAATATACCGGCGGTTACGTCAAGATCGTAAACTCCACCTTTGATCACCCGGAATTCAACCGGATCAACGCCTATGTTTGCTGTAAAATCAGCCACACCTGTGGTCTGATCCGTAACGGCATCACTATCGGTAGGCAAAATGATGGAGAGTTGCTTTTCGATGATCTCTCGCAGATCGATCTCCACCTTACCATCGATACCGGGATTATAGAAACTGGTAAGGATGGTGGTTGAACCCATCACCAGCGAAAACGGGGTCGTAACATCCGTTGAGAAGATGATTTTCTTGAGGTTTCCTGAGAAGGAAAGTGCGTCGGGTTGTTGAATGATAGTCATTCTGTTTTCGTTTTATGTGAAATTAACGTTGCACCACCAGCGGGCAAAGGACATTTTTAAGCCGTGTACCCTTCAACTTTTACAATACCTGTCCAGGGAAGGTCATAATTGATCTTCTCCAGCACCACGCGGATCCCGCCGATGAAATATCGTTTGCCCCACTGTAGCGCCATCAGGGATGGAAGGTCCAGTTGGATATATTTCGTGAACTTCCGCGCATTGGTGGATTTCCAAATCAGGTAATCATCATGTGAGGAGGCAAATAGATCTACAGGCACAAGAGATGGCGTGGCATCCGGTGCCCATTTCTCGGCGCATGTAAGTAGTCCTCCCATAGAATCAATATACCCACGAAAAAGAGATATATATAAGTCAGACATGTCGTTGTATAGAAACCACTCATTATTGCTCCTGCCCCTCTTAATAGTTATATCAATCGCCAAGTATGGATGAAATGGCCAAGTGTACAAATCTGTGAGAGGCACCTTAACTGGAAATTCAATTTTTAGGCCGCCGTTTCCAACGATATAAGGTTTCAGACCGCCAATTTGAGACCAGTAAAGTGAAGAATCGCTTGATTTCTTCATCGTGATGTAATCTCGATTTAAACTGGTAACATGAACGATCCTTCCTTCAGTTGTTGCCGTAGGCAGCGTATCTGCTACCGTATCATTGATGATATAATCAATTTTTGTATCATTCTCGTCATCTTGAGACTGATAGGTCAGTTGATAACCGTCCGTTGTCTCATGCTCCCGGTGGATCCAGCCCTTTAGTTCTGTTGTTGGCATCAGGTCGATACTTTCCGGCTCAAATAGGCTCCTCTGAAGGGTAATAGTTACCTGTTTATTTTGGTCATCGATCAAAAAGATAATGCCTGGTATCGACTTAATTCCATCCAGAAAATCCTGCACAGTCATATCAGGCATTCGAGATGAATAAATCAAGAGTTCTCCAACCGGATCAAGAAAACAGATAGTTGGATCTTCTCCTGATGGCATTACCCGTTGATAAAACGGTTTTGTAAAAACAATTAACTGGGAAAATTCGCTGGTTTTTAAATAATCGGCAGCGATGGTATAATCGAAATTTTCAAAAATCTTCTCAATCAGGTACCAGGCGCGGAACTGACGCATATAAGCAAAATAAATATCAGGCGAATAGGGAACTGTCTGCCATCCATTCCCCAATACTTTTTCAGATTTATCTGCGTTATCCAGCCAAAATGGGACTGCAATTATAGGAGCATTCTCTGCATTATTGTCCGCATCCCATTCTTGAAGCTTACTGTCAAATGCACCAAACGTGCTGGGATTCGTCAACCAGGTTTCAGATCCAAAATCGATATCAGCCATCTTCAGATTCTTGATCTTAGACCAAAATTCAGTGTTCCCGGATTTGAGGATCACACCGATATTTTCATCGTCGATATCATCGAACTCTATTTCTCCTGCAACCACCTGAGTGCCCTGATCTTCCAGTATAAACATCTTATTTGATATTTCGCCGCTGCGTTCGAGTTTACCAGGCCAACCAATTGCCTGCTGATTAGGCAACCGAGGGATGGGAAAAGGATAAGAGAAGGATGTCGCATCATTCCCTAAAAATGGCGAAGATTTTTCAAGGCTGATCTTTGCGTCTTTTGGAATCGCAACGGGTTGATTACCTATTGAAAGTTTCATTGTTTATTCGTTTTCAATTTGAAACTGTTGATTTTATCGAGTTCATCTAACAATCCATTTGTACCATAAGCATTGATATGGGCACGAATACCTTCTTTAAGTGTGGTATTAAGCTGTTTCATGAGCATTTTTAGTTCAGGATCTGATCCAGATGTCATTACTATAGATCCCTGACTATTAGATGGTGATCCGGAATAACCTCCTGAAGCAAATGATCCCCTTTGTGAATAGGTTTGTGCCACCGGGCGCAAATCCAGGCGAGCCATACTATTATTTCTTCTTGCACTTTCAATTTGATCAATCCATGGACGCATGGCCGGGTTATTCACTCCTTCCTGGGGGATCACATATTCTCCTTTATGAACGATACCGGCAGGTTCGTATTTTCCCCCAGGTTCAGTAAAGCCACCTTCGGCATGACCTTTTTGTCCTGCGGCATTTTTCTTACTGTTTATGCTATTTTTTACACCAGCTTCTGCCGCAGCGACAAATCCTTCCATTATGGCCAGTATGGCAGTGAATTTCACAATACCGGATATCCCCCCTGTCATAATTGAATCAGGTGTAGCAAGTGATCCTCCAACAATTTGAGCAGACCAAATAGGAATTAATTGTTTTAAAATTTGAAGGGCCATGAGAATAAGGCTTTGGCCAAAAGATGCATATTGATCTAACTGACCGGAAAAAGCATCTGAAATAAACCCGACAAGGGATTCAGAGAGTAATTTGTAAACCTGATTCTGCTCTGTTTTAATACCAATTACCTTGTTTTTGTATTTTTCTTCAGCATCAAGTTCTTTCTGTCTATCTCCCTCTGCTAATTTAAATTCTCGATTATATTGATCCTTCGCTAAGGTAAGTTCGTCTTCCCATTTTTGCTTCTGACTGGTTGCATGAAGAATTTTATCGTTTAAATCAGTGATTTGCTTATCTTGAATTGCAGCAATATTAAGATCATTAATTCTTTTATTATGTTCCTTCGTTTTCTCTTCGACTGTTTGGCTTATTGCTACATTGAGGGCAATCTCTGCTTCAGAGAGTTTATTTTTAATAATCATTTTATCTTGTAGGGCAGCAATCTCCTCCTGGTATCGTTGCTCCTCAATTGCCTTCTCTTTCTCAATACCTTCTTTTAAATTGTCAATTTTTGCATTAATTAGCTCTTTTTGAGCGTCTAACAGTAATTCATGTACCTTTTTTTCCGCTGCAACCTGTTTTTCTGCCGATTTCATGTAGGCCTCTTCATATTCCTTGCTTCCAACAGGATATATGGCAGCCTTTTTTTGGAGATAATCTAATTCTTGTTGAAGCAAGTCCGCATAAAACTGATCATCTGAAGTCTTATTTTCAAGATGATTTTTATTGATCAAGGTTATTTTTGAATCATTATCAGCATTCAGTGCTTCCAGGGCCTTGGCTCTCTTTTCCTTTTCTTCTTTTTCGGAATCTTTGTCTTCTTTAGCCTGGTTTTTTACAGCTTTTAATGTTCCAAGATCTTTAAGTCGGGCTATCTCCCTACTAATCGATTCTATCTCTTTATTTCTAGCAATAATCTGAGCTTCTGTACTTCCAGGCATCTTATTGGCAATTTCCAATAATTTTTCTTGATCTTTTATAAGATCTTTAACAACCGTTGAATTTCCATTATTCCCTTTGTTTTTATCAGATTCATTATCGCCTTTAATAGGGTTTCCAATCATATCCTTAACAGCCTTAATTTTTGCTAAATAGCTTTTATTGGCCGCATCAGCATTTTTACTTTCTTCCTCTCCAATTTTTTTTAGATATCCTTCGTAAGTATTATCAGACTTCATTCTGGCTGCAAATTGTTGCCAAAATGAAGTTTTTTTATCAGCGCCAGAAGCCAACTCATCAAGCCTTTCTTTTTCAATTTCAGTTATCTTTTGCTGGGCAGCCTGAATCTTTGCGTTTTCAAGCAAACTATCTGTATAATCTTTCACTGATTGCGTTACCTTATCGGTGCCAATATTTTCCAGACTTAAGTAACCGAGATACTTAGGAGATATGGCATTTAGCTTTTGTATTGCATCTAATCTTTCTGCCTTTGATAATTTTTCGTTTCTGGCTATATCGAGCAATGAGCTTATGGCAACCTTCTCTTCCACAATATTCTTCTGTGCTTGGAGGGTTACATCATTAACGGCTTTTTGAGCTATCTGCGCCTCCGTAAGCCTCTTGTTATATAAATATAATGCTGCTCCAGCTGCGGTGATCAAACCAATTAATAATCCGATCGGATTCATGGATTGAGCCAAATTCCATGCTTGTTGCGCTACAGTTGCAAGGGCAATTCTACCCGTCAGAACCCCAACAACATAATTATATGCTGTTGTCATAGCTGTTTTTACTGCCATGTACCCAGATTGCACATTGTCCCAATATGCTTGAATTTTTACAGCAGCTGAATAGGCAACAATTCCTGCAGTAGCGGTTAATATTACCGAACTGTATTTTTCGAGTATATTAATGATTGCCAGAAGAGCTGATAGAGTTTTCCCGAACCATCCAGTAACAACCATTAAAGCAGGTGATAATTTTTCTCCTAATTCAATAGCAACCAAACTAATCCTATTTTTTGCTTGCGCAAGCTTAGCATTGTGGTTGTCGCTGTTAATGATAGCCTGTTCCATTGCAACGCTCGTATTGGTGACAGCCTTGGCAAAATAGTCATATCGTTCGATGCTGCTGGTAAGAATTGTACCGACAGTAATCTGCCTTTTGCCAAACACATCAATCAATGCGGCATCCTTCTCCATAGCGGTGCTCTTCTCATCCATTCTCTGGCGCAATTCAATAATTGCATCTCGCATGTTGAATATGCCACTTGTATAACCTAATCCAGCGGCTTTCAAACTGATAAGACTTGTTTTCAACTGCGTTCCAGCCTCTTCTCCTTTTAATTGACGCTCTGCGAGTGTCTCTAAAACACCAACAGTTTGTTCAAGCGACAAATTCGAATTGGCTGCGACCGTTCCAACAGTTGATAAGGATGCAGTAAGATCATTTACTTCTGCACTACCCGCCAGAGATCCGGCGCCAAGAACATTAATAATCCTGTTAGCTTCGGAAGCACCCAGACCAAATTGGTTCATAGCCGCGGCAACAGCTTCTATTGCCGGTACCATCTCCATTTTTGAAGCCGCCGCCAGAATGAGCGCCTGTTTTGTAACTTCTACAAGATCTTCTTTAGTTTGCAGAAGTTCGGGACGTGCGGATCCCATTTTGGTAAATCCGTCAACTATATCTTGGGCGCTTGCCTTAATCCGTATTCCGCCTTCAAGTACTGTCGTGCTCAATTCTTTGGCTTTATCAGCCATCCATTTGAGAGATTCTCCGCTCAATCCAGTTAAGGCAGAAAGATTACTGACCCTCTCTTCAAAATCATCGAAAGTCTTAACCAACGACTTAACCCCCATAGTAATGCCGGTAAATGAGGCAATACCAGCAGTGATAATTGCAAAATACTTATTCATTCCCTGGGCCATGCTTTCAAAACTCCACGATTTCGAAACCGCGGCAACTTGTTGCTGGTGCTCTGCTAGAATGCCTTTAAGTTGACGGATATTGGTGGCTGCCGCTATATATTCTTTGCTGCCGATAGTCATTCGGGCTTGCTCATTGACCAACTTGGTCATTTCAGCCCTGATGGATTTTACATCATTCGATACCTCTTTCCCGTTGATGTAAAGGTTAATCCTGCGATCGTAACTTGCTCCCATCTTGTTGCTTTTTTGGTAAAGCTACAAGAGGTCAGAAGCGGCACAAAGGACATATTTTAAGGGGGTAAGGAAACAGGAAGTTACTTTTCCTTTAATAACCAAACGAAGTTGTTCCCGTTATAATGGATTTTGAAACCATAATCTTCCATCAATTTATTTACTTCATAAGGGAAAATTTCATCTATGCTATTCATCTCCGCAAGGATATCCCGAGTTGATTTCATCTCATCTGAATCCGAAACGTCTATGGCTGGCTCGTAGTGTAAAGTAAAAGCTTCGACTAATTTTTCAACCAGACTGGGTTTCTTTTCTTCTTGAATTTCTGTGGAATTACTCATGGCATTAAGGCATTAAAAACCCGGCAGCGGGTCGCCAAACCATATTCCAAGTTACACAGTGTAACGAAGGAGTTGCTGCCGGGAAAGCCTTAACTCCTTACACCACATAACTTGGTTTTAAATATGATTTGGCACCTCAAAGATAAACAAAAACCCCGGAGAGTTTCCAGGGTTTTTTGTATTAATTTTATATAGATCAATCAAGGAATTCTGATGGCCTCTCCAAATTTTCCGGATTCATCATACATTCCTAAATTTCCATTTTTTTCAATAATATAGTATTCTTTATGCTTGTTGACTTTTGGTTGATAAACAATTTTACTTTTTTCTGATTTACAAATAAATTCATCGTCACCTAAATTACCGTGTTTGTTAGTAGATTTCATATAAATCTTATTATCTTTTCTGAATAGAATCATTCCGCACTCGGCACCAGTTCGGTTATCAAACCATTTCCCTATTTTACCTGAAGAAACATTTACTGAATTCATTGACTTTATTTCCATATCAGATGCCCCAATAATTTCTACCTCAAGATTAGGTGTGAAATTTGAAGTAGCCCAGGCTATCGTTCGATCTTTAACACCAAACACATAATATCCAATCCACAATTTGTCGTAATTTTTTCTGGTTTTTCGAAGATTATTTGCAATGATTGTCAACTCTTCTTTTGTCTTTCTTGATTTTAATTCAATCAATAAATTGCACTTGTTATATCCGAATTTGGGATCTACATGGTCTTCTTCGGAAATAATTTTGAATGATTCTTCGGAGATAGAGGTTTGAATTGATTTTGGATTCTGAGATTGACTACTCCAAGAAATAGATACGAGGAATGCAATAAAAACGAAAATGATTCTTACTTGTTTCATGATGGATTAGATTTGAGTTTATATATCAAATCTAATAATAATTCCATGAGTTTATTTGATCATCATCTTGGTTGCATTGAGAACTGCATCCGCATTTATTTCAGCAAGTTTATCAGCTA
>JBAXKJ010000070.1:0-10812 GCA_037137375.1 Prolixibacteraceae bacterium
CATTTTCTCATCTTCCCACCTTCTCATTTTCCATCTTCCCATTTTCTCATCTTCTCATCTTCCCATCTTCTCATCTTCCCATTTTCTCATTTTCTCATCTTCCCACCCTCTGCAATTCTCTTTTTGGTCTTCTCTTTCATCACACTCCATCCAAACTTCCCGATCTTATTCCCCATTTCATAATAATTGCCATGCGAATAAGCCATTAATCCTGCACTTTCCAGGCTCATGGCACCGGATTGAGGATCAATGAACCGGTCGTCGGCTATGATGTTCACCACATTGGCAATGAACATCTCATGGGTCCCAAGGGCTTTGACCTCAATAACCTTACACTCGATGCTGATAGGAGACTCTGCAACGATCGGGCATTTTACTACCGTACCCGGAAGAGGCGTCAGACCGCATTCCTTAAACTTATCATGATCGCGACCCGATTTAACGCCGCACCAGTCGGTGACTTCGGCCATCGATTGGGTCGTGAGGTTAATCACGAATTCGCCATTTCGTTTGATGATATCGGAAGAGTGGCGACCCGGCCGAACTGAAATATAGCACATTGGAGGATCCGAGCAGATAGTTCCCAGCCAGGAGACGGTTATCAGGTTATACTCTTCGGGGGTGGAGCCGCAACTAATCAGCGCTGCTGGCAGCGGGTAGATCATGTTTCCGGGTTTCCAGTTAATTTTTGCCATAAGGGAACAGGATGATTTGAAATGATATAAATGTTTGCGTTGTTCAAAGTGAAATTTCCCTATTCCGGATATCGATCCACTCCTTTTCGTCGAGTTTTGCACCAGGAACCCTGATCACCCTAGAAGCAAGCAAGGCACCGAGTTTTCCGCTTTTCTCCAGATCGTATCCTTTGGCTATCCCGGCAAGGAAACCAGCGGCAAAGAAATCACCGGCACCCGTGGTATCTACCACAAGATCCCCGGCAGCAGGAATATGTTTCAAGGCATTCCCCTGCTTGATATAAGCTCCTTCCTTCCCGATTTTGACAACAGCAATATCGCAACGTCCTGCAATGTTGTGGACGGCATCCAGCGGCTGCATGCCGGTAAATGACTTCGCCTCCTCTTCGTTGGCGAAAACAATGTCCACATAATCGTCCACGAGTTCATTCAATATTTCCCGGTTGGCCTCAACGACATTGTAACTGGCCAGGTCGAGGGCGACGGTGAGTCCGGCTTTCTTCGCTGCTGATGCTGCCGCCATGATCAGGGCATGGTTAAAGACGAGGTATCCTTCGATAAAAAAGATATCAAAACCCTGCAATCTTTCAGGAGAAACATCCTCGGGCTTAAGTTCAGCTGCAGCACCAAGGTAGGTGGCAAAAGTTCTTTCACCATCTGGCTCGACAAGTCCTACAGCACGACCTGTGGGAAGCTCAGAATAGATTAATAATGGCTGAATTCCCTGGGCCTTTTGTTCGTCAGAAAAGAGGTTTCCCAGTTCATCATGGCCAATGGATCCCAGAAAACCGCATGGGACACCAAGGTTAGCCACCCCATTAATGGCATTGGCTACCGACCCGCCGGTTACCAGAAGTCGTTTCTCTCCGGTGATTTCGACCTGAACCCGATCAGACATATCCCTGTCGACGAGGGTCATGCTCCCTTTAGGAAGGTTCAACGACCTGATAATCTGATCATCCTTCAGCATAGTGATGACATCGACCAGTGCATTTCCGATGCCCAATATTTTTGAATATCCCATATAGATTATTTATTTCCTGTGAATATAATTTGTTTTTTAATTGCCACATGGAATACTCAAATGATCATTTTCGGATGGCTGAAAAGTTTCTTTTGAGTATTTCAGTGAATTTGTGCAAATATATTTCCATTTTATGAAAAAGGTGTTATTTTTGCAACGCTTTAGAAAATTAACTAAAGCAATAAACTCCTTAGTAGCTCAGTTGGTTAGAGCGGCGGACTGTTAATCCGTAGGTCGTAGGTTCAAGTCCTACCTGAGGAGCACCATCAAAAAGGAGGTCGGAAACGGCCTCCTTTTTTGTTTCGTATTGCTCCGAACACCTTGACTGAGTTAATCAAAAATGACCCCAATGGGCTATATAGCATAATTTGTAAACTACTAATTTTAGACTGGAATTAAACCTTTCCTAAATCTGAAGCAGTTGGTAAAAATACATTGTCACCAACCTATTTGCTTATCCCTCAATTAATAAGTTATAACTTCAAACCCCAGGTTATGAAAAAGAAAATGATTTTCGTATTGGTTCTATTGGGAATCGCATGGTCCTGCAAAAAAACCGGAGATCCTGCCTCAAACACTGAGGTTATACCACCGATTGAGCAGAATATTGTTTCAAAAAATATCACTACAGGATCTTTTTCAGAAGTTTCAAACACTACAATTGGATCATCTGGTGCAACTGTTAAAATTGCCAAACCCGGCACACCTGTAGATGGGATTGAAATTGCCATTCCTGCCAATTCATTTTCTTCTAACCCATCACTAAAAGTCTCCTATGCAGAGATCAAGAGTCACCAACTTGGTGCCAATTTTAATCCGATCTCACCAATCATCTCTATTTCTTGTGATGGCGGTTACTCCAACGGACTGATGAGTTTAACGATTCCGGTCAAAGTTCCTACCGGTCATATCCCGTTAGGTTTTTATCTGGATGAGACAACAGGAAAACTGGAAGGAATCCCGGTCAATAGTTATACTGCAACTTCGATCACTCTCCTGACAAGGCATTTTTTGCCTGCCAACAAATTGAAAAGTGGTGATATCAACTTAAAAAGTACTTTGGCAACGGGCGCAAATATTGTCATCAGCTCAATTGCAGAAAGTGCATTGAATTTACCCCCAATGATTACGTCAGGATTCAAACCAGGAGTTGATGACTGGGAGTTTATCAACTATGGATCCTATATCGCACCAGAAGGACATTGTGCCGGACAAACGATTTCTGCCATGTGGTATTACTTTGAAAAAAAAGCTACTGAAGGTGGTTTGTACAATAAATTTAGCGATAATGCAAAACTTTGGCAAGATAATGCGAGGGGATACAAGTTATGTTCAGTTATTCAGCAAGATACAGACTGGGACGGTAAAGTCGCAACATTTTTTGGTAAATATATTGACAAGAACCAGGAACTGGACAAAATGAAATTACTCACCATTGCGGGTGCCATGCTGGTTACAGGGGAGCCACAGGCAATGGGTATTTACATGCTTACCGGAAAGCTTAATCCCGATGGTTCACCTGAATATGCTGGCCATGCGATCATTTGTTACCAGGTTTCCGTAAGTGGCGGGAAACTTTACATCAGTGATCCCAATACGCCCGGAGTCCAACAATCCATCGACTTTGTCAACAACAAATTCAAGCCCTACTTGGCCAAACTTAATGGGAATGATCCTGCAAGCCCCTATCCATTTGTCACATATTATGCAAAAACCGCCGTCATTGAATGGGACAAGATTGGAAAACGTTATGATGAGTTAGTAAATAATACAATAGGAACAATAGCCCCGAATATTTTCCCATCTTATACAATTTGGGTTAAAGATAAAACAAAAGATTTTGAACTGAAGGATGGAGTGACTGTTTCAAAAGATACTTTAAGTAGCTATGTGGAATGCCCAACTGCAGTAGAACGAATGAACATCAATGGGAAAAAAATTATCAGTTCAGAAGTTTATGGGACTGATGGTCTTATCAAAAGTAAACAGAATGTGCCGGGTGTGACAGACTGGAGTCTGAGTACCGGTCAATACGTCAAATTGACACCCGGTCTCAATAAATTAGGATATTCCATTATTGGATGGAATTCTACGGTGCTTTTTGATAACAGTACAGAAAGAATTCCATTGTTCATCGATTTCAAATGGATCAACATCTATTATACAAAATTGGAAATTAGCCCAAATCCCATTGTCGGCGAGCCGGATAAAGAAATTACAATCACCGCCAAGTCTTATGGTTCAGCCCCAAAAAATGCAAAATATGTTTGGAACTTTGGCGATGGTACTGCTGATGTTACAGTCGCCAATGACAGTATTGTCAAATATAAATATCCGAAAGCGGGTAGTTATAATGTGATTTTAAATCTGTACGACAATGCCACCAACAGATTGGTGGGTACTTCAACCGCCAAAGCGAACATAAATCAAGCCATTGTTAAATTGGATATTAGCCCAAATCCCATTGTTGTTACACTAGGCAAAGAAATTATAATTACCGCAAGGTCTTATGGTTCAGGTCCAAAAAATGCAAAATATGTATGGAATTTTGGAGATGGGAGTGCTGATGTTACCAAGACCAATGACAGCATTGTCAAATATAAATATTCGAAGGTAGGTAATTACGACGTGGTCCTAAACCTTTTTGACAATACCACCAATAAATTGGTAGGTACTTCAACAACCAAAGCGAACATTAACTTACTCGTCACTAAATTTTCATTGTCCTTCTATTTAGAATTTTACTTTGATCAGACTTTCCCAAATATGACAAAATTATCAAATCAAAAGGGCTACAGATCATTAGACTTAAGGGAAATACCTTGTGTGCAAAACGGTAATATTATTACCGCCAGTTGGGATGGTAATTACAGTAGCTATTATCACAAAGGGACAGCAACAATTACACTTAATAGTAACAATACTGTGTCGTTTACAGTTTCTGATATTTATACAAATCCCGGTGCATACTTAGATACCTGGATTGCAACCAGTAAAGACATTCCTTTCATAAATGACAGTGGTTCGAATATTTTAAGCTATGGCGTTTCGGAAAGTTTTAACGTAATGCAAAATGCATATAATAAACTTGATTATACAGATCCTAAGAGTAGAAGCATTTCAGAAAGTACTGGAATATTCTATGATCCAAAATCTGGTTTATACACTGGGTTAGTACTAAAATTATACTATTAAACCCATCAGTTATGAATTCCGACTAAAAGAAATTTTCTTAATTTACTAAGTCACTTCAACAGGCTAAACAATGGAATGTATTCAAAAAGTCGGATGAAATGGACATTATCAAAGAACAAGATGGGTGTATAATATTACCTTACAGTACTTTAACAAAAATAGAGTACGATAATCTTGTTGCAACTTTCGAATGAAAGGGGAGCCATACAGGACAAGAGGTCATTTTCGACCTCTTTTTTTGTTTCCCCACTTTCGAAAACCTTGGTTGCATTGGTCAAAACATGAACCGGTGGCGTGAAATAATGGTTGCAACTCCTAGAAAATCAGGCTAATTTTCTAAATCGATTATTTTATCGATCTCGGCTTTATTCTCAGGGAGGTAATTGGTGGCAACATCCCAGATAATCGAATAATCAATCCCGTGGTATTCGTGGGATACTTTGTTCCTTAAATAATACATCTCCAACCAAGGTACTTGAGGATATTTTTCTTTAAACGAGTTCGGAAGTTTTTTGGAAGCTTCACCTATGATTTCAAAATTGCGAACTACAGCATCAACCGTCTTGTAATCCTGCTTAAACTTAACGAAATCAAATCCTTCGATGTATTCAGAAATTCTTTGCATCGAGAGCTGGATGTCTTCAAGAAACATCCGATAGGTTCGAATCTCCTTTTTCAAACTACACGTAATTAACTTGTTTCAAGATCTTATCCCGGATCTGATCTTTCAAGGCACTTTTTGTTACCAAGTCTATTTTTCGTCCAAATGTCTTTTCGAGATAAATTTCAAGAGAAAAAAACCTCCATCCAATAGGCTGGGAAAGTTCAACCAAAATATCGATGTCACTCTCTTCATTAAAAGTGTCATCGGAAAACGAACCGAACAAACCGATCTCCTTTACCGAATAATCAGTTTGAAGAGTTGGCTTCAACTCCAACAATTTGTTTAATATGTCTTCTTTAGAAATCATAAAACAAAGATAATCATTTTATTTGGTTCCAATATTCACAAAATCCGGTTGCAACTTTGTGCTATCAGGGGAGCCATACAGGACAAGAGGTCATTTTCGACCTCTTTTTTTGTTTCCCCACTTTCGAAAACCTTGACGGCATTGGTCAAAACAAGGATCGGCGTGGTGAATGAAAAGGTTGCAACTTTGCAAAAATCAGGACATAATCTTCGTTTTACCATTTTTCGGACTAAAATTAAATTGTTTACCTTTGAAAGAAAAAGGCATGATCATTGCTAATGAAGAAATCGCGTTGCAGGTAATCAAAAAATCTATTAATGAACTTTTGCCTGAGAGTACTATTCTTCTTTTTGGTTCAAGGGCCCGACGTGACCATTCCAACGAAAGTGATTTCGACTTGATGGTTATCACTAATGAATCACATACGGCAAAAGAGATCCGGCAAATTAAATCGATACTCAGAAAGAAACTCGCAGTTAACAAAATACCCGCTGATATTTTCATCCAAAGTAAGATTGAGGCTGACATCAATAAAGCAATTAACGGGCATATCGTTCGACAGGTTTTTAAAGAAGGGATATTGGTATGAACGAGGCAACACAGAAATACATTCAACAATGGATCGCCAAAGCCGCAGTTGATTTGGTAGTGATTGAAAAACTAACTGAATTTGAAGTCATTGCAACATCGGCTGTTTGCTTCCATTGCCAACAGGTAGTAGAAAAGTATTTGAAGGTTTTTCTGATTGCTAATGGAATTGATATTAAGAAAACTCACAACATCGAATTTCTTCTTGCCGAATGCTCTGATATTGATCCGGAATTTTCTGAAATTGACCCGAGTGATTTAAATGATTACGGAGTAGATATCCGTTATCCTGGTGATTTATATTCACCCTCAGAAGCAGAAACTCTGGAACACAAAAAACTGACGATTTCTATTAAAGATCTAGTAGAAAAGAAAATAGCGCGTTTGCTCTGATCAACAGTGCTCTGGAAAAATTCTCAACCAAAAGTCTCCGTCCGGGTAATTTCACAAAATTTCAAACCCTGCTAAATTTAATAGAGGCAATTGGTCATTTCAAAGGGTTTCCCATCCATCCATGGAACAAGAACTGTCAAGAAAATGGTATTCCTTCTCACTCATCATATGATTGTATAATGCAATATGTCAGGAATATAAAGTCAATCCCAAATGCTGAACCGGTTGCAACTTTGTGCTATCAGGGGAGCACCATTAAAAAGGAGGTCTAAAAAGGCCTCCTTTTTGATTTAAATCCCGAATGAACTTTGCTAATTTGCTTGTTCGAATAGGTGAATTTCAAAAAGTGAGCTGAAAATAACGTCTATTCAGCTCATATTTTTATTATATTTGAGCCGAATAAGCAAAATAATCGGCTCATGAACTACTTTAACTGGCAACATAAAGACTGGCCTGATTTCAAATTTGAATTAACAAATCTCGAGAGGTACCTGTTTGCATTTTATGAAAGGATTGGACATGTATCTGGAATGATCAAAGCTATTCCGGCGGAGATGCAGACTGAAGCCCTGCTGGAAATTATGGTAGCAGAAGCTGTAAAAACATCGGAGATTGAAGGTGAATTTCTAAGCCGAAAAGATGTAATGTCTTCCATCAAAAAGAATCTCGGATTGGTTTCACAAACAGAAAGTAAAGATATTCGTACTTCAGGCATTAGTTCACTAATGATTGACGTGAGAAATAGCTTCAGCAATTCACTAACGGAACAATCACTTTTTGACTGGCACGCCATGTTATTAAGTCATGTAAAAGGAATCGAAATTGGGAAATGGCGAACACATCCAGAACCAATGCAAGTTGTATCCGGAGCAGTGGGCAAAGAGAAAGTCCACTATGAGGCACCCCCGTCACAATCTGTACCAAAGGAAATGGAAAGATTTATAAGTTGGTTCAATGATACAGCACCTGGTGAAAGGAAAGAAATAAAAAGTGCTCCGGTCCGTTCTGCCATTGCACATCTCTATTTTGAATCCATTCATCCTTTCGAAGACGGTAATGGAAGAATAGGAAGAGCGATTGCAGAAAAGGCATTATCTCAAGGAATCGGTAGACCGGTTATGCTTAGTTTGTCCAAAACCATTGAAAGCAACAAGAAAAAATATTATCAGGAACTTGAAAAAGCACAATATTCATTGGAGATAAATTCCTGGATCAAATATTTTGTCGAGACAATCCTGGAAGCACAAATTGATTCCGAAAATCAAATTGAATTTACCTTAAAAAAGGTAATGTTCTTTGACCGATTCAACAATCAGTTAAATGAACGCCATAATAAGGTAATAAAACGAATGCTGGAAGAAGGGCCAAATGGTTTTACCGGAGGAATGAATGCAAAGAAATATGGAGGCCTCTGTAAAATATCAAAGGCAACTGCAACCAGAGACCTCCAATGCCTCCTGGAAATGGGCGCTTTCATAGTTTCCGGAGGCGGAAGAAGTACAAGTTATTCTGTCAATTTATAAATCAAATACGTTCAATTTGCTTGTTTTTAGTTGATTAGAAAATAAAAATTGGTTGCAACTTTGTGCTATCAGGGGAGCATCATCAAAAAGGAGGTCTAAAAAGGCCTCCTTTTGTAATTTTAACCCTAGGAAAACCCTACAAACAAAGGAAAATTTAAAAGTATGCCGTCAAACAAAAAGGTTGCAACTTTCCAATTACCTGACCGATTTCCCATAATTAGTAGTGAGCCAGGTGGGGCTATGCGCCGTGCGGGATGCCATGGTGTCGAACCTATCCGCTTTTATGTAACTTGCCTGCGAGCGCTGAGCTTGCAAATTAAGATGAAAACCGCATGAAGTATGAGCCTTTGTTACCTGCTGGCATAATTTCATTTCAATTTAGCCGATCTAGCGTTTTAATTGTCTTACCGCTTCTGTAATCCAGTCAGTATTGTAATTTAAATAAACATTTGGCTGGATTTTATCTCTATCAACAGAAAAACGAGGAAGTCTACGGCTTCGTGTTGTTGCATATCCAAATTTAAAAACCATACTTGGACATGGAACGATCATAACATTTGAATAGTCTAATGTACCTGATGTAGGTTCACCGAATAGCAGTACTTTTTGGCTTTCTCTTGCATTAAGTAAAAACTCCTCGGCTGAACTTGCACAATTTCTATTTATCAGTATTGCAACTTTTCGGGGATTTCTCAGGACCTTATCTCTCTTAACCTCGGTGTCATTTGATCTTAAAATAAACTTACCTATATTTTTCTTCATTTTACTTATTAATGTCGAAACCCATTCTGCGTCTTGTGATGGTTTTCCGTTTGTTTTCGTAGAACTAATGCGTTGTTCCCCGACTTCAAAAACACGTATATTTTCGATTGAAGCTAATATGTCGTTACCATAAAGTTTATATGGATTAGTGTAAAGAAATGGAAGAATATTGTAAAAGGCAGGATCCATTCCTCCTCCATTCCCACGCAGATCAATTACAAGATATGGAGTGCTCACTATCTTATGCATATTATTACTAATTAGATTGTCAATAAGAAGTTTATACTCTCCTTTAAAGCTAGGTAAAGAGAGTAATAGTGTTGAATCGTCAATATTCTTTAAACTAAACCATTCTGCATTTGTAATTTTCTCTAGTTTATACGGAACTATTGGGCGATCGCTATTGCTATTGTTTCCAATCATATAAAAGTGAATATGTTTATCATGAAAGAAACTTAGATAGTCTTGAATGGCCTTAAAACACTTTATTGAACTATCGGACTCCTTTGCAGCTTTTACCGATTGATCACGTAATCTATTATATTCTCCTTTTGTAGATTGATTCACTTTATCTTGAAACCCAGAGTAACTTGTTTCAATCCTATTTTTTATAAAGTCAAAGTTTTCAATACAATTACAAGTATCTATTTCTCTCAGTAGTTTATTAAATGATTGCAATATCCAATACTGGGCTCTTTCTCCTGCGCAATTATCAAGATCAATATCCTTTGAATAGGTAAGATATTTACCAAGTGCCTTATTTCGTATAATAGCAGAATCAATTTCACCTGAAATAAGCCAATGCTGGTTGTCACTTCCATTATAATCCTGTTGGACCAACATTGAATCTGTTAAGTTTATTGCCAATACTTTTTTACTAAAATCTGACCTGATTATATAAACGCTATCCATTTTACTAATTGACCAACGCTGGTTCCAATTTCCAGAAAATTCATAAAGTCCTACTTGCGCATTATTTGCATAAGAAGCTCGATACACATCTAAAACTTGTGATTTTTCAAAAGTCATTAGATATTTTAATGAATCTTTTGAAATATCACTATCAATATCGTTTGTAACGCTTTCTTTACTATTTCTATAATTTCTTGAACAGGAAAATGTAATTATTAAACAAAATGTAGCAACTGCACCTACAATCATTTTTCTTTTCATTTTATTAAAATCAATTGTATATGATAGGCAGACTGAACTCAATGCTTGCAGGGAACTCGTTTTTAACAACACCAAAAACATTGTAAGCCAGCTATTGTTTTCTAGCTAACCTTACCTTTGGTTATTATTTCAAATAAATATAGGTAGAAAATTTAAGATTGATCAGCAAACAGAACAAATCATCAAATGACAATCCCTGGTAATTTACAATATGATCGGACAGGTCAACAACCAGATAATAGTGTTCCAAAAGGTTCGATATTTCGATGTTCCCCACTACTTTAAAGGAAAAATAAATCAGAAAATCGTCAGACTGGCACTAAACAATAAGTGTGTATGATGTTATATTACAACATTTTAATCCAATCGGAGAGAATTAATTCGGTTGCAACTTTGTGCTATCAGGGGAGCTTTTTAGATTAATAACGCGCTGTGTAAATACCGGGTGAAAATTGCACAGGTCCACCGGTTAAAAAGTGAACAGCTTA
>JBAXKJ010000071.1:0-10670 GCA_037137375.1 Prolixibacteraceae bacterium
ATTTCTGTGTATTCCTATTTTCCGAAAACTGTGTATTGTTATTTTCCGATTACACTTTTACACTTAATGTATCAGAGGCATGCAATTGAGTAATAGCAACAATGGTCAAATAGAAGAAAAAAAATAATTTTTTCATTTTACATAAGTATTATTGTTGTTTGAGAGAAATATTTATTCCGCTGTACTAATCTCAATAAGTGAGAATTTTGATATAATTAACTTTCTGCGGATTAAGAGGGCATTTTAATCTACCCTTAATTAAGATTCATTGTATATTAGATGAAAATCCAACACTATATTTTAGTTTTAAAAAATCTGATAAAAACGTGGGTTTTAAAAACCGTTAAATGTGAGTTTCATGCGGAGATTGGATAGATAACATTCCTTACTTACCTCATAGGAAATAGCTGTTGAACTCCTAAGTTAGTCCTGTCAAGAACAAAACATCTTGACAGGACTTTCATTCTGAGTTCTAATCGTAGCTATTATTTTCAATAACCTGAATTCTGCGGCATTTTTGAATCCAAATTGGCATCTATTACAGGTTGTGGAATTGGATAAAGCTTATCACGTTCAGTAATATAGGACCCGCATTGATTATTAAACAACTTAGTTCGTTCGATCCACTTGTTCAGACGAAGTAACGTATATCTTCTGTGTTCCTCGGTTAGAAGTTCCCGGGCTCTTTCATCCAGTATAAAATCAATATTGACCTGAGCTGCAGTTATTGGTGATGCATTTGACCTTTTGCGGATCTTGTTCAATGTTTCAGCAGCCAGATCTGGTTTCTTAAGTAAAAGCTGAGCCTCTGCTAACAATAAGTATGTTTCGGCTAATCGTAAATAGGGTTGGTCATGATATCCATTATTGGCCGCAGGATCGTTCGGGTCACCGTCATCCCATTTTGCAGTAGAAGGTCTGTAAGTGTCCGTCTTCGGCTCTAAAACCGTTCCAACATTTGTATAAACTATTGTTCCATTATCTTTAAGGAAAGATCTGTGAATTGCATAGCCAGACCCTCTATCATCCGAGGCTTCATATAAATTTAATCCAAAATTTGTTACAGAGAGGAAATCTGATCCACGCCCCATAGTAGACATAATCGCAGTAACCCCAGATATTGAACTGTAACGAACCAACCATACCCTTCGCATGATATTAGCGCCACCTCCAAGAACATTTCTGTCATATGGGAACTCCCAAAGAACTTCAGTATTTCCGTTTTTATGAAATACGTTTTCAGTATAAAATTGATCCATAAATGGAACGCCGGGTTTGGATTTATTTATTCCAAATCTTGCTGTAATTAAGGCATAATTTGGATTATTTATAGCAGCCATTGCCTTTATTTCTGCTTTTGTAGGATCTCCAATTGCCAAATATAACTCAGCAAGGTAATGTTGAGCTACAACTTTATTTAATCGACCTGGAATTAACTGAATATCAGGCAGATACTGTTCTGCAAATAGCCAGTCTTCTTCCATGGTCTTCATAACTTCAGTTTTTGGAGCTCTATTCCAATCCGTTTTGATATTTGCTCCTGTTGATTCATGTAAAGTTAGTGGTACATCTCCCCAGCAATAGGTCAAGTGGCGATAAGCCCACGCTCTAATACATCTTGCCTGCGCGACAATTTCATTTTTTTGATTTTGAGATGACCATTTAATAGATTCATTTTCAGATCGATCAATTATCGTATTTACTGAATTAATTATCTGATATAACCATGTCCAATTTTCATTCAAACCAAACGATGTTGAGTTCATGTAACTTCCCCATGCAGTAAAGAAAATATCTTGTGATGCAAAACGAGATAAATAATAGGTATCTGTTCCTGCTACAGCAAAAACAGAACGCATATTTTCCTTACCATAAGTATCTCTTTCTAGTCTTACCAAAGAATATGCTGCATTTAATCCATTTTCAAAACCTGAAGGTGTTAAATAAAGATTGTCAGCAGTTAGTACATTCCGTGGTATTTCGTTTAAGTAGGTATCTTCATTACAAGAAGAAACCCCCAAAAGAGTGCCAAAAAGCACAATATATAAATATTTATTTTTCATTTTTCTCATTTTATTAAAAACCTAGACTGAATCCTAAAACGAATGTTCTATCCAGAGGGGTTCCTCTTTGATTCGATAATTCTGGGTCAAGCCCTTTCCATTTTGAAAATGTCAAACCATTCTTTATATTTCCATATATCCGTAAGTTCTTTAACCCAATTTTGCCTGCCATTCTCTCAGGCAGTGCATATGAAAGAGTAACATCCCGTAACCTAACGTAACTGGCATCCTGATAAAATTTAACTAAATATGGATTAGTACTGTTTCTATTGGCCGGATACTCATTTGTGGGATTATCAGTTCTCCACCAATTTAACTTAATTGTATTCATTCGCGCATCAACCATTACGATATCGGTATCCCATAAAGGATTATATCTGGTTGCGCCTATTGGACAAAAAAGCTGAAAACTTAAAGAAAAATCCTTATAAACAAATATATTCGTTAATGAAAACATAGATTTTGGACTTGACTGACCGATGAAATCTCGATCATCGGAATTTATTTTCCCGTCACCATTAGAATCTTTTATTTTCAAATCACCTGGTTTCGCATCAGGTTGTAGTGAATAATTGTCCCCAGTTTGCCAAACACCATCAAAAACATAATCATAGTTAGCATCTATCGGTTTACCAATAAACCAACCGCTCAGTATATCATTGCTTCCATTGCCATAAAGATCTATGATCTTATTTTTATTATGTGAAAAAGTAAATTCAGTATCCCAATGAAATTTCCCTTTTTGAATGTTCTTGGAATTTACAAATAGTTCAATCCCTCTATTTTCAGTCTCTCCAATATTCTGAGTAATCGTCGTAATACCATGAACAGACGATATTGCCCTGTCTAGTAGCAAATCTGTCGTTCGTGTCTTATAAATATCAATAGAACCAATAATCCTCGATTTTAAAATCTGAAAATCTAATCCAGAGTTTAAAGTGGTAGACGTCTCCCAACTCAAACCTGGGGTTGCTAGGGAAGAAGGGTAATATCCTGCGGCTGTTGTGGATGCATCATTGCCGCCGAGATAATTGGAAGCTTGTAACTTTGCTAAAGTTTGGTATGGGTTAATAGCCTGATTACCATTCTCTCCAAAGGACAGCCTAAATTTTAAGCTATTTATAAATTTAGTAGAAGATAGAAATTTTTCATTTGAAATATTCCAACCTAGTGCAACGGATGGGAAAATGCCAAATTTATTATCTTTCCCAAATCCAGAATACCCATCCCTTCTGGTTGATAAAGTGACTAGATATTTGCTGTCGTAGGAATAGACTAACCGAGCCATCTGAGAAATATATTTTTGCTCAATATAAGAGCTTGACGGTTTAATAACTTTAGCAACATCAGGTTGATACCATGTCAAAGTTTCAGTTGGAAATCCCTGAGTAGTTAAAGATCTTATATCCAATGTATTGTTTTGGTTACTATATAAACCAGTGAAATTGATATTGTGTTTTCCAAAAATATTCTGATAAGAAATAATATTCTCAACTAATATATCTTTATTATCAGAATTGTATGTATAAGCCTGTCCTCCATTTACTAATCCGGCTAATGTATTGTTCCCCCAGAATCTTCCTGTCTGTCGACTTGAGGTGGTATAACCCGAATTAAATTTATAAGAAAGTCCTTTCAAAAAAGGAAATTTTATTTCTGCATAACTGTTAATAAATAGCCTCTGTACATAATCTTCGTCTTTCACATTTAAATTAGACATGGGATTCGTAAAAGTTGGCTCTTCGGGCCAGGGATATACGGAATATCCGCCATTATCGTCCAATGCATTAATCAGTGGATTATTCATATAAACCAAGTCTCCACCTACTGCAAGACCTGACTGGTCCTGTGTTGTATATTGTGAATTTACACCTACTTCGAGCCACTTGGTTAAATTTACTGACAGGTTAGACCTGAAAACGAATTCTTTGAAATTATCGCCCATTGCGATGCCTTTTACATCTGAATAGGTTCCTGATAAAAAATAGTGAACGTTTTCCTGACCCCCACTTAATTTTATTGAGTGTTTTTGTTGTTGGCCATTTCTTGTTGCCAAATCGAGCCAATTAACAGATTTCCCCAATTGATGATTTTTAACAAGTGTTGGAAAATTATTTATCACTTTAGAGCCGACTCTGTCAACAGCAAAATTCCAATATTCTTCTCCACTCAAAATCTCCGGCATGCTATAAATCTGCTGTGCCCCGAAGCTCATTTCGTATTGGATTTTAGGTTTACCTGTTGTCCCTTTTTTTGTTGTTATCAAAATAACGCCGTTCGCACCACGCGCACCGTAAATTGCAGTTGAAGATGCATCTTTTAATATATCGATCGATTTCACATCACCTTGGTCTATCTCGTTCAGCCCTCCTACATAAGGTACACCATCCAGAATTATCAATGGAGCACTGCTAGCTTTTATAGAGTTTCTTCCTCTAATTAAGATATTGTAGGAGTCTTGTGCTGCATCACTACTTGTTTGCCTAATACTTAACCCAGGAACCATTCCTTGTAAAGATTGCAGAACATTGATTTTCGCACCTTCCCTAACAAGTTGATCACTTTGTATAGAACTCACAGAACCAGTTAGATCGCTCTTTTTAACAGATCCATAACCAATAACTACAACATTCTCAATACTTATTGTTGATTCCTCCAAAACCGCATTGATGATGGATTGATTACCAATCTTTGTCTCAAGCGTTGTCATCCCAACAAATGAGAATTGTAGAATTGCATTTTCAGGATAGTTAGTTATTGAATAGTTTCCATTTCCATTTGTAATTGTTCCGTTGGTAGTTCCTTTTACCACGACAGAAACACCAGGGAGCGTGGCACCTGAGGAGTCGGTTACTTTACCTGAAACAGATTTTTGCTGTAGGGTAGGAGAACTTCTGGCCTCTTTTTGGGAAAGAATAATCTGCTTGTTGTTGATGGTGTATTCTACATCTGTATCTTTGAACAGTTCATCCAAAATTTCATTGATCGTCTTATTTTTCAAATCAATTGAAACAACCTTATCCAATTTGACAACCTGGTTGTTATAGAAGAAGTGGAATTCAGATGCGTTTTCAATCTTTTCCAGTGCAGAGACGATCGTTGAAGTTTCTATCTTGATGTCAATTCTTTTCGTTTGTGCGTAATTGTCTACCGCAAAAGTTTGCAGACTTACCAGCAGCACTAGAAAAATACTGATTTTCATAATTTTAAGAAATTTTCCGACACAAGGAAATAATACCTTGTGTTCCGTTTGGAACCATTTTTTTTTCATAAATTTGTTTTTTCTTGAGTTAATTATTGACAACAATGATTGATTCGTGAAGGCAGTGCTGCAAACACTGCCTTTTTTTAGTTTTTCTTCTCTATGAATACTTCCCTCTTTTCGATTTTAGTTTTTACTGATGTGGATATTTCGATCATTTTAATTACTTCTCCCAAAGTTTCATCCTGGATAGTTGCCGTGTAGATCAACCCCATTTTTGCTAAACGAGGTTCTACATGAATTTTGCAATTGAACCATCGCTCCATTTGTTTAGTTACCTCCAACAAAGGTGTTTTGCGGAATACTAATTTTCCGTCTTTCCATGAAGTAGAAAGCTGTGTTTCAACATTGCGAATTGTCAGCAACCGGGTAGTTCTATCCAATAGCGCCTTTTGACCGGGATGCAGCCTGGCAACTTCCAACCCATTTTGGTTCATCAATGCAATTGAGCCGCTTTCAAGGGTCGAACTAATTTGATTGTCTTCTGAATAACCTGACACATCGAATGAGGTTCCCAATGCCTTGATATTTAATCCATCTGTCTCCACAATAAATGGATGCTTCTCATCATGTGTTACATTAAAATATCCCTGGCCTTTCAGTTTTACCTTACGGATTTCCAACTTATCCAGCGAAATTGGAAATTCAAGCATACTCCCGGAGTTTAGCCAAACCTCTGTCCTGTCTGGTAATACAAAATAGACCCTGGAACCAGGATTTGCCACTACCTTTTCCTGAATAGAAGAAATACTGGCCATATCTGAACGCTGATCCATCCGGTACATCATAAATGCTGTCCCCAGCAGAAGAGGAATAAACAGAATCGCTGCAACACGCATCAAGGAGTTTTTCCAGTTAAAGGAGTATACTACACTCTCTTTTTTATGTGAAATTGTTGTCGGATGGATCCTTGATAGTATTTTGTTCTTCAAAATGAGCAGTTGTGTCTCATTGGCAACAATTTCCCTGGAATTCAACTCTTTCCAGTGATTTTGCATCAACAAATCAAGTTCATTGTCATGGAAAGAGTTGTGAATATAATTCTCCAGTTCAGTTTTTTCTGAAACTGTCAGTTTGTCAGAGACTAGCCGATCGAGCAGGTATTTTTGATCCAAATGTTGATTTTGCCGCATGGCTTAGAATGGTTGTTCGGAGAATAATACACACGAAGGGCACAAAACCCCTATTGAGGTTTGAAAATTTTTCTACAAAAACAGTTCAAAGAAGATAAGTCCTGAAAGCCCAAGTGATCTCAGGTTTTTGCGAATTTCAAAAATGGCGGAAGTCATCTGATTTTCAACAGTTTTTACCGAAATATTCATTTTTGTTGCAATTTCGGTATTGGATAAGGCCTGTTCCCTGCTCAGCAAGAAAATCTCCTTTCTGCGGGGGCTCAGCTTTTCGATGGCAGCGAAATAGGCCTTTTCAAGTTCATTAAAGTTCAACTCCTCATCCAATAGAACATTCTTCCCAGGATTAATCTTCGCATAGTTTCGGTAAGTCTGAGCATATTTTGATTTTCTGATGGTATTCAGAATTCCGTTCCGTGCCATGGTAAAGAGGTAGGATTCCAGTGACTTTTCATTGGACAGGTCAGCTCTTTTGTCCCATATTTTCAGGAAGACCTCTTGGACAATCTCTTCTGCATCTTCGGCCGACTTCAGGTATCCTAAGGAAAAATGGTACAATCTTTTGCCATACCTGTCAAATAGCATACTAAAAGAGTGAGGATCGCCCTCTTTCAAAGCATGTATCCATTCGGTGTCGGAGATGAAATTTATTTTCATTGATACTTCGTCTGACCTCTACATCATTTTCACCCGAAATATAGGAAAAAATTTAAGATGTACTCGGATGAAATACTCCTTCCTGATCGAGGTGGCATTTTACCTTCTTCCGGGAACGCTTCTGTTTCGGATAAAAAGGTAAGTTCAAGGGAATTTTATTTTAGATGAATAGTTTCTAGTTGTTTTCCTTCTTGAAGCCTCTTTATGATTTATCGTTTCCGTGATTTTTGGAGATAGAAACCCAACAACTCTAGATTATTTAATTTCAGATTGTTGCGGTACATATCCAAGAATACATCATGAATACAATCTTTGACCAAGATCGCCAGAGGATAAAAGAAAAAGACTATGACAAGGTCATTGAAGACAAGTGTAGCGGTACAATCCTAAAATTCCGGGGCTGGTAATTTAATTTGCCCAATCTGGATCTGGATAAAAGTCCAGTTATTCCATGATTGCAATCAGAGGTTAAGAAAATTTGTATATTTGGGTCGCACGCTAGAGGGCAAAATGATAAACAGTCAGATATTGATGTTCTTATTCTTGTTGATAACGACAAAATCACTTACTCTGATGAACAGAGAATAAAATATCCATTGTACGATCTTGAATTTGAAACAGGCAAGATTATTAGTCCGGTGATATTTAGCAGAAATGATTGGGAATCTCGTCATACGATCACTCCGTTTTACAAAAACATCAAAAAGGAAGGGATTATGCTATGAAGGGGGACTCTGAAGATCTTGTAAAATATAGGATTAACCGATCTTTGGAAACACTTAGAGAAGCTGATACAATGATTCAAAACGGATTTTGGAATGCTTCGGTCAATAGAATTTATTATGCTAGTTATTATGCAGTTAGTGGCCTGTTACTAAAGAAAAGTATAGAGACCAATTCACACTAGGGGATCAGGCAGATGTTTGGACTTCATTTTGTTCAATCCGGAATTGTTTCCAAAGAAGATGGCCGTTTCTTTTCGGATCTCTATGACAGAAGACAAACAGGAGATTATGATGATTATGTTTTGTATGATGAAACAACAGTTTTAAGTTTATACAATCAAGCTCAAGAGTTTATTGGCAGGATGGTGAAATTGGAGTAACCCAACCCCATATATTGTTCCCTAAAAAACCCGCCAGGAAGACGCCAGGATTTGGGGGAGTTTGGAGGTTTTGTGCTGAAAAAATTAGCACCCAAGTTCGTTTAAATTTATACGGATTGGAACTTTCTTTAACCAGATTACATCATAGCTAAAACCTATGATATTTTGGGTAGATTCAATTCGATGGAAATGGAAACTGATTTTCAAACTTCCAGGTCAATGCGTTGATTTTATCTTTTAATCTGGTCAACTCCATTATTAATTCATTAAACGAAGGCGGTTTCTCTTCGTAATTCTCAATAATTAATTTTCGGCAACTACATAGACTTCTAGTAAAATAGATTTTTTTACATTTATATCCTAATTTAAATCTGACACAATGAAAATTACCCGAATTTTTATCTTCGTTTTAGCTGCATATTTATTTGCAGGTAAGTTGTACGGTCAAACGGCCGGTGAAGTGATTGAAAAATACCTAAGTGCCATTGGCGGGAAAGAGAAGATCAGTAACATCAAATCCTTTTATTTTGAGGGAAAGATGCAGGTCATGGGTATGGAAGTCAAGAGCAAAACGACTGTCTTGAATGGCATGGGATGGAGACAGGAGATAGACATGATGTCGCAAAACCAAATCACATGTTTGAACGAAAAGGGTGGATGGCTCTCCCTACCACTGCAAGGAAGTGCGGCTCCAACAGATATGCCCGCAGATATTTATAATAAGGCGAAAAGCAAGATGATAGTAGGTGATCCCTTTGTAAATTATCAGGCAAACGACAACAAGGTTGAATTGGCTGGAAATGAAGCTATTGGAGGCATCAATGCAATAAAATTAAAGATGGTCAAACAGGATAATAACTTTGACACTTACTATTTTGATCCGGCCAGTTTCTTTTTGATAAGGAGTATTCAAAAAGAAAATATGCGCGGACAAGAAGTTGAAATAACCATGAACTATTCAAACTACAAGGATGCTGGAAAAGGATATATGTATCCTTTCACCACTGAATCAGATATGGGGAATGGGATGAAAGTAGTGACGTCCATTTTAGTGGCAGAGGTCGACAAGGCAGTCGATCCTGCAATCTTTAATAAACCATGAAGAGAAGGCGCAAATTTAACATTCAAACCCATAATTGCTTGTCCGAAAAGCAGTGCCAAGTGGCGAGCTATGTATTGTGATAGTGCTTATCCCCCGATAACCTGGACAGTTTTTTTTAAAAGATTTGAGTTCAAATCATGATTTTCAGAATGAGTTTTTTCAGGGATATGTTGGTTTCGTATCTGTAATCCTGTAATATTTAATCGATATTAAAAATGCGTATCTTTGAACCATGGTAATTAAGGACGAAATATTAAAAAGGAAGACAGATTTCTCAAACTTGTGCAAAAAGCACAAGGTCAGGTATTTGTATGCTTTTGGTTCTTCCACAACAGATAAATTCAATGAGACAACGAGTGACATCGATTTACTTGTTGAAGTTGATGTGCCTGATCCTATTGAAAGAGGAGAGCAATTACTTTCACTTTGGGATACCTTTGAACTATTTTTCCAAAGGAAAGTTGACCTACTGACAGATTCATCGGTACGTAATCCCTATCTAAGAAAAAATATTGATTCGACTAAAGTATTGATATTTGACGGAAAAGGGTCAAAAATACTTGTCTGATATTCTTCAGGCAATTGAACTAATCGAAGATTTTACAAATTCAATAACCAGTTACAATGATTACGTAAGTGATCTAAAGACACAAAGTGCTGTTGAAAGACAACTGGGAATAATTGGTGAAGCAGTAAATAAGTTTGAAACTCTTCACCCTGAAGAAAGTCTGGATAATGCCCGTAAAATTGTTGGATTTCGTAACCGTTTGATCCATGCCTATGATGCTGTTGATTCTTCAATGATATGGGCTATTCTGAAAAAGCATCTGGATCCTTTGAAAGAAGAGGTAGGTAAAAAATTAGGTTAATTTCCACATCAAAAAAACACGCCAGGAAATCCAACAACCAGTGTTAACCAGTGGAAAATAAAAGTTGTAAATAACAACCAGTGTTAACCAATAACAACCAGTGGAAACTCGAAATGGTTTTGACCTCCCACTCATAATCAGGGGGTCGTAGGATCATGTCCTACTGGGCCAACCCTCAAAATCAAACACTTACGGACACAATCTGTAGGTGTTTTGTTTTTAATGCCAGGAAGACGCCAGGATTTTGGGGAGTTTGCGGGTTATGTGCTGAAAAAGTTAGCACATAGGTTCGTTTAAACGATTAAGTTTCCCAAACAGTTAGATTCAGTCATAACTGTTATATTGAATATGGAAATGTCAGCAATGATTTTAACTATTTGTCTTATACTTCCTTCCAAAATTGAGTTAATGATTTTTTACTATCTATTGGATAATCCGGCGATACTGACCCCTCCTCCGGTGATATTGACCCCCCTCTCAGG
>JBAXKJ010000072.1:0-10636 GCA_037137375.1 Prolixibacteraceae bacterium
AGACTGTAAATCTGCTGGCGTACGCCTTCGTAGGTTCGAATCCTGCTTTCCCCACTCATTAGAGCAGATTTTATCTGCTCTTTTAATCTCAAAACATTGCGGGAGTAGCTCAGTTGATAGAGCATTAGCCTTCCAAGCTGAGGGTCGCGGGTTTGAGTCCCGTCTCCCGCTCTAATTTTGCCGATGTAGCTCAGGGGTAGAGTACTTCCTTGGTAAGGAAGGGGTCACGAGTTCAATTCTCGTCATCGGCTCATTTTTGACCAACCTCAGATGGTAATGAAAAAATCAATAGTCATTTTTTCTTTTTTACTGCTGGCAGTCTTTCTTTTTGCACAATGTAAAGGCAAAGAATGTACCTATAAGCCCAAAGCAGCAAAAGTTAGCAATTACTGGATCAAGAAACGCTGATAACAGAGATGAAAAGGTCTTTGCTTATTTGTGCTCTTCTTCTGGCTGTTTCTATGCTTTTCGCTCAATGCAAAAGCTGCGGCTGCGATTACAAACCTGCTCCGGCCAAACAAAACAAGGTCTGGATGAAGAAACGCTAAGTTAACAATTTGTAAAAAGTCATTTATATACCCTCCGTTATGATCAAGATAATGGATTTATATAATTAACTTTGCAGTGCATTTAATAAACTGTGTTTTACACTCTTATAATTCTCAAAACGAATAGATTATGTCAAAGATTAAAGTTGGTATTAACGGTTTCGGTCGTATTGGCCGTTTGGTTTTCCGTGCCGCTGTCGAAAAAAATGAGGTAGAAATTGTTGGAATCAACGACCTCATCGATGTTAATTACATGGCTTACATGCTGAAATACGACTCTACACACGGTCGTTTTAATGGTACTGTTTCGGTTGAAGATGGTTTCCTGGTTGTTAACGGTAAAAAAATCCGTGTGACTTCTGAGAAAAATCCTGCCGACCTTAAGTGGAACGAGATTGGCGCCGAGTACGTCGTTGAATCAACCGGTCTATTCCTCGATAAAGAAAAATGCCAGGCTCACCTCACTGCAGGTGCAAAGAAAGTTATTATGTCTGCCCCTTCTAAGGATGATACTCCGATGTTTGTAATGGGTGTTAACCATAACAAATACACCTCAGACATGAACTTCGTTTCCAACGCTTCCTGCACGACAAACTGTCTTGCTCCGATCGTTAAAGTATTGAACGATAACTTCGGGATCATCGAAGGCTTGATGACGACTGTTCATGCAACCACAGCTACTCAAAAAACTGTCGACAGTCCTTCTGCAAAAGATTGGAGAGGCGGCCGTGGCGCAGCTCAGAACATCATCCCATCCTCTACCGGCGCTGCTAAAGCCGTTGGTAAAGTTATTCCTGAAATGAATGGTAAATTAACCGGTATGGCTTTCCGTGTTCCGACACCTGACGTATCCGTCGTAGACCTTACCTGCCGTTTAGAAAAACCTGCCCCTTACAAAGCTATCTGCGCTGCCATGAAAGCTGCTGCAGAAGGTGAACTGAAAGGCATCCTCGGATACACAGAAGACGATGTTGTTTCAACCGACTTCGTTACTGATCCACGTACCTCTATCTTTGATGCAGGCGCTGGAATCGGGCTAAACGACCATTTCGTTAAAGTGGTTTCCTGGTATGACAATGAGTGGGGTTATTCAAACAAGGTTGTCGACCTGGTTCTTCACATGGCATCTGTTGATCATAAGTAATAAGATCACAAATCATAACAAAAATGGGCTTTCGCAAGAAGGCCCATTTTTTTATGTTGGAAGTAAAGAAGTTTAATGGATAGTTCCCAGAGATCTTAAATCGAAAGTGCCTGAATACTCAACTACCGTGAAACTGTCATTGAAATATCCTCCCAGATCAGATACCTTGGTGAAATGATACGACGAATGCAGAAGCCCTGAATTGGCCTCCGGGGGAAAGCCATGGACGAGATTTCCTGCTTTGTGAAGAGCTGTCAGAAAATAGGAGATCACATCATAACCCTGAAAAGCAAAAAGGGATGGTTCAGTGCCAAACTCATTTTTGAAACTTTCCACAAAAGTTAAGACTGAAGGCTGCGTATAATCCACAAAAGAAGTCGTCAAAAAACGGAGGTTAACATCGTGAAGATTTTCTATGTCAATACTCTGCATTTTTTGAAATTCCTGAATACCGATCATTACCAGTGGATACTTCTTCGAAAGCAAGGCAAGCCTGTTCATCGCGATACTGACATTTACCTCATTCGTTTCAGCCATGACCAGGATATTTGGTTTATCGGCCTGAAGCTGCGGTTCAAGGACTTCATTGCCCTGCGTCCAAATATTATAGACCGGTAGCTGCTGTTCTTTGGCGGCACCTTGTTTGCCAAGTTTAGAGGCAATGCGCTCCCTGATCATCCTGGTTTCTGCGCTTCCGTTCTCTGTTTCCAGAAAGATAATCTTTTCTTTTGCATACTCCCGGGAAATATAGTTCACAGTAGCTTCCATCCTGATTTTCCTGACTGGATTAGCTTGAAAATAATAAGGATTGGATTTCAGGTATTTGTCTTCCGGAGAGAGAGGTGAGACCATCGGAATCTTGTTTTTTGCACTCAACTCAGAAACGATTTTTTGAAATTCAGGATAGACAGGCCCAACGATCAAATCAAGCGACAAAAATTCAGGTTTTTTGACGAGTGTCTCTATTGAAGATGTAAGTTTCTCTGTATCATAGACATATAATTTGGCCTTGAGGCCGCTTTTGGCCAAATGATCTACCGCCATCAGCGCTCCCTGATAGAAGGAAAGGAAACTGAGCGTTCGGGCGGTGGGTTTTAAACTATCGGTAACAGCGGCCGAAATTGGCAGATACAATGCGATATTGAGGATGTTTTCAGTCCCCTGAAATTTCCGGGGGGCAGGCGAATCCTTTTGGTCAGCAATAGTTTCTTTTTTTGGAACCAGGACAGTCATGCCTGCCTTTAGTCCGTCTTTTAATTCCGGATTGACCTTCAGCAATTCTTCTTCCTCGACACCGTATTTAAGTTTGAGCTGGTAAAAATTCTCACCACTGACGACCTGGTGCCTGACGAACTTGCTTTCATCAACTTTGACTGCTTGAATTTTCTGAAAGGTGTGATCAGGAATCCTGAGCGTCATTCCCTTTTTGATTACTCCGGTTATCTCCTTGTTGTTGGCCAAAACCTCTTCCTGTGTGCAATCGTAAAGCCTGGAAATGGAATAAAGCGTCTCCTTTTTCTGAACCTTGTGGAGAATGAAACGGGCGTCCCCGATGACTACCTTTTCAATGGATTTGCCATCCTGACCAAATGCTGTCAAAACAAATAACAGCATCAAAAAGGAAAGGATAAATTTCGCAGGCATCGGTGCCTTTTTAGTGACCGGATTTGTACTCTCCAAAATTTTTCATAAACTGAACGCGTTCGAATTCGGAAGGATTGACCGAATTATCCTGGCTCAATTTGCCCCTAAAGCTATCAATATTTTCGTAATTATGTTCAGTCATCCAGTCCGACAACTTCTGATTGATCTCCCCGATAAAACCAAAACCCTTGTCGTAAAGGGCTGAAGCTACCTGAACTGCATGGCTTCCGGCGAGTATCATCTTAACTGCTGTTTCCCAGCTATGGACACCGGTAGAGGAAGCCAGATCACAGTTAACCCGATTCGACATCATGGCCAGCCAGCGCAAAGTAAGCAAGTAATCAGTTTCGTGGCTCAAAACATTGGTCCCATGAATGGTTTCCTTGTTAATATCGATATCCGGAGAATAGAATCGGTTGAAAAGAACAATTCCGTTGACGCCGGAGAAGGAAATATCCCTGATCATTCCTCCCAAATTGGAAAAGAAAGGACTGATTTTTACCGAAACGGGGATGGATATTTTATGGGATACCCGTGTAATGACATCAAAATAGGCTGTCTCATTGTCCTGGCTTGTCATGGCCAGATTGGTAGGAGACATGAACATATTCAATTCTAATGCATCCGCTCCCGCAGCTTCAATTTTCTTGGCGAAGAATCCCCATTCCTGGGATGTCACGCAGTTGATGCTGGCAATAATCGGAATGGAGAGTTGAGCCTTGGCATCCGAGATCAGTTGGAGATAATGTTTCAAATTTTCCTTTCTGATTTCCAGATCGTAATAATCAAGAAATTCCAGGTTATTGTCCATTGGCCCCAATTTCTCAAACTCGTGAGCATATTCGAGATAAATCTCTTCTTCGAAAACGGACTTCAATACCACTGCTCCTGCACCGGCTTTTTCGATGGCTTTGAGGTGGTCGATGGAATGGGTCAGACTGCAACTACCGGCAATCACCGGACTTTTTAAGGAGAGTCCAAGATATTTTATACTTAAATCCGGCATATTAGTTGATTTTAGTATTGTTAGCTAATTTGTTCTGAAGATAATTATGCATGTTCTCGGCTGCTTTTCTTCCGTCTCCCATTGCGAGGATAACGGTAGCACCTCCTCTGACGATGTCGCCACCGGCAAACATCTCCTCGATGGAGGATTGCATCTTGTCTTCCTCTACCACGATAGTTCCCCATTTGGAGACCTTCAGGTCAGGCAGGCAGGAAGGCACGAGAGGATTTGGAGAAACACCGACAGCAACGATAACCAGGTCGACATCCAGTTCGAATTCTGATCCATCAATTGGAATAGGTCTTCTTCTGCCTGATGAATCAGGTTCGCCAAGACCCATCCTGTTCAGGCTCATTTTGTTAACCATTCCTTTAGCATCGGCAAAATATTCGAGAGGATTGCAAAGGTTCATAAATTCAACGCCTTCTTCCTTGGCATGCTTAACTTCTTCGATACGTGCGGGCATTTCGGCTTCCGACCTGCGATAAATGATCATCGCCCGGTCTGCACCCAGTCGCAAGGCTGTACGCACAGAGTCCATTGCTGTATTTCCACCACCGATCACCGCAACACGTTTGCCCAGGATAACCGGGGTGTCACTGTCACCGGAGTTCGCACCCATCAGGTTGACGCGGGTGAGGTATTCGTTTGAGGAAAGAATTCCATTATAGTTCTCTCCGGGGATATCCATGAATCGGGGCAAACCTGCGCCGCTTCCAATGAAGAAAGCCTGATAACCTTCCTCACGCAGATCATCGAAGGAGGCTGTGCGTCCAACGATGAAGTTCGTCTCGAATTTTACACCCATCTTCTTCAGGTTTTCGAGCTCAAAATCCACGATAGAGTTAGGAAGCCTGAATTCCGGGATGCCATATTTTAATACACCGCCAATTTCGTGCAAAGCCTCAAAGACCGTGACGTCGTACCCATATTTTACCATGTCGCCGGCAAAAGAAAGCGCAGCCGGTCCGGAGCCCACAGTGGCAACCTTGATGCCATTGGGTGCAGCAGTTTTGGGGATATTGGAAGTTCCGGAAGCCCTTTCATAATCGGCTGCGAACCGCTCGAGGTGACCTATTGCAACAGATTCCAGGTTCATCTTTTCGACATAGAAACAACGGGATTCACACTGTTTCTCCTGAGGGCATACCCTACCGCAAACCGCCGGCAATGCATTGGTTTCCTTCAGAGTCGCAGCTGCTCCCAGCACATCACCGTTTTCTATCAACTTGATAAATTTCGGTATATTGATGTTCACCGGACAACCTTCGATACAGGTTGGTGAGACGCAATCCATGCAACGTGTGGCTTCCATCGCTGCCATTTCCGCAGTGATGCCTAGGTTAACTTCCCGGTCCTGGTATTTTACCCTTACTTCGGGAGCCTGTTCAGGCATGTGAACTCTTGGAATGGCTGTTCTCTCCTTGTTTTTTGTTTTGGAACGCAAGGCGGCTCTCCACTCCTGACTGCGTTCGTTTTTGAGGAATTCTGGTTCTAAAGACATCTTGTAATCCTTATTTTTGAAAATATTTTTCGTTGGCTTCAACCTCTTCGGCACGGTAGCCACCGAGGCGCATCAACATCTCGTCAAAGTTAATCTGATGGGCATCGAATTCCGGACCATCTACACAGGTAAACCTGGTCTTTCCCCCGACTGTCACCCTGCATGCACCGCACATGCCAGTACCGTCTACCATGATGGAGTTCAGACTGGCTTGGGTTGGAATATCATATTTCTTTGTCGTGAGTGCGGCGAACTTCATCATGATGGCAGGACCAATCACGATGCACTCGTCAACTTTTTCGCGCTGTATTACTTCTTCCATTCCAGCAGTAATCAATCCCTGCCTTCCATATGATCCGTCGTCTGTCATCACGATCACCTCATCCGACCAGCGTCTGATCTGATCTTCCAGAATAATCAAATCCTTGCTTCTGGCAGCAATAACTGAAACAACCCGGTTTCCTGCCTTTTTGAAGGCTTCCACGATAGGCAATAGTGGTGCAACGCCAACACCTCCGCCGCACGCAAGGATGGTTCCCTTAAGATGGATGTCTGTCGGCTTACCCAGCGGACCAACCAGGTCGGTGATGCAGTCACCAACTTCCAGTGCGGCTAACTTGGCTGAGCTAACACCAACTATCTGAACAACAAGGGTAATAGTGCCTTTAACGACATCCGCATCTGCGATAGTGAGGGGAAAACGTTCTCCTTTTTCACCAATCTTGAGAATAACAAAATTTCCCGCCTTCCTTGATTTGGCAATCTTCGGATTCTCAACGACAAAACGAATCACTTTGTCTGAAAAATATTCCTTTTCTACTATTTTATTCATGCGCTAAATATTTGTTTTTAAACGGCCGCATGGAATACCTTCAATATTATTGTTTTTGTAAACATAATTTTCTCAAGGGTATTTCATCCAAATTTAAAAATTGAAAAAACGTCCAAAAGTAGTTATTTCGATTGATTGATTACACTCAAAAAGAGCAATTAAGAAAAATTCTACGCAGTTTAAAATATTATTAAATAAGCGTCTTGACCTTTCGTCAAACAGTTATCTTTGTAGTTTGCATTATTCCCAGTTGTTGGGTTGTCTTTTAGTGCAATAAGAGAGCAGTAACTTTTTTATTTAAGACTTAAGAATATTGTGACAGATGAAGCCTCAAAATTTGCAGAGAAAAAATAGGGAAGGGGTTGTTTATTCAACTGCCGATAATTTCAGCTATCAATTTAATCAGGAAGACGAATCACAGGAGACACTTGCGCCATCCAGGCAGAACTTAAAAGTTTTGCTCGATAAGAAACAACGTGCCGGTAAGATTGTTACATTAATTACTGGATTTGTAGGGACAGACGACGATCTGGTAGAACTAGGCAAAAAATTAAAATCCAAATTTGGCGTCGGTGGCTCTGTTAAAGATGGTGAAATCCTCATTCAGGGAGATTTCAGGGACAAAACCATCGCCTTGCTTACCACCGAAGGATATAAAGTTAAAAGAGTAGGAGGATGAAATGATATTTGTTGTTACGCTTTCCAAACACAGGAACTTCGGGAATCTTCTTGTTCCATATTTCGCGGAACAAAGGTTCGGGGAGCCCTTTTTGAGATTGCTCGGGAGAGTTAAGCAACACGATTTGACAGAAAATTCGGCTCAGTTCACTTCGGAAGAGATCAAGATTATCAAGCTGACTGAACGTTACAGCGACGAAGAACTTACCAGGAAGTTCGCTCCGGATAAGCCGACCTCTGAATTTTTGCTTTTGATAAAAAAGGAAGATATCCGGCAGAAGGTGATTTCCTATATCGAAGCATCGATTGCAGAAGTATTGGATGTGCTGAAATCCAGTTGCGCACCCGTCTATCAGAAGAGGGAAAAATATACCAATCTATATTCTGAAGACCTGATCGCACTTTGCTATCAGGATACTGGCGCAGTCTTTAATTTTCACAGGTATGAAGAAGAGACAAGGTATTTTTTGACACTCCGCAATGGGGAGGAACATTTCACCTTGCTGAAGAAAAACGTGGAGATACTGGTGAATGAACCCTGTCGAATCTATTACCAAAACCGGATCTATTTCTTCGACAATATCTCCGCTTCCAAATTGCTGCCTTTTCGCGAAAAGGAATATATTTCGATTCCCAGGAAGATGGAGGACCGATATTACGAAACATTTATCCTCAACGCCATTAAGAGCCAGGAAGTTCGCTGTTCCGGATTTGAAATCAGGAAGATCAATCCCCAGAAGGGTGCAATCCTTTCGCTTGAGAAGGATTTGAATGATTTTCCGGTATTCGTGCTTTATTTCATGTACGATGGATTAAGGCTCCACCTGAAAGAAGGCGAAGATCGGGTGGTTGTCCTGAAAAAAGCCGATGATCAGTATGTCTTCGAAGCCTACGCCCGCGACCTGATCTGGGAAAGAGAGAAACAGAACATTCTGCAGGATCTCGGATTGAACGGAGCCCTGGAAGGTCTCCGACTTGACTCGTTATCTCCGAAAGCGCCGGGAGAAGCCTTGTATCAAGCCATTGAATGGTTGTCTGACCATACAAATGACTTAACAAAGTCCGGATTTGTCCTTTCTCAATCCGGATTGACCAATCCTTACTATCTTGGTAAATATGATTTACAAATAGTCGTTGAGGATAAGATAGACTGGTTTGATCTTGAAATGACTGTCAGGATCGGTGAATGGAGCATTCCATTTATTCGATTCAAAAGATTGATATACAATAAAATAAGAGAATACAAACTGCCTGATGGAGAGATCTTTGTGCTGCCTGAAGCCTGGTTCGCCCAGTTTACTGAGATTCTTGCATTAGCAAAGACTGAGTCTAACAAAATCATCCTGAAGCCTTTCCATTATATGTTATTGGATGGAAATATTGCTTCCGGTCATCCGACACTTGAGGATAAAATAAGGTTGTTTAGCAGCAAGAAAATCAGTACCCTGGAGATTCCTGAAAACTTGCAGGCTCAGCTTAGAAATTACCAACATGAGGGATATAACTGGCTGCATCATCTCTGGGAAAACAGGATGAACGGGTGTCTGGCTGATGACATGGGATTGGGTAAGACACTGCAGACATTGGTGCTTTTGCTCAAACTGAAACGAAAAGCAAAGAAAGATTTCTTCCCGGTCTCCGATTCGGCGGGACAGCTTTCCATCTTTGCAGATAAAAGACCTGTTTCTGTGGAGCATCAGCCGGCAAGTCTGATCGTATTACCGGTATCTCTGATTCATAACTGGGAAAATGAGATCAGAAAATTTGCTCCGTCCTTAAAAGTGTTTACCTATTCCGGAGTAAAGCGCCGTGAGAAGATAGATATTGCCACCGCAATACGTCAGTGTGATGTTATTCTGACTACTTACGGGACGGTTAGGAATGATGTGGACGTTTTGGCCAAACATACTTTTTTCTATCTGGTATTGGATGAGAGTCAAAACATCAAGAATTCAGAGTCTAAAAGTTACCAGGCCCTGATGTCTCTCCATTCGGGACACAGGTTGACCCTAACCGGTACCCCAATTGAGAACTCCCTTTCGGATCTTTGGTCTCAGATGAATTTTCTAAATCCAGGACAGCTTGGAAGTTTGAAATTCTTCAGGGAAAATTATATCATGCCGATTGAAAGAGATCAGGATCCCTTGGCGGTTGCCAGTCTGCACCGGTTAATTGAACCATTTATCCTTCGAAGAACGAAAGAGCAGGTGGCGGCCGATCTTCCTCCTGTTATGGAGGAATTGCTTACGATTGAGATGACAACCGGACAATCGGATTTATATGAAGCGGAGAAATCATCCGTTAGGAACTGGTTGCTGCATAACATGGATGACCTGGAGCCACGAAATACGACCTTTGTCGTCTTGCAGGCCCTTACCAGGTTGAGGCAGATCGCTATCCATCCCCGCCTGGTTGATCCTGCTTCAACGCTCGAATCAGGTAAATTTAATGAGGTTCTTTCCATGCTGGAAGTCCTGGTAGCAGAGAAGCACAAGATCCTGGTGTTTTCAACTTTTGTTAAGCACATTAACTTGTTGGATGAAGCGTGCAGGCAACATGGCTGGGGTTTCTGCCGTCTCACGGGTCAAACGACGGATAGAAAATCCGTTATCGAGGAGTTTCAGTCCGACAAGGGGAAGAATATTTTTCTTATCTCATTAAAAGCTGGGGGCGTTGGACTCAATCTGACTGCAGCGGACTACATTTTCATCGTGGATCCCTGGTGGAATCCGGCCGCCGAAATGCAGGCAGTGAGTCGGGCGCACCGTATCGGGCAGGACAAGAAAGTGTTCGTATACCGGTTTATTTCTGAGAAGAGTATCGAAGAGAAGATCCAGGTTCTTCAGGAAAAGAAGGCAGCCCTTGCCAATCAGTTTATCAACAAGAATGATCCATTTGGGATTTTTGGTAAGGATGAACTGATTCAGCTATTCGAATAAACGCCTTCCGGTGGTTACTATAAACGAAAAGGACGGAACCGGGCGGCTCCATCCTTTTACTAAAACTAACCAAACTAACTAAACCTAAACTTATGAAAAAAAATGTAATACAAACATAAGGCGGAAATTGTAATCACACAAATTTTTTGTGTTAATAAATTGTAAAAAAGGTATTAAGATAATAATATGCCTAAATTCTCATTCATCCCCCCTTTATTTCATGCAACTTGTAAAAAAGTAGCAGTTTTTTACAAGTTTGTTTTTCCTGCTTTTTGAAATGAATCCATAAAAACGAAAAGGACGGAACCGGGCGGCTCCATCCTTTTACTAAAACTAACCAA
>JBAXKJ010000073.1:0-10185 GCA_037137375.1 Prolixibacteraceae bacterium
TAGAACGGAAGTTTCCTAAACTTTAAATTCGCGTTCGAGTCGCGGTGGGGCTACTGAGCGGTTGATCCAACAAGGTCAACCGCTTCTTATTTAATGAGTTATAAAATATAAAAAGAGCTATTTTACCGCCAAATTTTCTCAGAACGAATTTTAAAAAACCGTAACCGCCAAATTTTCGCCGCCAAAAATGAAACCGATAACAACCCTGGGGGACAAAAAAAAGAATGGATCACGACCCGTCTATGTCTATCTATATATAAATGGCGAGAGAACCAGAATAAATACTAAAGTTGATGTTACGGACGATCAATGGGATGAAAAAAAGGGAATGATTAAAGGACGCACTAAGGAAATCGCGGACGATAACCTGATAATTGAAAAATGTAGAAGCAGGATCAATCAGATCTTGGTTAAGTATCGGTTGAATAATAAAAATTTAACAACAGAGTTATTCAGATCTGAATATGCCAATCCAAGTTTTGAAACCGACTTCCTGGCATGGATGGAAAAGGAAATAAAAATAAAAAAATACGAGGTTGGTCCACGGAGAATTATCAAGTACAATACTATTCTAAATAAAATAAAGGAATACCGAGCAGTTTTACACTTTTCTGAAATCGATCACTTTTTTATCGAATCATTTAGGGGCTGGTTGAAAAAAGAAAAATTTAATGATATTAATACTGTTTCAAGCAATTTGGCGGTTTTAAAATCCTTTACCAATAGGGCACTTCGGAAAAAATTGATTGAAAACGATCCATTTCTTGACATAAAAATAGGGAGAGGACTGGCAGATCGGATTTATTGTGATGAAGAAGATCTAAAAAAATTATGGGTTCTTTATAATAATTGGAGTGACGTTACAAAAATTCACCAACATAAAATTTTGCGACATTTTTTATTTATGTGCATGACTGGTTTAAGAATTTCAGACTTTAAATCTGTGTCTTTTGACAATATCGTTGGGAATATGATGTTCTTTTATCCGATAAAAACGCGATCAAAAAAGAAACAAGTAGTTAAGATACCCCTTAATCAATTCGCGCAGCAATTAATAAAGGATGAGAAGAGGAAGGAAGGAATTTTATTTGAACCATGTTCGGAACAAAGGATGAATGTAAATTTAAAGGCAATTGCCAAAATGGCTGGAATAAATAAGCCTATTACAAATCACTCTGGTAGGCATACCTTCGCTACGCTTTTTCTTCATCAAACTCATGACGTCGCAACTCTCCAAAAATTACTCGGACATTCCAGGATTGATGAGACAATGGTTTATGTCCACATAAATGAATCTGATCTGGTGAAACAGATGGATAATTTTACAAGATCCCTGGAACGATCATTTAAAAAAAAGAAATCCCCGGCAGCCAGTACCGGGGAAACTCAAACCAAAACTAACTAACCTATCGAAAACTAAGGGGGATTCGCCCGCTTGAAGCTCCGGACCGTTACAGTGCCGCAATCAGAAAAAGCCTTCATGTTCGGTTTATTCCATCCAATACGGATGAATAGAAATTTCTTCGGTTTGGCATAATCAAATAAGTCTATCTCTACAGCCGAATATCTTTGGTTGATCACCAGGCCATCGCTCGAAATGACACCCTTAAAGCCCCAGCATTTATCCCCAACATCAATTGGTTTCAAGATCCCGGGCTTTGGCGCATCAATCTTCAGTATTGTCGTATCCTTGTAAATATTGGTCACATTGTGCTCCTCGATAATCCCTTTAGGGTTCATCCTATTGGCCTTTACAATACTGTCAATATGGCGAAGATACCGGTTATCCCGCGAAGCAAGCATTTCAACAATCTCTTGTTTGGTTAGGGTCTGTGTGGGGTTTACCTGCCAGCTTTGACGGACATTTTCCCTTTCCCTTGCTGCATCTTTACGTGCATTATAATAAAGATTAGTAATGACGATGAGGGCAACAATGGCCAACCAGAAAAGGATCTGTTTCCAATATAATCTAAGTATCGTTATCATATTAGCATTCTTTAAATTCACCATTAGTAAGAAACCCGTGCCATCCAGGAACCGCTATTGAACCAGCCCCTGCAGAACAGGTTTGTCCATTTTTGTCAACTGAAATATTGGGTATTTCACCGTGCCGGCACCAGCATCTATGAGATCTGTCGTTTGGCATTGTGCAATTCGAAGCCCTTGAATCAATATTCCATTGTTGCCCATTTGGAAGGACTGCATGTAATTGCGGACCTGTATGGTTATCCCAATACATATCTTCAGGAAGCCAATCAGACCAAAATAAACATCCAGGTTCCAGTTTGCCAGATGGGGTGTCATATATTCTTTCTGTTCCAACTCCAATTAATTCTCCATGATCCTCTTTGATCTTGCCATAATCGTAAGATGGTCTTTCCTCAGGATCAAATGAGCGTTCAATCTCAATTCTCTCACCTGATTTGAGCATTGCAACTACCTTGTGGCCAATGACCTTTGCGAATACAGCTTTCATTCTTTAATATATCGGGTTATGGCATGAATCTTAGATAATTCCCTTTTCTTCTTATATACCCCATCTCCCTCTCGGGATCCTCCCCCATTGGTATTTCCTTCAATGGTGATAACGTATCCAGATAGATCCTTCCGGCAGAAAAATCCCACATGGCCAACGCGGCGAAGGTTTGGATAGTAGTAAGTAACCACATCACCTGGAAGTGGGCTCCAGGCAAACTTCTTTGATAAATAAATCGCGTCTTTTACCCTGGCATAATCCGGAGACCATGCAGTTCCGGGATTAGGTACCTTAAATTGCTGCAGGTTGTAGCTGACGAAAGCCGCGCACCATGGAGCAGGGATATTCACCCCGACTGAGCGCAGGTACCTATCAACCATTGGCCCCCGATTGGGAGTAACCTCCCGCACGTTAAGCTGCCCTTCGATCGACTGAATCAATTTACTCCGGATCTCGTTACGCTCCCCTCCAACCGACCGGCTGACCAATGCCACGCAGATCACAAATACCAGGAAGAACCGGATCGCGTATTTGCGCTTTACCTCTTCCGGCAGCTGATAAAACTTGTGGTAGAATTCGTCCTTCAGATAGCGGTATAACTGCGGAAAAGCAATACGAAGACCCAACCAGGCAATCGATAGGCAGATCACAAAGGATAGTATACGGAAGGCTATTGTCTCCATCTGGGAGGCAAAGTCAAAAAACGCACTTCCTGGAAACAAAACTCCCAGGATCCAGTTCAGGGCAAAGAACCCAATGATGAGGACCGGAATGGATACCAGTTCCTCTTTGAATGTTTTTAAAAAATTTCCTTTCATGATTACTTTTTTTGTTCGGTTTTAAAATCAGATATGATTGTGTGCATTTCAAGGATTGAATACCCTACTACACTAATAGTGACCAGCACCGAAACAACAATAATTCCTATAGCCACCTTTGGGTACCTGATGGCCAGGCGCCACAACTCATTTTCCTTGCGCAGGGCAATAATGGAATTATCCAGCTTTTTTATTTCTGTAATCCTGGGACAATTGATCAGGTGTCTGGACTCACCCAGTTCTATCTCCCTCATTCGGTTTTCGTGGTCCTTGACCGTTCCATTGGTTTTTGTGGTTTGTGTCTCAATATTAGTAAGCAGGCGTAGTGTGCTTTCGTGATTGGTATCTATTTTGTCACATAGCACCTTGTATAGTTCCACTGTGGTCATCGGTAAATGAGATTTAATGGTTTTATTTCGAAATTACCCGCTGGATATCGAAGAGTAAAGGACAAAAAAACCGGCTGGGATGGCCGGTTTTGATTCTGATTTATGACTCTATTCTTAAACTGATGCAAAAGGGAGAATGGAGCTAAGGACGGTTATTTCAATTTTTTGTTCCTGATCCAGCTCCTCAAGCATGGACATTGGAATTGGGTTGCAATAGATCTTCACATCGTCTTCCAATGCCTTATTGGCCTCCCGCTGAATTTTATCCGCTTCAGCGATAGCTTTTGAATGCTTGGTCCTCGCGCTTTCGAGCAGCGGAATAAATGCCTCCACGTCGACCTGCTTTTTCCCATCCGTCTCGATGGTGCAGTTTTCGCGGTGCAGGTTTACCTCTGTCCTGTACAGGGTAAGCCCTGGAGATGGTTCCTGCCCTTCATTGTGAATCTGAACAATCTTTGTTGCCTCCATGGCCAGGGCGGCAATGGTACAGCGAAGTTTAAAACCGCCAATGGATTTGAGATTCTTGGCTTCGGTGACAAAGTCAATACATTGACGCAGGGTAACGGTAAAGTTGTTTTCTTGCTCTTGGGTTTTCATACTCGATATTTTAGTTTGTTTCTGGCCATCGGCCTATTTTTGAAACAAACTTAACACGAGGGGGCCCAGGCAAAAAGGACAAAAAAGAAGTGCCTAATTTACCAGGGCATTCAATACCTCCTTTGCGAGGGCGAAGGATTGCGAGCGGAAGGCTTGACACTCGTTGTAATTTATTCCTTCCTGGGTGGTCTCATCCATTTGCTTTTCCCTGAAATCTTTCAACAGGGATATCTCACAGAGTAAGGGATACCGCTCCCTGAAAATCGATTCGGCAACCACGTCTACCGTAAGAGATGAAACCATAACAGTATCGGCCTCGAAAACGGTGCGATTTCCCGTTTGCATCATAGGATTTTGCTCTGTCTCTTTCTCAAGGATATTCATGTGAACGTACCAGGTTCCATTTCCAAGATCCTGAATAGGAGCGATGGGTGCGGTAGATTGTGTTTTCATTTTATCAAGTATTAAGTGAATTCGAAATGTTCCCCATTCTTTATAATCGTTGCCACAAAAGGAAGATCATCGGGATTAACCTGCTTTATTTGCGATAGCAGCACATCAGATCCGGTGAAGACCACCCTTTTCTCATTATCAACTTCTATTTGTAAGAACAAGCATTTTCCACTCTTGTTTTTGGGGAACTTGCTGTCCTCTATCCTGTAACTCAGTACCGTTATCTCCCGGTTTAGTATTCTCGCAATCGTGATCTTGCTTCCCGTCATTCCCGCTTCCGATTTTATTCCTAAGTCTGAGAATTTCTTCATTCGTTAGTTTTTGAATTAAATGGTAACTATTACAATGCCGCGCCCATCCCATGTATGCTGCATAAGACTTTAGTAAAGGCTCTCCATGCAGGTGTGCCATTTTGCGGGCAAAAGCTTTCTTTATGCTTTTTCTCAATAACGTATGCGTGTGATAGAACCGGTATCCGACGAAATCAAGGCTGCGGGCATCAACAGGGAAAACCTGCCAATTGCCTTTGACTACCAGGCTGAGATTATCTTTCATATACTGATCGACTTTCAGGCGAAGCGCATGCAGCTCCGCTTTATCCCCGGAGAGGATGATCATATCATCGCAGTAACGAAAGTAATATTTTACCTTCAATTCCTCTTTAAGCCAGTGATCAAAATAAGTCAGATAGAGGTTGGCAAAATATTGGCTCAGGTAATTCCCGATTGGAACACCCGGTGCACTATCGATGATTTCGTCCAGTAACCATAAAAGATTATGGTCTTTTATTTTTTTACGCAGCTTGGCCTTTAATATGTCATGATCGATATTGGGATAAAACTTCCTGATATCCAGTTTTAAACAGTATTTAGTTCCATCCGGATCAGATTTCAAAATATTTTTCAATTTCTCAGCCGCCGAATGAATCCCTCTTCCTTTGATGCAGCTGTACGTGTCGGCTGTAAAAACCTTCACAAAGATGGGTTCAATGATGTTCATGATTGCGTGATGCGTGATCCGGTCCGGATAATAAGGAAGCCGGGATATCTCCCTGAGTTTTCCATTGTCACAATTGAGCATGAAGTTATCGTAGCGGGAAGTGTGGTAAGTCCTTTCAAGTAAAGACGCGCGAAGATCCAGAATATTTTGTTCCCGGTTGCGATCGTGCAATTTTACGCCGTACGAATTTAACTTGCCCCGTCGGGCAAGCCTGTCAGCCAACATTAGGTTCTCAATGCTGCAGATCGTTTCAAACAAATTGCCAATTCTTTTCATCTTCACCTTCCTGTGCTGTACCGTGCGGGGTCTTCGCCTTTTCAGACTACCAACTCCGCTGGTAAATTTGTTGTTTTTTGCCAAGTGGCAAGGTCTGACCTCCTTAATTTTCTACAGCATAGCTGCGAACCGATATTCGTATTCGTATTCGAAGCAGCGTAATTCGTATTCACGTTCACGGGACCTGCATTCGCACCATTATTCGCATTGCCGCCCACGATAGGAGCGCGCCGGAGATCACAACCTTAATAATTTCAAAAAACCGTTCGGGGTGCTCACGCACCCTATTGATGCAACTCATTTTTCGCCCAGGCTCGGGGTGCTACGCACCCAAAAAGCACAGCCGCGAACCGAGATACGTATCCGAATTCGAAGCAGCGTAATCCGTATACACGTACACGGGACCCGCAGCCGCACCATTATCCGCAGAGCCGCCCACGATAGGAGCGCGCCAGCCACTAGCACCCACGGGATCAGTGTAGAAATAGTCACACCAAAGCGTGGTCGATCCTGAACCGCTTCCGCCCGCTAAGGTAGGAAATAAATGTCCAGGTAGCATACTGTTGACATAACCTGCAGCTCTGCCCATTTCTCCGGCAAGTGTATAGCCCGTTGCAGTGTCATCGGCTAGTCCAGTGGTTTCATTGCGGAAGTATAGCAATGATTTGCCTCCACCGCCATCTGTTTGGATATTCATATTATATCCATCCAACCATTTCCAGATGTGGCCAAATGGGTTCTCAATTCCCCTATAAGATGGAACCTGATGTGTTCCAAAATCATTGGAAACAGAAACGTAACCCGTGGCGTTTCCCAAGGAGGCCGTTACCCCAATGGCGATAAATGGATTATATGAATTAGCGCCACATCCAGTTGCCGCAGTTACCCCCGGACCTAATCCGCCCTGGCGGTAACCTTCAACAGTTGGGGTGGCGGTGTAAGCCTGCTGTATATTTCTGGAAGCATACTCAGCATACAGCAATCTTCTCCAGGCATTATAGGCTATAGGATTTTCCAGGATCCACCCGGCGCCACGATTAGCCGCATACGTGCGAAAGGTTGTGCGTGAGATTGATGTTACCGGCCTTCCAAGCAAAGAATAGCTACCACCGTCCCAGCCTGAAGTGTTATCGCCACCGCGATAATCTGTAGCGGCATTGATTACACAGGAAAGCTTACTAGTGGACCTCTGCAAATTTGCCTCTCCGGCACTCACATAGTGTTTGGGGATCAGAATTGATCCCGGTATCCATGAAAGGGAGAATGCCCATTTTTGCTTTGTCGCGGTAAATTCTTCCCTGAAATAATGTTCAGGGATTTCGACCATAAACTGGCCATCTGCACCGGTGAGCGTGGCATCGGTTGATCCATTCTCTTTTTTTAGCGAATTACTCGCTCCAAGATAATAGTTGACCGTTCCATTATTGTTCAGGGTACACCGGCGCATCAAGGAAGCAATTGGCTGGCTTATATGCAGCGCCAAATCCCCTGTTCTTACGGCCTCTGGTGTGGATGCCGTTAAATCGAATTCCACTCCGTACCATGCTACGGATCTGGAGGTCCCTCTGCTAATAATTAGTCCCATAATTATGTGTTTTAAATCGTAAATATTGATGCAATTCTCTATGCCGTACAACTTTATTCATAGCCCGGATTATTATCATACCAGGAATAAGCTCCCGATGTTAGGGCTGACCACGAAGAAGGATCCGTTACATTTGGAATATCACTCAGGTTTCGATATTTCGTTTCACGCAGATTTACAGATAGCCACTCCTGGGTCCCAATGCAAATAGTATTGTATGTTTTTCCATCATTACCGGTATAGGTACCCGTTTGACCATTGGATTTGGTAGTTGAATCTTTAACCAATCGAATCGTGGCACCCATATACTTATACGTATTAGACCATACCTCAGCGTTTGGATAAGTATTATTAACAGACATATTGACATAATAAGGCCAGGTCCCATTCTCTGCACCTGTGAGCCATATATAACAGGTTACACCAAAGCCACTACAACCACCAGACCCAAAATTATATCCACTTGGCAATGCCGAAAATCCGGTCGAATTTGTGCCGTGAGTATTTAACCAACTACCGACAGACCATTTTGTGGGATCAACCAGCGGGCCTGCTTCGCAATTAGCCCAGCCGGATTGAGAAATAGCAACATTTCGAAGAATGGCCCAATCTGATGGGGAAGGGACATGCCATCCTAAGGCAGCGATATTTCTGGAATCGTTTGCGGCATACCAATTATAAAGTTTACCATATCCGGATGGAACCACAGGATAGCTTTGTTTTGTCCAAACAAGGCTGGTACCAATGTAAACCTTGGCAATTTCAGTGGTTCCAATGGTAATTCTCTTTTGGTTAAACGTCGATGTTCCTACTTTTATCATTCCTGAATAAAATATATAGTGTTAGCATCTTTTGATGTTATCGCATTGTATTGCGCGAGCGTCCCTGTCCATTCTGCATAAAGACCCAACGAGGATCTTCCCGTTGCTGCAACCAGCCCGGAACTTCCCCCATCCCATTTCATTCTGTCACTATAAGCCGAATTCCAGTTTGTTGAATTATTCGTTATCGAACTGCCCCAACCGGATCCGGTTGATATAGGTATCCCCGCTCCAGGATAAACCATTGAACCACCTGATGCTGCTGCCCAACTCCCGTCCTCCCTTAAGAAACGACTACCTCCGCCAACCGTGGCCAGTGAAGATATTAATCCCGTAGAGGAGAATAATGCGACCCCAGCAGCATAGGCCGGGAATTGAATATATGCATTTGCCAGTCCGTTCCCATCATCTGCCAGAGTTCCGGAGCCGTCTCCAATTACAATATCTGTGATATACCCATTGCGACCAATGGCAAGACGATTGCCATACGCGGCGCTTTCGTAGCCATAAACATCAGGGCGCTTTAGAAGATTAGTTGTAGGATAATTGGCCTTTTGATATGCTCCTCTTGTAAGAGATAACCCATATAACCTTGCACCGGAGGATCCGTAGTCGACAAAGTGCTGCACACTAATCCCAGCGCCTATGAGGACAGATCCAAAAACCAATTTCCCATCCGCGTCAATATATTTCAGATACGAAGTATTGGTTACTTTCCATGCGGTATTGTCGTTATCCCACCACAATAACTGTCCGGCTACACTACCAGAAGGAATGGTGCCACCTGGGGTAAATGCCTCATAGGCTGTATTGTTAAGATTTCGGCGCATTACCTGACCTGCACCCAGGGCGACTCCTGAAAAGGATGTTCCGGTCCCATAGAGTGCTCCTGTTGCGGTAAGTCCAACGTCGCTCAATAATTGAGATGCGGTTCGATATTTAACCACTCCGCTATCTGAAACAAGGTACTTATCAGTACTGGTTGCTGCAGCTGCAAATGTTGCGGTTAATCCACCGGCAAAAGTCGCCATTACATTGTCCAGGTGTAATGACTGCCCATTGATTCCGTCAAAAACATAACCAACATACCCTGATTGATTTCCGTAAAAGGTCAAATGACCGGTTACAGAACTTCTACCTATATCATAGGTATGCAGTGGATTAACTGATCCACTTCCAACGCGCAGTTGGTAATTATCGGAAGTGGATAATTCCAATAATCTTCCCGGAAGCAACGTGGAGAGACCATATTCTGTTTCTTCCCAGTATGCTCCTGAATCAGTCAATTCTGTTCCGTTCCAATAAGGCAAATAATTGGCATGAAGATTAGTACCAATAGGCTGGTAGGTGGATGAGTCGAATACGAATCCAGATCCATCGTACTTTAAAAATCCAGCAGTAAGCGTGGCGATGCTTTTATTCTTGATTTTATCTACCGTGTTGGATCCGTAGGCTCCGGATACATCGCCGGACAGGTTATGGGCCAGGGAGGTTAAATAAGTGTTGGAATCAAAAACGAATCCGGATCCATCGTATTTGAAGAATCCTGCGGTGAGAGAAGCGATGCTTTTATTCTTGATCTTATCTACCGTATTGGATCCATACGCTCCTGACACATCACCCGCCAGGTTGTGGGCCAGGGAGGTCAGATAAGTATTGGAATCAAAAACGAATCCGGATCCATCATATTTAAAGAATCCTGCAGTAAGCGTTGCAATGCTTTTATTCTTGATCTTATCTACCGTGTTGGATCCGTAGGCTCCGGAGACAT
>JBAXKJ010000074.1:0-9573 GCA_037137375.1 Prolixibacteraceae bacterium
TCCCGCTTATTTTATTGTCGGAATAGGACAACTCCAGTTTACTGATGTTTTTGCCTAAAGTAAGGAGTTGCAGATTGCCCCCGTAGTGGTCTTCTTTGATCGTTCCTTCATTTTTTGGTTTGGATTGAGAACTGATGACATCCTCTACCCTGTAACTGTAATTTCCATCAAACAACAATTTGAGTGATTCTCCTGCCAACGAATATTGGAAGGCTCCACCCACTTTGTTCCCGTTGTATACAAACTTGCTGAGTGACTGTAGTCCCCCAACAACTGCCGAATAGAAATTTCCCAGTCCTCTCATCACATACACATCCTGATTGGCCTGGTTGTTGCTGTTTGTCGTATAAACCTCCTGGTTAAGCCGTTCATATTCAAAATTCAATCCGAAGGAATGATTCCTCAAAATGGCTACCACTCCCGGCTTTACCGAAATAGAATAGTAATCGGCATCCGAGCGAGGATCTACTTGTTTGGCGCCAGTTTTTGTAAGGTATTGACCTTCCAAACCAAAATGAAACGCATTCCAGAGTAATTTGGAGGAGACTTTCATGTGCAGGTTGTAATCCTGTTTGTTCCAGTCACTGAGGTTTTTATCGACGGTCAAATAGGGTATTCCGCGTGTCGGGTCCAACATGGTCGTGTTGAATAGGGTTCCGATTTGTTTTTCATTGTTGAAGGCAAAGCTTCCCCACACATATCCTCCACCGATGTTAAGGCCTCCTTCCGTGGATACACCAACACGTCGTTCCTTCCCACCCTCAAATTTCCGCTTGAAGTCACCATTTTTCAGATCGTAATTGATCTGAATGTCATTGTAATCAGTGATCTTATCGAGTACCAGACCGGCACCATTGCTTGAGTTGAACCACAGTGATTTTGTTTTCAATAACTCAAGGGATGCTGGGTTAGACAAGTTTGACTTGTTATCCTGGGCATTGATCTTGTGCGAGATGAACAGCATCAAAATGATCAATACGAACCCATAAATATTTTTTAGTTTTCTCATTGCTCAATTATATTAGCATTAACCATTATTTCCAAGTATTCCATGAGGGTGCCTTGGCACCGTATCTTCTGATCACCGGAGGATCCTTCACTTCAAAATCATCTGAGCTGTTGTTCGTATCGAACAAGATGACCCTCCCGTCACTGAGTGTGCTTTTTACTTTTCTGGCCACACTGACCCCAAGATAAGTGCCACCAACGGTAGCCGCACCGGCATCCAAAACTGCAGGCATTCTCTTGAGCTGGACCTGATTGGAATTTCCAACCAGCTCAACCGCATCAACGACCTCCTCATTGCTGATCTTGTAATTTTTGGTTGTTTGCCCTATCGGACTAACAGTATTGTTTGGATCGATCGGCTGAGAAGGGAAATAAATAACAAATGCACCTCCAAAAACAGTCGTTAACCATTGTGGCGTAGGAGAAGGCCAAAACGCCATCGTCATGTTAATTGCCGGATTGTCGCTAATCAAAGAAGTGGTTGCCACCAAAGTTTCAAATTCAGCAGACAACAAATTGACCGGTGAACTTGGATTCAGGTTAGCCTTCCGGTGGTCATCGGCCATTTGTGCAATGATGACCGATTCTCCTGGATTGAGCAAATAGTCTTTGTTGACCGGAACCTGCCAGATCGTGGAGGCATAGACAAAGTTTGCGGCGTCCGCGCCGGGCCAAACAGGCAAGTTGGCAGTGGCCGTCAGCGGATTTAGAATTGCAATACAGAGTCCTTTGACATTCTGGACTTTTTCGCTGTTGTTGTAGATTTCATAAAACTGGTCCCTGAAATAGGAGCCTCCAGTGGGGGTTTTGGATCCGCAATAAAAGAGTTCCTTCATCACAAGGGCACCTGATTTGGAAGCGCCAACTTCAAGGTTGATTTGCTTGTTGTTATCCACGATATCTATGTTAACAACGTTTCCGCTGTAATTGTAGGTAAAGCCGTTGAAACTGACTTCGGCGGAAGCTGTGGCTGTATAAATACCGGGAATAATGGCTCCTACGTTTGCGGTTCCGGAAGCACTTATGGTCGTATTGATCTCATATCTTTCGGCATAATTGACCAATTTTAGTTTGAAGGAAGTTGGAGTGGGTGCAGTCCCAATATTGAGGTTCAATTTTACAATTGCATTGAGTGATTCCACCTTCTGCACATTGCTAACTTCCTGAAACTGTCCACATGAACTGAACAGAAAAAGTGCGGCGAGCACTCCGAAGAAAAATATAATATGTTTTCTCATGGTAATAAGTGGTTGTATTACTTGATTAATAGAGCCAATTCAAACCCAAAATACAATGGAATGCCATCGTTGATCACAGTAAAGGAGCCCGGTGTACGCTTGCTTTCGTAAAGTGGTTTGCTCTGGAACATGTTATTGGCGAAGAAAGAAGCCCTTAACATGCTTCCAATTTCCTTGGTCAGATAGAGATTGAACAAGACGGTAGGGAACCAGTCTTCTGCAATAAATCTGCGTGGATCCTTGGTGCTAAACAGATAGGCAAACTCTGGATCGCTCTTCAACGAAAGGTTAAACGGATGAATCAATCCATCCTTCCTCGAAATATAAGAGACAAAAGTTGAGTCGTTGCCAATGGTGCTCCATTGTTTGTAATTCCAGTTGACCTGCGTGGTCAGGGTGATAACAAAACCAATAGATGGAATATTGTGGGTGGCACGAAGTGTGGTTGTAAATCTTTGCCGCTCTTCCTTGGTACTGCCGTTTTCATAAACCCCGATGTTTCGCTCAAGGCTGTTGAGGTTCTTTGCCGTACTGTAAGATGGAGCATCTGACCAGTTGGTAGATCTCATGAGTGCTCCGTTTAACACGAAGGCAGTACGAATGGCGTCAAACCTTCCGAGGTCAAAATCAAATTCAACACCCTTGTTGATAGATCTTTTGTTGTTCTGTGGGGTCGCATAACCGATAAATACCTTGCTGTTGCTCTTTTCTGAAAGGGTCGGAATGGCACCGGGATTTGCTTTGGCAATCTGGTATTGCACATAATCAACCAGCTTAAATTCAGTTCCAAAACTAAATCCGTTTTTCAAATCTTCGTTGAATCCGGTTACGGAAAACCGCATCTTGTTCAGTTTAAAGCTCAATCCAAGTTCGCTTTTTTGATTGGATGCGACCTTTAAATCACTATTTTCAGTGTTATAGACTTTGGTTGAAGCAAGCAGTAACTGCTCTGCTGCCGGAACGGTAGAACTGTTTAGGTTGTTAAAATGAACAAAGTCGAAATAAGCATTTTCCGGATTTAAGTACAGCGTGGTTGGGGCTTTAGCAGTAACACCGAAACCTCCTCTCAGGGTCAGTTTTTGAGGAATTAGGTCGAATGAAGCATTGATTCTGGGAGCCAGGATGCTTCTGCCGGCAATGTTATCGTACCTTGCACCTGCCTGCAGATTGATGTCCCGCTCTCCGATAGACCAGTTCAGGTTCTCCTCCGCATACAGACCTAACTGTGTTACAAAAGGAATATCTGAATATTTTCTAGGACGGGAGGATGAATTTTCACTGCTTACCGAACGATAAGGAGGATTCTTCAGGTCATATACCTTTCCATCTCCCAGGTTTCCGTCAGTCTTAAAATCGACCCCCAGAACGATCCGGTGATTGACGTTCCCTACTTTTTTGGAGAAATTTGCATTGGCTTTCGCGAAAAGGTTTACCTCTTTCCCATAAATATCATACCTGCTGAAATATTCATTCGGAAGATAGGTTGCATAATAAGAGGATTCACTGGACGGAATATTGGTTAATTCGCGTCCGGTTGCATCGAATACTTTTTGTCCGGGTTTGTTGCTTAAAACTGCGCCATTGGTTCTTGACATGGAATAGGCTGCAAAAGCATTCCCCAGCAACTCTTCCGAGTAAGCATGCTTGTCGGTGTAATTTCCTGAAACAGTGTACTTGATGTTGTTCAACCATCCTTTGTCAATGTTGATGGTCCCGTTGGTGTTCAATCTCAGTCCGACGTCCTTTGCCCCCGAAGCCGACTGGGTCCTCAAATCATCCGGGTTTTTTTCGCGGGTATCTTTTCCCAAAGAGAAATCGAACGAAGTGTTGGTCCTCCATTGTTTAAAAGTATTGGAATACAGCAGTTTCGCGGTAGCCCTTTGGTAATAGGTATAGGCTTCGGTTGGTTCCGTCACGCTATAGGCATAATCGCCGCTGACATTCAAGTTACCCGCATTCTTTCCAAGGCTAAAACCTTTTCCGGCAGACACCTGATAGATTCTCGGATCTGTCTTAAAACGAATGCTGAGGGGTTCGATTCCTGCTTTTGATTTGATGATGACCGCACCAGAGGTAAGATCACCGTATTCAACGGATGGAATACCACGAATTACCTCCACCGATTCAATGTTGTCGGTAGAAATTGATCTGATATCAATACCCGAATTCGGGGAAGCTCCACCGCCAATGACGGATCCGGAACCGGAAATTGCTGGAGACAAGGTCTGTAGATTTGAGTTATTGGAGAGTGGCGAGCCATCTACATATATCGCCGTGCCAAGCGCATTCATATCGCTGGCGCCCGTGCCAATATTTCTGATGTTAAATGTTTTGGCTGTGGTAAGACTTGGGTTGGCAATCTGTCCGCCGGGCAACAACTGTAACAGGTCGGTCAGCGAACTGGCTTGCACGTGGTCCATTGCCTGTCGTGAAATATTCGACGCAGTTGCCTGTCCTGCCTTACTTTCCTTGGCCACTACAACTACTTCGTTCAACTTGAAAGTACTTACATTCATGTGAAATCTTACATCCGAAACCTTCCCGGCAACCAATACCAGGGTCGTATCAATGACCTCCATCCCAAGCGACTGGATTTTAACATTCACCTTACCAGGATTCAGCCGATCAAAATTGAAGGCACCTTCCGTATTCGTTCCGGAAACTGAGCCTTGTGGTAAAACCTGAATAACAGCAAATTCAACCGGTTTGGAAGGAGATCCTTTTTCAGTTACAACACCTTTCAAAGAGGCATAGTTGCTGTTGGCAGGCTTTTGGGCAAAAACTTTCCCAACCAAAAATACCTGGGTAACCAGCATCATAACAAGGAGCAGCAGCTTTCCTGAACTCCTGTCAGTTAAAATAGTACTCGTTTTATTCATAATTGTAAAAGCAAATAGGTTAGTATTATAATCTATTTTTTCTGTATGGTCTCAATTCTGTGATTCAGGCAAAAAGTGACAAGGTGAAATGTACTTATTCGAACATTTCATTCAGACATTTGATTTTTTTCTAACAACAATAATAACCATTTTTTAACATAAAATGGTCTGTCTACGGCTTGAATATTAGAGCTTATGCAATTCAGGGCAAACGTCTACGGTCAACAGGGACGGTCTCTCTTATTTAATTTCGAAATGAACCGGATCGTGGTAGCTGTGGTAGGTTCCGCCCCAAAGTAATCCATAACGATCGGAAATTTTGACGACTCCCGTGCTTCGCCAGTCCTTCTTGGCATTGTATTTCTTCAGCCATACCCGCCAAAGCCAGTTTTTCCGGTATAGATTGATGTCGATGGCCCGGCCCAGTACATGCCGGCTTTTCTCGGCTGAAGCATTCTTGGAATTCTCACGAAGCAACTCTTTTTGCCTTTCTTTGGATCTCAATCCGCTTATTATCACAACATTCCACTCTGTCTCCGCCTCAATATCATCGATAAACTTGCTAAAAACCCGGTAGCTGTTTTCAGAAACATTCTCAATCTCGCTCAATCTTCTCCAGTTGGTAATCTTTACATTGACCCAGAGAATAAGCCCGATGAGCAGCCATAAAAAAAATAATGCGGTAATTATAGTCAGGGTTAGCTTCAATTTTTTCATCGTCCAAAAATAGAAAATCCTTAGAAAACCAAAGGATTTTTATAACTTTATTCCCCAAAATTAATTCAAATCTATATAGTATGAATCGAAAATTACGCATGGGCATGGTCGGCGGTGGCAGCGATGCTTTCATCGGCGCCATCCACCGTTTAGCTGCTTTAATGGACAACCAGATCGAACTGGTTTGCGGATGTTTCAGCATCGATCCAGCAATTTCACATAGTTCCGGATTATCCTATTTTCTGCCGGAAAGCAGGATCTACAAGACTTACCAGGAAATGTTCGAAAAAGAAATTCTCCTTCCTGAAGGTGAAAAGATGGACTTTGTGACCATCGTTACACCCAATTTCGCCCACTTCGGACCGGCCATCATGGCACTCGAAAAAGGATTTCATGTCGTCATCGATAAGCCGATCACCTTCACCCTCGAGGAGGCCCTTCAACTGAAAGCCAAAATCGCTGAGACCGGCGCTATCCTGGCTTTGACCCATACCTACTCCGGCTATCCCGCCGTCAAAGAGGCAAAACTTCGCGTCGCCAGGGGCGATTTCGGCAAGATCAGAAAAGTATACGTCGAATATCCGCAGGGATGGCTCTCCACCAAAGCCGAAGATACCGGCAATGCCCAAGCCTCCTGGAGAACCGATCCGAAACGCTCCGGTAAAGCCGGTTGCATGGGCGATATCGGCACCCACGCACATCACCTGGCTGAATATATCACCGGACTCAAGACCGTTGAGCTCTGTGCCGAACTGAATGTCTTCGTACCCGGAAGGCTCCTCGACGATGACGGTGCCGCATTGCTTCGTTTCGAAAACGGTGCACGTGGTGTGCTGATGGCTTCTCAAATAGCCGCGGGCGAAGAGAACTCCTTGAAAATAAGGGTTTACGGCGAGAAGGGTGGCATCGAATGGCACCAGCACGAACCCAATACCTTGCTCGTAAAATGGAGCGACCGGCCTACCGAGATTGTCAGGGTTGGCAATGGTTACATGAGCGACATCGCCAAACACAACACCCGCACCCCGGGCGGTCATCCCGAAGGTTACCTAGAGGCTTTCGCCAACATCTACCGCAACTTCTCCCTGACCCTGCGTGCCAAACTGAACGGTCAGACACCAAAAGCCGAATGGCTCGACTTCCCGACCGTCGAAGATGGCATCCGCGGCATGATGTTTATTGATGCTGTCGTCAAAGCCGGTTACGATGATACAACTAAATGGGTAAAATTTTAATAAATCCGCTATATCGATCATCTTCCCATCTTCTCATCTTCTCATTTTCACACTTTCACATCTTCTCATCTTCCCATCTTCTCATCTTCCCATTTTCCCATTTTCTCATTTTCTCATTTTCCAATTATTATATTATGAAACGAAATGTCACATTATTTACCGGCCAATGGGCCGACCTGACCCTCGAAGAAGTTTGCAAAAAAGCCGTCGCCTTCGGTTACGACGGACTAGAACTAGCCTGCTGGGGCGACCATATCGAGGTTGAAAAGGCAGACCAGGCCTATTGCGATGCCAAACTGGCCTTGCTGAAAAAATACAACCTGAAACTGTTCGCGATCTCCACGCACCTCGTCGGACAAGCAGTCTGCGACAATCCGGATGTCCGGCACAGAGGGATGCTTTCCGATGCCATCTGGGGTGATGGTAATCCCGAAGGCATCCGTCAGCGTGCTGCCGCAGAGGTGATTGAGACCGGAAAAGTTGCCAAGCGTCTCGGATTGAAGGTGGTCAACGGTTTCACCGGCAGCTCCATCTGGCACCTGAACTATTCCTTCCCGGCCGTCTCCCAGGAGATGGTACAAGCAGGATATGATGATTTCGCCAAACGATGGAAACCAATCCTCGACGAATACCAGAAAATCGGCGTGAAATATGCACTCGAAGTGCACCCTACCGAGATCGCCTTCGATATCGAGACTGCCCGTCGCGCGCTGCTTGCAGTGGATAATCATCCTGCCTTTGGCTTCAATTTCGACCCGAGCCATTTTGGCTACCAGGGTGTCGACTACACCAAGTTCATCTACGTCTTCGGCGAAAGGATCTTCCACGTGCACATGAAAGATGTTTCGTGGAATGAATATCCGGGTACTTCCGGTGTCTTCGGCGGACACCTCGAATTCGGCGACAGCCGCAGGTACTGGAATTTCAGAAGCGTCGGCCGTGGCCGCATCAACTTCGAGAATATCATCCGTGCTTTGAACGACATCAGCTACAACGGACCATTATCTGTCGAATGGGAAGACAGTGGCATGGACCGCGAGATGGGTGCCGCCGAATCTTGTGCCTTCGTGAAAAGAATCGACTTTTCACCTAGCACTTTAGCCTTCGATGCCGCGTTCAGCAAGGAATAATTATTTGTAACAGCAAAATCGGAGGGGCTGTTTCAAAATATTGAGATAGCCTCTCTTGGTTTTACAAAGGCAACCATGGTCTAATTAACATAATCAAATGAGGGTCAACGGAAAAGATTTCCATACCATCTGGGTGCATCCTGAGAATACGCAAGTAATTCAGGTGATCGATCAGCGTCTGCTGCCTTTCGAATTCAAGGTGGTTGATTTGCAGACAGCAGCCGATGCTTTCGAGGCCATCCAAAACATGACTGTCCGGGGTGCTCCGTTGATCGGTGTCACGGGTGCCTTTGGGATTTACCTCTCCCTGATCAGCCTCAGTGAAGAGAACTGGAAGGAAGAATTGCAGCAAGCCGCCGATTACCTGAAATCTGCCCGACCGACCGCCGTGAATCTGGCTTTGCTAATCGATGAAATGATAGCTGCGTTGGCTTATTGCACTTCCCTGAACCAGGCTGTTGATTTGGCCTTCAAAACGGCTGGTCGACAGAAACTTAGAGAGATCGAATGGTCAGAAGCAATCGGCAATTTTGGATGCGAACTCATCGAAAAGATCAGTTTTGCGAAAAGTGGACAGCCCGTCAACATCCTCACCCATTGCAACGCCGGTTGGCTCGCCTGCATCGACTGGGGCACGGCTACTGCACCCATCTACAAGGCTTTCCAGAAGAATATTCCTTTGCATGTTTGGGTGGACGAGACCCGACCGCGCAACCAGGGCGCCCGGCTCACCGCCTGGGAATTGGCACAGGAGGGGGTTCCGCATACTGTCATTCCGGACAATGCCGGTGGACATCTGATGCAGCACGGCATGGTGGATCTCTGTCTGGTCGGCAGCGACCGGACAACCTCACGGGGCGATGTGGCCAACAAGATCGGCACCTACCTCAAGGCGCTCGCTGCTTTCGATAATCAGGTACCCTTCTACGTGGCGCTGCCATCCTCCTCAATAGATTTTACCATGAAGGACGGTGTTCTCGAAATTCCGATTGAGCAGCGGGGTGGGGAAGAAGTAACCTGGATGGAGGGATTGATGGAAAATGGGATTCCTGGTAAGGTGAACATTATTAATCCATCTTCACCCGTGGCTAATTACGGGTTCGATGTGACACCTTCGAGGTATGTCACCGGACTCATAACCGAACGGGGAATTTGTCCCGCAACAGAAGCAGGTATCTTCACACTCTTTCCCGAAAAATCGCCTCCCGCTCCTCCGGATTTGCCTTCATCTTTCGCTCCTCCGGATTTGCAATCCGGAGGCTAAATTATGCTTGTCAGGATTTGCAATCCTGATGATTAATTTTACGCTCATCAGGATTTGCAATCCTGACGATTAACAAAACAGAAAATAATGGCCAATACCACC
>JBAXKJ010000075.1:0-9242 GCA_037137375.1 Prolixibacteraceae bacterium
TCTTTAAATTTAATACCATCTGCCCTTGTTGCTATCTTATTGCATTAAATTATTCTCGGAAACGTTTTCGGAAACGTTTTTATTTTCGGAAACGTTTCTGAAAAGGGGATATCGCTCGGGATCTTGGATCATTTCGTTGAGCGTTAGAAGTAACAAATGGCAAAGTTCTGTGTGAAAAAAGCCTATCTTAGCGCTCAGAATATATACCCCACCACCTATGCTCACAGGCGAACTTAAATCACAGATAGACAAGATATGGACCGACTTCTGGACTGGCGGCATCGCCAATCCGCTTACGGTGATAGAACAGTTTACCTACCTGCTCTTTATCCGCCGACTCGACGAAATTCAGCTGACCAAGGAGAAACAGGCACATCTTGTCGGCATCGCCATCAAGGATCCTGTCTATACAGATGAGGAGAAGCCATTGCGTTGGAGCAGCTTCCGCAACTGCGACCCTGAAACCATGTACAGGCTTTTTCAGAAGGAGAACGGCGTGTTCGACTTTATGAAGAATGTGGGGGCCAAAGGTTCCATCTTTGCCGGATTTATGAAAGGGGCCACTTTCATGATCCCGACTCCAAGACTGTTGGACATGGTGGTTCAGCAGATCGACAAAATTAAAATGGAGGACCGCGACACGAAGGGCGACCTCTACGAATACCTGCTCTCAAAAATTGCCACCTCGGGCACCAACGGACAGTTTCGAACCCCGCGCCACATCATCAAAATGATGGTGGAGTTAGTGAAACCGCAGAAAGATGATACTATTTGTGACCCAGCCTGTGGAACAGCAGGATTTCTGGTGGCGGCAGGTGAATACATCCATCAATATCATCCTGACTGGTTTATGGACCATGCCTTCCGGGATCATTACAATACCAAAATGTTTACCGGTGCAGAGTTCGATGCCACCATGATGCGCATCGCGGCCATGAACCTGCAGTTGCATGGTATAGAACATCCTAATCTGGTGAGCAAGGATGCGCTGAGTGAATCTAATATTGGCATGACTGACCAGTTTTCGCTGATATTGGCCAATCCTCCGTTCAAAGGGAGCCTTGATTACAACTCGGTCGAAAGTGGTATCCTGAAACGGGTGAAAACCAAAAAGACCGAACTGCTCTTCCTCGGACTAATCCTTCGAGCCCTGAAAACCGGAGGCCGTTGTGCCGTGATCGTGCCCGATGGCGTGATGTTCGGCTCTTCGAACGCGCACAAACAGATTCGGCAGGAGCTGGTTGAAAACCAGCAGTTGCAGGCCGTTATTTCGATGCCCAGTGGCGTTTTCAAACCTTATGCCGGGGTAAGCACCGCCATTCTCCTCTTTACCAAAACCAATTCTGGCGGGACAGATCGGGTGTGGTTTTACGATATGCAAGCTGATGGCTTTTCGCTCGACGACAAGCGTAACCCCATTGCTGCTAATGATATTTCTGATATTATTGAGCGGTGGCACTCTGTTGGAGGAAACGAAGGGAACGACTTGGACGAGGGAACGAATGCGAGGACCGAGAAGTCGTTTTTGGTTCCATTTGTGGAGATCAAGTCCAACGATTGGGACCTGAGCATCAACCGGTATAAAGAGGTTGAGCACCGGGAGGTTGAATACGAAACTCCGGCTGCTATTTTACATGATATCCGCCAACTCGATGCCGAACGCGCCGAAGCACTGAAAAAATTGGAGGAACTGCTAGGATGAAAATGTTAGAGGTTAAAGAGATATTCAATTTTATCGATTGTAGAGGACAATCACCAGATAAAAGAGAAACAGGCATTCCATTATTAACTGCTAAAAATATTAAACAAGGGTATATAAATATTAATCCTAAAGAGTATTTGGATGAAAACCAATATAAAGATTGGATTGGTCGAGGTACTCCGAAAACAGGAGATATCTTATTTACAACAGAAGCTCCACTTGGTAATGTTGCCATTCTTCCATACTATGATAAAGTTGTTGTTGCCCAAAGAGTTATATGTCTATCTCCTAAAATATCTTGCGATACTTCTTACTATAAATGGTATATGCTGAGTTATATTTTTCAAAATGAATTGAACAAAAGGGCTACAGGAAGCACTGCACTTGGAATAAGATCAAAAGAATTAGCAATTATCTCGTTACCATATCCCCCTCTCCCCACCCAAAAACGTATCGCCGCTATTTTGGATACCGCCGATTTGTACCGGCAAAAGACCAAAACATTGGTTGCGAAGTATGACCAGCTGGCGAAGTCGCTGTTTTTAGAGATGTTTGGGGACCCGGTGAGGAATGAAAAAGGATGGCAATACGAAAAACTAAATAATTTAGTAACAACTCTTGGTGATGGACTCCATGGTACTCCGATCTACTCCGAAAAAGGTGATTATTATTTTATAAATGGGAACAATCTCAATAATGGGAAAATAGTTGTCTTTGAGACAACAAAAAGGGTAGATGAATCTGAATTTTTGAAGTACAAAAAAGTTTTAAATGAAACTACTTTACTGGTTTCAATCAATGGTACGTTGGGGAAAGTAGCATTTTACAATGGTGAAAAAATAATTCTTGGTAAAAGTACATGCTATTTTAATACAAAGAAAAATAGGATTAATTCAATCTTTTTGTATTGCCTAATTTCGAATTCCTATTTTCTAAATTATGCAGCTCAAAATTCTACGGGAACTACAATCCAGAATGTTTCATTAAAAACTATGAGAACATTTCCTGTCCCAGTTCCCCCCTTCACCCTCCAAACCCAATTCGCCAACCGCATCCAGCTTATCGAAGCACAGAAGCAGCAAGCCCTCGCCGCCCTCCAAAAATCTGAAACCCTGTTTAACAGTCTGTTGCAAAAGGCGTTCAAAGGGGAGTTAGACAGCTAGTGTATAGTCATTTTTAACAAAAAAAGGTTTTGTGATATGGAAAAACTAAACGACTTCGAAAAGAAACAGTTCATCATACAAGAGTGCATGTTAATGTCTTATCAGGCTGGTGTGCAAACCCGTAACAAGCATTACCCTGTCTATAACAAGTTGCCAGAGGCCTTTACCAATCTAAGGGAGATCAGATTTCAACCCGACAATACCAGCAACCTCAAAACAACTGTTTTTGATTTTTTAAGTACTTATCTTTCCGAAATTCAAGAAAATGGAGTTAATGAGGAGGATCATTTATTTAAGATTGCGAGTCTTGCCGATTCGCTTTCAAATGATTTTAAACCAGTTCTTAAAGAAGGTCGATTTCGAATAGGTATTTCACAAAAAATCATCAACCTTTTCCTTAAGTATATGTGGTCTATGGGCGAAATTCCGGAGCCTTGCCATTGTCCGATGGATGGCATTGTAAAATCACAAATTCAAAAAAGGTTAATTAAGTTACCACTCGTCGATTGGACTCAATTAGATAATATGACTGATTATTTGACTTATGTCCTTGCAGTAAAGGAACTTGCAGAAAAGGATAACATGACTATTGCAACGTGGGAATTCTTGAACTGGGGTCGAAGGTGACTCTACTTGACTCTTGATTACCTCTCATTTGATTCATCTAAGAATTAGAAAAAACTTAGTGCAGTTTTGATATTTTCCTGCTATTTTTATTGTAAAATATAACCTACTTGAAATTAGTCCTTTCCATATCTTCTCCAAATCGAATTTTTGAAACAGCCAGCAGGCACGTGCACTATTAGTTGTGGAGATTTCTAATAGAGCAATTTTTCTCTCTTAAAATGATTTTTGATGTGCTCCTCCAGAGAGTGACAACACAGGTAGCTCTTTTGATTGATTATCAAATTGATACAAGCATCTACTTCTTTAATCGACATCTTTCCTCTATCGACGGCTACGGCGAAAATGTCCAATGTCGTTAAATATGCGATACTATTTGTCTCGCAAAATGGAACAATATCCCTTGTATTGCTGCTCGCGATAATCTGCCTGAAGTATTTACAGTAAAGCAAACTGGCCCTCTCTCCATCGCCTTTAATCTCATATTTCAGTTTGACATATTCCTGGAATAGAGGAGGATTGCTAATCGTAGGAAAAATTATTTCTTTAACATGTTTGAATAAAAATAGATTTTCTATTATTTTATTGACCGTTCTGTTGTTCAGCAATTCATAGTGCACTACATCCAACATTCTTAATCTGCCAGAATAAAGTTCGTTTAATAGGCTAATCCTTTCAGCTTTAAACAGATGTATCACAACATCCGCATCTAAGAGAATCAAGATTTTCTCACTCTGTGTCATTTTCAACGGGGGCAAGTGGGTCAAGACTAATGGCATTGAGCAATTCCAAATAATGTGATTCCGAAATTATTTCGTCCTGATACAACTTGTCAACACGCATGGCATAATCTCCTATAACTTTATCAGCATTTCCAGGTCTGTAAAGATGTTCGTCATAACCTAACTTTAATGCTGTACTAATTTTACCGGTGCGGAATTTGTCGTAATAGGATTTATCCACATATTCGAGTTCGCATAAACGATAAATGACGGCATTGACCGATAATCCATAATATTGCTGGATCCTGAAAAGAGTTTCCGTGCTAATCTGATTTCTATTTTTCTTTTCAAGATCAGGAATTAGCTGAATGATTCCATTTTCAGGCATCAACAAACATGCTGAAAAAAAATCAGCCTTCTTTTCTTCCGGATCTTCTTGTTTATCAAAAAGTCCGGTATTACATTTTTGTGAGGTGAAATTCTCCTGGCAAAAGAGATGATAAATCTCGTGTCCAATCGTAAAATGTTGTTTCCCTAAACTATGGTTTTGATTGACCAATATAAAATTGAAATCGCCGGCGGCTTTGATGGCCATTCCACCAAATTTTTCTGACAACGGTTTAAATAGTGTAATTATATTTGCCTTTAACAAGAAACTATTTAATTGAATGGGATCGGTTGACCCATAACCATTTTGACCCCTGAAAGTAGAGGCCTTTTCTCCTATCTCGTTCCAAAGCAAACTATTTTTTCTCATTGGAAATCTGAACTATCATGATGTAGTTTTTAACCACTTTTTGGAACGATGCAATACTTTTAATATCTTGTTCTTCCATCCCTTCACTTCGAAAAGCAAACGCCAGGTTTGCTTCTTTATTGACAGAATCCTTTTCAATCAAATCGCCAATTTCAATACCGAAAAGATCAGCAAGTCTAGTAAGGTTGAGCAGGGAAATCTCCCTCTCCGCTGATTCATATTTGCTTAGAGTCGTTCTGTCTATCTCTAAATATTTCGCAATATGATCTTGTGAATAACCAAATTTCTGGCGATAACTCTTTATGTTATTGCCAACAATTGCCCCAAATTCCATAGTCGTTTCGTTTTCTTCTTTCGTTTTCGTCACAAATATATCAATATTTTAATAATCTGAATATTTTGTGATCCTTAAAAAATTGTCAATATTCAATCACATCAGAAATATGAATGATATTAATCATATTTATTTCAGTGATTTAAATCAAATATAAATGATATTGAAGTAATATTTTGTGTTTATAAATATAATAAGATTTTGTCACATATTCAAATAGTTTTAAATTAATTTTATTATTTCAGGTCCATCGATCCTAACCTCGTAATAAATACCCCGTTTATAAAATTACTCTTGCATTTTACATAATTCCTCCATAACTTCATCCGCCTTAACCGCTTGACCTACCGGACGAACTTATGAGCAACTTCGCATTCCTTCAAAACGAATTTCCGGATTTTTTTACCAATGCTGCGGAGGCTGAAAAGCATACCTTTACGAATCCAAAAATTGGTGCATTTCTCTGTCGCAGTGTGTTGGAAAGTTCTGTGAACTGGATTTATGATCACGATGCAGATTTGACCTTGCCATTCGACACCACCCTCGCTAACCTTATTCATGAGCAAAATTTCCGGAATCTCATCGGTCCGCGCATGTTTCAGGAGATCAACGTCATTCGGCTGAATGGTAATAATGCGGCACATGAAAAGAAGGTCAACAAACAGGATTCAGTTGTATCCCTGAAAGGCCTTTTCCGGTTCCTCTCCTTCCTGAATAACTATTACAGCGATGAAAATCAAGCCATTCCGGCCTTCGACGAAAAGCTAATCCCGGCAGGTGACGAAAAAGAGAAGGGAATTCAGGAGCTAAAAGCCAGAATGGATGAGTTGGCCGCACAATCAGAAGCTCTTCAACAAGAGCGTTTAAGGACAGCCGAACTGGCCAATGCCAATGAATTGCTGAAACTCCAGCTGGAGCAAGAAAGAGAGCAAATCTCGCAACGCAAAAAAGAACGGCTGGGTGCCCAGGATGTAAACAAGGCAATACCCGAACTTATTCCCGAGTCTGTTACCCGTAAAATTTACATCGATAGCCTTCTGGCGGAAGCAGGATGGGATATTCTGCGCATGGGCCGGGAACTGGAATTTGAAATTTCCGGTATGCCTGTCATAACTAATCCTACCGGCATTGGGTACGTCGACTATGTGCTTTGGGGCGACAATGGTTTGCCTCTTGCCGTTATCGAAGCAAAAAAAACGAGTGCGGATGCCCGGAAAGGTAAGCATCAGGCAGAGCTGTACGCCAATTGTCTGGAGAAGATTTCCGGACAAAGGCCAGTGATCTTTTATACCAATGGCTTCGAGACCCATATCTGGGACGATACTTTCTACCCTGAGCGTGAAGTCGCAGGTTTTTATACCAAAGACGAACTTCAGCTGCTGGTAGACCGGCGAAAATCGCGTATGGACCTTCGCAATTTTAAGGTTAACACGGATATTGTTGAGCGGCCTTATCAACTCGAAGCTATTCAAAGAGTTGCAGAAACTTTGGTTACCACGAAATATCATCTGCTGAAGGGGAAGAGCCGTAAAGCCTTGTTGGTGATGGCAACCGGCAGCGGGAAAACACGGGTCTCGGCTGCTATCGTTGATATGCTAACCAAATGCAACTGGGTCAAGCGTGTCCTCTTCCTTGCCGACCGCAATGCCCTGGTAACCCAGGCCAAGAATGCCTTCAAAGAGCATCTGCCACATCTGTCGGCCATCGACCTGACCAAAGAGCGGGAGGACAATGGCACCCGGCTGGTCTTTTCGACCTATCCTACGATCATGAACAAGATTGACAGTCTTAAACGTGAAAACGGACGATTTTATGGTGCAGGTCATTTCGATCTGATTATCATCGATGAAGCACACCGGTCGGTCTACCAGAAATACAAGGCTATCTTCGACTATTTCGATGCCATGCTGGTAGGGCTTACTGCCACACCGAAAACTGATGTAGACCGCAATACCTATATTTTGTTTGAAATTGAAGACAACAATCCCACCTTTGCTTATGAATTAAATCAGGCAGTTTCAGACCAATATCTCGTTCCACCTAAATCATTGTCAGTACCTCTTAAATTTCCAAGGGAAGGAGTTCGCTACGCCGATCTTAGTGTTTCTGAAAAGGCAGAATACGAATTGAAATTTGGAGATCCCACTACCGGTGATGTTTCAGATGAGATCGATAGCAATGCACTGAATTCCTGGCTTTTTAATGCGGATACAGTTGATAAGGTACTTGATTACCTGATGGTCAACGGTCAAAAGACAGAAGGGGGCGATAAAACAGGCAAAAGCATCATCTTTGCCCGAAACCACAACCATGCTGCTTTCATCGAGAAGCGATTTAACATCAACTATCCGGAATACTCCGGAAAATTTCTTCGGGTCATTGACAACTACGAGACAAAAGCCCAAGATTTACTGGAGGTTTTCTGTCTGCCCGATGAAGAGGCTGATCCTCAAATCGCAGTATCTGTCGACATGATGGATACTGGAGTAGACGCACCGAGAGTTGTTAACCTGGTATTTTTTAAACCGGTAAAATCTGTGTCTAAATTTTGGCAGATGATAGGGCGTGGAACACGGTTGTGTCCAAATATTTTTGCTCCTGGGGAGCATAAAAAGTATTTCTTGATATTGGATTTCTGTGAGAATTTTGAATATTTTGACGCTTTCCCGGAAGGAATAGTACAGACTGTTCCAAAACCACTCTCCCAGCAAATATTCGAAGTTAAACTAGAAATCTCCTTCCAATTGCGTGCCAATCCGGAATCGACAGAAGATGATCAGATCCTGGCTTCTTCGTACATCGACGAATTGCATCAGCTAATTGCAACTCTTGATCAACAGCGATTTGTGGTAAGAAAGGATTTAAGGCTGGTCAACACCTTCACCAGAAGAGAGCGTTGGGAAAACTTGAATATGGGTGACCGCGCAGATATTTGCAACCACCTTTCCAACCTTCCTGCTGTTACCGAAAATGATGATGAACTGGCCAAACGGTTCGATCTCATTGTCCTAAATCTGCAACTGGCCATCCTGCTAAGCGACAACAAACAGGTCAGTCTAATTCATAGGATTTCCGGAATTGGTAGATTGCTCCAAAAGAAGAAAAACATTCCAGCGGTGCATCATCAAATAGAAACGATAAGGACGGTGCAAACAGATGAATTCTGGCAGGAGGTATCTTGCAGACAATTGGAGAAAGTCCGGTTGGATTTGCGCGATCTTATGAAATTCCTGGACAAGGAACAAAAAAAGAACGTTTATACCTATTTTGAGGATGAACTCAATGAAGAACAGGTAAAAACGGTAAACCTTCTTCACTCTTACAAAAGCTTGAAAAGTTACCGCGAAAGGGTTGAACGTTTTATCAGGAACAACAAAGATTACCTGGTCATTCACAAGATCCGGAACAATATACAGATAACAAATGAAGAGTTGAACCTTCTCGAAAAAATGCTTTTTGAAGGTGACCTGGGTACCCTGGCCGATTACAGGAGAGAATATGGTGAGATGCCATTGGGCAAATTTGTCCGTAGTCTTTTGGGATTGGATATATTGGCTGCCAATCAGCTATTTTCAGAATTTATTCAGTCAGGCAATCTTTCTGCTGATCAGATTACATTTATCAACAATATTATCATTTTCCTTACCCAAAATGGAACTATCGACAAAGAGATGCTGTTCGAAATTCCGTTTACCAATATCAACGATCAGGGCATCACCGGAGTTTTTGACGAAATAATGGTGGGTAAAATTATAAAGATCATCGACCGGGTCAACGAAAATGCTGTAAGAAATTTGGGGTAGCTGCCATCTTTTCCTGAAGTGAGTTTCTTAGAAAATATCCAATTGGGTAATCTTTTGAGCCTGAATCACAAGTCTTACTGTCTTCGTGGTAATAGGATCGATCGATTTACCGCAAATGGTACCATAGACGGATCCTT
>JBAXKJ010000076.1:0-8905 GCA_037137375.1 Prolixibacteraceae bacterium
GTCTTTGCAGCGATGGCTTCGAACAGAACGACTTGTCCAACGCAATATTCTCCAATGCCAAAATTGCTAAAACTGCTGAAGGGTGTTGTATTAGTGAAATTCGGACTTGAAAAGTTGACATCGTAATCGGTGTTGGTGGAGCCGTCACCCTGGATCATCTTTTTAATGGCACCCGTTGTAAAGCCTTCTGAGTTAAGCGAAAGGGTAAACGCAAGATCACTGCCACCCGTCTGGCTCATGACCCAGTACCGGCCGGAGAAGAAGGTTACGTTGGTGGGTGCCGTGCCAGGCAATAGTGATTCAAGCTGTTCTGCGAGCACAGTGCTGGTACCGGTTAAGGTGGAAAAATTGAGAGATAATGGCCGGTAGTTCCCGCCTTTCCCAAGTGGAAAGGCAATATCCGAACCGGTGGCTGAGATCACCCGGGCCAGTTTTCCGCTGACATAGCTGGTTGAAGCAGCGCCACTAACTGTTCCTGACGCACCAATGGTAAGGACGTTGGAACCTGTTGTAATAATCCCACTTTGAAATGTGAGCAGGTTATTTACCAGCGCGTTGCTTCCCACCGTTAATCCGTTACTGTTGTTCAGTGTCAGCTTGTCGAAATTGAAAGCGGCTGTGCTGCTTCCATCCATAGTTTGAGCGGCTGACCCGTTAAAGATCACTTCGCTGCCGGTAGCCGGACTGGTAAAAACACCCGCTGCTGCAACATTATTGGTCAGATTGCCTCCAAGGCGGAGTGTTCCCGATAAGAGAACCGCACCATCCCCCACATTGGTCTCATTCTTCAGGTTACCCGTACTACCGTTCAGGTACACAGTAGCCCCCGATCCGATAACGATCTTACCCCCGTTGTTATAAATGCCCTGGGCCGAGATAATCACTGGTAAAACCAGGGAAAGGACGATAAAAACAATGTATCTTTTCATAAGGTTGTAGGTGTTTTTCATAATTTTTCTTTTAATCTCTTTCTGATACCGTTTCCTTAATATTCATTTTAAAAAGATCGGACAGCACGCACATGAAAAGTGTTTTTGCTTTTCGAATCAATAAATTGTCCACCTGTGCCGATGTTCTGGGCATGGCTATAAGTCGCATCATAATTAGAAGAACTCCAGTAGGTGAATGAATAATTTCCGCCAACCAACATTCTGTTCACGTAAAACTGGTTCAACTCATCCTTCGATGGCAAATACCAGTCATCATATTTAATTCCACCTACTATTACTGAATAGTCGTCGCAGACTCGGGCTGCTATCCCTGCCGTGATGCAACCGGCAAGTATCGCTGTGGTATTTGCCTGCCCCGTGCCAATGGCAGTGGATGTTCCGGTAATGTTGGTCCCCTGGCAACCCCACGCTGCCCCGGTACTCTGGTCGCTGTTGGCAACAATCACCCCATGCTGGCCTGTACCATCCAGATAGATCACTATTCCACCTCCATAAGAGGCGCCGACATATATTAAAAAACAGGACAAAACTGTGGGTGCGGAGTGGCTGCAACTGTTGTAAGACCAAACATAGCTCGTATATGTATTACCAACAGTAAGTCCTGTCTGAGTTTTGGTCGTAGCCGTTCCCATATCTGTTGCAGTAGCATAATCATTTGTCGCACTCCATTTGTAACCTGTTGCGCCTGTCGTAACGACATTCCAATTCCAGACAACCTGGGTTCCCGAGGCGACATGGGTGCCGGCAAGCGGAGGGATATATGAAAAGGGAATTGACATCCAGGTATTGCTGCTAAAGACGCAGATTGGACTGCCGCAACAGTCGGTGCAATAAACCATGAGTCCCTCTGCCGGACTGGTGATGGCATCCCGCTGCACCATGGTCATCCTGGGCGGGAGGAAGCCTTTGCTGGTGGATTTTACATCAAGCATCGCCGAATTATCCGGCGCCGAGCCGTCGGCGTTGATGCCAACATTCTGGGAAAAACCTGCCATTGCCGTCAGCAGCAGGAAAAGGATTGAAAGGATAGCTGTTTTCATCGTATTATTCGATTGGGTTAAATTTTTTTATTGGTCAATCATTATATGTTTTTATTTCATCCGCTCTAATCCTTCAGGCACCTAACAGAGAACCCCTTGGCTTTCGTTCCGGCCATAATACTGATAGTAAAAGTGTTCATAGTGTTAACAATAATGTTGGCGTCAACTGATGTAGTGGCATTACTTTCAGTTGAAGTCCACCACATAAAATAAGCCTTAATAGCATCTGAATAAATACGATCGGTGTACCCGGACCCAAGCGCTGTAAAACCGCTGTTATTTGTGCCGTTGGCTGCGGACCAATGTGTGTTTCCCGCTTCACACAGGGCTTTAAAGGTCTCGGAGGTGTAAGTAGTACTGATGGAAGTAGACAGCGTATTCATTTCAGTTTGTGTAGGAATATGCCATCCTGTCGGGCATATGCCCTGAACATTTCCTGAAAGAGCCGGATTTGCCAAGGTGGTATTGGTAGCCCCGTTCTGGTACTGAACCGCTTCTGCCCATTGGTAGAGTCCTCCGTAAGTAGTGCAGTTTGCTTCATCGTTGTCGTAGCAGTATTTCTCCACTACGCTGTTGTTGCCCTGTAGTGTGGCTGTAGTAATTTTTGCCCCGATGTTGAGGTTTTCCTTGAGCCAGCACTGCGTTCCCATCTGCAGGGTATGGTAGGTGGTACCGCCATAATCGACTGTTGCAACGGCGCATGGGCCTGCCTGGGTTCCGGTGGTAAGTGTTCCTGCAGTCGCATAAGTCCCGCAGGCGTTGGCTGGCCAGACGTAACGCGTATACTTTGTAAATGCGTTGAGGCCGGTTTCGGTATAGGTGCGCACATTGCCAATGTCGGTGGCTGTAGCCAGGTTGTTGGTGGTATTCCATTTAAAGCTCGTTGCGCCTGATCCGCCGGACCAGTTCCAGGTAATCTGGGTTGGCGTGGATGAATGAACCCCAGCGGTAGCTGCATTGGGAAAGCCAGTCTGCGTCGAAACTGCTATTGCAAGGCTCGCAGAATTTGTACATTTGTTGTAAGCCCATATATACCGGGTATATGAGGTATTGCAGGTGAGACCGCTCTCTTCGAAATAGTTATTGCTGCCTTTGTCAATTGCTGTGGACAGGTCGTTCGTGGTATTGAATTTATAACCGGTGGCCGTGCCGGAACCCGGAGCATTCCAAAGCCAGGCTATTAAAGTGGGCCCATTTGAAAAGCTGCTTCTGTTTGTCGGAGCATCGAGCGGACAGTCATTGTTGTAATTCAGCCAGGAACCATTCGTATAAACTGATAGCGCTCCGATTCCGCAATCGGTGCAAAAAACCATCAGTCCGTTCTCCGGACTGGGAATGGCATCTCTTTGTGCCTGGGTCATCCTTGGCAGGAGGAAGCCTTTACTGGTGGATTTCACATCAAGCATCGCCGAATTGGCCGGAGGGGTGCCATCTGCATTCACACCAACATTTTGGGCATCGACCATGGTCATTGAGGTCCACAGTACAATTAAAAGAAAGACTAACTTTTTCATATCAAATGGATTTTATTTTATGTTATTTTTAAATTCAGTAAATGAGGATGGCAGGGCCAAAATCTCCTTTGTTTTGCTGTCGAGTAAAATCATGACCGGCGTGCTGAGCAAAAAATAGTCCTTGGCAACAGGGCTGCTGATTCCGTTGGCATGCAGGTGTTTCCAGTCTGGTAGTCCTGTTATCAATTGTGACCAGTTTTTAATATCTATTTCGGTATCATCCAGGCTTACAGCAACCACCTCAGGCCTAACTGAAATGGGGAGTCCATCAAACCAGGGCTTTAACTCCTTTATCAGATCGGTACAATGACTGCAGCCGGTAGTGTAGAACAGCAGCAGGATCCGGTCTGAGGCCATTTGAGCCTTGCTTAGATCGAACCAATTTCCGGTAGGATCATTCAGGATAATGTTAGGAGCTATAGTTCCTGCCGTCAGAGATTGCATCCCCTTCAGTCGCTTTTCGATTTGAAGTCTCTTGGCTGTCAGGCAATTTGGATCTCTGGTATATTGCTCCAATACCTTCATGCCTGCCAAAAAATTATTGCTTTCAAATCCGCGGTAGAAATAATCCACCATCCAGCCATACATCAGCGGATGACCGGTCCTCGCTTTTTCGATGGCCGACCTGGCAGCCTCCGGAATAAGTGAATCGCGCAAAGCCATGGTTGTACTCAACCTTCCGTGAAGGTTCACATAGGCGTCCATCCATTTAATGATTTGCGCAGTCTTGATTACAATCGTATCGCGGAAGTTCAATCCGTCGAAATAGTGCTGGATGATGCCCTTGATTTTTTCAGGTTCGCTACCTGTGAAAGGAGCTGTTGGAATGTAGTATAACTGGTAGATACTGCTAACAAACAGTTTCTGGTCCCTTATTTCTGCTGAGCGCAGCGATTGGTTGTGTGCAACCCTTTGCTGCTCGTACTCTTTGAGTGCTCGCTGGTAGAAACCCGATTGTATTGAGCCGTAATTCATCAGAAAATTGTGCAACACGGCAAGCTGCTGTTTCTTTTTTTCGTTCTGTTTCGAAAATTGTGCAAAAGCGTTGTTCTCCAACTCTCCCTGCTGAAAACGGACGCTATCCGCATAATTAGGATTGATCCAAAGTTCCAGGTCCTGGTTGTTGATAAAAATATTTTTCTGTGAAGTAGAAGTTTTGTCCGATGGCTCTTTTTTGGAATCGAACTGCACCATAAATTCGCCGGGCAGGAATTCCTTTGGTACCACAAAATAGGCTGTCGACCCGCCTTTCACATTCGAAGCATCTGTAATCGGTTTAAACGCTTTCGGGCCTGTGAGCGGTATCAAGCTGATCTTACTTTCAGGCACACCCCGAAGATGAACGATCAGAACCCTGGATTCCTGTGATCGTGCAAAGAAAGGGAATAAGACTATCCAACTGAATATAAAAAATGAGGCAAGCTTCTGGTTTTTCAAAATTTTAATTTATTCATTACCATTATTTCTCCGGCATACTGATTGTTGAAATTCATTTTTTTTCTAAACTGTTTCTGAGGTTCAATAGTGAAGTTTGGTTCCTAATAACAAAACATCAACAAAGCATCTCATATTTTGTTTTGGCCAGATAACCTTTTAAAAAACCGTATTTAGGATGCGGTAGTAAAAACAAAATTGGTTCAGAACGACAGAGCAACCTAAAATCCTGGGTACAACTTTGTAGCAAATTTGAAATTTGACACAAAGTTTTTCAGATTTGGCGGTAATTCTTGAAATGAACCACCAGAATCAAAAATCTTGGCGGCTCTGATGGTAGCTTTGCGATTAGCGCACCATAGGAATAAAACCCTCTCGTAGCAAATGAGGGAGAGCAGATATATTTTTCTTCGTCCCGTTTGGTGAAAAAAGAATCCGGAATTCAGGGCATCCCAAACAAGATATTGGGAAAAATGAAGGGGGAACCCAGCAAACCTATCAACCCGAGCACCGACAGAAATTGCAAGGCGTTCAAGGTATAGGAAACATCAGAACCTTCCGTGAAAGTCTTAAAAAACGAGGTCTGGTTTTCTTCAAATACAAGAAATAAGAAGTTAGAGTACTACTACTTAAACTCAATGCCTGCAGGGGCTACGGGAGCGGCCGGCTCTGCCGTTTTCTCTTTCACAGCAAATGATCCCAGGTTAAAATTCAGCGTAAAGCGGATCGTGTTGGCCAGCGGATTGTTCTGATTCACCGGTATGAGGTAAGCAAAATCGATCGTGCAGATGCTCATCTTTACTCCCACCCCGGTGGAGAAGAACTTGCGGTTGCCCTTGTACTGGTTCTCGTTGAAGTAACCTGTGCGTAGGGCAAACTTGCTGTTGTACCAGTATTCGATACCCGCCGAATAGTTGATCTCCTGCAACTCCTCCTTCATCCCGCCCGGAGCATCGCCCAGCGAAGAGAAAATAGCGCTGATAGAGGAGCTGCCACTCTCGTTTGCACCTGTGCCCAGCTGTGGCGTGGGAACCAGCAGCTTGTTGAAATCCACGGCAAAAGTGAAACTATTGAACTTGTTGAGCTCCGTAGTGAAAGAAGTTCCCAACCTCAGGTTAGCCGGAAGGTACTCCTTGTGTCCGCCATTGTCGTAAGAGATCCTCGAGCCAATGTTCGAAATGTTGATTCCTGCACCAAAGATCTTCTTGATGTCATCCGTGCTGATATCCTTGTTGTAGAAGAACGAGACATCACTGGCAAAGGCATTGCCCGGCACATAGCTCGTGGTGCCGATGCCGCCCGAGAGGTCGGAGCGGATGTAGCGCAGGGCCACGCTGCCCGAGAAATTCTCAGAGAGTTTGCGCGAATAACTCACGTCCAGGGCAAACTCGTTGGGCTTCACATTGGCCAGATTTGTGCCGTTCTGGTCTGTGAGCAGGATTTCTCCCATCGAAAAATAGCGCAGTGAGGCCCCGATGGTCTGCTGCGGGTTCATTTTCCAGTAGCCAGAGAGATAGGCCAGGTTCACATCGCTCACCAACTGCCTCAGCCAGGGGGTAAACGAGAGCGAAAGACCAAATTGCTCGTCCGTAAAGGCAAGCTTCGAGGGGTTCCAATACTGGGCGTTGGCATCGGCCGAGGTGGCAGCTCCCACATCGCCCATCGCACCATGACGCGAGTCGGGGGTGATGGTCAGAAACGGCACTGCCGTGGTGATGGGGTTGTACCTTGTTTCGGTGCCGCCCGTCTGCGCCTGGACTCCTGTTGAGAGCAGGCAGCTGAAGAGCAAGGCTCCTATTTTAAGTTTTGTGTTTTGTATCATGTTGTAGCGTATTGTAAAATTTTAAAGAATGTCTTGCTAGTGCAAATTGCAAATTTGCACCCTTGAAAGTTGCAGATTGCAAATCTGCAACAGCGGTATTACAAATCTTGCTGGTGCAAATCACGCTGGTGCAAATTTGCAATTTGCACCCCCGATTGTTGCGGATTTGCAATCCGCAACAATGTGCTTCGCAACAATTTGATCAATGTCACTCCTATTTTGTTACCAGTACCTTCACCGTCTGACTCGCATCACTATTGTACACCCTGACAACATAGGTGCCGGAAGGTGCGCCATAAAGATCGATCGGAGCGGTGTAGAGCCTGTCGACAAATACTTTTTCCTTTCTGTACAGCAACTGACTGTTCTGGGTGAAGATATCAATGGTGAAAGTGTCCTGTTTTCCAGTCGAAATCTTAAGGCTAAACTTACCCTGGTTCGGATTGGGGTAAGCTTCTACCTCCATGTCATTTGTCAATATTGGCACAACAACGACCGCTGAAGTCATTTCTGACATACATCCATGCTGGCTTACCAGCAGTGAGACCTTTCCTCCTCCAGGCACATCAAACATTTTGTTGTTGCCCCCCGTTGTGACTGCACTTCCGTTCAAATACCACTGGTTACCCTCTGCGACACTGCTCAACAGCATGTGATTCTGCAACACAAACGTTGGCGTGGCCGGTATGGGATTAACCGTAACGGCATAGTTCTCCGAATGAACCGTGCCGCATGTGGTCGTGCCGCTTACCCTGACATTCCCATTTGTTGCCGTGCTGCCAAAATCCACGCTGATGGCTGAGGTTCCTGCTCCCGAAACGATGCTCGCTCCCATTGGAAGTGTCCACTGGTAAGAGGCCATGCCCGGAGTAGTGGTATAAGCAACAGTCTTCGTGCCTGCACAAACCGTGGAGCTTCCGCTCACCGCCAGCTGCCACGTCGGACTAACACTCACCTGCACACTCTGGCTGTTGGTGCAACCCGTTGAGGAGACCGTCTGGGTAAGGTAATACCGCGTGGTCGAGGTTGGAGAGACTACCGGATTACTGATCGTCGAACTATACCCAACCGGAGTGGAGGTCCAAGCATAGGAACTGCCGCTAACCGAGGCCGCGCCAAGGGTGGTGGAGGTGCCCGGACAGATCGTGCGGTCGGCTCCTGCTGCTGCTGCCGGAGAAGGATTGATGGTGATGGTAAAGCTTTGGGCCCTGCCGATTCGGATCACCGAACCACTGGTATAGGTAGGTATGACCTGTATCGTGGCCACAACCGGTACCGCTCCTGTATTGAGTCCTGTAAAGACAGGTAAACTGCCGGTTCCGCTGGTCGCAAGTCCAATGCCAGAAAGGCTGTTGCTCCAGATGTAAGTGGTCGTCCCTCCCGTATTTTCCAAGGTAAAATTCACTGACAGTGATGCCGAATTATTGCAAATCGATATGTTGCCCGGCTTGCTGAACAGAACAGCCGGATCACCTGCTATTTCAGGTAGAGTGATCTTGCCATCGCCATTGGCATCACCGGCAATCTCAGGAAGTTTAATTATTCCATCCCCGTTGAGGTCGCCTGATATTTCAATTTTGTCGATCAGTCCATTACCATTGATATCACCCGCAATTTCATTGCCTGATATTACTCCATCGCCATTGGTATCACCGGCTACTTCAGGAGAAGTAATCTTGCTGTCACCATTGGTGTCGCCTGCAATTTCAGGGAAGGTAATCTTGCCATCACCATTGGTATCACCGGCTACTTCAGGAGAAGTAATCTTGCCGTCGCCATTGGTGTCGCCTGCAATTTCAGGGAAGGTAATCTTGCCATCACCATTGGTATCACCGGTTACTTCAGGAGCAGTAATCTTGCCGTCACCATCCTTGTCACCAGCAATTTCAGGGAAGGTAATTTTGCCGTCGCCATTGGTATCACCGGCTACTTCAGGAGAAGTAATCTTGCCGTCGCCATTGGTGTCGCCTGCAATTTCAGGGAAGGTAATCTTGCCATCACCATTGGTATCACCGGTTACTTCAGGAGCAGTAATCTTGCCGTCACCATCCTTGTCACCAGCAATTTCAGGGAAGGTAATTTTGCCGTCGCCATTGGTATCACCGGCTACTTCAGGAGAAGTAATCTTGCCGTCGCCATTGGTGT
>JBAXKJ010000077.1:0-8834 GCA_037137375.1 Prolixibacteraceae bacterium
TTCGTTTATTTTTAAACGAAGTAGTGATCACTGACTGTCAGATTAAGTCGTAACTATTACACTTGAATTTTATCGGTGTTTAAATTCTGCCTTCATGTAGATCCCATATTGGGAAACACATTTCGTAATCATTCCAGATTATATCTCCGTAATTAATAGAGAATTTTTCAAATAACTGCTTGTCCAAATACTTCTTTGTCATTGGATTTTTAGCGGAAATCAAGAAGCTGGAGAAATCTATCAACCTCTCCACGCCGTCAGAGAATGTAAATATTATCTTATATTCTCCAACATACTCAGCCTTATTTATCGAAATTACTAACATAACCTTAGAGTTTTTTTGAAATCTTTTCTGGCACTATCTCAATGTTATAGACGAAAAAGTCAATCCATTTTCTAACAATGTCATCTCTATATAACTCGATAATTTTTTTAAATTTTTTTAGATTTTGTGTATCCAAGGGTTCCTTGCCTTGCACTTCTTTAATCAGAATTTCCTTGAATTTACCATTCTCAAAAATTATTTCAGCTTTACTTTCTTTATCTTGAAATTTTCCATGTACATGAATTGGATCATGCTCTTGAGAATAAAACAAGAAAATCAATCCGAAATATTCATAAAGTTTTGGCATCGCAAATATTTTTAATAAAGATAATGTTTTTGTGAAAGCCTACTATGATCGCACCGATAATTCTTACAAGGTAGTAAACCCTTTTATCTGATAAAAATTTGAAAGTATTTTGGAAAAGGTGACTGTCAGATTGATTCGTATCCCATTATACTTCATTTAACAGCCTTTAATTCAAGTTTAATAATTGTATCAATTTGTTTTTCAGACTGTCCAACTACTGAAATTTTCAATCCATCCGAGGTTTGGCTAAAATTTACTTTACCTCCGGAAAGACAGCTGGCCTTCTTTATTTTTTGATCAATAGCTGGTAAATATTCGGGCATTTTTGACCAATCGAGTACATGCACATAAATGATATTTTCCTTTTGCGTAAAGCCGCCCCACGCTCCATTTGGGAAAGGTCCACCCCTGGTTTTGTAAATGGATTCGCCATAATTTCCCATCCATTTTCCTATCTCTTTTAACCGGCTAACCTGTTCAGGCTCGATAGAACCATCGCCCCTTGGTCCAACATTAAGCAGGTAATTCCCATCACCTGTTACTACTTTGACTAAAGTCGTAATGATCTCTTCCAACGTTTTAACCTTTTGATTTGGCTGCCATCCCCAGCCGCGGGCAATCACATCGCAGGTTTCCCAATCGCGGGTTGTATTGTACTTACCAATTTTACCTTCGGGTGTGGTAAAATCACCTTCCCATTCAACAACCGGAGAATTGGCCCGATCGTTCACAATGATTTGAGGTTGCAGTTCCCGCACCATGGCGTTTAGTTTGTTCCCTTCCCATAATGGTTTACCCGTAAAGTGCTTTTGATTAGGCCATTTTGTGTCGCGTTTTTTCAGTTCAGTTCCTTGAGGTTCACACGCGAAAGCAAGCCAGTCGTCGCCACCTCCATCCCACCAAAGCAGGTCGATCTTGCCATAATTGGTGAGCAATTCATGAACCTGTTTGTAGGTTTGTTGCTTCATTTCCTCAGCGCTACCCCGATATAATTGAGGAAAAAAGTAACCTGGAAAGCGCCAGTCGAGCGGTGAATAATATAGTCCGACACCCATTCCATACTTGCGCGCAGCCTTCACGTAAAGATCAACGGCATCTATTTTTGCAGGTGTATTCATGATAGTGAAATTCCGGTAGCTGGCTTTACTGTCCCATAGGCTGAAACCATCGTGATGCCGGCTGGTTAAAACCATATATTTCATGCCTGCTTCTTTGGCAAGCGCGGCCCAATGTTCAGGATCAAATTTGTCAGGATTAAATTCATTGGCCTGTTTTGCATAGTCTTCAACTGATATCTGATTATTCCACATGACCCATTCCCCTTTTCCGATTTTAGAATAAAGTCCCCAGTGAATAAACATCCCGAATTTGGCATCGTGCCACCATTCCATTCGCTGTTTATGCTGTTCGGGAGTTTCTTTTAAGATATCAGGCATAATAGCTACCTGAGCAGCAATGGAAAAGCTTAACAAAGCGAAAAATGTAATTAAGGTAAAGCGTTTCATCGGTCAATCTTTTTTGTTTTTCAATGGTCTGATGGAATCGAAGATCAGCGAAGCTAATAGGCAATCATTTTTATCGTCTCAGCCAAATAAATACATAATCCAACTATTATGAACCAAAACTTAATTGGACGACAAGGTGAATTTTTGTTTGAAAGAGCTCTTCTCAAAAGGATTGATTCTCTCTCCCTGGGCGCCCTGACTGTATTCGCCACCGGATCTTTCACCCCTCATTCCTCCGGACATTCCGCCTCCGCCCATGCCACCAGACATCCCGCCTCCTCGCCGGCCACCGCCCATTCCACCCATACCACCAGGCATTCCTCCGCCTGACCTGGCTCCCATCCCGCCACCAGGGCCTCCACCGGAAGTGGGACGTTCAAGTGCATTGACGGTGACATTCATGGTAATTAATTCATTCAGCTGGAGTAAGTCGGGAGCATAAAGTTCCTTCAAGGGGATGGCTATTTCAAAGACTGCATGCTGGATGCTGTCGGCACCAATGCCAACCCTTATGTGCTCGCGGCTGTTCAGAGCAACTTCTGAAACATTAGACCTGAATCCTTTGCAAGTTATTTTGGTGAACTGTAGCAGATAGGATTTTACAAATTCATCCCCCTTTGGTTTTTTCTCGAGCGGATTTTCTTTTTTTCTGACGCTCACCATATTCACTGCGGGGAAACTGAGTTTTGCCTTGAATTTTTTCTGTTTCACATTTGATGTGAATTCAAGGTTCCAGCCCGCACTCATCAGCCTTTTCATTCTTAGCTCCTCATTGACAGTGAAACACAAGTAAATGTTCTCCTTGTCATTCCCGATGGCAAACATCAGTCCTGTAGCATTATCATAAAAATTCAGCGGTTTGGTCCACTCCCTGTCACTCCCTTCGACTTTCATGGCCTTAGAGATCCATCGGGCTTTGGAGACATCTCCCTGGGCAGATAATTCCATGGAAGAAGCCGTAAAAAAGAGAATCATCAGTAAGATATTCTTCATCATTCAAAATTTTTAAATCGGTTAACGTATCCGGAAGTCTGAAGCTATTTTCCCCAACAAGCAAAGTTGCTTTTGCATCATCAACAGTTGGACTAATAACTTCAAAATAAGTTTAATGGACCATTTGTATTTTAATGATAGTCAGAGGACTTTCAGGTAGAGTGCAACTGGATTTTGTTTTAGGTTGTTACTGAAAAAACAAACTCATCTTTTCCAGTAGATTCGCTTTCGCTATTGGTTTGAAAAGGACTTCATCACAGCCAGATTGTCTGGCGAAGTCGATTTCTTTGGTGTCAGTATAGGCCGTTTGAACGATGATGATCATCTCAGGGAACATTTTCTTAATGGTCTTTGTTGCTTCCCAACCATCTATATTAGGCATTTTCAAATCCATTAATATCAAATCATATTTTTCGGAAGAAACTTTCCCTATTGCTTCAGTGGCACTATATGCGTAATCAACTTTCTTCACAATTCCATTTAATATTGCTTCAATTAAATGGCAATTAATTGGTTCATCATCTACGACCAGAACATTCAGCTCAATAAATTGGTGCAAAACCAATAAATCGGATGTGTTAACAGTTTTTGCTTCACTGGAAATTTCTATAGGAACTGTAAAATAAAACCTGGAACCATTTCCGGGGATTGAATTGACTCCAATTTCACCATCTAATAAATCAACTAATGCTTTGGCAATACTGAGTCCCAGGCCAGTTCCTCTTATTGCCAGTGCCAAAGCCTGTTCAGAGCGGAAAAAAGTGTCAAAAATATGTGATTGTTCATTTTCCGGTATCCCAATACCAGTGTCTTTTACGTAAAATTCAATCAGATTTTCCCTCATTTCAAACCCTATTTCAATATAACCGTTGAAAGTGTATTTGATCGCATTGGTGACCAAGGAAGTCAAAACCTGGGTGATCTTTTGGAAATCGGAAGTGATGTAAAGAGTTTCGAAGCCTTCTGGAGTATTTACTTTAATTTCAATAGATTTTTTCTGATTGGGGATACTTACCTGAAGTACAATATTCTGTAAAATAACAGCTGGGTTAAAATGTGTCATGGTAAGGGGTAGTTTCTCACTTTGGAGGCGGGAAAGAAGTAAAACATCATTGACTAGGGCAAGGAGTTGATTTGAGCTGTTAATAATGATGTTTGCATAGAGGCTTCTTTCATGCTCTTTCGCTTCAGGCAACAACGTTGAGAATCCAATGATCGCGTTCATTGGTGTCCGGATTTCATGACTCATGTTCGACAGAAAAGAGGATTTCAGACGGTTACCCTCTTCTGCCTTTACCTTAGCATAAATCAGGTCTTCCTCATCCTTTTTTAGTTTGGTAATGTCATGAAAGCCCAAGACCCTTCCTGCCATTTTTCCATCAATCTGCTGAGGTTTTGAATATTGTTCCAATACCCGCCCATCCTTAAATTCCAATACCTCATAGGAGGATGCTTCATCGTTGATTGTTGTCTTGATCGATTTTTGCAAAAATTGATCAGGATTCTTCAATTGGTTAATCACGAAAGCAAGGGTGTTGACATCCATCCCTTTCTGTTGGAGGTTTTCTGGTACCTCCAGCAATTCCATTAACTTATTATTGTAATGAGTGATTTTTTCATCCTGGTCCACAACGAGAATGCCTTCTGCCGTGGATTCAAGTACCGCATTCAGCCAGGCAACCGACATTTTAAGGTCATCCACATAACGGATCCTTTCAGAAATATCTTTATCAACACCAAGGTACCCGGTGAGATTACCTGCTGCATCAAGAATTGGAACCCCGCTTGTTTCCAAAATTACCAAATTTCCATTTTTATGCAGATTTGGATTTAAGAAATTTTTGAAAGAGGCTTTTTGAGCGAAGACACCAAATGCCGCATTCTTCAATTCTTCCTTTACATCCGGCTTGAAAAAATCGAAAAAATATTTCTTTCCAATGATTTCACTGGTTTTATAGCCTAAAATAGATTCTTCAGAATCACTGCAATAGGTGTATTTCCCATTTACATCGACCTCCCAGACCCAAATTCCCGAACTTTTTACCACCTGAACAAAACGCTCTTCACTCCTTTGCATTTCGTTAAAGGAGGTTTTTAATTTTTGGAAAATCCTTAATTGAGCGATTAAATCGGAAGGTCTTACCGGTTTAAAAATAAATCCGTTGACGCCCAACTCCAATGCCTCATCCATGGTGTCATCCAACTCCTCCTGAGAAATAATAAATAATATTGGAATGTCATAAAATCCCTTGATCGGTCTAATCTGATGACAAGCTTTGATTCCTGACAGGTTGTCTACAAGTATAAGATCCGGAAGTTGTTTTAACGCAATTTCAAGGCCGTCATTTTCTTGAGAAACAGTCTTTATTAGGGTGTCAGGTAACCTCTCTGAAAATATTGTCCGGATTTTCAATAAGATCTCCTGATCCTCGATGACTGCTAAGATATTTTCCATATTCTTCTGATAGCCCGTGTCAAATGTAGATATTTTTCTATTTCCTTAGATATTCGGGAAATTTTGAGAACCAGACTTTTTGAATCACATTCACTATTCCCTGTTTTTAGACAAGGATTAAATTAGATATTTAGTTGTATAACAGGCGATTATCAATCATCCTATTATTGTGCTGCTGAATGATTGCCTTTATTTTTTGCTGCAGGAAATTTTGCTTTTCGGGATACTTGTTAAGGAGGTTATTTCTAAGACAAGGATCCGTCCCGCGATTATATAAGGCTATCGTTTTCGTACCATCAAACTGGATTACCCAATTATCCCAGATCATCTGAAAGGCATTTCCGATATAGTCGATCGCAAAGTTGTCTGTTCCCGGATTGAAAAGATCCTTTCCAAAAGCAAAATAGGGCTTGTCATATCCCAGATAATTGAGAATTGTTGGCATAATATCTATTTGCTGGGCCACACGGGTGATGTCACAACCGGGCGTCAGCTGTTTCCCCGGAGTATAAAAAATAATAGGTACCCCGAAAGAGCCTAGAGAGTTTTGGTAGACTTCGTGGTAACGGGTACAGGTGTGATCGCCTGTGATGACAAAGATGGTGTTATTGTACCATGGCTGCGTGGATGCTTCCCTGAAAAATAATTTTAGGGAGTAGTCCAGGTAATTGATGCTTTTAAGGATCTTAGGTACATTTTCATCTTGAATACCATGAAAATCGGAGGGTAACTTGCAAGGATCATGTGAAGATAATGTGAAGACTGCCGAAAGAAATGGCGGATGAAGTTCTGAACATTGACGGGCGAAAAATGGCAAAAATTTGTGATCCCATATTCCCCAAACCCCGTCAAAATCCTTTTCATTGTTGTATTCCGTTCTTCCAATGTATTTGGAAACTCCGGCAATTACTGCAAAAGCGTTTAATCCGAGGGACCCATTTGGGGCTGCATGGGCGTAAGCAGTCTCATAACCCTTTATCGATAAGCAGGATGCAAGGGAATTTATTTTATTATCCGCGTAGAAGGACAAGGTATACGACTCCTGTAGTGAGGGAATGCTGGCTAGCACAGATGGGCTAGCTTCTATTGAAATCTTGCTGTTGGCAAAGGAGTTAAGATAGACGAGCGAATGTTCTGCAAGTGAATCCAGAAACGGAGTATATCCTTTGTAGGTTCCATTATCCAGGGTCTTGTTGTAGAAACCAATGGCTTCTTTTCCAAGACTTTCACCAATGATAATAACAACATTCATCTTTTTTTGGTGTAGCGTAGAATCGGGAAGATGAATGGGAGAATAGATGGAAGCAAGTTCTTTTTCCGGGAAGAATTCTTGTTTTTTTAGGACTGGTTTGTCCCATGTCAGGAACAGGCAAAATGGGGTATTTTGTACGAGTGCTACATCATTGGGATTCGAGACGTATTGTCCGGCATCGCTTGGCATAAGGGGAAAATGCTGTTTCGGTGGAAGTCCGCTTCTTAATCCGATGACCATCATTCCAAAATAAACGATCATCACCAATGTGTTTAACAGGTAGTATTTATAACCCTTCCACTTGAAAGGAGTGAAGCGCACTTTCTTTGAAAGCCAAATCATTACAAGAATCATTGCGATCCAGATGAGTAGGATATAAGCATATGAAATCAGAAAGTGCGTGGCCAGTTGAAGATAGTTTTGCTCATTCTTAAATTCATCAAGAATGATTAGGGTGGTCCTTCTTTGGGTGAATGGATAATAGACGAAATCGATGCAATTGAGCGCCAGTATGATAGAATTCGTAAAATAAAAGAGGTAGTCGAGCGATTTTTGATAAGTTGCATGAAGCCTGAATCTGAAAGGGATCAGCAATAAAAATGCATATATAAGATTGGTGTACAGAATAGCGGAAAGGTCGAATCGCAATCCTCCCATCATGATCAGGAGAAATTGTTTTGAGGTCAAACCGGGGAATATTGCGGCATTAAAAAGATAGAATAAAACCCTGCAAACTGAGAAGAGGAACATGATGACTGTAAGCCGGTAAGTCAGGATGATGGCAGGAGAGGAGCGCTTCAAAATAATAGATGTAATGGATTAAACTGGTTGCAAATATACAAATGATCGCTAGCAATCTTTTTTAGTGAATCTGTGATTTTAAATTCAGTTCAAGGGTGCTATTTTTAATCCGGACCTTTGTAATCGAAAATGAGAAGGAGACATTGTAGATGGTTTTGATCAAATTCCTTAAAGTACCCTTTGAGTCTTCATCCTCTTTGAAATCAGAAAGGGATTTCATTTTAGAAGAAATATCTGCCGCCGTAAAATCCAGATTATGGATCAGCGATCTAAGATAAGCCTGCCAAAGGCCACTGGGCAACATACAAATTTCAGATTCCCCCTGGTCATTCCTAATACTATCATTTACTGTGTAACGGTAAGGGGCGGTTAGGATTTGAATGGTATCGATGTTAACAATTGATTTAATCAGGGGAATTTTATTTATTTCGATGCTTTCATATTCTGTTTTGAACTCGTCAAGGATGGAGATAAATCTTAATTTTTCAAGTTGACTGTATTTATCGTCTTTATTATCTGCGGAAATGAAATATTCAACAGAGGTCTTGTTTGCTTCATTTGTCTTGGGGGAGGAGAACTTAAAAAGGTAAATAAGCTCATCGTATTTTGTTTTAAAACTATCAATTGGTTCACAATTTTGAATCAAAATTGGAAAAGATAAGAATTGACTTATTTGTTTAAACTTATTGTCCTGGTTATTATTATAGGTTTCAACCACTCCTTTGGTTTGCAGGTTTCTCGAAAGGGAAGCGACACTCACTGCCCTGATTTTAGCCTGCAGTCTGCCTTTGGTTGCCTCTATCCAGGGATCTGATATTCCAAAAGCATAGATGATATCTTGCCCCCCAGATGGAGGACTCATGAACCAATCTGGTAATATCTGTGGTGGAGTATGAAGCCGCATTTCAATTATGCTGCTGACAGGTTGCTCTTTCTTTAAGTTAGAATATTCTTTATTCAGCTCAGAAAATTCATTCTTGAAAATATTATCATAAAAAGTTCCTTTCTGAGCTGGACTGTTAAGAGAGTAGAGAAGAATGAGGACCAATAGAAAAAATGATGTCTTGAGTGAGTGATCATTTCCGTTTATCTTGAAGCAGAATACTGATTTTTTCATATAATTTGCTTTCTAAGAAATACTTGCATAAGCTACTCAAAGCTAGGTAATTAAAAATCAATTTCCTATTAATTACTGA
>JBAXKJ010000078.1:0-8758 GCA_037137375.1 Prolixibacteraceae bacterium
GAAGATGAGAAAATGGGAAGATGAGAAAATGAGAAGGTGGGAAGATGAGAAAATGAGAAGATGAGAAAATGAGAAGGTGGGAAAATGAGAAAATGAGAAATGAGAATATAAAAAGTGAAAGAATGAAGAAATTAATTTTTAGCGGGATGATGATCCTGAGTGGAATAATAACAATCAATATGACAAGCGAAAATAAAGTATCAAATCCATTATTATCTGATTGGAAAACGGTGCAACAGACCCCTCCATTCAATGAGATCAAACACGAGCATTTTGTGCCGGCCATCGACCAGCTGCTGGTAGAATCTAAAACTGAAGTCGATGCGCTGATCAACAATCCCGAAGCACCGAATTTTGGGAACACCATCCGGGCGCTGGAAGTGGCAGGGAAAAAACTTAACAGGGCGACGACGATTCTTTTTAACCTGAATTCAGCCGAAACGGATGAGACTATTCAGTCAATCACTCGGGATGTGTCCCCGAAGTTATCCGAATATGGGAACTATGTATCATTAAATGAGAAACTCTTTTTAAGGGTCAAGGCCGTATATAATCAGAAAGCCAAACTGAAACTCAACCCGGAAGATACTAAACTGCTGGACGATACTTACAAGGGATTTGTGCGCAGTGGCGCCAACCTCGAGGGTGCAGCAAAGGAGCGTTTTGCTCAGATCAACACGGAGTTATCGAAACTATCCCTTCAATTTGGAGAGAACGTTCTGGCGGAAACCAATGCCTATCAGTTAGTTATCACAGACAAGAAGGACCTGGCCGGACTGCCGGAAAACGAAATTGAAACGGCTGCACAACTCGCAAAATCAAAGAAAAAGGAGGGTTGGATGATTAATCTTCAGGGCCCTGGTTATATCGCTTTCATGAAATTTGCCGATAACAGGAAACTGCGGGAAGAGTTATACAAAGCTTACAACTCCCGTGCTTTCCACCAAAATAAAAACAACAACGAAGAGGTAATCAGGCAGATCGTCAGTCTTAGAATGGAGCGGGCTAAACTTCTTGGATTTCCAAGTCATGCTGCCTATGTTCTCGAAGAACGAATGGCGGAGAACCCTGCAAAGGTTAACGCCTTTCTTAAGCAATTGCATGAGGCATCCAGGCCTGCTGCGATGAAAGACCTTACAGATGTTCAGGAGTATGCTAAATCCAAGGGATTCAAGGATAAATTGCAGCGTTGGGACTGGAGTTACTGGTCCGAGAAGCTGAAGAATGATCGTTACGGATTCGATGAACAAGCGGTGAAGCCCTATTTCAAACTGGAGAATGTCATTGGAGGGGTCTTCGACCTGGCCAACAGGCTTTACGGCATCACTTTTAAAGAGAACAAATCCATTCAGGTTTACCATTCGGATGTGAAGGCTTTCGAGGTATTCGACAAAGATGGCTCCTTCCTTTCCGTTCTTTACCTCGATTTCTTCCCCAGGGAAGGGAAAAGAGGAGGGGCATGGATGACAGAATATCGCGGCCAGAGTAACCTGGATGGTCATAATATCAGGCCGGTGGTTTCCATCGTGACGAATTTTACCAAACCGACGGACACCAAGCCCTCCCTGCTAACTTTTTATGAATTAACGACTTTTCTGCATGAATTTGGTCATGGATTGCACGGGATGTTCGCTAATACAGTCTATGAAGGAATGTCAGGAACGGCCGTCTACCGCGATTTTGTTGAGTTACCTTCGCAAATCATGGAGAACTGGGCCATAGAAAAGGATTTCCTGGATCTTTTTGCCAAGCATTATTTGACCGGAGAGAAAATCCCAGCCGAATTGGTTCAAAAGCTGATCAAATCGAAGAATTTCCAATCGGGGTCTGCCAGTGAGCGGCAGCTGAGTTTTGGAATGAATGACATGGCCTGGCATTCCATCACAGAGCCAGTGAAAGGGAGTGTGGTTGATTTTGAACAGAAGGCCATGGCCGCAACTGATTTATTCCCGGCACTTGAGGGATTATGTCTGAGTACTTCCTTTTCACATATTTTTGCAGGAGGTTATGCCGCAGGATATTACGGATATAAATGGGCAGAAGTGCTGGATGCAGATGCCTTCTCGGTATTCAAGAAAAACGGAATCTTCGATAAAAAGACCGCCGATTCTTTCCGGAAAAATATTCTCGAAAAGGGAGGAACAGCGCATCCAATGGTGCTTTACAAGGCATTCCGCGGACAAGAGCCTTCCATCGAGCCATTACTAGAACGTTCCGGACTCGTTATTAAGAAGTAATTGTTATTTTTGCCTCAGTACAAACAGAAAGAAGATGTTAGATAGAATTAAGGAGTTGCAAAAGGAGCTGGAGGAGATTGCGGTTAAGTCGGCTGATGAGCTGGAGGAGCTGAGAATCAAATATATCAGCAAGAACGGTAAAATTTCAAAGCTGATAGAGGAGTTCAGAAATGTATCTCCTGATCAGAAGAAAGAAATCGGACAAGCCGTCAATACCCTGAAGAATTTTGCCATGGATAAGATCAAGGTATTGAAAGATGCCCTTGACGAGGATACTCTTGAGGCTAAGAAGCTGGATGTTTCCCTCCCGGGAGATCCGATGAAAGCTGGTACGCGTCATCCAATTTCCATCATCAGGAATGAGATGCTCGACATATTTAAGCGTCTGGGCTTTGTCGTTTCAGAAGGCCCGGAAATTGAAGATGACTGGCATGTTTTCTCGGCGCTGAATTTTGCTGAAGAACATCCGGCCAGAGATATGCAGGATACTTTCTTTATCCAGCGGAATCCGGATATTCTTTTAAGGACACATACTTCTTCGGTACAGGTACATGATATGGAAACCATGAAACCCCCTATCAGGACAGTCACGCCGGGAAGGGTTTTCCGCAACGAAGCGATATCTTACCGGGCACATTGTATGTTCCACCAGATCGAAGGACTCTACATCGACGAAAACGTTTCTTTTGCGGACCTGAAGCAGACCCTTTTATATTTTGCCAAGGAGTTGTTCGGTGAAAAAACGGAGATCCGGATGAGGCCCTCATACTTCCCGTTTACCGAACCTTCGGCCGAATTGGATGTCTCTTGCTCCATTTGCGGCGGGAAGGGCTGTAACGTCTGTAAATACAGCGGATGGCTGGAGATTCTGGGTTGTGGGATGGTGGATCCGAATGTACTTGAAGCCTCGGGCATTGACAGCACAAAATTCACGGGTTTTGCCTTCGGCATGGGAATAGAACGAATAGCCATGCTGAAGTTCGGAATTAACGACCTGAGACTTTATTTCGAAAATGATGTAAGATTCCTAAATCAGTTTGAATCGGCGAATTGAAGGATAAAGGTTAAAGGATAAAGGTTAAAGGAGAAAGTGGGGTATTCTAGTGAGGATGGACGGAGGCATACTAGGTTATTTGGGTATTTTTCTGTAACTTAGTAGGAAAGCCGTGAATCTAAACGAAAAGGAATCAGAATTCAAGAATGGTTTGCAGGAAAGGCTGTTTAACTTCGCTGTAAGAACAATACAATATGTTAGAAATCTGCCTAAAGGGAAGGAATATGATGTAATTAGCTGGCAGATTCTAAAATCCTCTTCTTCAAGCGGTGCCAATTACGATGAAGCTCAAGGTGCTGTTTCTAAAGCCGATTTTTCAAATAAGATTGGCATTGCCCTAAAAGAAATGAGAGAGTCTAATTATTGGATCAAACTGATTATTGCGACCACTGAAAATAATCAGAATTGGATTAATCTAAAGAATGAATCAAATGAATTAATGCATATACTTGGAAGTATCTATTCCAAAACGTCAATCCAAAGATGATACCATCATATAACTCGTTATAGTTACGACTTAATCTGACAGTCCCCTTTAACCTTTACCCTTTATCCTTTATCCTTTATCCTTTATCCTTTAACCTTTAACCTTTTACAGTGTTTTCGCTACCTCAACTTGCTCAAATGCCTCAATGAAGTCTCCCTCGTGGAGGTCGTTGTAATTATTGATGTTCAGACCACATTCGTAACCCTTGGCCACCTCTTTGACGTCATCCTTGAAGCGTTTCAGCGATTCGAGTTCGCCGGTGAAGACCACGATACCATCGCGGATCAGGCGCACCTTGGAATTTCGGATGATCTTGCCATCACGGACGATACAACCTGCAATGGTTCCCACCTTGGTGATTTTGAATACTGTAAGAATCTCGGCAGTACCCTTGATCTCTTCCTTGATTTCAGGCGCAAGCATCCCTTCCATAGCCGATTTGATCTCGTTGATCGCATCGTAAATAATGGAATAAAGCCGGATATCGATTTCCTCCTTCTCGGCCAGTTTCCGGGCGCTCATGGAAGGACGTACCTGGAATCCCACGATAATGGCGTTGGAGGCAGAGGCCAGCATGATATCTGATTCGGTGATCTGACCGACGGCCTTGTGAATCACGTTGACCTGGATCTCGGTAGTCGAGAGTTTGATCAGCGAATCCGAGAGTGCCTCGATAGATCCGTCCACGTCTCCCTTGACGATGATATTCAGTTCCTGGAAGTTGCCGATGGCAATCCTTCGGCCGATCTCGTCGAGGGTAATATGTTTCTGCGTCCGCAGACCCTGCTCACGCTGCAGTTGCTCACGTTTGTTGGCAATCTGGCGGGCTTCGCGTTCGCTCTCCATGACGTTGAATTTATCGCCCGCCTGGGGTGCGCCGTTCAGACCGAGTATCAACACCGGTTCTGCAGGACCGACACTGTCGACACGCTGATTCCGCTCGTTGAACATCGCCTTTACGTGACCAAAATGAGGTCCGGCAAGCAAGACGTCTCCGACTTTCAGGGTACCTGAGCTCACCAGAATCGTTGCAACATAACCGCGCCCCTTGTCGAGGGTCGATTCGATGACTGAACCACTGGCCCGCTTGTTCGGATTGGCTTTCAGATCGAGCATCTCGGCTTCCAGAAGCACTTTTTCGAGTAGTTCATGGACACCCAGACCAGATTTTGCTGAGATGTCGTGTGATTGATATTTCCCACCCCAACTTTCGACCATGTAATTCATGTTGGCCAGCTGGTGCTTTATTTTTTCAGGATCGGCAGTATTTTTATCTACTTTATTGATAGCGAAGACGATAGGGACGCCGGCAGCCGATGCGTGGTTAATGGCCTCAATCGTCTGGGGCATAACGTCGTCGTCTGCCGCCACAATGATGATGGCGATGTCAGTTACCTGGGCACCACGGGCACGCATGGCAGTAAAAGCCTCGTGACCCGGCGTGTCGAGGAAGGTAATTTTCCTTCCGTCTTCCAGCTTAACATTGTAAGCCCCAATATGTTGTGTGATTCCTCCGGCCTCACCCGCAATCACATTGGCTTTACGGATGTAGTCGAGCAGAGAGGTCTTACCGTGGTCGACGTGTCCCATGACGGTTACGATCGGCGGACGGGAAACAAGATCCTCGGCGGAATCTTTCTCTTCTAAAATGGCTTCCTGTACTTCAACAGAAATAAATTCAACCTTGTAACCAAACTCATCGGCAACGACCGACATGGTCTCTGCATCCAGACGCTGGTTGATGGAAACGAAAAGACCCAGCGACATACAGGTTGCAATGACCTGCGTCGGGTTAACATCCATCATGCTTGCCAGTTCACTCACCGAAACGAACTCGGTAATTTTGATGATATTTCTGTCGATGTCTGCCTGTGCACCCTCTTCTGCCATCTTCTCCGTGTAGGCAAGACGCTTGTCGCGACGGTGCTTGGACCCGCGTGTTTTCTGACTCTTTGTCGTCAGTCGTGCGAGTGTCTCTTTGACTTGTTTCTGAACATCTTCTTCGTTGACCTCTTTCTTAAGCGGTAATTTCTTCTTAACAACCAGAGAGCTTTTCTTCTTGATTGTACTCTTTTCTTTTTCCTTTTCCTTCTTCTCCTTTGGATCTTCGATTCGTTTCTCCAGGTTCAGCGGAACACGTTCCTTGGCGTCTTTGCTGACGCGTTTGCGTTTTTTCTTGCGCAGTAAACGGTCTTCATCCCGCACTATTCCTTTCTTAAGAACCTCTCCGGGAAGGTCGATTTTGCCGACTACCTTAGGACCAGAAAGAATTTCCCTGGCATGTTTGAAAATTTCCTCAGGAACTTCTGCAAGGTCTGGGAAAATTTCTTCGAGCGGATCGATATGATGTTTTCCTTCACGCGCCGGTTTTACAGGTTTCCCTTCAGGCGTCTTAGGTGTGACATGTTTCTTCTTGGTAAGTGTTACCTCTTTTTTGCTTTTCTCAGCAGATTTTGTTGGGGTGAGATCGATTTTTCCTATAATATTCAAGCTGGATTCCAGTTGAGGAATATTGGACATCATCTGAGGGGCTGCTTCCTCCTTTTCAGGGGCTTTTTCTACGATCTTCTGTGCTGGAGCAGCTTCAACCGGCGGTATTTCTGTCTCCTTTGGAGCGGGCGCCTTCTCCGCTTTCTTCTCGGCCACCGGTTCAATTACCTTTTCCGCCTTCGCAACAGGTGCAGGTTCGGCCGCTTTTGGCTTGGCTTTAAGACTTTCAAGATCAACGGAACCGACAACTTTAACGGATGGCCTCTCCGGTAGCGGAGTATGCATTACTTCCGGCTTGGCAGGTTTTGCCTGAGGCTCATGATGCTTGATCTCCTTGTGATGGAGGCTGTTATCTGTAATAGAGAAAGAATCATCCTCGTAATCTTCAGTAATTACCTTATGATCATGAGGGTGAACATCCTCGATAGTGATAGTATCTCTTTTCAATCGACCTGGACGATGCATATCTGCTTCGACTTTGGCATCATGATCTTTTCGAAACTGTTTTTCGAGAAGCATCTGAGCCTCGGCATCGATCTTTGCGTTGGGGTCAGGAGTCATCTTGATCCCCTGCTTATTCAGAAACTCCACAATTGTAGAGATCCCCACGTTCAGATCACGTGCTATTTTACTTAACCTTGATACTTGTTTCCCTGTATCCATAGTTTGCCAAACAGTTTAATTTGCTTTTTCTCTTCCGGTTGATTGAACGTCTGACAGTTACTGTTCAAATTCGGACTTCAGTATGCGTAACACTTCGTCGATGGTTTCCTCCTCGAAGTCGGTACGTTTTATCAGCTCTTCCCTTGTGAGGTTCAGCACATTTCGGGCAGTATCGCAACCAATGCCCTTGAGGCCGTCGAGCACCCAGTCATCAATTTCATCTGCAAATTCTTCCAGTGAAACATCTTCTTCATCGGCAACTTCGCGGTCACGATAAACGTCGATGTCATAACCTGTCAGCTGACTGGCGAGTTTGATGTTCAAACCACCTTTCCCGATAGCCAGCGAAACTTCTTCCGGTTTAAGGAAAACTTCAACCTTGTTTTCATTTCCATAAATCTTGATGGAGGAAATTTTTGCAGGGTTTAAGGCTCTCTGTATATATAGTTGATTGTTGTTCGTGAAATTAATTACGTCGATGTTTTCGTTGCGTAACTCCCTAACGATACCATGTATCCTGGATCCTTTCATTCCGACGCATGCGCCAACCGGATCGATCCGGTCATCATAAGATTCAACGGCCACTTTGGCACGCTCGCCAGGAATTCTGACGATCTTCTTGATGGTAATCAGTCCGTCAGAAATTTCAGGTACTTCCAGCTCGAAGAGCCGCTCAAGGAAAACGGGCGAAGTACGTGAAAGGATGATATAAGGACTGTTGTTCCTCATTTCTACCTTGATAACTACCGCGCGAACGCTATCAGCTTTTCTGAAGAAGTCTGAAGGAATCTGCTCGCTCTTTGGGAGAATCAACTCATTGCCCTCATCATCCAGCAATAAGAGTTCTTTTTTCCAAATCTGGTAGACTTCACCGGTGACGATTTCGCCAATCCTGCCTTTGTATTTCTGATAGATGTTGTCTTTCTCAAGCTCCAGAATCCTGGAAGCAAGATTTTGCCTTAAATTAAGGATGGCCCGCCTGCCAAAATCGCTGAACCTGATTGTATCGGTAAACTCCTCACCAAGTTCATAATCTCCGTTGTTGGCATTAGCTGCCGAAATGGAAATCTGTGTATTTAAATCAGTCAGTTCTGCATCTTCCACGACCAAACGGTTCCTGTAAATCTCAAAGTCTCCCTTATCAGGATTGATGATGACGTCAAAATTCTCGTCCGAACCAAATTGCTTTTGGATCACACTTCTGAACGCATCTTCCAATACGCTCATCATTGTTGCACGATCGATGTTTTTCAGATCTTTAAACTCCGAAAACGTGTCAATCAGATTGAGGCTGTCCATATCTTCAAAATTTTATTTGAAACTAATTACCGGTTTAACTGCTTTAATGTCTGCCAGAAAGAATTCGAGACGCTTGGTCTCTGTTGTTTTCTTTCCGTCGACTTTTATGTTGATTGTCGTCTCAACGACAAAACTCTTTTCATCTGCTGAAATCAGAACTCCAACAAGCTTGTCGCCTTTTGCAGTCACGATCTCCACTTCTTTACCAAGATTCTTCTGGTACTGACGTAAAACCTTAAATGGCTGTGTCAGTCCCGGAGAAGATACTTCGAGAGAGAAATCTTCTACTTCTCGGTCGAACTGATGTTCAATGTGACGACTCATCTCAATGCACTTTTCAATGCTGATACCTTCGTCGCTGTCAATTATTACGGAAATAGCATTGCCCAAGCCAACGGTTATTTCGACGATAAACATCGTGTCCGACAGCTTTTCTTCTGCAAGTCTGTAAATATCTCCTTTTGATATCATTTTCAATTTTAATAAAATAGGGGACAATTCGTCCCCTAATCCTGCGATTAATCTCCG
>JBAXKJ010000079.1:0-8433 GCA_037137375.1 Prolixibacteraceae bacterium
TGGGGGGTGGTCAATTTGCTCCGCCGATGACTGAATTTTTTGAGCGTTTTTTCCACGTTTAACTTCAAAATGACTATTTACCTCTATTGTATGAGTAAAAAATAATTCATAAAAGGTTTGGTTAAGTCATAACTCCCATGCCATTAAAAGCTTATCTGAATGGAAGGCAAGGACTTGCAAAGATCTGAGCCAGCTAATGTTCATTAAACCTATAAATATTCACAAAGATTTCACCTATTTGTTTTGAAGTTTCTTCAGGCAAGTTAAGAACAAATTAATTTAAGTCTTGCCTGAAAACTTGCCTAACTTTCGACAACAAACCCTTTTCCCCACCATTATTCCTGTGTTAGAAAACGGAGATTTTATGCAAAGGTTGGTGTTTTTTCCACCGACCTCAGATCATTTTTCAAAGGAGAACGATAGAACGAATCGGGAAATGTACCAACCTATTTGAGTAAATTGTCCATGCCATTGGGGGTAATGAAAGTTACATGTAAGTGAATCAAATCAAAGTCTTAAACTGTCATATACATCCATTATTTCATTTTCCCTAATACCCAAATAACGTTTGGTCAGAGCCACCGAACTGTGACCAAAAAGGTGCATGAGCATAATCACCGATTCTTCTGAATAGTTGTTTAGTTTCAGCACTCTATTTCCCAATGTCTTTCTGAACATGTGTGACGACACATTTCCTTCGATTTCTATCCCATAGGATTTAAAAATACGCTTGAGGTTCACATTTACCCATGATCGGTCAATCGATTTTGTTCCGTATCGGTTCAGAAAGATGTAAAGGTCGGTGTCAGTTCCCACCATTCTTCCTTTAACACGGTTAACAAGTACTTTCAAATCTGGGTTGATCTTAATCTTGCGGACTTTCTTGGTTTTCTGTTCCTGCACCGTAAGAATGTCGGTATTTTCAAACTGGCTGAATCGAAGTTGGAGTAGGTCGGATATTCGAAGACCCGTAAATACACCGATTGAAACGAGTAGACAATATTTGTACTCTCCATCCCGCTCAAGTTTGCCGATTAATGATTTGAACTGATCCCAGTCCAAACTGGTTGTGGTTGTCCGCTGACCTTGCAATGACATAGTTATTGGTTTTAAAGTTCAAGGCTAAGAACGAGAATAATCTTATACTTTGCGGCATTTCCAGTGCTAAGTAATAGCTAAATAATGTTGAAAATGAGATGGTTTGATGAAATCGTTGCTGGTCAATGGTTTTAGAAATTCAGGTGCTTATACTTCCGTTATAAGTATAAGCTGGACACGGAAACTCGACTAATGACCCCGGAAGAACCAATCTTTTCTGGGACAAGAGTCAATACTAATTCAATAATTGTCGTGCTTGGGAATGACCATTTTAGAGCGATATCAAAGCAAAAAACATTTTGGGAATGTTATCAAGTTTGTTAACTTTGCCCCATGAATAGAGAAATCCAGTTTTACGAAAATTATTTCATCGATTTCTATATTTCACTTGATCCATCAATTCAAGAGAAGATCGAATATGTTTTCAAAGTAATAAGAACTGTGGACAGGATCCCTCAAAAGTTTTTGACACATATTGAGGGGACAGATGGATTATATGAAATACGAATTAAGGAAAGCAATGACATTTATAGGGTCTTTTGCTGCTTTGATGCTGGTCGGATTGTGATTTTGTTTAACGGATTTCAAAAGAAGAGCCAAAAGACGCCAAAAAAAGAGATTGATAAAGCGTTACGGATTAAGCAGAATTATTTTAAAAGTAAAAAGGAAACATAAAATGAAAACGATTAGAGATGCCAAAACTTTTGATGAACTTCTAGATATCAAATATGGGAAACTCGGGACAGAAACTCGGGATGAATTTGAAGTTAAAGCCAAATCCTTTGTTGTTGGGGAGATGATTAAGGAAGCCCGCAAAGATGCTCATTTAACACAAGATGCACTAGCAAGAAGAACAGGAACAAAAAAAAGTTACATATCACGACTTGAGAATGGTAAAATTGATATTCAAATATCCACACTTTTCAAAATTTTCGAGGAGGGACTTGGGATAAGACTTGGGTTTACAATGTTGCAGAACTGAGTCCATATCCAACGCAAAATTGTAATAGTTACGACTTAATCCGATTCCCGGTCCCACCATTCCGTTTTTAGGTATTCCTTTGAATGAAAGTTGTATTTCTTAATAACGGCCCTAACTTTAGCTTCATCACTTTGCTGTTCCCGTGAGTTTATTTCTACCAGCGTTAAATTTTCTTCGTTCATGATATGACCTGGAACAGTTGTCTGCAATAACCGAGGCAATATTATCCTGTATATCAAACAACTCATTGTCGTTTATACCTGTAATTTTCCGGTTGTCATTTACACCAATAATCAGTTTACCTCCGCTTGTATTGGAGAAAGCAATGACTGTTTTGGCAATAATTTCATTTTTAGGCAAAGCCAGAATGACCAAAAGTCATATGCCTTTGATGTGGTAAAAAATGAGTTGATGTGCATCAAAGAAATTTTGTTTGTACGATATAATACCGTACATTTGTGAAAAATAATTTTATGGAAACACAATTAAAAAATAAAGATGAGCGAGTTGAGATAAGAATATCTTCTTATGATAAACGGATTTTTCGGAAAGCTCAAAAATTAAGTGGAGATAAATCATTTAGCAGTTTTATTCTTCGGATTGTTAAGGAACAGTCCGAAGAAATTGTTGCAAAAAAGGATAGAATTATTGTAAGTGAAAGAGATCGCAAGAAATTCTTTGATGCTGTATTTGGGAATGGTATGCCGAATCAAAATTTAGTTGAAGCAGCTAAAAAGTACAAAATTCAAACGACACTTAAGTGAAAATTCAACTATTAGAAAAGACTCATAGTAGAAAAAAATTCACTTGTGAAGAAGATTCATTAACGGAATATATTAGAAAACAGGTTAGTCAGGATGTTCTCAAACGACTTGCGACTTGTTTTGTTGCAATCGATAATGAACAAAATGTAATCGGTTATTATACTTTAACTAGTGAAAGCCTTGGTCGAGAATTAATACCTGAGAAATATTTAAAACAAGTACCAAAAAATTATAATGCTCCGGTTATTTTGTTAGGTCGATTAGCAAGAGACATTACGACAAAAGGAACAGGACTTGGTGAACATCTTCTTCTTGATGCATTATTTAGAAGTTACAAATTGTCGAATGAGAGTATTGGAGCAATGGCTGTAGTTGTAGATCCGATCAACGAAAAGGCAGTTGAATTTTATAAAAAGTATGGATTTGAACAACTGCCAGATAGTGAAAAGATGTTTCTCCCAATGAAAATTATTGAACAACTAATATAGAAAAACGCACCACAAAGCCGGCTCAGGTGAGGAGTATGGTCGACATGCCGGACAAATTGACCACTCAGTACCGTTTATTTAAGTCGTAACACACATGATATAATATCATATATATGTGTAGTCTTTGCTTGTTGTGACCCTAATGTCCCGTTCCAGTTTTGAAATGAGTGACTTGAAATCATCCCAATCCATTGAAGTTGTCGTTGCTCTTTGCCCAGGTAAACTCATGATATTAAGTGTTTGATTAGAGCTAACATACAACGAGAAACTTATACTTACAGCATTTCCAGTGCTATGTATATGTCAATTTCCAGTACTTGATGACGACTTGGCATAAAGTGTTGCACATAGTCGATAAAAGTCTTTCAATTTTTACTTCTGCCAAGATATTAAATTTCCCACAGCCCTTTCATTTGTTCGCAATAATTCCTGCCGGAAACCAGTTTGGTTTGATTAACATCATCCAATTTGATGATATACCGGCTCCCAAAATGCTTATTGATCTCCTTTATTCTTATTTTGTTGACCAACAATGATCGGTGAATTCGCAGGAAGGTGACTTCCAATTTTTCTTCGAGGCTTTTGAGCGAAAAATCACACAAATAGGATTTCCCGTCTTTGGTAAAAATATTGACATACTTCTCTTCTGCAAGAAAGTAAGAGATCTCTTCAATGCGTAAAAATAACATCCGGTCACCCATTTTGACAGGAATACTTGTAATCTCTTTTTTGGGAGTTTTGTTTAGGTAACCTTCAACGAACTTCAACAACTCATTTTTATCGGAATGATTCTTCAGACAATCCAGTTTTTCAATAGATTTCTGGATGCGCTCAGCCTTAACTGGTTTTACTATGTAGTCAATACTGTTGGTCTCAAATACCTTGAGTGCAAACTCATCGTAGGCTGTGCAAAAAACTACTACGGGTAAATGGCTGGCTTGTTGTAACACTTCGAATCCATTGAGCCCGGGCATTTGAATATCAAGGAACAGGAGATCCGGCTTCAAAGTGTCAATCATATCACGGCACTGAACACCATTCTCAGCTTCCCCAATAACCTCAATTTGAGCGGCATGTCCTGCCAGCAATCTTTTTAGGCGGTCGCGCGCAGGCTGCTCATCATCGGCTATCAGAGTACGGTATCTGGAGATAGTTGAATTCATCTAAATTCTTTTGACTTTCATAAAGGTAAACGAATTTCCATGTACTTTGCTTTACCGTTTACCCAATTAATAGATGCTTTTTCACCGTATAGTAAAGATATTCTTTCCTGAGTATTCCGGATTCCAAAGCCAGTAAGAGGTTCATCCGGGAATGAAGGGCCGTTATCATAAACCCTTATTAGCAGGTAGTTTCCTTGTTTTTGTAAAGAAATCTTAATATTGCCTTTTTCAGTAATCTTTGATAAACCGTGTTTGATGGCATTCTCCACCAATGGTTGAATCAGCAATTGAGGAATCTGAATTTCCAAGAATTCCGACGGACAATCAATTTCAAAATTTAGACGGTCACCAAAACGTACTTTTTCGATTTCGAGATAGGTGTGTGTAGCGATAAGCTCTTCCGAAATTGAGTTCAGCTGTTTCTGATCGCGGTTGATGGCATATTTGAAAAAGTCGGAGAGTGCCAAAGTCATCTGCTCTGTCTTTTGTGCATCAGTTGTGGCCAGGCTCGCAATGGAGTTCAATGCATTGTAAAGGAAGTGAGGATTGATTTTTGCACGAAGCGACTGCAACTCGGCCTGTTTTTGAAGCTCGTTCATTTGGGCGATTTCAAGATCCTTTTTGCGAATGATGCTTTCGGATTGTATAGCCATATAAATGTAGAATGCCCTTCCGATTCCGGCAATTAGGATAAAGCTATTTGCAGATGAACTGACCATAAAAAGATAACTTGCCTGCGAACTGAGAGTATATTCCAATCTGATCAGAAAAAGGATGACCGTCATCAATAGAGCCGTTGTAATGGGAATCAGGACTTTTAGTATAGTATTATCTTTCCCTTTGAGGAGAGCCCGTTCAATGACGAAAATTATCAATATAGATGCGGACCCAAAAATAAATGAACCGAAAATTGTAAGTGAAACAACAACAGGAAGGCTTGCACTTTTGGGTAAATAATTGTAGGCGAAAATCGCATAGATAACATTGCTGATAATAAATGCCACAACAACCAGCATACCCTGCTTGATAAAAGGAATAAATTGGTAACGATGGTTTTTGAACATCCCTTGTCCAACGAAAAATATGATCAGGGATAGGGATAAAAAGAAGGCAAGATAAACCAGGAAGCTACTGATCTGGGTTTTCCACCCACTATTAGCAGATTTGTAACGATAATCATATTGATCTTCGACCTCTTTGGAATATATTTTTTCAATTATTTTAAAGTCAACGGGGTGGAAGGTAACCTGTTCCGGTCTGATTTCTGTAAATACCGAGCCCGGAACTTGCGCCGCTTTGCTTTCATCATCTTTAAAAACAACCAGTGAACGTAGAATATAGTAGTAAATGACTTTTTTGCGCTCAATCAATTGCATCTCTTTGGGAAGATTTAAAATTACCGTCCTTTGGAAAATCTCTCCATTATGGATCCGGGATCTCATTATCTTATTCATTTCCCCCTTTCTTTCCGGGTTGTTTATTTCAACAACAAGATTTGATGACTGGCTTTTAGTCAGGTAAACAGTCCATTCATCAACCGCAGATTTCAGCTTTGTGACCAGTTCATTAAAAATTAGCGAATCTTCTTTCGATGGATCGCCCTCAAGCCGAATCAATATATTGGCATAATATCGTCCGGGAAGATCGTCAAATTGAAATCTGGTTTTTATCTGTTTCTTCGCCAGAAGATCCAAATCGGAACTATAATTTTCACCGAATGAAAGCAAAAAGCATGAAAGCGCGAACAGAAGCAATAAAGATCGTTTCATTTTATTTTGTTTAAAGGATTAGGCAAAGCAAACCTTTATGTACTAAACTAACGAGAAAAAACCGACAAACTGCATAAGTGGCGGGATAAACTGCATAATAACAGATCTGCACCAATTTGATTTATTTATCTTTGTTTACCTGGAAGCGCCGGTTAAAATGATCCCTCAGTGCCGTTTAATGTAACCGTTTCATAATTAGTTCAAATTTAACAGCTTAAAACCAACATAGGTGATTCAATGTTCCCGGGCGTTGGGTGATTCTTTACTTCGGTGCATGCACATAATCCATTTGGTAGAGTTAGATTTAGGTGATCGCCCCTCTCCAGTTCTTGCAATCTTCCAGTGCTTGCAGATGTTGGCTATTCCATTTTTTTTTACCTTTACAAAATGAAAATTCAGGAGATCAATAAATTAGCCGATATTTATCTGAAATTGTCCAAGGGGATGATTGACCACGATAAATATACCTACTATGCCATTACACACCATTCAACGGCAATAGAGGGTTCAACCTTGACTGAAAAGCAGTCGGTTAATTTATTGGAATATGGAAAACCTGCCGCACTTAAACCGATGCAGGATCATTTCATGGTTTTAGATTATTTCAAGGCTCTCCAATTTACCCTAAACCTGGCAAAAGAAAAGAAGTTGTTAACTGTATCTCTCATTCAGTCAATGGCTTCCTATGTTAAAACAAACACGGGTGAAACTGTTAACACTATATTAGGCACATACAATACCGCTAAAGGTGATTTTAGGACCGGGACAGTCAGGGCTGGCAACAGAACATTCCCGGATTATAAGAAAGTGACCGCATTGGTCAAAAATCTTTGCGAGCAAACAAACGAAGAAATTAAAAAAGTAAAAACTTTTGAGGAAAAATGTAACCTGGCATTTAAAGTACATTTTGATTTTATCAGCATTCACCCATTTGGAGACGGTAACGGCAGGACTTCACGTCTCTTGATGAATTACATTCAAGCATGGTTTAATATACCTCTGTCAATCGTGTTTAAGCAAGATCGGATTAAATATGTTGAAGCCCTGGAGAGTGCCCGGAACAGAGAGGATAACTCAATATTTTACCGATTCATGTACGATCAATATGGGAAATTTCTAAAATCAGAGATCGTTCAATTAGGTGAAAATAAGGCTGTAGTGACAAAAAATAGATCTAAGGAAACGAGTGGAAAGAAGAAAGTAGACCTCTCTTAAAAAAGTTTAACACAAGAGAATCGATTTATCGGAATTCTGGCTTCAGTAGCGTTTTAATAACAAAATATTAGCTATTTTAGTCCGACCTAAATCGTATTTGCTCAAACAAACTGAACCTTAACCTCGTTAATTTGAAGATGATGGCCCTAAATCTGCAATTTGTCAGTCTCGCTATCCTATCGATCGGATTACTCTTGTATTGGTATCCTCATTTTTACACCGTAATTAAGAAAATGCCAGTTTTCCTGAGTTCAAAGAGTCTGTACGGCAATGGTATCACGATAGCTCTCCCTTGCTTTTTTGGACTTCTTTTGCAGGGTTTTAAAACCCCATCGGTTTTTTCAATAGTTGCTCCCGTTTTGCTGGCATTGATCATGATCTGGAATTTTCAAAGACCGAAAACTATTTCGGCATATCACATCAATCCACCAAATTTCCAAAAGGTACTCTTAGAATATCTAAAAGAAAGCCAAATTGAATTTGAAAAAGCACCATCAATGATCCACATTATGAATCCTGATTTAGAGATATCCTTTAGTGGAAACACTGCCAAATTCATATTGGAAAACTATTCTGACTGGAAAGCACTAAATAAGATTATTACCGACATCCAGGCCAAAAATCTCAAGGCTAACAATGGGTTTGCGCTTATTTTATCAATATTTGGAATAGTATTAATATTATTGATGTTAATGACCTACATCTCAATATCTAAATAGTATATTCAGGGATTTTCAACAAAGGTCTTTGAATAGTTTCAAATCAAGAAAAAGTGAGAAATTCGAATTTCTGCGGGTGGAGGTTTCAAATTTAGTTAACACCTGATTTAAAATATTATAATCTAAAATCTAAAAAATATGGAACTTACAAAAACACCGTTAAGAGTCAGGGGGATTAATAATAGTATTTATGCCGGATTCGGCGTTCGACTGGGCTCGATCCTGCTGGACTTTG
>JBAXKJ010000080.1:0-7365 GCA_037137375.1 Prolixibacteraceae bacterium
ATTAAATCAAGGCACACGCTCCTGATTGCGGATGCCTGTTTCAGCGGTAGCATATTTAAAACGAGAAGCGCCTTCAGCGACGCTCAACCCGCCATAAATAAGCTGTATGAGATTCCGAGTAAGAAAGCCATGACCAGCGGGAATCTTAAAGAGGTGCCTGACAAGAGCGTGTTTCTGCAGTATTTAGTGCAACGATTAAATGAAAATGCAGAAAAATATGTTTCCTCGGATAATCTCTTCGCAAGCTTCAGACAGGCCGTTTTAAATAACAGCCCGACAGAACCGCAGTATGGAACGATCCAAAATGCCGGAGATGAAGGCGGCGAATTTATTTTTATACATAAATAAATTACCTCACCTCTGCCCCATTGGCATTATCCCCGGCAAGCACTAAATCGCGTTGATGATATTAAAGAGATTCTCTTTGTATTTAATCCCAATTGGGATTTTATCATCCTGTATGAAAATCTGATTGTCTTCAATCTTAAGTAGGTGTTTAAAATTAATGACATAAGAATTGTGCACCCGGTAGAACTGATGGGGAGGCAGTTTTTCCATGATTTGCTGAAACGTCATTCTGGCGACAACTCTTTCGTTTTTCGTAACGATGTTAAGGTAATTTCCTTCGCTTTGGATATACAGAATATCTTCCGTACAAACTTTCATTTGTTTGTATCCGTCTTTTACGAAAAAGTATTTGCTCAATAAGTTATCCTGCTGAAGACTGTTAAGTTGCATGAGCTTCTTAACCTTATTGACTGACTTATAAAACCGATCGAATTCAATTGGTTTGAGTAAATAATCTACTGCCTCGAAATTATAGCTGTCAATAGCATATTCTGAATAGGCAGTTGTGAAAACGATGTGTGGTTTAATTTGTAGCCTCTGCGCAAATTGGAGTCCGGAAATACCCGGCATATTGATATCGAGGAAAATGAGATCGACAAATTCATCTCTCAAGAATGCCAAAGCATTTTCCGGGTTTGTAAACGTCCGAATCAATTCTAATTCAGGAACCTTCGACGAATGTATCGAGATCACTTCGAGGGCCTTGGGTTCATCATCGACTGCAATTGAGATAATCATTTACAATATTTTAATGATAAAGTAAGTTAAAATCCGCTTATCGAAATTATAACAATAAATTTATCCTTTGTTTTTGCGATCGAGATCATGTGCCTTTGGGGATAAATATGCTCCAGTCTGCTTTTTACATTCTCAATGCCAATTCCGAAACCCCTTTCTTTGTAATAAGCTTCAAATTCATTATCCAAACTGTTTTCAATAACAAACTGTATTGTATTGTCTTTTGCAGTAATATCAATCCTTAACTGCGAGATTTTATTTGGGTTCAACCCATGTTTAAAGGCATTTTCGACAAACGGAATAAGTAACATTGGTGCAATCGAATAACCTTTTTCCGGATCAATGTCAATTGAAATTGTTATATCCTGCTCAACTGCGCTACGGATCGATTGAAGTTTGATGTAATCCTGAATATAGCTAACCTCCCGATCAAGGAGTATCATTTCCTTTTTCATATCATCGAGCATGAAACGCATCAGATTAGCCAATTTTGCGATACATTCCGCTGTTTTGTCACTTCCCTCTTTCAAGGCAAAAGCATAAAGCGTATTCAAGGTATTGAATAAAAAATGTGGATTCACCTGCGATCTTAATTGAGCCAATTCCGCTTCTTTCTGTCTGTACAATTTGAATCCGGTAGATTCATTATGCTTTAACTGTCCCTTGATGTAGTAATAAGAAAAAGATGGGATAAGCAATAGCATAAATAGAAGTAAAATTGCGGTGGAGGAACTGCTAATCCCAATGAGATCAAATAAACCCGTCTTTAAACCAATATGGCGAAATGCAACGAGTGTCTGAATAGCTTCCATGACAATCGACACAAAAAATGAACCGGCAAGGATCATAATTTGAAGGCGGATAAATTGAGCTATTTTCTCTTTCTTGAAAAACCGTGGAAAAGCGACAAATATATTGAAGTATAAAATGCTGATAATTGAATAGAACAGTAAAACTGAATTCAATGAAGGTTGCCCATTATTGCTGGCAATAAAAACAAAGTTTGCAATAAAAAGAACGATAACATGGATGCCAATTTCAAGATTTAACTCACCACTCTTTATCAGACTTTTTAAACTGGAATCGGATGTGGCCAATTGATTGATGTAATGCGATATCCAGGAGAGCACAATTATTAAAAAATACAGTAAAAATGCAATAGAAATTTTACCATAGGGAAGAACTCCGGTTGCATTCAAGAGCAAGCAAACCACAAAAACAATAAAAGGAAGCAATATAGAAACTGAATAATGGAGGTATTTGCGTTGAAAGGCAAAACGTGGAATTGACCTGTATGTATGAAAAAGAAACTCTCCAACTAATAAAATTACCAATATTATAGACTCGAAACTGAACTGCCCTTGACCCAAATACGTAATTGATACAACAAAGGCTATCAGGTAAAATCCAATTTTAAGCCATTGTGCAATATTGATTTTTTTGTTGTTTATTTTTGGCAAAAACTTTATAATCAGGAATAAAGCCAATGATAGGAGCCCCACCCAGAGGCAAATGATCAGTGATGCCTGAAAGATCTCTTGATTGAAGACACTGTCGTTATGGATTTGCCGATTGAGCTCATTGATCTTTTTTACCAGCGTAGGTTCTTTGTATTGATTGGAAAAAAAACTTAGCAGGGCTTTCTTCTGGCTGAGGCTATTTGCCTGATTGAAGTACTTTTTCAACAGCTCACTCTTAAAAAATAAGAGTACCATTCCTGAATAATGCGACTCAGCAATTTCGATCACCTGTTTTAATTGACTCTCTGCCTTATTAACTCTTTGTTGATTGATATACTCTGGTAATTTCTTAACAAGTTCCTTATATTCATTGTATTGCAACCTCTGAATACTACCAAAATCAGTCGTTTTCAACAACAATTCAATTCCTCCCGTAATACTGTCAGGCAATTGATTTGGATTAGGATATTTTGTGATGATTTTGCTAAACTTCTCATAATTAAGCATCTCCCTTTCCAGTCGATAATAAGAAGAATCAATTTCTCCCGATAAATAGTATCGGTTCAATAGACTCATTTTTCTCTCATACTGCATTTTTAATCCATTCAAAAATTGGGTTGAATTATTCGCAAAATTCAGTTTGTCTGGATTATCCCAAAACTCTAGAAATACACCCCGCCTATAATTATTTCTGCCGGAACCTTTTCCATAATATTTTATGGTCTCATCAAACCAGGTTGCATCCAAAGTCATGTATATGCTGTCTCCTGCAGTCAAATCCAGATGGGTTCGTTCATAACCCAGCTGAATCCAGTATCGGTTATACAAAGAATTGGAGGGAATTATTTTTAAGTAAAACTGACCATTCTCCGCAATTGAAAAATCGATCGTTTTGGTTTCTTCAACCAATGTTTCAGGATTGAACCATTTCTTTTCGAGGAAGGAGGGATTTCGATTCTGGCAATTTTCGATCTTTCCAGAAATAACAATTGGTTTTTGGGCCCTTACAATCGCGATAGAAAATAAGGCAATTATTGTTATCAGAATTGTTTTCATCCTATTAATTTTTTTTACTTGTAAATATTTAACAGCCAAAGTAAAGCTTAGGAGGAAACAAATAAAAAAAATGGGATGGAATAGGTTAAATAAGTTACAGATAACCATACTGGGGGAATAATATGGAATTTAGCTGTCCTGGCACCCACTCAGAGTTGCCCTGGATGGTGTACTGGTAAACTGTGTTTATCTCACCTCTGCCCCATTGGCGATATCCCCGGCAGGTAGGACAAACACTAGCTTTCCTTCCGGATTTTCGGCCATCAGGATCATGCCCTGCGACTCGATGCCTTTCAGATTCTTTGGTGCCAGGTTAACGAGGATAGTCACCCGCTGACCAATAATCTGTTCCGGTTCGTATTGCTCGGCGATGCCCGAAACGACCGTCCGTTGGTCGATGCCGGTGTCGATGGTGAGTTTCAACAATTTCTTGGTCTTGGCTACTTTTTCGGCGGCGATGATCGTGCCTGTGCGGATATCCATTTTCGCGAAATCGTCGTATTCGATGTGTGGTTTGGATGGGGCAATAAGCACTTCAGCCGAGGCGTTGGCAATCTTGGTTGCCAGCAGCTTGTCTACCTGACGCTGAATCGCATCGTCTTCGATCTTCTCAAAAAGTAGTTCAGGTGTGTTCACTCGTGATCCGGCCATAAGTAAATCGGTGCGGCCGAGTTCACTCCACGGCAACTTCTCCAGGTTCAGGAAGTTACGAAGCTTGTTCATCGTAAATGGCAGGAACGGCTCAAACACAATGGTCAGATTGGCCGTAATCTGCAGACAGACGTGCATGATGGTCTTGACCCTTTCAGGATTGGTCTTGTAAACAATCCAGGGCTCCATGTCGGCCAGGTATTTGTTCCCCAGTCGAGCCATCTCCATCGCCAGGCGCAGTGCCTCGCGGAAATGGAAGGTGTCGAGCGCTTTTTCTATTTCCCCTTTCAACTGCGCGATAGTTGCCAGCGCCTCCTCGTCTTGTGTTTCCAACTTTCCGGGTACGGGGACGAAACCGTCATAATATTTGTTGGTCAGCACCACCACGCGGTTCACGAAATTGCCGAGTATCGCAACCAATTCGCTGTTATTCCTCGTCTGGAAATCTTTCCAGGTAAAGTCGTTGTCTTTGGTCTCAGGCGCATTGGCCGTGAGGGTATATTTCAACACGTCCTCCTTACCAGGAAACTCTTCGAGGTACTCATGCAGCCAGACGGCCCAGTTGCGGGAGGTCGAGATCTTGTCGCCCTCGAGATTCAGAAACTCATTGGCAGGTACATTGTCTGGCAGAATATAAGAACCTTCGGCCTTCAGGATGACCGGGAAAATGATGCAATGGAAGACGATATTGTCCTTACCGATGAAATGCAACAATCTCGTTTCCGGATCTTTCCAGTACTTTTTCCAATCTGAGGTCAGCTCTTTCGTAGCCGAAATGTAACCGATCGGGGCATCAAACCAGACATACAGCACCTTGCCTTCGGAACCTTCCACCGGCACCGGAACGCCCCAGTCGAGGTCGCGTGTGACCGCCCGTGGATTGAGTCCGCCATCGATCCACGACTTGCACTGCCCGTAAACATTGGGCTTCCACTCCTTATGACCCTCGAGGATCCACTCCTTTAGCCAGGGTTCGTATTTATCGAGGGGCAGGTACCAGTGTTTCGTCTCCTTCATCACGGGTACGTTACCGCTGAGCATCGACTTGGGATTGATTAGATCGGTGGCGTTGAGGGAGGTGCCGCAGCTTTCGCACTGGTCGCCGTAGGCCTTTTCGAAGCCACACTTCGGACAGGTGCCGGTAATGTAACGGTCGGCCAGAAACTGGTTGGCCTCCTCGTCGAAGAATTGCTCTGACACTTGCTCTATAAACTCGCCCTTGTCGTATAAAGTCTTGAAAATCTCCGAAGCTGTTTCGTGGTGAATCTTAGCGCTGGTGCGGGAATAAACATCGAATGAGATGCCGAATTTCTCAAATGAGTCCTTGATCATGCCGTGGTATTTATCCACGATAGCCTGCGGCGTAGTCCCTTCCTTCTTGGCTTTCAAGGTAATAGGAACGCCATGTTCGTCGGAACCGCCGATAAACAGGACCTCCTCCCCCTTCATCCGGAGGTAACGGGCAAAAATATCGGCCGGGACGTACACGCCTGCCAGGTGGCCGATGTGAACCGGTCCGTTGGCGTAAGGCAAAGCGGAGGTGATCAGTGTTCTTTTGAAATTGCTCATTCGTTGAAAATCTTTTCTTCAATTAATTTGCAAAGATAGAAAATAGGGCTTATTTGGTCACCATTCCGGAAAGTTTGAAAATCTTAAATGATCTCCGCATTCCACACTATTCAAATTCCAAGAACGATGGATGGCTCGATATGAAGTATTTTACTGATATTTCTGGCAATTTTCAAGGTAGGCTCACTCTTGCCATTGAGATACTCACTTACACGTGAAGGTGAAACACCAATTTTTTGGGCAAATACACGTTGTGACATGGATTCTTCTTCTAACCTCATTTTAACAACATCTGCTAGCGATGGACTTTCGATTGGAAAATGTTTCTCCTCATATTCAATTACTATATCGGACATTATTTTCAACTCAATAGCCTTACGGTCGTATATAGGAGTTTCATCCGTAACCATCGGAAGGAGCTCTTCTATTCTTTCAAGTGCTGTTGTGTAAACAGCCTCATCTATTGTTCTTTCCATATTTTAAGTGATCTTAAATTTTATTACTGTCAATTTTATCATAATCAGCATGAGTTCCTGCAAACCGGATATAAATGTATCCATGCACAAATTGGATGACCACGACCAATCTGAAATCATTTCCCTTTATATTGAATATAAATCTTTGTTTACCAATACTATCCACACTGTTAAAGTCCTTCTTTATGTCAGCGAAGCACTTCCAATTGGCGTTTTTTGCCGTTCTGTACCAATTCTCCATTGGTACCCTGGCCTCCTTGTTTGTTTGATAAAATTCAAATAACCGCCTGTGTGATACAATATTCATCAAATTTTGTATTTCGGTACAATATTAGATATTAGTTTTGTAATTCAAAATTTATTCGCAATTAATCTTCACTTTGCAAAAACACATTGCCCGGAGTTTTCTAAACAACTGTTTTTATATCTAAATTCTACACTTGAAAATAATGCAGAAAAAAAACTATTTGCATTCAATACCTCATTATTCCGAATCTATGATTTCTAAATATAAACTCCTTTTTTGAAACATTGGGCATTATTCCTATAACGGTTTACTAATTTGTAAAACATAAAACCATCTATATGTAAATTAAATGTCTGTTATTTTGTAAAATGAATATCTGTTATTTTGTAAATTAAAATGCTGTCGATTTGTAAAATGAATTTTGTGTCTTTGCGATAAAATTGATCTTACATCTTAATTATTAACTAATTATGGCATATAAAAATCGAATGACCGACACTTTCTTCAGCACAAATTACAGGCGGCAAGAGCTGTGCCGATTCGAGGAGCCAAAGCATGCGGAAAAACAGAATCTGCAAAGCAATTTGCAAAAAATTTTTTGGAAGTTGATACCGACCCGCAAATACACCTGCTGATTGACACCTCAATCTTTGAATATAATAACAGGTACAGGAATAAGCTACACACGGGTTGACGGAATAAATGTTATTTCACTTGCATCACTTGGGGTTTAAACATTAAAAAATGAGAGTTTTAATTCTATCGTTATCATGGATTTTTTATCTAAATTTGAATTTTGTCGGTTCAATGATTAATATTC
>JBAXKJ010000081.1:0-6798 GCA_037137375.1 Prolixibacteraceae bacterium
AAGAAGTAACTTTCGTTGTTGATTTTTTCCATTGAACCGTATTTCTGTCGATTACTTAAAAATAAAAAGCATGGAAACCAAACGCGAAAATTCCAGCCGTCGTAAATTTCTGGAGAATACCACTGCAATTGCGGGAGGAACTATTCTTCTAAGCTCCCACCCAGTCAACTTATTGGCTCAAATAACCAAGGCTGATGACCCGGGATTGTATACTGAAACTATCACTTATGCCGGTGCCAGTGGACCAATGAAAGCTTATCTTGCCCGACCAAAGGGGAATAAGAAACATCCCGGGGTGGTTGTGATCCACGAAAATCGCGGTCTGCAGCCACATATCAAGGATGTGGCCCGAAGGATTGCCTTGGAGGGATTTGTCGCATTGGCTCCCGATGCTTTATCCCCGCTAGGGGGTACACCTGAAAAGCCGGAAGATGCCATTCCGATGTTCCAAAAATTGGATAATGAAGCCACGAAGAAGGACTTTTCCGCCGCGGTAAAATATTTGAAAACCAATCCCCAGACTACCGGGAAGGTCGGAAGTACAGGTTTTTGCTGGGGAGGCGCCATGACCAACAATGTGGCAGTTAACACACCCGACCTGGATGCGGCAGTACCTTATTATGGAAGTCAGCCAAAGGAAGAAGACGTTCTCAAAATGAAAGCACCGATGGTGTTGCATTATGCAGGCAATGATGAGCGGATTAACAAGGGAATTCCTGATTTTGAGGCTGCCCTGAAAAAGGCTGGTGTAGAATACCATCTTTATATGTATGAAGGAGCTCAGCACGCCTTCAACAATGATTCAAATCCTGAGAGATATAACAAGGAAGCGGCCACTCTTGCCTGGAAAAGAACCATTGATTTTTTTAAGGAAAAGCTTAAATAGCCTCTAATTTATATCAGGATTTCCAGGCTTCTGCCACTTGCTCAATAAATGGTTTGCAATGGTTGAAGAAATATCTATATCCTTCACAAAGGTAATTTAGTCCGGGTTCACCATCCGGCGTCTCTATCAACCGGTCTTTCGGACAGGCACCATTGCAAAGTTCCAGGACTTCGCATTTTTTGCAATATTCGGGGAGTAAATCCTCCTTGTTTCTGCCGAATGCCTGCTGCGCCTGGTTTTCGAGCAAAAGTTCCAGTTGCGAGGATAAGATGTTTCCTATTAAATTTTCTTTGTTCACATAGTGATCGCAGGAGTAAAAATCGCCGTTGTATTCAATGACAGGAACCCTGCCACAGGTTTTTTTGAAAATGCAAAGGGAATGCTCCAGATGGAATGCAGACCTTAAAGCTTCTTCGAAAATCTGAATTTTTATTGCGCCAATGTCATTAGCCTTCCATTCGTCGAAGATTGCGCAAAGAAACTGACCGAATGCAGCTGCTGGAACCGATCGCTCAGAAACCATAGTCCCGGATGGGCTTTGTTTCTCCACTAAGGGTAAAAAGGTTATATATTCTGCCCTGAGTTGTTTAAAGAAGCGGTAGATTTCGAGAGGATATTTTACGTTCTCCGCACTTACCACACAGAGTATTTCGCAGGGTATTTCAAATTGTTTCAAGAGATGGTATCCACGGAGTACCTCTTCAAAACAGGACTTGCCTCCCCGATGGAACCGATGGTCTGAGTGGAAATTTTCTGGTCCGTCGAGGCTGATACCAACGATGAAATGATGATGTTTTAAAAACCGGCACCAATCGGGTGTGAGCAGGGTGCCGTTTGTTTGAATCCCATTGATGATCCTGCAATTCGGCCCGGCGTGTTTCTGTTGAAGTTGAACAACGCGTTGAAAAAATCTCATTCCGGCCAGTGTTGGTTCACCTCCATGCCAGGAAAAGAAAATTTCTGGTCCGGATGACAAGCTGATATGCTGCCTGATATACTCATCAAGCACCTCGTCGGTCATTCTCAAATTTGTCTCTTCCCGGTAGGTCCCGTGCTTTTCGAGATAATAACAATAGGAGCATGCCAGGTTACACCTTGCCCCAACCGGTTTTACAAATATCTGAAAGTCGTCCATTTGATTCCTGATATGTGATCGTTACCTTCCGTTGCTTAGTTAATTATTTCCCGAACAGGTGTTCACCTTTTTTTGTGTTATTCATTTTCTGCAGAAACGCCTCACAGCCAATCACCTCGATGTCGCTAAAATAAAAGTCTTTCTGATTTTCAGTGACGATACAATCGCAATTGTGCTGAATGGCAGAGTAATACTCCATTCCATCTTCAAAATCGAGGATAAATCTGTTCTTTATTGCCTGGGAGGTTGTATGTTCGTCGATGGCTGTTATGCCGATATGCTGAAGAAGCATTTCAATTTTTTCCCTTGCCATTTTGTCTCCGCATTTTTTGCTTGAAAAATAGAAGGCAATAGCCAGGCAAAGGGGAGAGGTGAAAAGCGCAATGTTTTCTTTTCCTTGCAGACTTAGTATCCGGGATGACCACGTAAACAAGGGGTACTCCCTGTTCAAGGTTGCAACCAGAATATTTGCATCCACAAAAAGCCTCATCTTGTTTGACTAAAATATTCATCTTTGAGACTTTTCCTGGAGCGCCTTTTATATACAGCCTCTCCTTCTGCCACCTGATTGACCCAATCAGCCACCGGAAAATCCTCGATGGTTTTGTAGTTACCAGAGGTTATCTGACGGTAAAGAAACTCAGTTAACCTGGAGAGGCTGGTATTATTGGCCGCAGCAAATTCCTTCGCTTTTTCGATTACTTCCTGATCGAAGTGAAGGGTTAATTTTGTTTCCATATGTTTTTACGTCAAATATAATCTATTCGTACGTAAAATAAAAAATTTTTGAAGAATTTAGTCCTAAGTTAATGACACATTTTGATACTCGTTTTCAAACTTGGCCAGGAATGATGGAGGAATACATTCCTAAGTTAAAACTGTTAATAAATCATCCAAAAAGTTAACAAATAATTAACCGGAGCTAAATATCGTCATAGAATTTAATCAACGGCTATTATTATATTTGGCAGCATACATTAGGATTTTTCAACCACAATCAAATAGCTGATTAGTTGTATCAAGTGGGTTGGCAAATGCTTCTGAGTATTAATATTTAGAAATAAATAGGATAAAATAATGACTACTCAATAAGGCTCTGAACATCAGTAGCTTAATCTACATAAATATATTAAATAATTCAATTTCAACTTCTTAGAAATCACTTTAAATTTTTACTAACATGAGAAAATTAAAAAGCGCACTATTTGTGGTTATGCTTCTAATGTTTTCAATCATCGCAAAATCGCAGGAGACGACCGCTGAAATTTCGGGGACCATTTCGGATGCTACCGGATCGTTACCAAATGTAATTGTTACGGCTGTTCATACCCCTACAGGTACGAAATATATGACTACCACCCGTAATGATGGCCGATACAACTTACCAAACTTGAAAATCGGCGGCCCTTATACTTTGACAACTTCATTTGTTGGGTACAAGCCTGAAACAACGACTGACATATATTTGAATTTGGGCCAATCGTTTAAACAAAATTATAAATTGGTTGACCAACAAACGTTATTAAATGAAATCGTGGTTAAGTCTACCTCAAATGATAAGACTTTCAGCAGTTCAAGAACGGGTTCACAGGAGTTAATTACCAGAACTCAAGTTGATCGTTTACCAACGATTAACCGTTCAATCCAGGATTTTGTTAAGCTGGAACCAACCTCAAATGGTTTGAATATTGGTGGTAGAAGTAACCAATACAATAACATGACTGTGGATGGCGCCAATTTTAACAATTCATTCGGGCTATCGTCTATTTTAGGTGGACAAACATCTGCGCAACCAATTTCATTGGAAGCGATTGAACAAATTCAGGTTAACGTATCTCCTTATGATGTTAAACAAGGTGGATTCGCCGGAACAGGTGTTAACACTGTTACCAAAAGTGGTACAAATACTTTTAAAGGTACTATCTACCAATATTCCAGAAATGAAAATTATTTGGGTTACGATGCTGGTCCAACCACAGTTGTTAAGACTCCTTTTGATTATTCAATTAAAGGATTTAGTGTAGGCGGACCGATTATCAAAGACAAATTATTTTTCTTCGTAAGTGGGGAACGTGTCAGACAAGATGCTCCCGCGACTTCTATGTTGGCTTCTGACGCATCACATGCAGCTGGCGGAAACTACTCTCAGGCAAATGCAGATACTTTAACTGCTTTATCCGGTTTCTTAAAGTCTAAGTTTGGATATGACCCCGGTGCTTTCCAAGGTTATACATTCAAGACTTATTCTGATAAGATTACAGCAAAATTAGATTGGAACATTAATGCTAAGAATACTTTCACGTTAAAGTATAACTATTTAAAATCGTTTGCCGATCAATTCGCATCTACTTCAAGACCAGGTTCTGGTCAAACAACAGGTGGACAACCAGGTACTTATTCAATGCCTTTCTTTGGCAGTGGTTATGTGATTAATAACAACTTCAACATATTAATTGCTGAATTGAATACCCGTTTCAGTAATAAGATGTCAAATAAGTTACAAATAGGCTATACGGCATTAAGGGATTTCCGTTCTCCTCACTCTGGTAGTGCAACATTTCCATTGGTTGATATTTTAAACAATGGTAACATTTACACAACCTTTGGTTATGAAATGTACACTTATAATAACATATTAAATACTGACGTTTTTCAATTAAACGACATCTTTACTTATTATAAAGGTGCGCATGAATTTACTTTCGGAACTCAAAACTCCCTTAAGAAATATCAAAACGCATTTGCACCTGGTTATCAGGGAGTCTATCAATTCAACAGTTTAACAGACTTCTATAATTCAGCCAAAAACGGATTAGCAAACGCAAAATCATACTACCTGCAATATTCCGCATTACCAGGTGGGGATTTCCCCTGGGCTTATGCCGGATCAACAGAGTTGTCTCAGTTCGTGCAGGATAAGTGGAAAGTGTCAAATGATTTCACTTTAACTTTTGGCTTAAGAATTGATGAAACCATCTACAAACAGGCCATGACGGATAATCCATATTTCGATGCATTGAAATTTAAGGATGGTACGACGTATAATATTGGTGTAGCTCCTATGAATAATGTGATTGTTTCACCAAGATTGGGTTTCAACTGGAATCCTAAAGGCGATAAAACATTACAGGTCAGGGGTGGAACGGGTATCTTCGCAGGTCCTCCGCCATTCGTTTGGATTTCTAACCAAGCCTCGAACAATGGTATTCAATTTGGTTCATTCACCAACGCCGCTAACAAAACAGCGTTTAATGTGGATCCGAACGCGTACAGGCCCACTGCAGGTGCTGCCAATACTTCTTACAGTACCGCTCTGGTTTCTTCGGACTTCAAATACCCAACAGCCTGGAAATCATCTTTGGCTATCGACAAGAAATTAGAAGGTGGTTGGTTAGTAGGCGCTGAATACAACTATACAAAAGACATCAATGCGGTTTACTACTCTAACGTAAATCTAAATGAATCCAACGGATTCGCATTGGGTGGTGTTGATAACAGGACCCGTTTCTTAACTTCCGTTGCCAATACAAACAAATATTATTACGGAACGACCTTAGCAAATCCTAACATCGGGAACGCAATTTTGATGAGTAATGTCAATCAAGGTTATGTTTACACTCTAACTGCAAAAGTTCAAAGGACTACCGAGAATTTAACCTACGGAATTGCTTACACACACTCAGTGTCTAAGAATACTGCCGAAGGTGGTTCAACGGCATCTTCCTTATGGAGTGCGGCAGCTGTTTCCAACCAGGATCCTAATGCAGCTAATTTAGGGTACGCTTCTTATTATCAACCAAACAGGGTTATTGCCAACTTCGCATACAAAATTAATGAGGGAAAATACCTTTCAACAACCATTGGCGCAATTTACGAACTGGCAAATAACGGGGTAACATCTTATGTTTACAATGGTGACTTAAACGGTGATGGTAATTCAGGTAATGACTTGATTTATATTCCAAAAACAGCTACTGACATTAACCTGGTTAAAGTTGGTTCCGGTGGTTTAGGTACAGGTACATCCGGGGTTACTGACACAAGAACAGCCGCCCAAATATGGTCTCAAGTGGATGCGTTCATTTCCAATTCAACTTACTTGAATACGCACAGAGGTGAATATGCTAAGAGAAACGCTGTGGTGTCTCCTTACTTTAGCAAATTGGATTTGAATATTACACAAGATCTAAAACTTCAAGTGGGTAAAGAGATTCACACGCTTAAGTTTTCATTGGATATGATTAATGCCGGAAACTTCATCAACAGGGATTGGGGTGTAGTTAAGATTCCTACAGCTTCCAACGTACTGAAATATGAAGGATTAGCTGCCGATGGAAAGACACCTTCATTCTCTTTCCCATTCCAAACAGGAACCACTCCATTTACTCAACCATACCAAAACTCAACAGGTATTAGTTCCAGATGGCAGATGATGTTTGGTGTTAAATACCTATTTAATTGATGTTTAGGTATATTTAAAGATCATCTTTATCTTAGAAGAGGCATTCGATAGACTCCTCTAATAGAGTTTTATAATTTAAGCAGTAAAGTACAAGGTTTTCAATCAGTACTTTACTGCTTTTGTTATTTTGTTAAGTAGCCATTACACGGAACGAACTACTCCGTTAAACTAAAATGTATTGGTTTAGTCAAAATTCATTGAAAAGCTGCTGGTAATTTTTTCATTAATGGGGTAAAAAAATTACATTTGCAATCGAGTTACGGGGTGTAGCGCAGCTTGGTAGCGCGCGTCGTTCGGGACGACGAGGCCGCAGGT
>JBAXKJ010000082.1:0-6720 GCA_037137375.1 Prolixibacteraceae bacterium
TATGGGACAATAGATGAGTTAAATAGTTGGATCGGTTTAATCCGTACCCAGGAAATTGATCCCCGAAGCAAGGAAATTTTACTTTCAGTTCAAAATAATTTATTTGTCATTGGAGCAAGGCTGGCTACCGATCAGAGCAAGGCGGACCTTTCAGGAAAATTACCCTTCAGTTCTGATGAAATCATCCGTCTCGAGACGGAAATGGATTGGATGCTGGATCAACTGCCGCCCATGGAGCATTTTGTGCTTCCCGGAGGAAGTAACGCGATCTCCTATTGCCACCTGGCCAGGACGGTTTGCAGAAGAGCGGAAAGAAGGGTTTGTCTGTTGGCGAAAGAAGTCAACATCTCGGTCGATGTGATGAAATACCTGAACCGTCTTTCTGATTATTTATTTGTCCTTTCTCGTAAAGTAGCTGAAGATGAGGGTATTAAAGAAGTTCCTTGGATAACATAAAATTTATCATAATCAGTTTTTATTCTCATAAAAAAATTGTAACATCGCAAAACTGTTGAACGTTAATCTAAATTAAATATTATGTATTGGACATTGGAATTAGCCTCAAAACTGGAAGATGCTCCCTGGCCGGCAACGAAAGATGAATTGATTGATTTTGCCATACGTTCAGGCGCCCCGCTTGAAGTGATTGAAAATTTGCAGGAAATGGAAGATGAGGGTGAGATTTACGAATCCATTGAAGATATCTGGCCTGACTATCCAAGTAAGGATGATTTCTTTTTTAACGAGGACGAATATTAAGAGACAAGAAAGATCATTTTTTTGATGCAGGTTTCTTCTCGGGACCTGCAATTTTTTTGCGTTTCTGCTCCAGAGGATAGAGATCAAAACGGTTCTTGGGCTTTTCACTTTCCCTCCAGTCAAATCCTTTCAGGAATACGTCATCCGGAGTTAACTCTTTGATTGGAATGGTCCTGCCTTCTGGTTTTGGGTAAAAAGTAATGCTGTCAATTTTCCCTTTCAAGAGAAAAACATCGATCTTACTGCTCTCGAGTTTGTTCATCCCAGAATAGACATTTTTGTTTTTAATGTAATAAAGGGTAACCGCATTTCCGTTTACTTCGATACTCTTAAGTTCACCCTTGATGATATTGCCAATCATGGTTTTTCCACTGATCTGGTTGTATTTCACCGAGTCCTCCTTCGAAATAATAAAACCATCGTTGTCGAGCCGGGCAATGTCAGGTCCTGGTTTGTGCGGTCGGTATTCGATTTTCTGAGCGGTCATCTGATGCACATCGGACCAGAGAATAGGATCCGTAAAGAGCCGCATCACAGAGTCTTTGGTCTGATAAGAAAGAGAGTCACATAATCCGGACAGGTCCTTCTTGAAAAATCGCACCTTGTGGTAAGCCATAAAAAGCTTGTTGTCATTCTCGCCTTTGACTTTTGCTGAATCAGGGGCGGTTTGAAGGGAATCCCTGTAAAGTGGGTTCTCCCGATGAGTAAGTCCAGCTATTTTAGGATGAATTTTCAGGGTGTCTGCGTTAACCTTCACCGTATCTTTCGGATTCAGGGGATGCTTTGACAGGAGGGTATCTTTCGCATTGACAGTCTTTCCGGAAGGTGGTGCAACGGCACTGGTCCGCACGGTATCTTTCATTGCCCGGGCACTGTCTGGAAGTCCAGGTTTCACCCTGATACTGTCTTTGAGGACTGTTTTTACCCGGGCACTGTCTTTAAATCCTGCTTTCACCTGAATACTATCTTTACGTCCTGCTTTCACCTGGATACTATCTTTATGTGCTGCTTTCACCCTGGCACTGTCTGCGGGTAAAGTTTTTACACCGGTACTGTCTTTGATACCTGAAACCAGTTTCGATACTGAAGTCTTGACGGAATCATTTTTTGTCGAACCACTTTTCTTTGCTACCAATTCAGGCACTGCCTTTTTCTTAATTAACTCCTTTTTAGGCAAATCCGGAATAGATTTTAGCGTATCCGCATGCAGAAAGAGGGTATCTTTCTTCGAATACTGCATAAAAATGGCTGAATCCGTTACGAAAGCAATTTTGGTCTTCTCGTTATAGACTCCGTTTCGGCCGGAAATAGCAATATGATTGGTGGTATCCGATAGCAAGACCCTGCTGCGGGCCCTTCCTGTTCCTTCTTTTTTGGAATAAAAGATGGTATCGCCCTGAAGCGTCTGCTCCTTACCCATAATCTTCGAGGATTTGTACAGCTCTGCCACATTTTTTCGGGTGTCGTACCACCCTTTTTCAGAATAGAGCGTCCCCTGTTTGGTCGTTCCGACAATATGTGTTGGGCCTACCAGGATTACGCGTTCAGTCTTGGTTTGATATTTCAGGGTATCTGCCTTCAATACAAAATCCTTGTTGGTGACCTTGACCGAATCCTTGAACATGCAGAGATCCTCGTTGGAATAGTAGCGGCCGATCTTGCTGACCAGCACATTGGCAGTATCTACGATTTTTCCCCAGTTATGGTAATTACCGACATTTGTATTTAAATCAAAGACCAGCTCATCGGTGGTAAGGGTAATGGATTTATTGACCAATTTCACATTTCCAAAAATGGTTGCGATTTTGGTGCTTCCCTCATATTTAATTCGGTTTCCGTATAGATTGAGAGAGTCTCCCTGCACAATATGGACATGGCCGTAAGCATCTACCTTGTTGCTGTCTTTGTAGTTGTAGGCACTGTCGCAGTACAAAATCACCCGATTATGGCTAAAGGCTACATGGCCAATCAGACGATCTGCGTATCTGCTGATTTTATCATCATGTGTGATCAAATCAGCGTTGAGTATCTCAATCTTCCTCTTCCGGGTATCCGGTTGTGGAAATGAGACCGACACTACATGTAATGCGACGACCAGTAAGAAGGAGAGGAATAGGCTATATCCTATTTTTGGGATTCTCATCATGGGACTTAAGTTAACCCCTAACTATTTTTTCCAGGATTTCAGTTTGAAATTGCAATTGCCGTATAAGTCATCGATGTGGATGTACGTTTTTGCCTGTTGCTTGGCGATCCAGGTACGGTAAGTTTCTTCTTTCTTCTTATCAAGGTATACCTCGCTGAGGTGCTGATAGTCTTCCTGCAGATTGGCGGGATGCGCATTGGACTTCGACAAAAGTTTGATGACTTTATATACCTGACGCTGTTTTTCATCGATACTGAGGATCGGTTGGGAGATCTCTCCTACTTTTAACCCGGTGATAATCTTACTCACATCGGGATCCAGTTCGTCCATCAAAAATTTCGAGGATCCGCTTTTAGCTGAGGTAACCAGACCACCGTTGTTGCGTGTGCTTTTATCTGATGAATACATGAAGGCGGATTGTTCCCAGGTGAGTGCTTTCTTCTGGATGAAGTCACAGATGCTGTCGATACGTCCTTTCGCCTTCTCCAACTCTTTTGGGTCGATTTTTGCCCGGATCAGAATGTGACGACATTTGATTTTTTCTCCCTTACGATCAATCAATTGGATGATGTGGTATCCGAATTCGCTCCTGACAACTTTGGAAACGGCGCCAACTTTCAGGTTAAATGCTTCTGTTGCAAAGGCCGGATCCAATTGAGCCCGACCAACATAATCCATCTCACCGCCATTCTTTGCGGAACCCGGATCTTCAGAATACATCACCGCCAGTGTTCCGAAATTCTCGCCGGATTCCACCCTCCGTTTGAACTCGCGCAGCCTGCTTTTTACATCCATATCCTCCTGTTCAGTAATGATCGGAAGGATGGTAATCTGTGCATACTCCATCTGCGAACCAATCATCGGAATCTTGTCCTTTGGCAGCTGCCTGAAATAAGTGCGAACTTCGGAAGGGGTAATAGTCACGTTCTTAGAGATTTTCTGCTGCATCTGTTCAGTCTTCAGCTGTTCCTTGATCATCTCACTCATCTCAGATTTCAACTGGTTGATAGACTTGTTGAAATATTTCTCAACCTCTTTTTCAGAGCCTATATTCTCGACAAAATATTTCATCCGCCGGTCCATGTTCTGGTTAATCTGATTATCTGTTACCACGATATTGGTATCGAGTTCGGCTTCGGCAAGCAACAGTTTCTGCTCGAGCAAAGACTCCAGGATCTCACATTTCATGTCACCCTGGGAGGTTTGACCCTGAGCCAGAAGCTGAATAGCCTGTGACTCAATATCTGATTTCAGAATCGGATTACTACCCACGATCGCTATTATCTGATCGATAACTTTGTCCTGGGCGTTGGCAACAAAGAAAGTTCCCAGGATGATTCCTGTTAACAAAAAACCTTTTCTCAAGTGTTTTAACATATATCTTTTATCAAATGTATTAATTTTCCCATCTTCCCATCTTCTCATATTCCCATCTTCTCAGTTCCCATCTTCCCATCTTCCCATGGTCCGAAGATTCATTTAATCGAAAAACGATTCTCCCTCTTTCCCTTCTCGTAGATATTTTTCTCGAGATCCTGCAGAAATTCCATTTTTCGGGTGTTCAAAATTAAACTTTCTATCCGATCCTTAACGAAATCGAATGGCGCTTTTTCTCCTGCCAGGATATAATCGTTGACTAATATGAAATGAAAGCTATTTAAGTCACTGAACTGGTGAAATTTAGATCTCCTGAGCATTTGTTCTGGTTCTTCTTTTATACCAGGTATTCGACCGAGAATCGTACCAAAATCAACCCAGTCATTGTTGAAATGATCATATTTGGAGGCATACTGAAAGCTATAACTCTCCAGTTCACTCATAGACCGGGCACTGTTCTCAGACATCCATCTCCTGATCTGATCGGTCTTTGCCAGTGTTTTTGGTATCTCGACATAAACAGCTTTTACGATGGTGCTCCCCAACGTAAATTTCTCAGGATTATTATCATAATAATTCCGGATATCCGCCGGAGTAAGGACCGTGTCGAGTTTTTGGTTCAAAAGCTGCTGCTGATACCGATGAATCAGCATGGAATTCCTGTATTCTTCCAGTTCCCTGGAAAGGTCCCTTTGACTCGCATCCAGGTTCTCTTCGGCCATCTTCAGGAGGAGTTCCTTCTTCACCCAACGTGTCAGAATATCGTTGACGCGGGCCATACTATCTGGTTTAGTCATCCCCACAGGCAGTTGCGATTTCAGGTCCTTGAGCAGATAGACCTTATCATATACTTTCGCAACATACGGATCATCTGCCTTGTAGCCCAAATAACTACAACTGGAAAGGATCATTACCATCCCAAACAGGTTAATAAATAGGAAGTACCCTGAAAGCCGTGGAAGAGAATTTCTAAACATTATAAGGCTATTCTCTGCTGTAATTAGGTGATTCTCTGGTGATAGTAACATCATGCGGGTGACTTTCAGCCACTCCGGCATTGGTGATCCTACAGAATTTTGTTTCATGTAGTTTGTCGATCGTAGCAGCCCCGCAATAACCCATACCGGCCCGGAGTCCACCTACCAGCTGGTAAAGAACCTCGTTGAGCGATCCTTTGAAGGCAACCCTGGCAACGATACCCTCGGGCACAAGCTTCTTGATGTCGTCTTCGATGTCCTGAAAGTACCGGTCTTTCGATCCTTGTTGCATGGCTTCAATCGAGCCCATTCCCCGGTAGGATTTGTATTTTCTTCCCTGGAAGATAATGGTTTCACCAGGGGATTCTTCCACTCCGGCGAACAACGATCCTGCCATAACACTCTGTGCTCCGGCTGCAAGCGCCTTGACGATATCACCCGAATAACGCAATCCACCGTCAGCAATCACCGGTACTCCACTGTTTTTGATGGCCTTGGCAACGTTATAAATAGCGGATAACTGGGGAATTCCGACACCTGCCACGACCCTGGTCGTGCAGATAGAACCCGGACCGATGCCCACCTTCACAGCGTCAGCTCCAGCAAAAACTAATTCTGAAGCGGCTTCCGCGGTAGCAATATTACCAACGATAATATCCTTCTCAGGAAACTTATATTTTGCTCTTTTCAACATTTCCAGTACTCCGAGTGAATGACCATGTGCCGTGTCGATGACGATGGCATCCACATTGGACTTCACCAGTTCTTCAATGCGCTCGAGGGTATCGGCAGTTACGCCAACCGCGGCTGCCACGCGTAATCGACCCTTGTCATCTTTGCAGGAATTTGGTTTGTCCTTAACTTGCGTGATGTCTTTGTAAGTGATCAGGCCAATCAGTTTATTGTTCTTATCCACCACAGGAAGCTTCTCAATCTTATAGTTTTGCAGGATGCGGGAGGCCTTTTCGAGGTCGGTAGAAATATCAGTGGTGATTAAATTTTGGGAGGTCATCACCTCAGAAATTGGTCTGTTCAGATTTCGTTCGAAACGCAGATCGCGGTTGGTTACGATGCCAACGAGACGACGGTCTCCATCCACTACAGGAATACCACCAATTTTGAAAGTCTCCATTAATTTCAGAACATCACCTACCAGTTTGTCTTTAGAAATGGTGATAGGATCGAAAATCATCCCATTTTCTGCCCGCTTGACAATGTTGACCTGCTTAGCCTGCTGCTCGATGGTCATATTTTTATGAATCACTCCGATGCCCCCCTCACGTGCAATCGCGATGGCCATTTTTGACTCGGTTACGGTGTCCATGGCTGCGGATACTATTGGCGTATTGAGCTTTATGTTGCGCGAGAACATGGAGGAAATATTTACATCCCTGGGTAATACCTCGGAATAATCGGGTATTAAGAGCACGTCATCGAAGGTTAATCCTTCGAGTACCACTT
>JBAXKJ010000083.1:0-6112 GCA_037137375.1 Prolixibacteraceae bacterium
TTTTCTCATTTTCCCATTTCTCATCTTCCCATTTTCTCATCTTCCCATTTTCTCATCTTCCCATCTTCCCATCTTCCCATCTTCTCATCTTCCCAATTCTCATCTTCCCATTTTCTCATTTTCTCATCTTCCCATCTTCCCTCAGTATAAGAACCCAAACAGCCACAGCGGCACCACATTCCCCTCCCCTACCTCAATCATATCGGCAGCGGCAAAAGTATTCTCGCCCTCTGCAGTCGTGTATTTCCCACCGATAACGAATTCAATCTGACCATCCACCTTGAAATCGTACATTTTGGATGATTTCACCACATGCTGCTGACCCACCTGGTTGTAGAAGAAGGTCGTCCGTAGGTTGCGGTTGTTGATGTTATCGGGAGCAATGATATGAAGGAGGTTGGTGTTGTGCAGGAAGACCACTTCGGGTTTCTGCAGTTGACCGTTATTTCCGTTTTCGAAGAGCAGGTCGATGAGCCGGGCGTTTTCGAGGTATCGTAAATAATTTAATACCGTTGCCCGTGACGTTTCAATTTCGGCGCTGAGTTTGCTGACGTTGGGCGAAAAAGGCATCTGGGCACCGATGATTTGCAGCAGTTTGCGCAGTTTCGGCAGGTATTTCAGCTCGATCTGGTTGAGATAAGTCAGGTCGATTTCGAGTGCCAGGTTGATATGTTTCAGGAGGTTTTCGCCGTAAAACTCCGGATTCTTGATGAAATAGGGATAATACCCGCTCTTCAGATATTCGGGGAAATAGGCTAATGGCCTCACTTTATGGATGATATCGGGCACGATTTCCTTATGCCTTTCCAGGATTTCGCTCAACGAAAGTTTCCCGAAATTACTATCGGAGCGGTAATTCAGGAATTCGCGGAAGCTGAGACCTTCGAGGTGGTAGATTTTCGCGAGGACACTTAGTTCGTCATTGCCCTCGAAGATCCTCAACACAGGCGATCCGGCGAAGATCAGCTGCAGTCCGGGCAGTTCGTGGTAACACTGAAGCAGCTCGTTCGACCAGTCAGGGTACTTGTGGATCTGGTCCATCACCAGCACCTTGCCGCCGCGTTTATAGAATTCGTCGGCGAAGGAAAAGATCCTGCGCTTGGCGAAATAGAAATCGTTGAGGTTGACGTAGAGGCAGTCGCGTGAATCGCCGTACTGGTCTCTGATGAAGTTGAGCAGGAAGGTGGTCTTGCCGACGCCGCGAAAACCCTTGATGCCAATGATGCGGGCGCTCCAGTCGATCTCATGATGGAGTTCCCTGACGATTCTGACATCGTTGGCATTGACCAGGAGCTTATGGGCTTCGAAAAAATATTCCACCGTTTTTGAAAATAGTCAACAAAGTTAAACAAAATCTTGACGATTATGTAATCTCCACATAACAATTTTCATTCATGTATGTTATTTATACCTAGTAAAAATAACTATAAATTAATGGTGGTTCTTCAGGATATCCTGGCATCTTCCGATGATTTACAGTAGCTCAATTCCGGTTAATTCGGCAGTTTTTATGATCGGTAAATGATAATTATAGGATGTCTTCACCAACAAATCAATTTTTTGCTCACCAAGCAGAATTTCATGTCTTGCCAAAAATTCAGCCTTCTTCAGCATGATTTCCCTTGGTTCCGGATCCTCCTTCGGATCAACATAAAGATCGATGTCTCCACCCCTCTTTGAATCGTCGACTCTGGATCCAAATAAGTAGATATGCGCCTGATCTCCCCAAACCTGACAGGCGACACTCTTAATTATCTTGATCTCAGAAGGCGATAAACGCATTTTTATTAAGCTTTTAATTGCTGTTCATGGAGATGATGAATTCCTCGTTGGAGTTCGTCTTGGAGAGCCTGTCCCTGACAAATTCCATGGCTTCGACAGAGTTCATTCCATTGAGGAAGTTCCTTAGGATCCAGATCTTGTCCATCATGGCCTTTTCGAGCAGCAAGTCTTCGCGACGGGTGCTGGAAGCCAGGATATCGACGGATGGGAATACGCGGCGGTTCGACAGTTTACGGTCGAGTTGCAACTCCATGTTACCGGTTCCCTTGAACTCCTCGAAGATGACATCGTCCATCTTGGAACCCGTGTCAGTCAGCGCAGTAGCAAGGATGGTGAGCGAACCGCCCTCCTCGATGTTACGGGCCGCGCCGAAGAAGCGCTTGGGTTTGTGAAGTGCATTGGCGTCGACACCTCCGGAAAGGACTTTCCCGGAAGCGGGAGCCACAGTGTTGTAGGCACGGGCAAGACGGGTGATAGAGTCGAGCAGGATGACCACGTCGTGACCACATTCGACCAGTCGCTTGGCTTTCTCGAGCACCATGTTGGCGATGCGCACGTGGCGTTCTGCCGGCTCGTCGAAAGTGGAGGAAATTACCTCCGCATTCACGCTGCGGGCCATGTCTGTCACCTCTTCAGGACGTTCATCGATCAATAAAATGATCATGTAGACCTCAGGATGATTGGCGGCGATGGCATTGGCTATATCTTTGAGTAACATGGTCTTACCGGTCTTTGGCTGTGCCACGATGAGTCCACGCTGGCCTTTCCCGATAGGAGCAAACATGTCGACTACCCTGGAAGAAATGCTGCTGGCCTTACCAGCGATGTTGAATTTCTCGTCGGGGAAGAGTGGGGTGAGGTGTTCGAAAGGAACGCGGTCGCGGATGTATTCCGGGCTGCGGCCATTGATCTCGACGACCTTCACCAGTGGGAAATATTTCTCCCCTTCCTTGGGTGGACGGATGATGCCATGAACGGTGTCGCCGGTCTTGAGTCCGAAGAGTTTAATCTGCGACTGGGATACATAGATATCATCGGGTGAGGTCAGGTAGTTGTAATCGGACGAGCGGAGGAACCCGTAACCTTCCTGCATGATTTCAAGCACGCCTGTCTGGTTGATGACTCCCTCAAAATCGTATGCCTTCTCGGTCTCCCTCTGATCTGCCATAGGCTGATTTTGCTGCTGATTGACATTACCATTCTTAGGCTGACTTTGCGGTCTGCCCTGCTGGTTCGGATTCGGCAGATTCTGCTGACTCAGACTGGACTGATTGGGATTCGGTTGGTTCGGATTGAACTCCCTCTTCTGGAAATTCTTGATGATCGGAGCTCTTTTCTCTTCCGGTTTGGGTTGTTCATTATTTTCTGGTTCAACCTTGGCAATTACCGTTTCCACCGCCTCCTCACCTTCCACGGCAGTGACAATAGGGGCCGAGCTCACAGAGAGAATGGCTGATTCGCTGCGAAGTACGCGCGGTCTGCGTTCCTTTTGGCTAAGGTGTTCCTTCTTATTTTTATCGCCTTTGGATTGGAAAGGCTGGTTGTCTGCAGGATTTTCTTCCTGAATTTCATCAGACTGGTTGAAGAGATCCTGTGCCGGAGATTGCTGGACAGGAGCTGCCTGTTGGGCCTGGCTGGCTTGTTGCGCCTTGTTATCCTTCTGAAGCTGAGCCTTTTGCTGAGCCTTAGTGAGGTGACGGACAGGAACTGGCCGGTCGATCGGAGACTGCTGAGGGGCATTGCCCTCCGGGATTTCAAATCCTGTAACAGCAGAACCTGCTGGAGCAGTACCCGCCGGAGCTGAACCGGCCTGTTCGATGTAGGTTTCGCCTGACAGGATTGGGGAAGATTCACTTGACTGGGCAAATGGATCCACCTTTTTCTTGACGATTTTAATGATTTTCTTCTCGCCCGGAGGCTTCATCTCCACTTTTACCTTAGGAGGTTTCGGAGCATTTCTCTCTTTGTGGGCTGGAGGGTCCTTTTTCTCAGGCTTTTGGATGACCGAATCTCTGATAGCCTGTGTATCGAGGATAGTGTAAATGAGGTCTTGTTTCTTAAAAGACTCAACGCGTTTGATATTCAATTCCTTACCAATTTCGCGCAATTCCGGCAAGAGTTTCTTGCTCAGTTCAAGGATGTCGTACATGTTTCTTGTTGATTTGTGACCAAAACGGATGCTGCCAGGAGCAACAATACAATTATGATTTTTTTGCTATAATAAATAACTTAGGAGGAAATAACAGGGATATTCGGAGGATGTTGTGTCAGATCGCTCAACTAAATCCGATACAAAGGTAGTTATTTGATTTGAATTCACAAAAAAAGTCCAGGTTTTAAATATTTTTAACGCTACCACGAACCTGCTTCTCAAAAATCAAACCATACATAAAGATTTGTACGGGTATTACCGGGTAATCTAAGTCAGCCTCTATTTGTTTAACTTAATAATATTTTTTCACTTTCCCGGTAGGGCTCCGATTTGATTTTTATTTAAAATTAATTGATTATCAGGCAAAACAATCACTCTACAATTCGTGTTATTCCTTAAAATAGGGTATTATTGTTGTAGTCTCAATTGTCGGAAACGTCATAAATAGACGTTAAAAAGTTCTTTCAAAATTGCCGGAGCCGCTCATAACTGAACCAATGAGACAGCTCAGGATCATCAAACAAATTACGAACAGGGATACGCAATCCCTCGATAAGTATCTCCTCGAAATCGGGAAGATCAAATTATTAACGAGTGATCAGGAAATTCTCCTCTCACAACGAGTTAGGCTGGGTGACCGCAGTGCCCTGGATATACTGGTAAAATCGAATCTCCGGTTTGTCATTTCGGTCGCCAAGCAATATCAGAACCAGGGACTACCGTTATCCGACCTGATCGACGACGGAAATCTCGGACTGATAAAAGCCGCAGGTCGCTTTGATTCGACAAAGGGGTTCAAATTTATATCCTATGCGGTATGGTGGATCAGGCAGGCCATCCTGCAATCGCTGGCAGAGCAGGCAAGGATTGTTAAGTTACCACAAAATAAGGTTGATACGATCAGTAAAATAAACCGCACCATGACTCATATGGAACAGGAATTTGAACGGGAGCCCACAGCCGAGGAGATTTCGGAAAAACTGGGCATCAGCCTTGTGTTGGTCAATGAGTCCATCCAGTCGACCGCTTATCATGTCTCACTGGATGCCCCACTCCTGGATGAAGAAGAAAATGAAAACAGTCAATATGATTTATACACCCATGAATTCACCTCCGGTCCCGACAATGACCTGTTAGAATCCTCCCTTAAAATTGAGATTAAACGACTGTTAGGTAAACTGGATGGCCGCGAAGCAGACATCCTCTCCTCTTATTACGGTTTAAATGGTAAACCGCTGCTAGCGCTGGATGATATCTCCAACGCTTACGGTCTGACCCGCGAAAGGGTGAGACAAATACGGGACATCACGATAAAAAAACTAAAGAACAATCCCTATCTGACAATTTTACGACCCTACCTTGGCTAACTTCTGAATGAAATAGGGTATCTTTGTTTTCAATAAAAATACCCTGACGTGAAGCGAATGATAGCCCCCTCGTTATTAGCCGCAAATTTTCTGCAGCTCGGAGACGAAATCCGGATGGTGAATGCCAGTGCGGCCGACTGGATACACTGTGATATTATGGATGGACATTTTGTTCCCAACATCTCCTTCGGACTACCGGTGATTGAACAAATCAAGAAGATTGCCGGGAAACCGCTGGATGTCCACCTGATGATTTCCGATCCGGACCGTTACCTGGAGCGTTTCAAGGAAGCCGGCGCCGATATTCTGACGGTTCATTATGAGACCTGTCCACACCTTCACCGGACGGTCGGGGCTATCCATGAACTGGGGATGAAGGCCGGAGTGGCCATCAATCCGCATACCCCTGTGCAAATGTTGATAGACATCATGCATGATTTGGATCTGATCCTGTTGATGACCGTTAATCCCGGTTTCGGCGGACAGAAATTCATCCAGGGCAGTTACAAAAGACTGGTCACCCTGCGACAGATGGTGAACACCCTGGCGCCGAATGCGCTGATCGAAGTGGATGGCGGCATCAATCTGGACACCGGAAGACAACTTTTCATGGCGGGGGCAGACGTGCTCGTGGCCGGAAACTATGTCTTCACCTCCGAAAATCCCATCGCCACCATAGAGGCACTTAAAAACTGCTAAACATTTCAGACCCAAGCAGTACAATCTGCCAAACTTTGTTGTATCTTTGCAACCCCAATGGGGCTGACCGGTTTTGACAGCGGGCAGAAGAGGTATGTAAGCATGCCGGGCA
>JBAXKJ010000084.1:0-6067 GCA_037137375.1 Prolixibacteraceae bacterium
ACTGCACCAAAAACTTAATTTTGCAGTAGCTCAGCGGCCCTTTACTTTTCCGATCCGGCGATCAATACATTCGAGCGGAATTTGAGTGTAATAGCGTATTTACAAGATGGGGGGTTAAGGAGTAGCGTTTTAATCTTTCTTCATCAGTTAAACTATCTGGTTTTTCTTGAAATTCTCTGCTTGCTCAAATATCTCCACATATACTTCGTCTCGCTCAACTGGGGGATAACCAAACTCATCCAGAAGCAGAATTAATCCAACTTTCAGGGCTGATTTAATGTCGTCCCGTTTGTTCCAGTCGGGAAATTTAGCCTGACCTTCCACTAATTCCTTGACTGCTTTCGCAAGTTCAATCAACTTCTCTTCAGGATAGGTGAAATCATACTTGACACACAACTCCTTAAGGATGTCGTAAAATGCCTTCTCTTCAAAATCAATTCCCAGGGCATCACCGGCTGAAAATTCTTTGTGTACCTCCCAAATCATATTGGTCAGTTGCTCTGCCATTTCCTCAAAGACTTCGCTGCGCAAAATATCGTTTTCGTCTCTTTGGTTGTAGTGTTCAACCAGGGACTGCATTTTCCTGGTGAAGTCAATTCCCTTGACCCTGTTGACTTTTTTCAATTCACCAATGACTTTTGCCAACAACTGTTGAAGCAATTTGATTTTGGTGTTGGGCAATTTGATTTTGTCAATTTTAGCTAGATAATCCTCGTCAAACAGGTCTTGCTCAGTCTCTTCTTCATCCCCTAGTTTAAAGATCTCCTCCACTCCATCGCTTTGCAAGGCATCCTTGATCATTTCACGCACCCTTGCATTCATCTGCGCGGTGTCTGGGGCATTCCCCTTGGTAAGTTTGAAAACGATGGAACGGATGGCCAAATAGAAATGGATGTAATCTTTTTCTGTCTGTGTCAGTTGCTCACTTCCGGAACAGATATCATAAGCTGCTTTTAATCGTTTGACCATATCCATGAACCTGGTTTCAAAGGGCTTGGTTTGCTGCACAAACTCTGCAGCAGTGTTCAGTGTATTCAGTTGCTGAAGGGTAGTGCCATGAAAGTATTTTGAATTATCGAAAGTGTGCAGTAGTTTGGCGAGCAGATCCAAATGATTCCTGACAACGATGATTGATTCGGCTATATCTTCAAAATTATCCTTGTCGCCCTCACTGTATTGTTTAAGGGCCATATTCATTTGCTTTTTGATACCAATATAATCAACTACCAAACCTTTATTCTTCCCTTCAAACTTCCGGTTAACCCGCGAAATGGTTTGAATCAGGCTATGTTGCTGGATGGGTTTGTCTATGTAGATTGAATCAAGGAAAGGCACATCAAAACCTGTGAGCCACATGTCTACAACTATGGCAATTTTGAAATTGGATTTTTCGTTTTTGAATTGACGGTCCAACTCTTTCCGGTACTCTTTTGTACCCAACAGATTATAAAATTCCTCCGGATCGTCCTGCCCTCTGGTCATGATCATCTTGATCCGTTCCATCGGCTTCAGTTCCCGCTTGTCTTTATCGGTCAATTCAACACCTTCTTCTGCTGCCCGTACCTCATTCCATTCAGGTTTCAGTTCAATGATGTTTTTGTAGAGTTCGTATGCAATCTCCCTGTTGCTGCAAACTAACATGGCCTTGCCTTTTACAGTCGCACCTTCTGAAACCCTGTTTTCATAGTGCTTCACAAAATCTTCTGCAACGGCTTTCAATCGATCGGGGTCTCCCAGGATGGCATACATATTGGCCGATTCCTGTTTGCTTTGATCAACCTGGTACTCGTTGGCCCCAGCTGCTGCAGCTTCTTCGTAATATTGCTCTATTTTCTCCAGTTCGCCATTTTTCAAGGCCACTTTGGCAGCCCTGCCTTCGTATACTATTCTTACAGTGATTTCATCCCTGACTGATTCCGTCATGGTGTAGGCATCTACCACTTTGCCAAAAACATCCAGTGTGGCATCAATCGGAGTGCCGGTAAAGCCAACAAAAGTTGCGCCTGGCAAAGAGTCATGCAAATATTTGGCGAATCCATATGTTTTGGTGACTCCTTTATCAGTCACCTTTATCTTTTGGTCGAGATTCACCTGGCTGCGGTGTGCTTCATCCGAAATGCAAATGACATTGGTACGGTTGGTCAGCAATTCTGTGTCTTCCGTAAACTTGTGGATGGTGGTCAGAAATACCCCTCCGCTTTGCCGGCCCTGCATCAGTTCCCTAAGGTTCGCTCTACTTTCGACACAAACGACGGTATTGTCACCGATAAAATTTTTCGCGTTGGTAAACTGTCCGGACAACTGGTCATCAAGGTCGGTACGGTCGGTTATCAGAACGATGGTTGGACTCCCGAAATATTCACTCTTCATCAAGAGCCTGGTCAGGTAGAGCATGGTGAAACTCTTGCCGCAACCTGTGGCACCAAAGTAGGTACCGCCTTTCCCGTTTCCATCCGGTTTCTGTGCCTTCTTTATGTTGTCGTACAAAGCCCTGGCCGCATAGTATTGAGGATAGCGGCAGACAATCTTCTCATTCTTTTTAGAACTGTCAGGAATAAAAACAAAGTTTCTGAGAATGTCCCGAAATCTATTTTTGTGAAACATTCCCTGAATCATCGTGAACATGCTGTCAATCCCATCCACATCCTTTGCCAGCCCTGCAACCCTGCGCCATGCATAGAAAAATTCATAGGGCGCGAAGAATGAACCGGCCTTGTTGTTGATCCCGTCACTAATGACACAAAAGGCATTGTATTTGAAGAGTTCGGGTATATCGCGGCGGTAACGTACTGTCAATTGCTTAAAGGCATCATGGATGGTTGCCTCTTCGCGAATCGCACTCTTGAATTCGAAAACCACGACAGGGATCCCATTGATGTAAACAATTCCGTCCGGAATCCGCTTTTCGTTTCCTATAATCTCAAATTGATTGACAAATTTATAGCTATTGTTGTCCTGGTCGTATTTTTTTCCACCCTCTGCCGTGATGCTTAACAGTTGATCTGCTTCCGGCTGTTTGTGTCTGTTCAGTCCTGCATAGTCGATCAGCTGGATGTACAAATCCTTATGGTTCCGGTTTTCCCGTTTCAGGATAAATCCATCTGAAAGCATCCGCATAAATGTCTTGTTGCTTTCGTAAAGGTCTGAGGCAGGCAGGGATTTGAGTTGAAGAATGATTGATTTGACCTCATTGACAGTAATGCCCTGTTCTGCATATTGGCTAAGCAAAAAATGCTGAAGATCCTCTTCAATCAGAACTTCCTCCGGTTTGCGGGATATGGTCATTCCATGCTGGTGGGAAAATCCTTCCAGCCCCAGCAACTCAGTAAATGCCCTTTCTAACTTTTCTTCCGTGAACTTCATTTTTCAGTGTCCGGATTAATCGTCCAGGTTATCCTTTCCAGCCTTTCTTTTATCCTTTTCAGTGTATTCAAAACCGCCTCATCGTTTGGAAAATTACCATAAACAAGGTTTTTAAAATCACCATTGTATGCCGGTTTTAGTTCTTTCCAAACAGTATCCAAATCTTTAAACAGCAATGCTTCATTGGGATGGTGAATCAACCACTGATTGTTATTCTTGAAACTTGCAATATCATCATTGGCTACTTTCAACAACATAACCTCAAAAGCGGCAGAATTGAAAAAATCGGAGAATTCTTCTTGCTGCAACAATTGGTGCAAATCGTAAGTATGTCTGATTTTTTGCTTCAAGTCCTCCATTGGGTTTTCGCCATAGGAAAACCGGACCAGGCTCATGATCTTTTCACAAAGTGTTCTTATTGGCTCCAATACCTGGATATTGAATGACTGTAGTCCGTATTCCAGTGCTATTGTGTCTTGTCCATTGTTCCGCATCATTTCACCCACCAGCGAAATCAGCTCTCTTTGGGCATATGGTTCATGATAGCCCAACCAGGTTGCCTCTACCACAATTACATCTCTCACCTGGCCGTATTCTCCCTGGAATTCTTTGTGGTAAGAATGGGCCGTCTTGCGGTTCATCCCCTTTTTGTTGGTTACTCCTTCGATATTTATTTCAGGCAATACTGCACTAACAATTTCACTGATGGTTCTGATTTTTGTGGTTAGTTGGTTGTTTGATTCACCTGCCCGCCTCAAAACCACCAGGTCAATATCTTCCGAAAACCGGTCGATCAGCCTGTAGCATTTCGATAAAGCCGTTCCACCTTTGAAAACAGTGTCACGACCTATTGGATTGTTGAATATCGTATATAAGGCATAGGTCACCCAGTAGTCTTTTTCAACAAAAATGGGCAAGATCTGCATCCGGTCAGAAGTGAACTGCACCGCTTGCCTGAAAAGGGTTTTGTTTTCGTGCAGCCTCATACAATATTCCATTTTTCGGCGGTACCGAGTACTTTCCCGACACCTGTCAGTTTGTATTTGGTGATAGGGTTCAAAGTTTTATAAAGTTGTTCTGTAAACGAATCCAGCTGAAGGTCGTCCAGCAAGGCGCCGATCAAGGCCCTGGTTGCTGGCGGATACTTTAATGCCAACCTGACCATGGTCCCTTTATCTTTATCCGGCAAATTCAAGAGAATTGCTGAAATGCGTCTGCAGGATGATTCGATCGTGGCATCTGGAATTTTTTTGATGTAGCGAATGGCATCCAATATTTGCAGCAGGGGGATATTTTCTTTGGTGATGGTGTTTTTTTGTTTAACAAAAGAAATGGTGTAACGTTCGCGTTTGAAATTGGGCCGGATTTCGTTTTTGCCAATCTGAATGGTATTGCTTACCTGGGTAGTTAAGCCCAACTGATTGTAAATGCTGTAACCGGTAAGGTAGCCGATCATCTTTCCATCCTCTTCCAACAGATCCTTGACCACCTGGGCCTGTTTGGGTTGCAGGTTACCAAAAGGAGTGTTCTCTGGTTTGTAATATTTGCCTTTGGCCAGTTTCGCAATTTTACCAGATACTACCATCCTGTTAAGTGCTTTTATTACCGCTTCTTTCTTGTTCACTTCAGTAGTAAAATCTGCATAGGTGAATACATAGCCCTTGGGAAGCCTGTATATAGTAGTTGCTATGTAATCAGATACTTTCATTGCTTGATGATTACTGCAAATATAACTGTTTTGTCCAGTTTTTTAATTAATAAACTGGACATGTTAACTCTTTTTTATCGAGTTTGCTAATAGAACACCTGACTACTACTATCGTTCCGCATAAATTCAATAAAAGTCTTTTCTATTCTTTCTTCGGTGAACCTCATTGAATATCTTGTTTAATAACCTGGAGGTTTATACTTAAACCGTTCATCACCCAATTTTTCATTTTCCTCATCACTGTTTTGTGCGATCACTAAATTTTTTACAGGAATTTTCACTGTTTGAGCTGTAAATAAACCGGCTCCTTCATGTTTATATAAATAACGTTTAAAATGGTCATTATATGGTGAGAAAACAATACTTCCCCCATAATATCCAGTATTACAGATAACAACATTACAAAAAACCAGTCTGGAAATTGCTTCTGCCAAAAAATAGAAAGCAGATATGTCCTTATTATATGCGATAATAAAAAGATGTTGGATTTTGCCCTTGTAGATTACAAATCTTTCAATGTCAAAAAAATCAGCGCAAATAGCAACCCCAATACGTCCATATTTGCCTGAATCAAAAACATAAATATAGGGGTTCTTTAATATTCTGAAATTAATATCTCTTTTAAGAATCTCAATTACTTCAACTCGAGCATAATTATACTTACCCAAAATTATTTTTTTATACCCATATCCATAATTATCTGGCCACCTTTCAGGATATACCACAATTACTTCATTTGCAATAGTTTTCTCAGATTTATTAACATTATTGGACAAAACGCCTAAATTGACCACCTAACGGCGCAGTAAATTGACCACCTCCCGGCGGACTTTCTGACCAGTCTTTTTACCCTTCTTTAAATCGATCATTCGAGCTACTTTTTTAGCTTTTGTTAAAGATAGCTTTTTTGTTAATGTAATTCTATCATCTGCATTTGCTTACCGGAGAGCTTTTCTCGTAGTGATGGTCCCAATAATTCCATGCGATGTGCACTGT
>JBAXKJ010000085.1:0-5997 GCA_037137375.1 Prolixibacteraceae bacterium
TGCTGGCCTGCACCAGTTTCAGCGATTTTTCGCTTAGCACAATTGTTTCCCCATCTGTAGATGGTACATTTTCTTTCGAACAACCTACCGCGAAGGTTGTACACAAAACTGTCAGTATAAAAAGTTTTAAGCTCATGACTCGAATTTTGATATTATTTTATACTCTTCATATAATCTACGATTGCCTGGGCATTCGGTGCAAGATTTTGCTGAGACCAGTCTCCGGTCATGTCAAGCACCACACGCCTGTATCTTTTCTGATCCGCCTCAAACAGATAAAAGCAATAGAGATGCTCTCCGGCATCAGCCATTTTATTTTCGGCTTTCGATAATGGCCCGTTTGAGCAAGTCAACGCCAGGGAAGCATATTTTGAGAAATCTCCGGTCGATATTTTCGCAATGACAGAATCGCAGGCAGCAAGGTTCTTCGACATATCCGCCTCACTGACATATCCCTGCGCATCGGGAAACACCCATGCGGCCTTCTTCTGGAATCTTTTCACCTCACCCGAATTTCCCATCATCCAGCCATTGTGGTTATATCCCCAGGCGTAGTTGGTATATTCCGACTGAAAAATCAAGGTACTGGTTTCCTGCTGCGGTGCTACTTCCACGTAATCGCAGGCACTGAAGAGCACAAGTAAAACCAATATCAGAAACGGATTCTTCATGGAACAATAATTTTCTTTTTTAATCAATACGAATCTTCAAGGGTGAAACGCTACAAGTTTATGCAATTATTTTGGCAGGAAGGGCCAACTCTCTTTTCAAAAGGAAATCTTGAAATTAATACCGGTGGAGGTATGGTTCAAATTCCCCGGAGCCAGACCCGATGCTGGAATCTTTGCATAAGGTTCAATGTGAATAAATAATTTATTGGATAATTTCTTTTCAAACCCTACCAGGATATTGACCCTTCCGGCAAAATCGAATGTCTGATTCGGAGTAGCCGTATTTTCAGATACGGATACCTGATCGACAACATTGTAAGACTTTACTTCAACCCCGGAAACAACGGAAGAGACAGGAACCAGATCCTGCGAATAAGTGGTGTTTTTATTATTTTGATGCAGATAAACCAGGGAGGATAACCCGGCTGAGACATAATAGGAATTTGTCTTCTCAGAGAAAAACTTCCATGTAATATTAACTGGCACATCCAGGTTGACCAATTTTGTGCTGTTCTCATGGAGTGGCGCCGTCGTAATGGGTGCAACAGAAGAAGTTGCATTGGAAGAAGACGCCATGGAAGTCGATGCCATACCAGGAATTTTCTGGACAATATTCTGGTTCTCGACTTGTAATCCTGTCGTTAACTGGAAATTGGAAAACAGGGCGATATCGGCGCTGAGGCCACCCGTGAAATTGAAGGAATTCGAAGACTTCGCGGTGCTTACTCCCGGTGAAAAGTTGATCCCGAACCGAACTTTTCGTTGACGTAATTCAGCAATATCCTGCGTCTGCGTTTTCTGCTGTGTATCCGGAACCGTAAATTTTGCCTGGACGCGGATCGTATCCTGACCGTTTTTCAGCGAATCAGTCTTATGATTACTTACTAAGATGGCAGCACTTTCAGGAGGTTTAGTAAAATTCGCAGTTACCTGATTTGCTTCGACCAACGTTTGATTGGCCGCATTGGGGTTGCTTTTAGCGCTCGTGTCGGCAGCGATATTTGTAACCATCTGATTTACTGTAGCCGCATGTTCCTTAGCAGCGGGCGAATTGCTTCTAATTCCCGGATCAGATTTCGAAGCAGCCCCCGCAAGCCGGATCGTTTTATGCCCTGATGCCACAGCCGCCATGAGGGGTGAGGAAGGCTCGGCGACAGGGCTGGAAACGGGTGAATGATTGACGGCCCCGGATTCTAAATTCTTTTGCGTCGTAATCTGAGTAGTTGGTCCGGCACTCAATTTTGCGCCGGTACTCAATTTCAATGTATCCGTCTTTTCAAAATGGATTAGTTCCGTACCGACGAATCCTATCAGGAGGCATGCAGCGATGCCGGAAGCAATCTGCAGGAAAAGTTTCCTTTTCCTGGCCTTGCCTCTTTGCAGATAGTTCTCCCACGAACCCGGGATATAATCTTCCTGGTAAGTATCCAGAGACTGTTTTATCTGCTCAAAAATTTCGCTATCGTTTTTCATCGCTCTCGTAAATAGTTGACCGGTAACAAATCCCTAAGTTGTTTTTTGGCTCGTGTTAAATAAACCCTCGATGAACTTATTGGAATCCCAAGCTGTCCGGCAATCTCTTCATGACTGTACCCTTCAATTTCATACAAACAGAAAATAGTCTTATGAAGAGGTGGTAAATGATTTAGAATCTCAATGATATCCTGTGCGGCCAGGTCACTGATCGTATCTGTGGTCTCATCCTGGATAGAAAGTTTTCCGGCTTCAATGAACTCGTAATCCTTTTTATTTCGTCTTAAATTGTCGATGGAGGTGTTGATCACAATCTTGCGTAACCATCCCACGAACGGTTTCGATGTGTCATACTTTCCAATTTTTGAAAACACTTTCACAAAACTATCGTTCACAACTTCAAGAGCATCACTGCGTTGGTGGTTGTAAATCAAGGCAACGCCCAATGCATACCCGAAGAATTTCTTATACAATATTTCCTGGGATTTTTCAGTCTTCCTGATACACCCCTGGATGATAGCGTCTAAATTCTCCTCTCTATTACTTTCCAAAATACAAACTCATTGATGAATTCCCTGCTTCTAAAATTACTCAATTACTTGAAACCGGCCAATCTTAGCAGGAAGCCATCTTTGAAACTGGCGCCATTTTCTGTGTTTTACAGTCAATACGTTTGGAGGAGGATGAAACGCTACAACCAAGGATGAATTATTTGTTGGAAGACAAATAAATTTTTCCGATATCCTGAATCGAAATCTTAATTGGAGTGTATTTAAAGTCGATCACTTTGGTGATTTTCGAACCGTCATATTCAACGATTTTTATGGAACTTCTGGCTGTTTCTTTGGTCAGGGTAGGCTGGCCCCCGGTTAGTCGGGTGATCATTCTTGAGACTCTCCAGCCCAGATCTAACAGTTGGCGGGTAGCCCGAATAGTGGGTTTCGGCCGATTCAGCGCTTCTGCGATCAGGTCAAAGATTTCCTGGTAAGTGTGATTTTCGGCTGATAGTATATATCGTTGATTCTTAATTTTTTCCCAATCCTCAGACTGCAGCAAAGCCAGGATCGCCCTTGAAACATCCCTGACATCAACATACCCGGTAATCCCGTGAGTGTAAAATTTCAAACCTTTTCCGATGGTTTGAAACAGCCGGGGAGAGCTGTTGTTCCAGTTACCCGGACCTAAAATGATGGACGGATTCACGATCACCGCGGAGAGTCCTTCCTGGATTCCCCTCCAGACTTCCATCTCCGAAAGGAACTTGCTCTCAGAATAGGCAGATCGCTGCCGGTCATTCTTCCAGGAAAATTCCTCGTTCACAGGCACACCCGCCTGATACTCGCCAAGGGCAGCGACAGAACTTACATGACAAAAGCGGGATATTTTATGTTCAACAGCAAGGTCGACCAGGTTGGCCGTTCCCTTTTCGTTTTCATACAACATGGTGGCATGGTCGCGGGGATCGAATGAGACCTTGGCTGCCGCGTGAATAATGGTATCTACCCCAACCAGAGCTGATTGCAAAGAAATTTTGTCGAGCACATCACCTTCCACCCATTCAATCATCCCCAAAAGCCGGTCAGATTCGTCGCTGTACCACGAAAAGATTTTCCTCACAATATCCAGATCGGAATTTTTCCTCTTCAGCGCCCTGACTCTTGCTCCACTTTTAGTCAGATCAACGAGCAGATGCGCCCCAAGCATTCCAGTTCCGCCGGTAAGAAATATCATGAGTCGCTATTTTTTAGGGTTAACCGTCCGGTCCAGCTGCTTGCTGAGGATCTTCTTAACCTCGGTCATCTTCTGGTAGGAAGCCATCAGCTCCATTGCACCATCAAAATCTTTGGCCGCATCGGCGATCTTCATCTTACTCTCAATCTGGTTCATCATCGTTGAAATCACCCGCAGTTTGTATTCCCTTACCAGCTTTGGAACCACCACCTCCAGCAGGTCTTCCTCTTTTTCGATGTGACTGCCTCCGCGCTCCCAGAAACTGCTCAGCGGATGCTTTTCGGAGATCACATCGGATGCGTACCGGCTGATATGCGGATCGGTGTGGTGAGTGAAATGCCTCAAGGTATCGAAATCAGGATCATCCAGGTGTTGCCGGTACTCTTCAATTATCGTATTGACCAGCGGATCTACCGAGACCATGTTATCAATTTCCAACTCAGACAGCACATACGTCGCAACAGATTCGGTAATCCACTCGCCGCTCACCTCATGCTCGTAATCGTAAATATTCAGTGATCCGCATTTGAGCAGTACCCGCATCAGCTCTTTCTCCTCCAGCTCAAACGGATTCTCCACTACCGCGGAAATCGCCGGTTTCGCCATTGCCACTTCACTCTTCTGTTCTTCTTGTACCAGACGATCCCTGACTGTCGATTGCGTCTCATTTTTCTTCAGCCGCTGCTTTCTGATTTCATTGTAAAGCACGTCTTCACGCACCTCGAGCAGGCGGCTGCACTCCTTGAGGTATTCGGTGCGGACGATCTCCTCAGGAATAACTGAAATGGAGCTGACAATATCGGTAATCAGCCTGGCCCTCGAAAGCGGATCATTCTCGATACCGGATAATAATATGCGGGTCTTGAACTTGATAAAATCAGTCTCGTTATCCTTAATATATTGTGTGAGCTCGGTTGCGCTCATCGATTTCGAAAATGAATCGGGGTCCTCCCCATCTGGTAAGGGGAGCACTTTAACGTTGATGCCCTCCTCAAGTACCAGGTCAATCCCGCGAAGCGAGGCCTTAATACCCGCCTGATCGCCATCATAAATGATCGTAATATTCTTCGTGAAACGCCTGATGAGCCTGATTTGATCTACCGTGAGGGAAGTCCCCGAAGAGGCCACCACATTCTCGATTCCCGCCTGGTGCATAGCGACGACATCGGTATAACCTTCCACCAGATAGCATTTATCCTCCTGAATCATAGCGCGTTTAGCCTGGTAAATACCATAAACGATCCGGCTCTTGTGGTAGATGTCCGATTCGGGTGAGTTGAGGTACTTGGCAATGCTTTTTTCCTGCGACAGGGTCCTTCCTCCGAAGGCGATGACCCTACCGGAGATGCTGTGAATCGGAAACATCACCCTGCCCGAAAAACGGTCGCGAACCCAGTCATCGCGTTTGATGGTGAGCCCGGTCTTCTCGAGGTACTCCATCTTGTAACCCTCTTTGAGCGCAGTATTCGTGAAGGGTTCCTTTCCGTCCGGACAATAACCCATCCCAAATTTTTTGATGATCTCATCGCGGAAACCGCGTTCGCGGAAATAGCCTAATCCGACAGCTTTCCCATATTCTGTATCCCAAAGTTGAGAAGCGAAATATTTCTGGGCGAACTCGGAAACGATGATCTGACTCTCGTGATCGTTGCGCTCCTGAACGTCCTCCGGAGTCTCCTCCTTTTCCTGAAATTCGATGTGGTATTTCTTTGCCAGCCACCTCAGAGATTCCACAAAAGAGAGGTGCTCGTGCTCCATAATGAAGTTGACAGATGATCCGCCTTTGCCGCAGCCGAAACATTTGTAGATGCCTTTCGACGGGGAAACATTGAAGGAAGGTGTCTTCTCATTGTGGAAAGGACACAGTCCCAGCAGGTTCGTTCCTCTTTTTTTAAGGGTAACAAACTCCCCGACAACTTCTGTGATTTCTGCAGTGTCGAGTATACGCTGTACGGTGGCCTGATCAATCATATCCGCAAATGTAGTGAAAACCACCCTCTCATTTTTCATTTTTTTGGTGTAAATTGTATATACGACAGACATCGAAAATGCAACTGAGCTACTTTGTAAAATAGCGCTATTATTGGTTCCTGGCATCGGGAGCATCGTGAGAACCCATTAT
>JBAXKJ010000086.1:0-5059 GCA_037137375.1 Prolixibacteraceae bacterium
AATCTGGTCTTGCTCAAGTTGAAGAGCAGAATGCAAAATTCGCATTGTTCCGCAACTATGATGTTGCCAAGACTACTTTGACTTCTGTTACTACTCTTTCTAACAAAGCAGTAGAAGAAACAACAGCAAGAAAAGAAGCTTTGAAAGCTGAAGTTTCTGCTGCTGTTGCTGAATTAACAACAACTATTGCTGCTGACAAGGAATTGCTTAAGAAAGCTCCTAAAGGCAAAGAAGGCAAAGCTGCTGTTGAAGCTATCGGTCAGGAAATTGGCGTTGTTGAAACTGTTTTAACTGAAGTTTCTGCAGGTTTGACCAACAACGAAGACATCTTAACTCTTTCTGAGAAAGTTAAACCAGCTGTTGAGAAAGCTAAAGCTGTCAACACTGAGTTAACAGATGTTATCGCAAAAGCTAAAGGCCCAAAAGCTAAAGCTGCTCCTGCTGCAAAAGCCGCTCCTGCTGCAAAAGCTCCAAAAGCTCCAAAAGCAAAGAAATAAGCTACCTTAAAGTTGCTTATAAAGAAATAACCCTCGGAATATTTCCGGGGGTTTTTTTAAGTCTTTTTCTGATCAAAATTTTCTGCACCCAAAATGCAGGGTCAAATTTCCGAATAAAACACCTGGTGCTGTCCTAAACCCATTGAAGAACGAAGGTAAGTTGAATGAAATACTTAAATAATTGAAGCGTGAAATCAGGTTTTTTTAAGAAGTTGTTTTTTTATGTCGGGATTCTTTCACTACTTTCCCTGATTGTTCTCGTGCTTTTAATACTCTTCATGGATAAACCACCCATGGATGATTTTAAAAAGTGCAATGAAGTAATGACGGGTGCCAAAAAAATTAACGCTGACGTTTATGCCCCTGAATATTACCAGGCTGCGGAAACAAATTACAAATACGCTTTCATTGAATTAAAACGGCAAAATGAAAAAGTGTTTTTTCAGCGGAATTTTTCAAAAGCCAGGGAGCTTATTGCTATTGCCATCCTTAAGGCAGAATTGGCACAAAACGCTTCCGGCACCAATAAAGATACACAAAAAGCCCGTTTTTTAAAGGAGACTGAACTCCTTAGAAAGAAGCTCGACAGTTACCACGATCTCTTCATCAAACTTCCCCTCCGTACCCAAACAAGGAAAGATTATGAATTTGGAAAGCTCTCAGTAGAAGAGAGCCTGAATGCTTTCGAAAAAGGTGATATCGCCAAAGCAAATAAAAAATTAAACGAAGGGAAATCTCGTATCAGTTATGCCGATGCCGAAGTCAATGCCCAGCTTAAAGAATATTTCTTACGATTCTCAAAATGGCAGACTTGGGTTAAGACTACCATCGCTGTTTCAGCGAGTAATAAATCCTATGCCCTTGTAGTGGATAAAATCAAACATAAGGGTTTTCTCTATTATAATGGTAAACAGATCAAAGATTATGATGTCGAATTCGGTAAGAACTGGATCGGTGATAAACTTTATGCCGGAGATAATGCTACTCCTGAGGGAAGATATATTGTAACCAGAAAGAAGGGTGCCAGAGACTCAGGTTACTACAAAGCTATGATGTTGAATTATCCCAATGAGGAAGATCGCGCTGAATTTGCGGCACGCAGAAGAAGCGGACAGATACCTAAAAGCAGGGGCATTGGTGGATTAATTGAGATTCATGGTAATGGAGGAAAAGGAGTCGACTGGACGAAGGGCTGTGTGGCACTTTCTGATGATAAAATTGACGATCTTTATAGTAAATTGTCGGTCGGTTCTCCTGTTACAATCGTTGGGTCGACTGTTTCGTTGTCTGATCTTCTGAATTAATTATCTATTAATCAATGGAAACTGAAGAGAAAAATTGGTTTAGGAAATATGTACCTTGGATAGTACCCATCATACTCTTCCTTTGGATACCTACCATCCTGTTGTATACTCCTGCTTATCAGAATGCTGCCTTTGGTGTTAAATCATGGTTTACTTCAACTCAGATTAATGTCAGAAACATTGATAAGCAGATTCAAACGAGTAAGTCTAATATTGAACTTCTGCAGGATAAGCTTGACAATTTGATGCCGGAAAAGCCCTACATATTAATCAATACATCTGAGAACAGGTTTGTCCTCCGCAATTCAAAGGACACCATCCGCACCGGTATGTGTTCAACAGGAAAGGATGAAATATTGATCTATCCGAATGGCACAAGAAAGCCTTTCAAAACGCCAAAAGGTTTGTTCACCGTGCAGTTGAAAAGAAAGGATCCTGTTTGGACAAAACCTGACTGGGCTTTCATTGAAGAAGGGAAAAAACCCCCATCCGCACGTTCATCGGAGCGGTTTGATGATGCAACACTTGGTTCGTACGCTTTAAATATTGGCGATGGATATATGCTGCACGGTACCCTTTACCAGCGTTTTCTAGGCTTACCTGTTACACATGGGTGTGTCAGGCTCGGCGATGCAGATCTTGAAGTCATTTTTAATACCCTTGACAAGGGGGCAAAAGTATTTATATACTAATTGAACGATATGGCAAAGAAATCTCTCTTTTGGTCAGTCACATCTATATTGGTTTTGATTGTTGCCTACCTTTTAACAACTACCGTGATTCTGCCGGTTGCCACTAAGAATCCTTTGCCAGAAGCGGTCTTGCCAAAGGTGGAGGCGAAGGCGGAAAATAATTCGAAAAAATCAGAAAAGTCTGATAATGCGTCGAAGAAGCCTGAAAAGACAGGAAAGGGTACAAAGAAAATTGAACCCGCAGTTCAGAATAATTCTGATTCTGAAGCGATTGCGAACAACGGTAAGGATGATCTGATTAAATATTTTGAGTTGAAGAAAAAGGAGACTCTACTTAGGTCCCTTTACAACCTCTCCTCTGAAGACTCTATCTACCTTGTTCTGGATTTGGTTAATAAAATTGCCAGGTTAGAAATGAAAGGGATCCCACTGCATGACACCAACATCAAAGAGGTCTGGGTTAGTAATTCAATAAAGATGTACCACACGGATGCCCTGCTCCATTGGATTTCTCAGCCTTTTGTACTTAAAAATGCCGTTTCAACGATCGAAAGAATTCAGTTCCTGGTCAAGAATGCACCTAAGGATACCATTGAAGCCAACAAAGCAGATGCATTACCAGTCCCCCGGCGAACTGAGGATATCTATATAATCATGAATTTTGACCGCAATCTTCAATTGGTCATTCAGCAATCTGAAATTAGTGAAGGAGCTGACAAATTGAAGATTGACAGCCTGAAACGTGAAATACTCAAGAAGGAAACGGAGAAATCAATTAAGGCATTAGCCACCTTTAAGCGTGATGCAGTTATGCCTAAAATAGTAATAACGCTGACTAAAGCGGATGCCATTACCATTTATCGGGCCTTACCTCAAAAACTGAAAATGGTTATCAGGATGTAATTTCCGCTATTCAGAGATGGCGATCTTTATATTCTTATTCTTAAGTTTTTCTTTGCTAAGAATGCCGACTAATTTCTTGATTTTTTCTTTTGGTACTGCCGAGAAGGACTCATAATCGAGGACGTTGATCAGGCCAATTTCCTCCTTTTTCAATCCTCCCTTTTGAATCAATAGTCCTACGATATCGGTTTTGCTGATTTTATCTTTTTTACCTGCGCCGAAATAGAGTGTTGAAAAGTATGGCTGTTCAGGTGATTTTTTATTTTCTTCCAGGTTGATTTCTTTTGCATAATCAGGAATAAAATCCGGAACTTTTTCTGTTGCTGTGAGAAGGATCCAGACTGTTCCTTCGTTTTCCATCCGTGCAGTGCGTCCATTCCTGTGAATAAATATGTTTTCATTTCCAGCCATCTGGTAATGAATGATATTGTTCACACCTTCAATATCGAGTCCTCTGGAGGCAAGATCAGTAGTAACTAATACCCGGGTACTCCCATTTCTGAATTTGATGAGTGCTTTTTCACGTTGAAATTGTTCGTATCCGCCATGGTAAGTGTCATGAGAAATGCCTTCCTCATGCAGTAGTTGACTAATTCTTTCAACGGCATCCCGATGATTACAAAATACCAAGGTAAGACCTTCCTGGATATTGGATATCAATTTTTGCAGGAGGCTTAATTTGTCGCTGTCCTCTGCTATCAATAGATTTATTCCCAATCCGGATGGTCTGGAATCCAGACTATAATCCAGAATTACAGGTTTCTCTATTTTAACGAAATCAGGCGTTGTGAGAGATTTTGTCGCAGAGGTCATGATAAGTTGGTCCGGATGGGGAATATGCTTGAAAATCGCAGATATTTCCTTTTCAAAACCAAATTCAAGTGATTTGTCATATTCATCCAAAATGAGAGTGGATATGCCTTCCGCGTTGATATGTCCTTTTTCCAGATGATAAGCGATCCTTCCTGGGGTACCAATAAGAAGAGAGGGAGCTTCCTTAAGGTTATTAAGTTCGGTCTTTACTTTGTGCCCCCCATAACAGACCGTCACCTTGTATCCTGTTGACATGGCCTTGAATACTTGCTCAATCTGAAGGGCCAGTTCCCGGGAAGGCACAATAATCATAGCCCTGGTTCCTACAATATGAAAAATCTGCTTTTCCAATAACGGAAGGAGAAAGGCAGCTGTCTTACCAGAGCCTGTAGGGGAAAAGAGAAGAACCTGATTGGCCTTCTGACAGACCTGCAGCATTTCTACCTGCATGGGGTTTAATGTTTCAAAACCCAGATGATTGATAGCGCTGAGAACCGCTGATGTGTAAGTTGGATGCATAGAATAGCCGAGATATGGATGTATAAGTATTTTTGGTTGGTAAAGATCTGAAACAAAAAGAGGGAACCTGAACGGAACCCTCTTAAATGCTATCATAAGCTTTGGAACGATTTTGCTTTTGTTTGGATTATCTAAGTGATCTGCTTCAATCGATAAATTATAAGGCTGTTAAGTCAAGATATAATTCTTCATACACGAACTCAGCACCAAAATAGTTCAAACTGTAACCAAAAGGCTACAACGCGTCCGACTGCTTAATAACTAGACCTGCGACCAGTACCTCTGTCACCGCCGCCACGGTTGAAACCACCACGATCACCACCGCCACGGT
>JBAXKJ010000087.1:0-4938 GCA_037137375.1 Prolixibacteraceae bacterium
CAATTTAATTATAACCGGCGAGCCAGAAGCCAATATAAGTCCGCAGGGCAGCGGCGAAATAGTATGGGTAAATCAAATGTTGCTGAAAAGACCGCCACAGTTGCGGAAGTTGTTGCTGAAGTTGTTGCCACTCCGGTAATGACCATTGTGAAGGATGAACCAATTGAGGCAAAGAAGCTGAGCCTGGATGAGAAAATCCAAAGGGTTGAAGATCTCTCCATGTTAATCGACCGGTGGCGCACCTTGTCTGAATCAAGAAGAAAAATTCAGACTTTCCAAATTGGAGCCGATTCACTCAGTTCGGTTATTCTTCTCAAGGATGCTAATGGGAATGAGTTCAAGACATCCAATTCTGCAGTGATTAATTCAGTGATTGATGAAATGAAACGCACATTGGATGTAAAAGTCCGCGAGGTTGAAGATCAAATCAATCTTTAAGAGAAGGGGAGCGTTGCTCCCTTTTTTTGTTCGTTACGAAGGGGCTTCTTTTTTGTCCTTTGCCCGGTGTTTGCTGCCAAATATCTTTACTCAAAAACAAGGAAATGGCAGAGGTTAATACCATCCGGCGGAATCTTGCATTAAAGGAATACGAAATCAGTGAAACTCCTTCCGGAAAGCAAGTTGTTTTCTCAATCAAGTTTGTCAAGAAAAACGGAGAATTGGTTTTTCTTCCAAGAGCTGTCTCCGCTGGATTAAATATGAACCTAAAGGATAACCGCATGCGTGGTGCACTTCCTGTAGATATTAATAACAATGCATCTGGACATATTACCCCGTTTCACATTGACGGGATTTTGGAATGGAATGGTAAAAAAGTAAAAATGTAAACCATGGCAGATATACTCTACAACAAAAAAGGCGACCCATTACTTATTTCCGGGAAAAGTTACATGGGCACTACGACAGGTGTTCCGGCAGAAAGGCCAAAGAAAACCGCATCCCCAAAGCCATCCAAAATAGATCTGGATTATACCACGATTGCGGGATTGACAATTGCTTCCTGGGGCCCCTCGAATGATTGGCCTAAAAGGGCAGATACCATCATCGGTAAAGTTGGGGTACTTAATACTGGATTGCGATTTACCAGGAATTTTACCCTTGGACAGGGTATATTCCCATGCACCATTACCGGTTATGACGATAAGGGAAACGAATTATACGGCAAACCCAGCGATCCACAACTTGCCATATTTGCTAACAGTCGTACTGTTCGCCGATATATGGAGAAAGTTATGAGGGATTATTTGAAATTGGGGATCGGCTACGTTCAGTTTTTGCTAAATGCCGAGGGAGATAAAATAGTCGGTATCAATGCCATTAATTCTAAGTACTGCCGCTTGGCGCTGGCCAATCCAGCCACAGGGATCATAGAAAAGTGCATGATATCAGGAAGGTTCCCCGACAATCCGCCCGAAGGTGATTTCACAATACTTGATGTATTGGACGATTATGATCCCTTTGCTGATCTTCAGCGCAGAAGATATGCCGGGCAGACAAAAGGGAAATCATTTGTCATGTGTATCCGGGATTCGTGGAGCAATGACGAATATTATTCAGCGCCTCTTTGGTATGCAGCATATCTGGCCGGTTGGGTAGATATCGCCTCAATGATCCCTGCATTTCTGAAAAAAGCCTACACCAACCAGATCACCTGGAAGTGGCACATTCAAATCCCTTATGCTTTCTGGGACAAACAATTCCCCAAAACAGATTTTTCAAGCATGGAGGCCAGAAAGCAAGCCATTGAATCCTATATGGATGCCATCGAAACTAATCTATGCGGAGAGGCAGGGGCAGACAAACCGATCTTCACGTTCTTCGAGATCAACCCTCAAAATGGCAAGGCAGAAGAGCAATGGATCATCAAACCGCTTGAAAACAAACTGGGGAATGATCAAAATCTCGTCACATCGGCCGCTGCCAATAGTGAAATCATGTTTGCCATGATGGTCAATCCGAATGTCATGGGTGCAGGTATGCCGGGCGGTACTTATGCGGGCAACCAGGGAGGAAGCAATATCAGGGAAGCATACCTGGTAAACATTGCCAATTGCTGGCTCGATCGGCAGAATATTCTTGACCCGATTGAAATATACTACCGTTTCAATGGTGGAGCTGAAAATGTTGAATGGAGATTCCGAAATACAATACTCACCACGCTCGATACCGGTGCCGGTACCGCTAAAACCTTAAGCTAATGTTACTGAGCAAAGAAAAAAATCCAAAAATGGAGGAAATCCGGAAGTTTATTCCGGTCAGCACTGCCTCTGATTTCGATACCATTGCACCACATATTAGCAATGCAGAACGGGATTATTTGATCCCTGTAATTGGTCAGAAAACCTATGATGATCTTCAGCTTCTATATAGTGGAAATTTTCCTTTTGGTGGATCTTCCAGTGGAGAGTCGACAATAGTAAAAGAAAAGTGGGACAACCTGCTTTCCCTGGTGCAGTCGTCAGTTGCACACATTGCTTTTTGGATCGGTTACGACCTGATTAACTCATATGTAACAGACGATGGATTCAAAAGAATCGAAGCAGAAAAAGTAAAAAGTCTATACAAATACCAGGAAGATAACCTGAAGAAATATTTCCGTACCAACGGCTTCAACGGACTAGATACTGTACTTCAGTACCTGGAAGATAATATTTCGGTTTTCCCAATGTTTGCCAAATCAGATCAGTATACGGTCCTGAAATCATCTTTCATCCCCAATACTGCTGTATTCAACAAAATAGTATTCATCGCCAATAGCCGATTAACTTTTCTCCGCATGATGCCACATATGCAGCTAATAGAAGAAACCGAGATCCGGCTGGTAATGGGAGAAATTGCACTGGCAGAAATCAAGGATGAACTGGCTAAAACCACTCCAAATCCCATCATGATGGCAATAGTTCCCATCATTCAAAAGGCAATAGCATATCTCTCATCTGCCATGTTGATGGAGGAAAGCGGCGCAGACCTGCTGGATAACGGTTTATACTTTTCTCAAACCATCGCAATAAGTAATAATGATACAGAGAAGAAACCAGCTGCGGTAGACCGGATCGGAGCACTGGTACAACGCAATCGCAATGTAGGCAATGCTTATCTGGATCAGATACGTGGTTATCTTGTGGTACATGCTGCTGACTGGAGCTCCGTTATACCATCTACCGGAAAAGTTTTAAGAAGGGATAATACAGACAAGAAAAGTTTCTGGGCATGATCGACATAATTGTTGAATATCCATTCATGCTTTTCAAGAGAAAGGCAATCGGCAGGGCTCCTTCTTCCTGGGCAGAACTGACCGAAAAACAATTCATTGCCATTTCCAGAATTATTCATGGATCGGATCCGGATTATAAGTTTCTTTCAATATTAACCGGTATCAACAAAGATCTGTTGAGAAAATTATCTTCTTACGAACTATTGAAACTTTCAGAAAGTATTGATTTTATTGGAAAGGCAGGTAGTTTCTACTCCAATTTCATTATTGGAGAGCTTCCATGGTCAGCCAAGAGGTGCATTGCACCAAAACCTAAAATGGAGGGGATTACTTTTGCACAGTTCATATTCCTTGATGCTTATTATAATGACTGGATAGCTTTTCAACAGGAAACAGCCCTTAATAAGTTTGTCACCTCGCTTTATCTGCATAATAACGAGAAATTTAGCAGCGAAATTATTGAGTCAAGGCTCGAATTGATTGAACGAATTGATATCGATATTCGAAAGGCAATCGCGTTTAATTACTCTCTGATCATTATTTGGCTGCAGAAAGCATATCCACTCATATTCAGGGAATCTGAAGAGTCAGAAAATACTCCTACACAAGAAAAAACACCAACTAAATCCGTTTGGCTCTCTATTTATGAATCGATTGTAGGCGATGATCTTATTAATCGGGATAAATATGCAGAATTGCCATTGCATACAGTACTGAGGCATATGACCAAAAAATATAAAGAAAACGCCCGGAAATAACGCTTTAATAATTGAAACCATGAGTGCATCATTTTCAGATATCATCTCCTACTTTAAAAAGATCGCCACTGAACATATTCAGATTGGACATTCTGAAGACCAAAAGCACTTCTATCGATTTGAACTCGATGAGGTATTAACCGGATTAAAGAGGATAAATTACCCCGCTTTGATACTGGAAGGGTACAAATATTCTTTCGAAGACGCGAAAAGCGATAACATCATCAAAAAACGTTCAGGTGCCTTTATTTTAATCGATCACCTCCATGATATTGGTGATTACGATGCCATGCACGAAATTTGGGACCAATTGGAAGATATTTGTGACGATATCCTGGCACGCATTAAGGCCGACAAATTCAACCCTGCCGCTAAAGCAGTTCGGGACTTTGACATCAGTAGTGCCAATGTTGTTTTGATCGCCAATGAACAGGATAAAAATTACGGGATCCGCTGCACCTTCACAATATCATCTGCTAGAAATATGGATGTGGATCCAGATAAATGGAATCTTGAATAAAACGTTAGAACCATGGCCATCATTATACCAGGTGAATTCAATCCAGTAGAACAAAATATTGTTACCGACCAATGGACATCCATGGTACAGCAGCGTCTTCGCGAGGCAGCAACCATTTTTTCAAAGGGGAAAGATGGAACGGTACAGCGTCCCGGACGAACCGAGAAAAAGCTGGATGAATCAATAATTGGAAAGACCAGAAGGAGTTTTGGGGTTGTCGATCGTATTACGTATTCATTTGAAAGACATGGGGTATTTGTACATAAGGGTGTTGGAAGAGGTTACCAGATGCAGGGTGGCATGGTACAGCGCATAGCCAAGTCACCGATGACAGAACCTCGTCAGCCGGCCGAGTGGTTTAACCCAGTATTGGATCAGGCTCTTCCGGAATTAGCTGATAAACTTGCTGAAATAAATGCGGATGCAGTTCTCAATGCAACCAAGAT
>JBAXKJ010000088.1:0-4919 GCA_037137375.1 Prolixibacteraceae bacterium
AATTAGAGTACAATGCTTACACGAAAACCCAAAAGAGAATCTTGTTTTTGGAAACCCCAGAAGTTCAATAATCATGATTACCATCAACCAAGGCCGCTCCAGCCAAAAGCCTTTCTTTCTGATCGCAGATCCGGAGAAGCACAGGGCAGTACTTAACGACGAAGTGCTTTGCATCCATCCAAAAACAAAGGTGGAGACCAAAGGCGTTGTGATGGCCCGGTGGTCCTTTGAGTGGGATGTTGACCCCCTTACAGGATTGATTCTCCTGGAATACGGTGTCCAGCCTGAACAACTGCGCAAAGGACTGCAATCGCTGGATCCGGAATTCAATTCACCCAGGGTAAGCCTGTTACTCATCAAAGAAATAATCTAACCAAATGCAAGTCAAAGAGGCAATCGACCGGATAAATGACGATATCGTTGAGATCATCAGTCATTTTATCGAACTCAAACAGCAAGGGCGTAATCACCAGGGATGCTGCCCGTTCCACAATGAGAAAACGCCATCCTTCAGCGTTTCCCCTGCTAAGGGAATTTATAAATGCTTTGGATGCGGGAAAGGTGGCGACTCGATCCAGTTCATTATGGATCATGAGAAGATTGAGTTTATTGAGGCTGTCAAACTTGGAGCCAAGAAGCTGAACCTGCAGGTCGATTGGCAGGATCAGAAAAGAGACTTCAACCAGGAGGAGTACAACCACAAAGAGGCATTGCGGATCCTGTGTGGAAAGGCTGCCGAGTATTTCCAGTTGTGCCTAAAGGATAGCAAGGCAGCAACAGATTATCTTTTGAAGAGAAACTTTGAGATAGATATCATGGATCCATTCATGATAGGCTATGCTCCTGCAGGTAATACTCTGCTAAAATGGGCTGGTGAGAATCAAATCAACAAGAACACTCTCAAAGAGGCCGGACTGATCGGAACAAACGACAAGGGTGAACACTATGATTTCTTCCGGGATCGGATCATGTTTCCCATATGTGAGAAAAATGGCAAGGTGATCGGGTTCACCGGTCGCACACTTTCAGAGAAAAAAGAGGTAGCCAAATATCTTAACACCAACGACACGGATGTTTTCTCGAAAGGAAAGGAACTGTTTGCCCTTAACATTGCCAGGCACACGATCCGGAACCAGAACCGGGCCTATATCGTTGAAGGTAACTTTGATGTTAAGAGACTGCATAGCATTGGAATTACCAACGCCCTTGCGCCATGCGGTACTGCACTGACAGAGGATCAGGCATTGTTGTTGAAACAGTACACCAAGAATGTAACATTGATTTATGACGGTGATAAGGCCGGTCGTGCCGCCATCGAGCGCAACGGAGAGATCCTGGTCAAATGTCAGTTCAATGTGATGGTTCAGGAAATGCCCGATGGCGAGGATCCGGATACTTTGTTCAAGGATTACGAATCCTTTGAAAAATTCACTGAAGACAATAAGCCCACAGACTTTATCATTCATAAGGTACTGGCCGGAAAGATGAAATGTGAGAATCCTTCTTACAAATCAGAATTTTTCAAGTCGGTATCCTCCCTAATCACTAAGTATGATGATCCCAACCTGCACGAGATTTACATGGATGAAGTCTCAAAGATCCTCAAGCCGAAAAAAGCCTGGCAGGATGCGGTAAATTCATTCCTGGCAGAGAAGGCACCGGTCGAAAAGAAATCTTATATCCCAAAGGGAATTTCTGCAGACGATTTGCTGGAGCGTGGCTTCTATGAGGAAAGGAATTGCTACTACTTCACAGATTCAAAAGGAACCCCCCATCAGCGCAGTAACTTCGTTATGGAGCCCCTCTTCCACATCGAGAGCAGCATCAACGCCAAACGCCTATACAAAGTAACCAACATTAACAATTTCAAAGCGGTGATTGAAATCCCTCAAAAAGATATGGTATCGCTCACTGCTTTTCAAATACATATCGAGAGTATTGGAAACTTTTGGTTCGATGGTACTCAGTCTGATCTAAACCGCCTTAAGCGGCTGCTCTACGAAAAGACGGAAAGCTGCAAAGAGATCATCCAGCTAGGATGGCAAAAAGAAGGGTTCTGGGCATGGGGTAACGGGATCTTCAACGGGAAATATACTGAGGCAGACGATTACGGGATCATCCGCCACAAGGAACGAAATTTTTATATCCCAGCCACGTCGAAGATTTTCGAAAAGGATGATGGCCTATACAAATTTGAACGCAATTTTATACATATGGAAAACAATATCACCCTCAATGAATTTTCAAAAAAGTACATCAAGGTATTCGGCGAGAATGCCAAGATTGCACTCTGCTTCTACTTCGCTGCCCTGTTCCGGGACATCATTGTTCTGCGATTTGGGATCTTTCCGATCCTTAACATGTTTGGACCAAAGGGAGCTGGTAAGACTGCTTGTGCAGAAAGCCTGGTACAGTTTTTTGGAAAGCTTTCGAAAGCTCCCAATGTTCATAACACTTCTAAACCCGCCCTTGGTGAGCATGTAGCCTCCAGCTGCAATGCCATTGCCCATATAGACGAATATCGCAATGATATCGACATGGAAAAACGGGAATTTCTGAAAGGACTTTGGGATGGAGTTGGCCGTACCAAGATGAACATGGAAAAAGACAAGAAGAAGGAAACCACTTCCGTGGATCAGGCAATTATCCTCACTGGCCAGCAAATGGCCACAGCTGATATTGCACTGTTCTCCAGGTTAATCTTCCTGAGTTTTACACAAACAGAATACACCGAAAAAGAAGAGCAGGAATTCAACGAGCTGAAGGCAATTGAAAAGCGCGGATTAACCCATATAACCCACCACATACTTCGACTAAGAGATCTATTTAAAGAATCATTTGATGCCCATGTGAAGATTGTCGGCGAGCGCATGCACGTCCTGATGGGAGATGGGCAGGTTGAGAGCAGGATCTTTAACAACTGGATGATTCCGTTGGCTGCTTATTCGGCCCTTGCTGATAGTCTTGAGTTACCATGGGATCATGAGGACCTACTCAACCAGGGTGTTCGCCTTATGATAGCCCAGAACAAAGAGACAAAGAAGAATGATGACCTTGGAAACTTTTGGAAAGTAGTTCAGTACCTGATATCCTCCAATATGCTGATCGAAAGCGGCGACTATAAAGTGAAATATTCCAATACCCTGCGGAGGATCTATTTCGAGAAAGGCGAGTGGGGACACGAAGATATCTGGTATTCTACTGCTAAAAGGCTACTATACCTCACCACCAGTCGCGTATTTTCACTGTACAAGGGACAGTGTTTAAGGGAAGGCGACAAGCCGATGCCGGATTCAACAGTCGAATACTATTTGAAGACTTCGCCTGCCTTCATTTGCGAGACGAAGAAAGAATCATTTAAGAAGATCGACCCTAAGACCGGCATGCAGGAAACAGGCGAGAATGGCGACAAGAAACGCACCAGTACAACCGCCCTTGTTTTCGATCTGGATAAGATAGGACTCTCCATCGGAGATCAGGAGACCAGCGAAACGGATGATCATGCAGCACCACGCCCGGAGGCGGATGCCCAACAACCAGGTTTACCATTTTAATAAAGAGAAAATTTATGAGACCTACAGAACAGGAAATTCACACAGCGGCACTCTACTTAAGAGTGGATCAAAACCCAATGACGGCTTTTAAAAAAGGAGTGAAATTTGGTATTGAAAAAATGGAAGGTTCCCAGACTGAACAACTTTCCAGATTGCGGGACTTTTGCATTTTTAGGGCCGAAACCATAAATAGAATTGGTTCACCGGAAGATAGTGCGAATTTCGTTTTAGTACTAAAAACGATAAGGGTTGAAGCATTGGCAATTGTCGAGGATCTAAATCGCATTTTAAACAATACAGCCCTGGGTGGGCATTGTAAAACCCAGATAGAAATGAAACAATTAGAGTTTAAGGTTTATCCAAGCGAGGAATTAACGATCACCGTTGAAGATGATGACATCTATGGTGGCGCACATAAGTATGAGGCAAAGAACAGCATCGGATTCAACAATGGAGTTGCCCAGTATGTTGAATCTACCACTACCATCCTGTTCGTTCAGAAGAATGATGATGGCAGCATGATACCAGGACTGCAGAGCGAGCAATTGGCGCTCATACTGCTTGACAGATGCGTTAAACTGAACAACCGGTTTCCATCTGATTATAACGCTAAGATGATCGCTGGATTGAACACCTTTCTTGATGCCTGTGCCGAGAGAATCAAAGATCGTATCGATCGAGGAGTAATGGGTGAGTTGAAAAAGTAACCGGCAACCCCGCGAAGCGGTAAATACTATTCCATATAAAACTCATGTCGTAAATACGGCATGAGTTTTTTTTGAGATCCCCCCGTACCCCCCGAAAGAAAATCCATATGAGAGAAAAATCAGGAGATTGATAGCACAACTATTAATTATTTGCGTTCTGGAAAATTATTTTACTTACTTCGCTTACTTTTATTACTTCGATTATATAAATTATTGATAGATATATAGTTAAAGTACCATAAATTCAAAAATCACTTACTTCGCCTTACTTCGCCTTACTTCGCTTACTTTTTTTCTGAAAATTTTACAACATCAAAATGGCCCTTACTTCGCTATAATATGCAAATAAGTATCTGAAAATTAAATAAATACAAAAATCGAAGTAAGCGAAGTAATTAAAGTAACGGAAATGTGCCTAGGATTTGTAAAATTTTTTAAAAAATACACACCCAAGATGCTATTTTCAACTATCAAAAATTTGCTTATTATTTAAAATCAACGATTTACGAAAATTATTTTTTGAAAAATACCCAATATTCCTAATTTTTGCTATCTTTGATCTACCCACAACAGCGAGGTTTTATTGATAAGGACAAGGAGGCCTACTTAATAAAGCCACCTTCCTATGAATTTTAATGTCACCGTCCAGGTAAAGCCC
>JBAXKJ010000089.1:0-4757 GCA_037137375.1 Prolixibacteraceae bacterium
GTATGATGATCGGATCCTGATCACTCGTAGTTATTTCTTCCAATTCCAGGCTAACGTCAACTCCCTTTTCCTTAAAACGCAAGTTTAATTCCGGATAAAGCTGTTCTGTAATATAAGTATTTGCCTTCTTCCGAAGATTTGTCCGTTGCTTTTTTCCTAAATCACCCTCAAACCCATAGAAACTGCGATCAACAGCCAAATCAATATCTTCCGAAAATCGTTCAATTAGGCCCCATGCTTTGCTCAATGATGTACCACCCTTGAATACCATATGTTTCCCTACTTCCATTTCAAAAAGAATGGTAAGGGTTTGAATAACCCACCAGTCCTTTTCCACAGCATAAGCAGGCAGGTTCGCTTTTTCACCAGTATTACGGAGAATTTCGGCTTTAGTATGGTCGGGTATATTGTAAAATTTATCCATCAATTGCTTTTTTCATAATTTGCTTAATCCATTCCGGTGCCAGTTTAATATCATGTTTTAAGAGTTGTAAGTCTTCCTTCTTTAAAAGCTGAGCGATTTGCTTTAATTCAGAAGGCCTTACCTTGTCCTTTCCAATTTCCCGCAATGCCTGAATCACCAAAGAACTAATCTTCCCTTTAGCCAACAGATTTTTGGGTGTAGTCTTTTTCAGCTTTATCGTTCTTTTACCGACTTTGATTGTACGGGCCGCCCCATCAGTCAAAAAGACCAACTTTAATGGAATCTGGGTGCTTAAACCTAGTGCATGTAAGGAATAGACACCTGTGGGAACCAATCGGATTTTATCTCTTTTAGCAATTGCTTGTGCAACTTCTTCTGCAGTTGGCAATACCTCACCAATGTACGAATTCATTTTTGGGCGAACATAAATCCCATGAGCAACCACCTTAATCAAACCTTTGTCCTTTAACGCTTGCAGTGCTTTCCGGATTGAATCTGCCGACCCCTTGTCTGCGAAATCATCAGGGAACAGCAAAGAACCTGCCACCCTTGCTTTTATCGCTCTTTCTATTTTATATTCAACTCCTTGCATGGTATAAATTGTTGCTATTATTTCACAAATTTAGTAAATATTTGTGAAATAACCTGTCGTAAGGATTGTCGTTATTTGTTCCGATGGCCACTTTTCTCCTATTGCATCAATGCAATCATGGTAAATGAAGACCAGCGATGATTTGAAAATCTCCCGGTTAATTAATTAGGAATTGACTTCAACCTCCAATTTTGTTCAAATCCAAATAATCAATATCTTGGAGGGATACAGTTGAGATGTTGGAAAGTACAGGAATAAAAGTCGTCCTTAAACCTAATATTCATCAAAAATTTGCGGTTGTGGATCAGAAGATTGTATGGTATGGAAGTATTAATTTATTTAGTTACGGAACTGCTGAAGAAAGTATTATGAGACTTGTAAGTTATAATATCGCCTATGAACTGATTAAAATTGAATTCTAATAGAGTCATTTTAAATTGTATTTGTTTGTCAAGTGGTCATGTAAGTTTTCAGGAATGTTAGCCACCCAAATTATGGATTAAAAAACCCGCCAGGAAATCCGCCAGGATTTCCAACAACCAGTGTTAACCAGTGGAAAATATAAAGTGGAAATGACAACCAGTGTTAACCAGTATCAACCAGTGGAAACTCAAAATGGTTTAGACCTCCCACTCATAATCAGGGGGTCGTAGGATCATGCCCTACTGGGCCCACCCTCAAAATCAAACACTTACAAGGTCGACTTGTAGGTGTTTTGTTTTTTACGCCAGGAAGACGCCAGGATTTGGGGGAGTAGTGGGGTTTTGTGCTGAAAAATTCAGTGTGGAAGTTCGTTTATTTTTAAACGAATTGGGAATCTCAAATAACAAAAGAGGTCTAAATTGCCATATTCAAGGGAAGCAGAGCGAAGGGTGAAACTTAGCGACTTGGTAAAATACGCTCCTTTGGCCTTCTTTTATCTAAATATTCCTTTAATTGCTCAAAACTCATGCCGGCAGTTTCCTTGCTTATCCTATCGCGCTGTTGACGCATATATTCAACTGCATCAAACTTTTTTTTACTCGTTGTCTTCATAATCTATCATCTCTTTAGGTGAACGTATCTCTAAAGAAGGATATCCAAGCTTCAGATTTACAGAATTATACCCATGGATTCTCTTTAGATTTACAATATGCTTGAAATTCCAACTGATTAGAACATCTGCCCTGTTGATAGTCGCCAATGCAATATGGACACAATCATCATTGCTCGTTTTTCCAACAACTTTTCCAACAATATATTGGTTCGCCAGATCAAAAGATTCCTGAGTAATTTCAACGAAATCGATTAAGTCTGCCGGCAATTTCTTAATAAAAGACTTTACCCTTTCCGGAGCATTGTCCAATTCGTTTTCAGTTAATTCAGAATAAATAATCCTAATCTTTTCATCAATGATCTTTTCAAATAAAAGTTTGGTGAATGCCTGAAATTCATCATCATAGTACCCGCCAAAGACAGAAGTATCCAAGTAATACTTTAAAATCATTTTCCATTCTATTTAAAACAAAGATATTCAATTTTAGGGTCAAGTCAAATTCTCGTCCGAAATTGGAACATTATTTTGAAAGTAAAATCTACAAAATCAAATAGCGGCTCAACCTGAATCATGCCAAGATTCCTACTAAATTGAAACTTACAACCCCTTTACAATTAGGTAAGGCCAGAGATTGCTACGCCTCCACCCTTATGAGAAACGGTCAGTCCCGTGATGATATCGGCCAAATGATGGGGCATAGTAATTCCATCGTTACGGAACATTATCTCTCCAGCATTGATACGGAAAGGACGTTTAAGATTAATCAGTCGCTGATGTAATTGGTGGTTTACTCAAAATATACCACCAATTATTTCAAACACCTACATGTCGACCTTTTAGGTGCTTTTGTTTCACACCAAGATTTTGGATAATTTGAAGGTTTTATGCTGAAATAATGGACACGGAACTTTGCTTAAAATTAAACGAATTGACAATCTGATTTTATAGAATTTACTATTCTGACTCCCATCACTGGGAGGAGCTTAGGCTACAAAATCCATGCTCCACAATGGTTTATACTGGAGATCTGCATCCTATCGATACGATGTGCGACTGGTATTTTGGCTTTTTTTACTTTCAAAGGTCTTATGAAAGAACCTGTGTAGAAGCTCTCTAATTTATTTCTTAATGGCTTGCTTCACAGACCTTGCCGTGTCAAGAACAGTTTTTTCAAATGGCATCGGTTTCCAACTAAATGTTTTCATCGTAGAACTTACATCAGCTTCAATGGTATTTCCTACAAATGGTAGCATCCCCTTCATTTCGTCATTGAATTTGGCAATTAATTTCAATAAAAAAGTGGGTGCCAATTTAGTACTTACTTTATCATATCCATTTGATTTCAAAATTTGAGCAATTTCCTGGATAGCATGAGGTTTTTCAGTGGTTACGATGAATCGATTGCCGTTTGCTTTTTCATTTTCTAAGGCTGCCACATGGATAGTTGCCACATCTCTTACATCAGACATTACTGAATAAGCGTGCGGTAACATAGGAACTTGTCCGGTAATTAATTTTTTGAAGAAATCCATGGCTTCAGTCGCTAAATTCCCTGTTAGCGTTGGTCCATAAATAGGTCCCGGATTAACCACTACCAATTCTAATTTTTTTTCACCTGTCTGATTTTCAATAAATTCCCAAGCACTTTTTTCAGCCAGCGTTTTACTTTTAAAGTAGGCAGTTACATTTTTTGCATTCACATTTGTCCAACTGTCTTGATTGATTTTTATAATGCCAGATTGCCCTCCATGCATGGCAACTGTTGAAGAGGTAAGCACAACCCTTTTAACTCCAGCTTTTTTCGCAGCTTTCAGCGCTCTTAATGTACCATCAACAGCAGGTTTTATTAATTCGTTTTCATCTTTTGGAACTTTAACAACAAAAGGTGACGCAACGTGCAATAAAAAATCGCAGCCTTCCATTGCCTTATCCCAACCTGCATCTTTCATCAGGTCAAGTTCGCAAAACTCTAAATTGCCTTTTGGGTCAATTTCTTTTTTAATGCCATTTACTACTTCATCTGTCTTAGATAAGCTCCTTACTGAACCTCTTACGGCATAGCCTTTTTTTAATAATTCGGCAGCACAATGCTGTCCTACAAATCCTGAAATTCCTGTTACTAATACTTTTTTCATTTTTTATGTGGGATTAAATTTTTAAATAATAAACCAAACTTAGAAATTGACTAAGTCTGGTTTATAAATGTGAAAGCTACAAATTACATTCCTGGTATAATTACTACTCTACCTTCCTCAGATTGTAGTTCATTAATACGAAGGGTTTTATAGGGTTGATACTCATCAGAATTGTACCAGCCTTCGGCTGCTTCCATACTTGGAAATTGAAGCACGGCAGCCCAATTTCCATTCCAATCTCCTTCTTTTACTTTTGGCTCAGGAGTGCCTGCAATCATTTGCCCACCATGCTTGTACAAAATAGGAATTGCAAATTGTGCATAACGTTGATTTAGTTCTTCAAGGCTTTCAACCTTCATTTGAACCATGATATAGGCAGGTTTTACTACATTACCACTTTCAGTGTTTTTTTCTTGATTTTCCATTTTATTAAATTTTAATTATTACTTTTGTTTCGCAAGCAAAAATAAATAATAACTTTTAATATGCAAGTAAAAAAATAAATAAATTGCATATTGCAAGTAAAATTAATATTGATTTAATATGGAGTATAAATTTCGATGTGAATGT
>JBAXKJ010000090.1:0-4663 GCA_037137375.1 Prolixibacteraceae bacterium
ACTCAAAATCCAGTGATGGCAACATCGTGCGGGTTCGATTCCCGCCCCGGGTACTTTAAAAACCCTCTTAACATATTGATTGTTAAGAGGTTTTTGTTTATAAAAGAGGGAATTTAAGAGGGAATGAAGCTTTATTATATTTCAAGTGTCACCCAATAAGGATTCTTCCAAAGAGATGTGGGACCGCTGGAGTCAAAAATCATTTTCCACCCATCACAATGATCACCTTCCACGCGACTACCAATGAAAATTCCTTAAACGGCAGAGGTTAAACCGACATAATTATTGATGCCCGATAATCGGCAAGGTAAATATCGTTTTTAGAGGGTGGTCAATTTGCTCTGCAAGAGGACTGAATTTTTTAAGCGTTTTTTCCACCTATAAATATAATGCATCGAACTTTTTGTGTTTTTAATTGTACTATAAGTTTGTTGCAGTTGCATTTTACCAAAGTGTTTTCATCCGATGCGAGATATTTCGAATAACAGGTTTTATTTTATCAAGTGCACATACTAGCTAACCAATTCAAAAAAATAAATCCAACTACATGCACATAAAAAAAATATTCAAACTATTATTTGGTTTACTTATCACTCTAATGATTGCAATTGCATTAGGATTAATACTATTGATCAACAACAGGAAAAAACTAATTGTAAGCCAAGAGATAAGATATAAATTCTTAATTATTGCCAATGAATTACGTCAAAGTTCAGATGATTTAACGTTGTATTGTAGGATGTTTGCCATGTCTGGAGATTCAACCTGGGAAACAAAATATTGGAGGATATTAGATATGAGGAATGGGAAATATCCCAGACCAGACGGACATCAAATTGCCTTGCGCGACTCAATGATTAAACTGGGTTTTAATAAATCAGAATTTGAGTTATTAGAGATATCGGAGGCCTATTCAAATGAATTGGTATTGATAGAAAAGAATGCATTTAGTAAATCAAAGGACATATTCCATGAAAATTTAGGGGCTTTTTCAATTGGAAATAATCAAAGCATAGATTATACAACTAAACTTTTGTTCGATGAAAAATATCTCGAAGCAAAAAGAAAAATAATGGAACCGATTGACCAATTTTTAGTTCTCATTAATGATAAGACTCGGAATAACGTCGAAAATTATAATAAAATGGGTCTTTTGATTCTAACAACACTAGCTACTTTTATTTTGGCTGTAATTTTAACTTTAATTGCATCCTATTTTTTAGTTATTAAAAAACTTAACGAACAAATAAAAACTGATATTGACCTTAAAATAAGTAACGAAAATTTACTGGAAGCAAAAGATAAAGCTGAAGAATCCGACCGCCTGAAAACAGCCTTCCTCTCAAATATGAGCCACGAAATCAGAACTCCAATGAATGGGATTCTTGGTTTTTCTGCATTATTGAAAGAGCCCCGTCTTAATGGAGAACTGCAACAAGAGTATATCAGGATCATAGAGAAAAGCGGTGCACGAATGCTCAATATCATCAACGATATTGTTGACATCTCGAAAATTGAAGCTGGTCTGATGAAATTAAAGATAGAGAAATTCAATATCAATGAGCTAATAGAGTACATCTATACTTTTTTCAAACCTGAAACGGAAGTAAAAGGGATAAAAATAACCTATCAGAACTTATTGCCGGTAAAAGAAGCCATTATTTCATCCGATTATGAAAAATTATATGCCATCCTTTCTAACCTGGTTAAAAATGCCATTAAATACACTGAAAAAGGTGAAATTGAACTTGGTTATTTGAAAAAAGATGAAACCCTCGAAATTTTCGTGAAGGATACAGGTATTGGGATACCAAAAGACAGGCAAGCAGCCATTTTTGAACGTTTTATTCAGGCAGATATTTCTGATAAAATGGCCAGGCAAGGCGCCGGATTGGGTTTGTCAATTTCAAAAGCCTATGTGGAGATGCTCGGCGGAAAAATTTGGTTGGAAAGCGAGGAAGGCATTGGCTCAACATTTTTTTTCACCTTACCTAACACTTTTGGACCAGATGAAAGAAAAGTTGTTGGAAAAATTATTCCTGCTCAAGAAGAAAAGAACCAGATTAAAAAGCTAAAGATTTTAATCGCAGAAGACGATGAAACATCGGAAATGCTATTATCCATTTTGACAAAGGATTATTCCAGAGAATTACTTCAAACATCCAATGCGTTAGAAGCCATCGAAATATGTCACAATAATCCAGATATTGATCTGATTTTAATGGATATCAATATGCCTGAAATAGGCGGATATGAAGCTACGAGGCAAATCCGACAGTTTAACCAGGAAGTAATCATAATTGCCCAAACAGCATATGGATTATTTGGTGATCGGGAAAAATCAATTCGGGCGGGATGTGATGACTATATTTCAAAACCAATTAAATCAGAGGACTTGAAAGCCTTGATAATGAAATATTTCAAAAAATGAGTTTGATAAATTATAATCATGGACACACTAATATAGGTATTGTCCAGAATATCAAGTACCAACAGATCCAAAAATGGAATTCATCAAGAACTGTAAAATTAAATCATGAGCACTGAAATAAATCTCTTAAAAGAAAGAATAAAAGAACTTGAAAAAGACAATTCTATTCTTAGACAGAAGCATATTGAGATAAGTGAAGCAAAAGAATTGTACTTGAAAATATTTGAAGATTTTCCAGCTTTGATTTGGCGTTCGCGTTTAGATAAATTGTGTGACTATTTTAACAAAACCTGGCTTGACTTTACTGGAAGAACAATGGAACAAGAATTTGGAAATGGTTGGGCAGAAGGAGTTCATCCAGATGATTTTGATTTTTGTTTACAGACTTATGTTAACGCATTTGACAATAGGCAGTCGTTTTTAATGGAATATCGCATGAAAAATAAAATTGGCGAATATTGTTGGATAAGAGATTTTGGACGACCATTTTACGATTTAGACAATACATTTTTAGGTTATATTGGTTCGTGTTACGATATAACTGAAAATAAAAATAACGAACTAAAACTCATTGAATTAAATACAACAAAAGATAAATTTTTCTCAATCATTGCCCACGATCTAAAAAGTCCTTTCAATTCAGTTTTGGGCTTTAGTGAACTTCTAATGGTCCATGTCAATGAAAAGGACTATGAACAGATTGGAGAATTCGCTAACGTCATACGGCAATCATCAATTAAAGCAATGAATTTGATTATGAACCTTATGGAATGGGCTCAATCGCAATCTGGAAGGATCGAATTCAACCCTGAATATTTCGAAATAAATACAATTGTCAACGAAGCAATACTTTTAATGGAAGGTAGTGCTGAGCAAAAGTCAATCATCATTACAAATAAGCTTGCCCCAGACATCCAGGTTAATGCTGATAAAAACATGATTAGCACCGTTCTGAGAAATTTGATTTCAAATGCTATAAAATTCACGCAGCCCAATGGAAAGATTTCAGTCACATCTGTTGTCAATCATAATGAGTTAACCATTTCAGTAATGGACACTGGAGTCGGAATTTCAGAAGATAGAATCAATAATTTATTCAAAATAGGTGAAGGTTATTCAACACATGGCACAAAAGAAGAACATGGAACAGGATTGGGGTTGATTCTTTGTAAGGATTTTATTGAGAAAAACGATGGAAAAATTTGGGCGGAGAGTATAGTGGGAAAAGGAATGACATTTTTCTTCTCGTTACCATTTTGTTTGAACTGACCAGTATCTGCGGAAGGAGATTTTTATCCTGGCGTGCCTAATCAGGTGTGAATGCGGATTCTTTTCTCTACCTGTTTGATCCATTCACGTGCCAGAAGCTCATGCCCGGGTACGGTTGGATGGACGCCATCCCACATCCAGTATTCGGCAGGTGCCTTTTCGCACGCCATGTCAAAGACTTCCTGTGAAGCAACAAAAACTGCATTGTAATGCAAGGCAAGATTTCTAACTATTGCTTGTCTTTGTGCCATATCGGCCCGGTAGGCCTCCCAATTATCCTTTACCTTGCCAACTTTAAGAATAAATGGCTCACAAAGAATGAACAAAATATCAGGAAACTTTTGAAGTGTCAGATCGAGAATAGATTTGTACTCTTTTTCGAACCTATCAACAGATATAACAGGCTCACGCTGAAATACGACCGAAGCAGAATCGTTGACTCCTACCAGGATGCTCAGAAGATCCGGTTTCAGGTCGAGGGTATCAGTTTGCCATCGTTTGGCAAGGTCGTTTATCTTGTTACCACTGATACCCCTATTGTGAAATATCAGTCTTTTTTCCGGAAAATCGGCACCCAAACGACTCGCAATGCTAAACGCATAGCCATGTCCCATGATATGGTTGGGATCGGCGTTTCGACCCCTGTTGCCATCGGTTATCGAGTCTCCCTGGAAAAGGATTACGCTGCCATTGGCCAACTTCCTTTTTCGATTGTTTGCAGTGGCGGTAGATAAAGGCAAAAATTCGGGCAGACAAAAGGTTGCCATTCCTGTCAAGGCCATTTTGCCAATGAAATTCCTTCTTGTACTGTCTTCCATTTTGCAGTCGTTTGAGACCTTCAAGGTATTGAAAATATCTGCTGGAGTATTAATTAGCGACCCTTTAAGGCTCCTTGAATCGCCTTTTCTGCTAATACTTCCATTACCTTGTAACCTTCTTTATTGGGATGCACGCCATCTTTTG
>JBAXKJ010000091.1:0-4514 GCA_037137375.1 Prolixibacteraceae bacterium
ACCCAATCACTGATAATTAAATGATTGGGTTTTTCTTAGTAGCCCCACCGCGACTACTTTGTTTTTAACTAATACGCTATAGGTTAATCCGATATAATTTCTTAGAATAATATTTTGGCGGTAATTTGACTTTCCATGGTGACCAATTATTTTTTATGTTCATTTTTTATTTGGCGGTCTAGGTATTGAATTTCTTTATCTCACGCTTTGTATTCTCAATTAATCAAATCAATTAAATCAGGTAGGCTATAAATTATTAGGTAGATAACTTTTCGATATACTACTTCTAACCTGCCTTCGATTTTCCACCTACTTGGGGGCGGGGCAAATGGGGATTTTCTAGATAGATTCTATTAATTGCATCAGTTAAAGTTTCATTCTTTTTCCTGAGCATTTCTTTCTCTTTTAAACAAACTATAAGATCATCACTTGCACTCTGAAGTTTTTCAGTTAATTCCTTACATCGTTTACACCATTCAGGCTTGTCAGCAATAGTTGCTTTGTTTTTTCCTTGTAGAGGATAAAGTAGTTTTTCTCCTACCCCATGCAGTAACCACTCCTTGTTTACTTCAGTGAATACGCGACATACTTTGTCGGCAAAACGTTCACTAAATTCCGCCCTCCCTGTAGCATATCTTGATATAAGATTGCGGTTTGTAGCAAGTATTTCAGCGAAGTGTTCTTGATTTCGAATTATTTTTTCAGCCTTTAAAAGGGTAATTAGCTCCCTTAATCTATGATTATCAGCCATTTATTAAACATGTTATAAAACATGAAATAAAAAAGTATACAAAACGTGTACTTGGTATATAAAATGTATATATTTGACACAACAGAAGTAAAACAAATATACAACAGAAACACAACAAATAAAACAATAACCCCACACGCTAATATAATGACTAAAAAAGATCTTAATAAGCTGAAAAAGAGCCTTCCCAAAGGTTATCGTGATTTAATTGCAGAGAAATGCAACTGTTCTATAGGTCTGGTTGACATGGTTTTGGCAGGTACGCGCAAAAATATCGAGGTATTAACTGTTGCCGTTAATCTGGCTCAGTCACATAAAGTAGAGTTGGAAGCACTAGCAAATCAAATCAAATCATTATGAACTTCCCGGCCGGCATCGATGAAGGATTTGAAATCTATCTCCATGAGGGACACTTAAGAGTCCTGAATAATGGCAGACGTTCAGAATATAAGGATCTCTCGGATGAGAAGAGGTCTATTTTCCGTTCAGAAATGAAGGAAGGTATCCGCGTAATGGAATCACTTCAATTGATGGGACATTCTGACCTGGAAGAGATGGAAATGATTTTTGTTGGTTGTCGATTTGGCACACTTAATAGCGCTCCAGATCTTGAAGGAAATAAAACGAAACCAGATGCACCTTGTTGTGACAAAATTAAAGAGTGCCCAGGCTTTGGATTTGTATGCCGGATCCCGGAACATTTATCCAGGCAAGAATACCTCATTTCAACATATATAGGTAGAGGTTATTTGGATAAAGAAATCTGTGATATGCTCAACATTACTCTCCCCACCTGTAGAACACACATTAACCGAATCCACGAAAAATTACACCTGAATAATCGTGTTGAAATCGCTCTTTGGGCGCAGAACCTTGGTATTGTTTGAAATTATTACCCCCTCGTTCTTATCTATAATAGCCCCGTTGTTGTGGGGCAAACGGCCAGGCAAGGAACTTCCGAATAAACGGGTATAAGTTCAGGTTGCATTTGGGTTCGATCCCCTGCTGGCCGCCAAAATAAACCAGCGTGCCACGCTAAAATAATAGAACCTATGAATTACACTATCGAACCAGACGGAACCATTGTCCTGAAAAAATCCCCCAGGGAGGCCGAGCTCCTTTATCGGGCCGTTCAATCCAAAAGCTTGCAACTGCGCAAGGACCCGGCATCTAAGGAGACTGCCGATCAATACCTTGGCATTTCTGCCCTGCTTAACGAGGCAATCGTTGATAGCCACCAGGCCAAAATGAAACTTGCCAAAGAGAACCTTAAAAAGAACATGGAAGCCAGGGCCAATGGCATTACCCAGGTTCAAAAGACCGGTTTCTTTCACCGGTTGATTAATTTTTTTGATAACCCCTTCCACACGCACGAATATGAATACGCGCACACCCGGTGCGGCGTAAAGTTTACTATCGATGGCATGGTCTTTTCCAAAGAATTGTACCCATCAGAGGTTTATGGTACAGTGGATACCGAAGAAGGAGAAGTACAGGTAACCTGGAACGACCGTGGGCGCTGCTATTGCAACACCCTCAAAGATGTACAATGCTATGACCTGATCCGCCAGGACCAGAAGGAGCGAAATTCCAACATGATCATGGGATTTGCATTTATCGGACTGCTTTTTTTGCTGATATACCTCTCACTTTTATATTAATCCTGCCTTATGAATATCACCGTAATCGGAGATTATACCTCTCCGCAATACCAAAACCTGCTTCAACGAGTCCGAATGGCCCTGCCGGAAGAACAGATACTTGATCTTTCCTCTCATCGAACAGGATCTTGGAAAAAAATGTGCAATGCCCGCTTTGAGGATATTTTCCGCTCTCATAAAGTCATTATTGGCAATGGATGGCGAACTAATATTGATGCCAGGCGTGACATAACATATGCTCAGGAACTTCAAAAAGAGTGTCTTATTGAGATCGATGGCACTTACCGGCCGTTTCCAGAATACGCCCGCGAAATATGAAAAGGATCAAGCGATGATATCGTTATGGAACGGCCAATAGGCAGTTTTTTTCCACTGGAAGGCAAGATAATAGAAGTAGTCTATGACGAATTCAACCGATGCTGTAACTGCATATTTGATCCTACCAGGTGTGATGAAATTCAGGATTTAAGAGGAACATGTATTAATCGGATGTATCCGGTAATATTTCGGGAAGCAAGACAAAGAGTAAAAGAAAAATGACAATATTCAAGCATATAAGAGGTGTTAGAAAGATTTGGACAAAAACCGACGATAAATTCATGAAGAAATATTATTACAGTCACGGGGCGGAATTTATGACCCGCCTTCTGAATCGAAGCAAGCGTTCAGTTTATTCACGGGCAAAAATATTGGGATTGAGCGGGGTTTTTGTTGTAAAATTCACCGAGGAGCAAATTAAGTTTATCAAAGAGAACTACAGTACAATGTCCAATACGGAAATTGGCGCCATTATCGGTAGGTCGAAATGGTCGGTAAAAGCATTTGCCAGTAGTTATGGTTTGAAGCGCTCAGCGGAGGAATCCCAAAATATTCAGGAAAGATGCCGGTGTAAAACAAATTTTGTAAAAGGGCACCTTCCAAAAAATACAAAATCAGATTTCGACATTACTATTAGGACCTCCCATTGTGGATCCTTCTATAAATGGATCCGTCTCTCTGTTGCCAATTGGGCCATGCTCCATGTTTATAATTGGGAACAGGCCAATGGAACTGTTCCAGAAGGGAAAATACTCAGGAGCATATCCGGAGATACCCTGGACTGTTCTCCGGAAAATTGGAAACTCGTTGACCGGGCAGAACATTTAACCTTAAACAGTGGCAGGTCTGCCCTTGAGGACAAATACATCGCTAATATCCTGACAATAAGAAGTAAGGAAATGAAACCAATCTATTTGCAAATGCCAGAATTACTTGACTTAAAAAGAAACGAATTAAAACTGAGGAGGACTATCAATGAGCTTGCTGAAACTTCAAAAACTAATTGAGAGCGGAGAAACGTTGATTTACCGCGGTAAAGTAGCGGTAATTAAATCGTTTGAAAATAAACATGGCTGTTATGAAATTCTGGTTGATATAGACAAAAAGCCTACGATTTTCACAAAACAGACAGAGGAGAACATCAGCCTTTGGCTTGCAAATTTCACCTCGCCTGAAGCAGTTCAGGAACCCGATGAAACAGTGATAGTTTCCTTACCGATAAAACGGGGAAACTCTTTGCCCAGTATTTATACGGAAAATAGGACTCAGATGCAGAATTTATCTCAAATGCTACTTGAAGACATCAATAAAGTTCGTGCAGATCCGGGTTATGTTGCCCAGGCAAAGCAGGTATGCAACTCAGTTAATGCCATAGTCAACATTACAAAGCTCCAAATTCAAATGATCGATAGAGAATGAACAAACCTTTAAATATTATCAATTCAAAATTATTCTAATCATGAAAAACAAAAACAAAGAATTTGCAGAAGCCTTATTTTCGATTCTTCCGGAAGACATCAAGTCTGAATTAATAGCCAGGTTGGTACCTGCAGGTGAAAAGAAGTTTTTAAAATTTACTGACATCAAAACTTTCGAAGATGCATGTATTGCTTCTGGTACATCAGAGAAGGAATTCTATCTAAGGTTTAGCGACTTTTTACTTGATGCAGACACATTTGCTTATGAGCAATTAAAACTCGTAGTTAAAGCCATCAACCAGGGCTGGATCCCGGACTGGAACAATACTGATCAGCGCAAATGGTGGCCATACTTCAATCTTTCGT
>JBAXKJ010000092.1:0-3954 GCA_037137375.1 Prolixibacteraceae bacterium
CCGGACTGGAACAATACTGATCAGCGCAAATGGTGGCCATACTTCAATCTTTCGTCCGGTTTCGGTTTTTCGTACTCGTTTTTCGGCTACGGCTATGCGAGTACGTTTGTCGGCTCCCGCCTTTGCTTTGAAACATCGGAGAAATCCAACTATGCAGCTAATCAATTCATTGACCTATACAAAGAGTTTTTAACCATTTCAAAATAACCACATGAAAAAGAAAGAAGCACAAGTTCAAGAGGAACCAAAATTTGATTTCAGGACAATCAAGACCTTTGAACAAGCATGTCACAAGATCCGTGTGACTTCATCATTGCCAACCCTTACAAATGGTTGTGGGGAGTTATTGAAGCCAACTATTGCGGCATACAAGCTAATGGTCATATTCCAGGCTATTAATGATGGATGGATCCCGGATTGGGGCAATTCAAGCCAATGGAAGTACTGGCCATGGTTCAGGGTTCTTTCGTCCGGTTTCGGTTTTTCGCTCTCGTATTTCGATTGCGGCTGTGCGAATTCGGATGTCGGCTCCCGCCTTTGCACCGATACTTCAGAGAAGGCTCGGTACATCGCCACTCAGTTTGAGCAGGAATACAAAGATCTCTTTCTGTTAGGATAAAATAAAAAGGTTGTATGCTGCCTGCTGTTAGTTCTTTCGTCCGGTTTCAGTTTTTCGAACTCGAATTACGAATACGAATATGCGAATACGAATGTCAGCTCCCGATTTTGTTTACCGCAGCGTAGACCCTGCCTCTTGGCAAAAAATCACGATCAAAATTTAATGGGCGTTGGTAGCGAAAGCGAAAACGACCTTTCAAAAGCAAAGGCATGAATAATTTTAATCAATTCAATATTCAGGCGCCATCAAAGGGCTTTGAGGGTGATAAGATAAAAATATCCAGGATCCTGAATCGGGAAGTTATTGTACACGACTTCAAAATTGAAGATTCAAAAGTTTTCAAGGAAAAGGGATCAGGGAAATGCCTGCAGCTGCAGATCTCATTCAACAATAACAAACATGTGATATTCACTTCTGCATCCGGATTGATCGAGGTAATTCAACAGATTCCAGAGAATGGATTTCCCTTTACAACCACGATAATTCCAGACAACGACCGATACATTTTCACCTAATTAAAATTTCTTTATGAAACCTGTCAAATTCGAAACCCTGGGTCAGATCCTTGATGATCCCAAATGTCACGAGCTTATTGGTAAGAAAATTCATTCAATTCATGAGCAAAGAGAAAGAATCGTTCCAATTCTGAAAGCTGGTCAGAAACTTAAGCGAGGACCAATTAACATTTTATACGATAACAATTTGCTCTATCCCGAAAATCTAATCAGGGAATTTAAGCTGATCAAGAATAAAGAATCAAAACTTCCCTTGAGGGTTCGTGAGCTTGTCACCCTATTTGTTTCCCAGGCGATTTCCGGGACCATCCATCATTACGAGAAAATTGAAAAGGTTCAATCTGTCAAGGCTGAATCCAGGAAGAAACGTCAACCAAAGCAAACCATTGAAGCAGTCGAATAATTCACCATAAAACTATTAAGTCATGAAATTTAAAGTCTACAATCAAACGAACAGTAAAAATTTTATCGTAGGAAAACCAACTATTAGCGTTTCTGAACGTGCCGGTGTATTTCAATTCTCAAAAGCGGCTTCCGCGTTGATCGGATTATCCGAGGATCAGGGGATTCAATTTCTTCAAAACGAGGAAAGCAAAGAGGATTTTTATGTCATCAAAGAAACGTCAAGCGATGCATTTAAGCTAAGAGGCAAAGCAGGATCTTATTATTGTTTCAACAGTGTTTCCCTTGCAACTCTGTTGCTTGACAGGGGTGAACCAAAATTGCATAGTGTAAAGCTGAACAGAACCGCAAAATTCACCGTTGGTCCTGCTCTTGATATCGACGGTATAAATATGCATCTGATTATTCTTTCAAAACCGTAAGGACAATTGGCAATGGAATTTCCAATATCAAAATACTGGGCAGAATTTTTATCTGAGGTTGGTCGTCCAATAATTAGGAAGGCACAAATGCAATGTTTCAAGTCAATTAGGATTGCAAGATTGTCTCATGAACTTCAGAATGAGATCCGAGATTATAAAGAGGAGGAAGAAAATCTTCTAAAACTTTGTGTTAAAGATTGGACAAAAGAGGAAATTGAAGAGGCGAAATTGAAATCAATTAAGTCATGACATATAAGAATCCAACTGTCAGAAAAATCTATGTAGACGAAGAGGATTTCGAGATTATCGCAGAAATTATTGAGGCGAAAATCACCAAACTCAGGGCAAGTTCCGAACAGTGCTCCAGAGGTTATGGTTCGGGATCCTCTATTGATAAAGCTAAGTTACTGACAGCACAAGCAGATAGGCTTAGAAGTATATTATCGCATTTAGGAGAAGAAATGATTTAAAATCAATGCTATGCCATCACTAAACTTTCAATCTCAATTCGCCCCTGGTATACTAGCCATGTTGGATAAAGACTATTCCAGACGCACCGGAGTTAAGCCCAAAACTACCACCATCCGGGCACAGAGAAAAGTCCATATCAAGAAGGGGGATATTCTTTACTTGTTCTCTGGCCAGCGAACTAAACAGTGTGTACGACTTGGAACTGCGGTATGTAAAAGACTTGAGGGAATTTATATTAGTGAAGATAGAGACGGATTCATCCTCAAAATCGATGGATGCCGGTTATCTTATGAGGAAGCACATGAAATAGCAGAAAAGGATGGGTTCAACTCCTTGCAGGATATGGTGCGTTGGTTTAAAATGACCCACGGCCTGCCATTTTTAGGAGTAAGGATCCACTTCACAAATACCTACAACCGGAAGTACTTCTGCAACAAATCAGTAAAAGACCGTGGTTTCAACCTGAAACTCGAAACTACTCAAAAGACTATTCTGGTAACACCTGATCAGGTGGAGGCAGCTAAAGATGACCGGTACGTCCGGGAGCTGGCCGAAAAGCATAATTACGGTGTGCAAATGATAATGCCATTCTGAAATGAGAAAGCTAATTGTCTATTTGACGTTTTGCCTGGTATTGCTGGTAATTGGTTACCATGTTAGAGCACTCGTCGATCGCGATATAAAGAGTCACCAGAAAAGATATACCATCAGGGTTTGCAACGGCTCTCCACAACTTTGGTATGAGGCTAAAATACAGATTGATTCTTTTGAAATTATCTCTTCCAAATGCGCCTTTGTCTATGCCGATGGGAATTTTCTGAAAATCAATGCTGAAATGATAACCATCTCCAAAAACTAAATAATTGTTCTCATGAACCCTGATAGCTCAGAACAAATTACCTATTTTTTAAAAAAGTGCAGTAAATGTAAACAGGAAAAGAAAGGGGTCCAATTTTATAAAAACTCCAAAAACAAGGATGGTTATAATTATTACTGCAAACAATGTCACAATGAATTAACCGGAAGATGGAGAGAATTAAATCACGAAAATGTGAGACAGCAATGTAGGAAATATTACGGCAATCATCCCGAAATATCGGCAAAAGCGAATAAACACTGGAGAGCTAATAATATCGACAAGTTTAATGAATACGAGCGAAATAGAAATCAAAATCTCCGAGAAGTATTAAATTCTACTTACGTGAAAAGGATGATTTGTCAAGGAACTAGACTAAGACACGCTGATATTCCGGATTCAATGGTGGCGGCTTATTCAGAATCAGTAAAACTCAAAAGATTAATAAAAAAATGCACTAAAAACTTAAATCATGGAAAGAATTAACAATGTAGAGGACTTAAGACTTGATGTCATTAAAATTTACGAGGAACTAAGAACCGGAAAGCTCGGACTCAGGGAAGCAAAAGAATTGAATAATGCAGCAGGGAAAATTTTGGGTTCAGCAAAATTGGAATTAGAGTACAATGCTTACACGAAAACCCAAAAGAGAATCTTGTTTTTGGAAAC
>JBAXKJ010000093.1:0-3948 GCA_037137375.1 Prolixibacteraceae bacterium
AAAACACTAATTTTATAACCGGTGGAGGGGGGTCAGCATGCTCCGGATTATCCATAGGGTAGTTGAAAGAAATCGGCCAAAACCTAGATTGACTTAGCATAGAAGTAAATATATTACGTACAACTTTTGCATATTTTTGAGCACGAGCTTTTGGTCTTGCACAAGGCACGTGTATCAATGAAAAACCAGAATAAATTTTCCAGCTTATATCACTTACCTGACGTCAGGAAGGTGATAAAAGCAGGAAAAGACTTGCCAATGTTCGCTCCAAAGGTGACCAGGCACTTTTCAGGCTCACAACTGCCCAGTTGAAAAATAAAATGAGTGCTTCGGGAAAAAGAGCTTTGGCAGATTTTCTACCAACTATCGGCATTAAAACCAAAGACCTTACGACAGAAATGACAGTGCTTAATTTGCAGAATAAGGAACTTCATGGCCAAAATCCAATTGAAAGGGAACATGCCGATCTTTGCGAAGACTGTCACTTTCTCAGGAATGGACTTCCGTTAAGAAACAATTTCAAATTATCCGGGTGCTGGATGATATCGTTATGTTCATGCAAACTGTGAATTAGGAGAATTTTATTTCTCTCAACAATGGTCCTGGTCAAATCTGCCTCGTCAATCGACTCCGCAGAAAGCTTTAAATCCCTGATCTGCTTTAACATTCCTTGCGATTCATCAAACGTTCCACCGTGGTCAGTATACAGATTAATAAACCGATGATCATTATCAGCCATCTGCCACTTCATAAATTTGTCTGTTTCTGCATATAGTGCATCAAACAAAATAACTTCATTCACTGCCACGTTGCCATTTTGCAAAATATGCGCAATAACCCTGTATGCTCCACTGTGACCGGCAAGGATTACATTTCCTGAGGTGCAATTTTTCTGGACGATTTTTTCTTCATAAAGTTTGTTCAACACATCTTGGATCAACTTGCGGAAAGTATCCGGCTGTTCTAATTTACCGCCATAGCTATCGGGTGCATCTTTCGTTGTTTCCGCCAGTACCAATACGGCATTAATGCCTGATTCGTCAAATTGCCTTGCTAAACCGAAGCGGACCACTGCGCTGTCAATGTTGTTGTTCCACCCGTGAAACCAGAAGACGAGATCCACATTGGCGATAGGATGGAAATTTTGTGGAACAATAATCAAAACTTGACTGCCTGAATAATGTTCTTCAGCACTGTATAAAACACCATTATACACATGACCGTTTCTTCTTCCGGAATCAGGGAAAGCGGTATTGTTGGATTTTATGTGGTAAAAATCAAGCCGGCTCTGAGCCAAACATACATTGATCGTGATGACAAGGCAAAAAGCAATAGCCAATTCCTTCATACGTAAAAACTAAATTAAATGATTGAATCTCAAATGATATTCGACAAAAGTAAAGCTAACAAAAAAACTGTCCCCCGTTCGTACCCCCATAAAAACTAAAATCCCTGTAAACAAATTGCTTACAGGGACCTCTTGTAGCGGGGAATCCTGAAATATCGAACCTATTGGAACACTTTTATATGGTCATTGACCTATATGATATATGATAATTGGTTGAATATTGACATTGATGATGGTCAATAATTTTTCATTAATTCTTGTCGTAATGAGTCTGTTCATTGAATGTTTTAATAAGTGAACCAATAAATTCATTTGTTTTGAAAGATGGATTTACTTGGTTAATACTTCCACAAAAAGTCGTTTTGTTTGCTGGGCTGTAGGCAATCAAACACCCCCAAAATCCTCCGTGGCCATAATAGTCATTATCAAAATCATATTTATACAACCCTAAACCATAATAGCTAATTTTCCCTGATTTTAATGTGTGAGGCAAAAAAGTAGTCATTTCTTTCAATGTGGAACTATTCTTAAATAGCTTACATTCAAAAAGTCCTTTTAGGAAAGTAGCAAGATCAGTAGTATTTGAAATAACACCTCCACCAGCCCAATCATAAGACGTATTTAGAGTCTTGGTAATGTCACGTTTACCTAAAAATGAATGTGCCATCTTACCATTGCCTATCGCAGGTTCATAATACTCAAAATAAGTATTATTCATTTTCAGCGGTTCAAAAAGTCTGGAACGGAATTGTTTTGCTAATGGTTGTCCGGAAATCTTTTCAATAATCAATCCCAATAGAAAATAGTTCACATCTGAATAATAATATCCGCTGTCAGGAATAAATTGAGCCATCTTGTTAAGCCCATACTTGAAATAATAATACATTAATTTTTCAGAATCCCATTTCTGTTTTTTATTCAAATACTCCTTAACATAAAACCTTAATGAAGCATCAGTGAATAGATCAGCAAGACCACTTCTATGTTGTAAAAGTTGTTTTACTGTAATTTGCTCACTATAAGGTATTTGATTGTAATAATGTAGTTCATTTACTCTGGCAAATTTCACATCACTCAAATACTTTGAAATCGGTTCATTAATGTCTAATAATCCCTCTTCATCCATTTGAAGAATAACAGTAGCTGTAAATGTCTTGGTGATACTTGCTATTTTAAACTGGTTGTCTTTGTCCGCCTTCAAATTTCTTCCATCCGAAAAACCTACAGCATCACAAAAAACCGAATCTGGATTCGAAATGTACACTTGAATGCTGTATACCGGATTCTTACCCTGGAATTTTAAATGATCTTGCATCATTTGTTTCAATTTATCAGCTTGTTGCCCATAAGAAATTGAACAAATTGAAAAGATTAATAGGGTCAACAAATGTTTTAATAACATAATAAACGTTTAATTCAACATCAAGTGCAAAATAACCACAACACTCCCAAAGTGTTCTTTATGAACTATTAGGATACATAAAATTAACTGTTCAAATTGAAATATTAAATCTCATCTGTTGATACTTTCAAAAGAGTTGGTAAACATACTAAAGTACTAATTCTGATAGCAGGACGATTTATAAACTAAGTTCCAAAAGATTTTTTTTATCAACCGCCTCAGAATCCTCGGACTAAATGAACAAACATTCCTTGTTTTGTAACTGTTTTGGTTCAGATGTCGTGAAATCTCAGAGTAGTTGACCTGTCCTTACTTCATTTGTAGGTGCTCAATTTATGAAATTTCTTTTACCGTAGGCTCATTTTACAGGATTTGCCTACCTTCTTTCCATCGATTTCCGCTTCTGGAGAATTTTCCGTAACTTTAATAGGTCTGGCTATGGAAATTTCAAAGCTTTCAAATGACTCTTGAGAAACATGAAAACAGAAGATATTAAATATCTATTTTCCGAGTTTGAGGATGCAGCCTTGGAAATCGAGGGTGTGGAGTGCTGGAGCGCCAGAGAATTACAGGCTCTTTTAGGATATAGCAAATGGGAAAATTTCGAGAAAGTAATACAAAAAGCAAAGCATGCATGTGTCAATGCAGGTGAAGATATTGCCAACCATTTTCCTGACGTCGGGAAAATGGTCACCATTGGTTCCGGGGCTGAAAAAGAATTAGACGACATAGCTCTCACGCGCTACGCATGTTATTTGGTAGCACAAAACGGCGATAGCAGAAAAATTGAAATCGCATTTGCTCAAAACTATTTTGCTGTTCAAACAAGAAGGGCAGAAGTAATTGAACAAAGAATTCTTGAATATGAAAGGATACAGGCAAGGGAAAAGTTAAGTCATACAGAGAAACAACTTTCCGGAATCATTTATGACAGAGGGGTAGACAACCAAGGATTCGCCATCATTCGATCCAAAGGTGACCAGGCGCTTTTCAGGCTTTCAACTGCTCAGTTGAAATACAAAATGGGCGTTCCGGAAAAGCGGGCTTTAGCTGATTTTTTACCAACTATCAGCATCAAAGCCAAAGATCTTGCGGCTGAAATGACAGGACTAAATGTCCAGAACAAGGATCTTCATGGACAAAATCCAATCGAGAGAGAACATGTCGATAATAGTGCTGCCGTAAGAAATATGTTGGT
>JBAXKJ010000094.1:0-3745 GCA_037137375.1 Prolixibacteraceae bacterium
TCAGGATTTGCAATCCTGACGATTAACAAAACAGAAAATAATGGCCAATACCACCCCTTCCGAAGGCTACCTCAAATTCGATTGCCACCTCACCAAAGAGGCAATCCAAATCCCCTCAGCGCTTTTCACCCCACTGAACTACTGGCGCAACAAGCTATGGCAGAGGCAGTTGATAGGTAGTTATCCCGATGGTATAGGTTATGGCAATATTTCTATAAGAGTACCCCGAAGCAGCCAATTTTATATCTCTGGTACTGCCACCGGCGGAATACCCGAGCTGGATCAAACGCAATATCCATTGGTCGAAAAATGTGATCCGGCCATCAACACGCTCTGGTGCCGGGGACTCATCAGGGCATCGGCTGAGTCTATGAGTCATGCTGCGGTCTATGAGGCTAATCCTGAGATCGGTGCGGTGGTACACATTCACAATCGTGAACTTTGGGAACGATACCTCGATGTACTTCCGACAACCGACAAAAAGATCGAATATGGCACACCCGGGATGGCTTACGAAATCAGCAGAATGATGACCCTTCCGGCGGTAAGGGATCAAAAAATTTTCGTGATGGGCGGCCACGAGGAAGGGATCATTGCATTTGGCAAGACGATAGAAGAGGCGTCTTTGGTGATTTTGGAACTGGTAAAAATTTAAATATCGATAGTCATGCAAGAAAAACAATGGTACGAATCGCTGTTTGAGAATTACGCACAGAAATATGACAATGAGGTCTTTGTACACGGAACTGTCGGTGAGTGCGATTTTATTGAAGGTGAAATCAATTTAGATAAATCCCCGAAGATTCTTGATGTAGGTTGCGGAACAGGCCGTCATTCCATTGAACTGACGAAGAGAGGATATTCCGTAACCGGGATTGATCTGTCTGATTCACAACTTGCGAGAGCAAGGGAAAAAGCAGAAGCGGCTCATCTTAATATTGATTTTGTCAAACAAGATGCAAGAAATTTGCCTTTCAATCAGGAATTTGATGCTGCCATCATGCTTTGTGAGGGCGGATTTTGCCTGATGGAAACGGATGAAATGAATTTTGAAATCCTGAAAAGTGTGACAAAATCGCTGAGGGAACATGGAAAATTTATCTTCACCACCTTAAACGGTCTCTTTCCGCTATCTCATTCTATGGAAGCATTTTATGAAGCAAATTCGGATGAGGGTCAGGCGACCTGTCGAAGTAATACCTTTGATTTAATGACCTTTCGTGACCATAACGTGGCAGAATTTGAAGACGATCTTGGTAACAAGAAAACACTCACCTGCAATGAAAGATATTATGTGCCAAGTGAAATTTCCTGGTTACTAAAATCACTCGGATTTAAAAAAGTGGAGATCTTTGGCGCAAAATTGGGGGAATTTTCCAGAGATCAAAAATTGACGAAAGACGATTTTGAAATGTTGGTGATAGCGGAGAAATGATGAATAAAATTGCAATTATTGGAGGATCCGGTCTGGAAAACCCGGAAATTTTACAACGCCAGGAGCGGAAAAATATAAGCACGCCTTATGGGGATCCAAGTTCTGATTTTACCTGTGGATTTATTGGCGGGACGGAGGTAGTCATCCTGTCGCGCCATGGCCGCGAGCATACCATTACTCCTTCTAAAGTGAACAACAGGGCCAATCTGTATGCCATTCAGCAGTTGGGTTGCACCCACATTCTGGCCACTACTGCATGCGGCAGTCTGCGGGAACACATTGGCAGAGGCGATCTGGTGATTCCGGATCAGTTTATTGATTTCACCCGTCACCGGGAAATTACTTTTTTCGATTCCTTCAAAGCCGGCGAAATGAAACATACACCGATGGCGGATCCCTTCGACAAGACCTTAAGCGACAAGCTTTTTGCTGCGGGAAGGGAACTGAATTTGAACATTCACGCTGGAGGTTGCATTATCACCATCGAAGGACCGCGTTTCTCCACCCGGGCAGAGTCAAAGATGTTCAGGAGTTGGGGTGGTGACCTGATTAACATGAGCACTGCTCCCGAATGCATCCTGGCCAATGAGTTGGGAATTCCTTATGCAGCCATTGCGATGGCCACCGATTTTGACAGCTGGAAAGTGGATGAGGAACCGGTTTCCTGGGAAGAAATCCTGAAAGTCTTCGGTCAGAATGTGCACAATGTCATCAACATGCTGCTGAAAGTTATTCCAGGGATTTGATATGCTATACAGAAAATTTGGGAAAACAGGGGAGATGGTCTCCATTTTGGGATTTGGTTGCATGAGACTTCCTTTAATACCAGGCGGGGATGCTTCAAAAATCAATGAGGAATTATCCACGGAGCTGATCAGGTATGCCATCGACGAGGGAGTCAACTATATTGATACCGCTTATCCTTATCATGGCAAAGGCATGGGTTCGGCAGGCAGGAGCGAGCCGGTAGTCGGAAAAATTCTGAGGGATGGATACCGGCAGAAAGTGAAATTGGCAACCAAGCTTCCCAGTTGGTTGATTAATTCGCGGTCGGACATGGATAGGATCCTAAATGAACAACTGGAGCGGTTGGAAACAGATCACATTGATTTTTACCTTGTTCATGCACTGAACAAATCTTTGTGGAAGCATGTAAAAGATGCGGGTATTGCACGATTCTTGGAACAGGCAATCCACGATGGGAAAATCAGATATGCAGGTTTTTCCTACCACGATGAGCAAGCAAATTTTAACGGGATCGTTGATGCATTCGACTGGTCTTTCTGTCAGATACAGTACAACTACATGGATGAAGAATTTCAGGCGGGTCGCAAGGGACTGGAATATGCGGCTCTAAAGGGGTTAGGAATAATCATTATGGAACCCCTGCGTGGAGGGAAACTGGCACAAAACCATCCGGAATCTGTGCAAACTGCCTTCTCCCGTTCGGGGAAGAATAGAACGCCTGCTGATTGGGCATTGGGCTGGATCTGGAATCACCCTGAAGTTTCCCTGTTGATTAGCGGAATGAACAGCATGGAACAAGTAACCGGGAATCTCAAATCTGCAGAAAATGCAATAGAAGGTTCTTTTTCCGATTCCGACAACCTTGTTATTGAGAAGGTTAAAAATATCTACAGGCAACGGATTAAAGTGGATTGTACTGCCTGTGGTTATTGCATGCCCTGCCCATCGGGGGTCGATATTCCGGGGTGTTTCAATTATTTCAACAACTTTCACATGTATGGCAAGGAGGACAATTACCGTTTTCTAAAGGCCGGGCAGAGGGCATCTGATTGCACGGAATGTGGTAGTTGTGAGGCTCATTGTCCGCAGTCACTGCCAATTCCTGAATTGCTGAAGGATGTGAGGGCAGTATTTGAGCCGGCCTGAAAAATGGATGCAGATTAAAGGGAATAACTTTTATAAACCTCATTTGACCAATATTTTGAAGCATATTCAAGCCAAATTGCGGCAAAGTAATTTGACAAAACATTTGTGAAATAGCGAACAAATGACTAAAATTGCACACCGAAATTCAAATTAGCAATTTCAGGGCCCATAGCTCAGTTGGTTAGAGCATCTGACTCATAATCAGGGGGTCGTAGGATCATGCCCTACTGGGCCCACCCTCAAAATCAAACACTTACAAGATCGTCTTGTAGGTGTTTTGTTTTTTACGCCAGGAACACGCCAGGATTTTGATGGAAATCGAGTTTTTGTGCTGAAAATGTTTGCACCCGAGTTCGTTTAATTTTAAACGAATTGATAATCTCAATTATTCAATGATTTGCCAGTTCAACTGGTTTA
>JBAXKJ010000095.1:0-3199 GCA_037137375.1 Prolixibacteraceae bacterium
TTTTCTGTGCACTCTAATTTTCCATTTTCTGTGCATTTGTAATTTCTGCTTACAGATTCACGTTTTAAGTGCGTATTATGTGAAATAAATCACACAATGCGCATTAAATATTGGCAAAAATATTTTTTTAGACAAAAAAACCAAAAACAAATGTCCTTTTGGGTGTGAACTTCCGTGACTGGCTGGTCTACTTACTTATTAACATCAATAAATACAATACGGATTATAGCAAAAATCTGGAAGACCTGCTGCCTCATAATTTTGAAATACAAATCCGGGATTAAACATTCGGCACTCTCCAAGGTCTTGCAAAGTTCTCCGAACATATAGTAGAAACTTTGAAAATTTTCTCCGATTTTTACATAACAGGACGGGGTTCACCAATGCTAACCTATAATTATTATGACAACCTCACATGATTATTGGCTTAATTGAACTGTAACTCTTGAAAATAGCGCTTCACAAAAATTGATAAAGGATTCAATTTCTCCAATTGTCGGTTTCCCTTGAGGCATAAGCCCTAAATCGCCTGGGTAACGAGCGTCTATATATACTTCATTAATAATAGCAATCAGCTTCTTTTCGGATTCGGAAAGTTGAACATCTGAAATTAATTGCAACCTTAATAAGTCGTGTGATTTAATAGAACGTTGACTAGATTCTTCAATTACTGCTTTGAAACATTTTTCAAGACATTGCTGGCAATGAAATGATACAACATTAGTTAGTCGTTTTTCTCCGGCAAGTTTTTGGGCTGCAAGGAGATCATCTTCTGCATTAGTAAGCCAGTCCTTAGTTGTTTGCTTCATAGATGACTGATCCGGAGCTAAGAATTTCTTTCTTAAAACCACTATTTAATCGAACGAACTGATCGTGCATTGGTTTTGTATGTACAATCAGGTCAATATCGGCAAATTTCCTTAAAGAATTTAGGGCGGTCGCAATTTTAAGCTTAACCTCCATCTTTTGGGCAAAAGAATTAAAAACGAAATCATCATTGGTAACCACTAACAAATCGATATCACTATCGTCTGTCTGTGTCCCATTTGCATATGAACCAAATAGAATAACTTTTGACACATTTAAATGCCGTAAAGAAAAGTCAACCTGAGAAATTATCTCATTTTTAGTCATAATACAAAAGTAACAATATTTTTAAAATTTTGAATATTCCAAACGGTCAGTTCCCTTCTGAGCAAAACAACCAATGAGTTATAAGATTGCCGTAACCATTTTGCAATCGAACTTATTGTCCTTTCGGTTGCCGTAATCAAAAAATTAGGAAGGCGCTGAATTTTAGCGCCTTTATTCATTTATAGCCTTTCGAAGCTTGCAGTAAGGCACGTTGCATTGCAGTTCGCCGATCCCAAATCATGTATCCTAACATGAATATATAAAGTGTGATTAAGATGCCAAAGCCCCAATAAAAAAGAGTTTTTAAGTCGTCTATTTGCTTTTGCTGGTAGATAAATTGATTATCGATGCTTTTAATCCGCTCATCCATCTTTGCTTCAATTCGAATGGCACGCTCCCGATCGGCTAAGGTGTATGGCACAACAACCTGCTTCTCCTGGGCATTTAGTATCCCGGAAAAGAACAAAATAAAAACAAGGAACAGCAGCTTCTTCATAGCCATATTTACTACGATTATAACCTAATTACGCGAATAACAAAAATCCCATCTTCTCATCTTCCCACCTTCTCATCTTCCCATCTTCTCATTTTCCCATCTTCTCATTTTCCCATTTTCCCATTTTCCCATCTTCTAACCTTCCCACCTTCTCATCTTCCCATTTCCCCATTATCCCATCTTCTCATCTTCTCATCTTCTCATCTTCCCATTTTCCCATCTTCCCATTTCTTTTGGGTGAGAATTGAATAAATAAACATTTTTGTTTATTTATTTGTATCTTTGCGGTATTAGATTTTTATATGGACAAGCGAATTGAACTTATACGAGGTATTCACCCTGGAAAGATTATCAAAAGGGATATCAGGAGAAAGAAGCTTAATCAGAGAATTTTAGCGGAGGCAACCAACATCCCCTACCAAACGATCAATGCGATTATTCAGGGGAAACGAAATCTTACAACGGAGCAAGCTTTAAAAATAGAAAGAACCTTGTGTTATGAGGAAGGTTTTCTCGCCGTTCTTCAAACCTATTATGAAATAAAACAGCACAAAGATGAAGAGCTTTCCATGCTTTATAAGGGTATTCCCTGTGTTCGTAAATCTCTTTTTTGGGATACGGATTTTGACAAGATGAATTGGGCGAAATATAAAAATGCAGTTATTAAACGCGTACTGGAAAGAGGAAATTTGGCCGAGATCAAAGAGATCTCCCGGTTTTATCATCTTACTGCCGACGAATTATTAAAACTGAAGACAAGCCCGGAACAGATAGTGCATTTATGAGAGCCAGATTATCCTTGCATTATGAAACGATCACTCCACTTTTAAAAGAAGTGCTGGATGATATGATGTCGACATCCATTTTTAATCCATTTTATCTCGTTGGTGGCACTTCTCTTGGTTTACGTTTAGGCCATAGGAAGTCGGCCGATATTGATCTGTTTACTAAAGCGCCTTATGGAAGTCTGGATTTTTCTGATTTTGAACAGTTTTTCTCAGCTAACTACAGATATTATGATTGCATAGATACTTCCGGAATCGTTGGTATGGGTCGATCTTATTATGTTGGGGAAACCGCAGAAAATAATATAAAGGTGGATTTATTTTATTTCGAGGAATTCAAGGATCCCTGTGATTTGATCGATGGTATTCGTATTGCCAGCCTGGCAGATGTTACTGCGATGAAAGTTGTTGTCGTGGCAAGAGGGGGACGGAAGAAGGATTTTTGGGATTTGCATGAACTTTTCAACACGTTTACCTTTTCTGAGATGCTCGAAATGCATAAACAACGTTATGAATACACCCATGACCGGGATTTAATAATAGCCAATTTCTCTAAATTCGCATCCGCTGATGGTGACTTTGACCCGATCTGCCTGAAGGGAAAGGAATGGGAATTGATAAAGTTGGATATTGTAGAATTATTGGACAATTTCCCCGACACCGGGTTTCGCCTCTAAGTTTTCAACTGCCTACCAGAGCCCGATTCTTTGTATCTGCTCTTTGAGTCGCTTGTAAATACCGGGTGAAAATTGCACAGGTCCACCGGTTAAAAAGTGAACAGCTT
>JBAXKJ010000096.1:0-2680 GCA_037137375.1 Prolixibacteraceae bacterium
ATATTAAACCGTTGGTAGTAATTACCACCTGCTTTATACATTAAGTCTTGGTTTAAAAAACTCAAAGAACCAAAATATTTTATTTTCTTGTCCCCACCTCTTACGGATAAACTGTGTTGCTGTTCAGGTGTCCATTCTTTCATGATCACATTCCACCAATTTGCATTTGGATATCCCGGATCTGTTCCTGAAAAATACTTTTGAACATCTTCACTCTGAAAACGACTCGAGCTTGCAGGCAATCCTGCATTAAGATTTGCTTCCAAGATTAATTCAGCATATTGTCCTGCATTAACAGGCTTTCCAAATTCAGTAACTCCCATAAAGGAATAGGTACTATTTAATGTAATGGTAGGTTTTTCTTCATTCCCTCTTTTGGTGGAGATTAAAATTACACCATTACCAGCACGGGCTCCATAGATTGCAGCAGAGGCATCTTTTAGTACTGATATCGATTCTATTTCATTTGGGTCAACATTATTTATTTCTGCCTCAACACCATCGACAATAATGAGGGGAGATCCAAAACCTCGAATACTTAACAAAGCAGCATCCATCCCCGGCTGCCCTCCAGACTGTTTGGTGATTAATCCGGGAAGTTGTCCCGCCAAAGCATTGGAAGTCGTCCCTACCGGTGCTTTAACTATTTTATCATTACTGATTGTAGCAACTGCACCTGTTAGATTTCCCCTTTTCTGTGTACCATACCCTACAGCAACAACTTCATCAATGCCAACAGTCTCTTCAGCAAGCGTAACATTAATTGTCGTTTTATTTCCAACCATGATTTCCTGCATTTTCATCCCTACAAAAGAAAACTGCAATAATGTGTTTGCCGGGATATTTGCCAAGGAGTAACTTCCGTTGGCATCAGTTATGACGCCTTTGGTTGTCCCTTTTACTACCACCGAAACACCTGGCAGTGAACCTCCCGATGAATCAGTAACTTTTCCCGAAACAGATTTTTGCTGCTGGGCAACTGAAGATTCGGCGCTTTTGGGGGTAATAACGATATTTCTGTCTATCACCGTGAAGGTGACATCCTCTCCGGCAAAAACCTTCTTTAAAATCTCTTCCACAGAGGTTTTTTCAACATTGACGTCAACTTCACGGTTAACATCAATCTTACTGGCATTGTACATGAAGGAAAATTCAGACTGGTCTTCAATCAGCTTGAGTACATCCTTTACCATCGTCTTTTGCACATTTAGGTTCAGTTTTGTCTGCTGGCTGTAAACAGAAGCATAGCTCCCGGTTAGCCCCACAATACAAATCATTACGACAATTAGTTTCATTCTTAAAATTAATTTTCTTAGGAGCTTCTGATCATTCGAATATCCATCCGAACTACAATTTTTTTTCATAGTTTTGCAATGTTTATTCAGCTGTTAGTGGATGGAAGTTATGTCCGTAACCTCTTCTCCTGGCTGAGTTTATAAATTTTTTGAATTAAGAAAGGTTTGCCATTGGCAGGCCTTTCTGCATTTTTTGGATTAGGCCTGGCTATTTGCTTTTATTCATAGGCGAAATGCATTATGGTTTGGTAATCACTACTTGTTTCCCATCAATCTGGTATTTAATCGGCTTTAGCAGCCCTATTAATTTTAAAAGTTCATTCAAAGATTCTGTTTTCACTTTAAAAGTGAGGAGCTCGCCATCCAGTAACACAGGCGCAACCCGGATCTCAACCCCATACCAACGTTCCATATACTTGACGATCTCATCCAGCCGTACTTCTTCGAATACCATCTCATCCCGTGTCCAGGCTGAAACCAAATTGATGTCCATTTTTGCTACATCGAGTTTGTGTTCTTTTTTGTCAAAAGTTGCCACCTGTCCGGGGACAAGTTGCACCATTTCCTCTTGACCACGTTCAATTCCAACCTTTCCGCTTTTTAGCCCTATCTCAACTTTTTGGTCGTCTTCGTAGGCTTTCACATTGAAGGATGTACCAAAGACTTTAACGTCTAGTTCTGAAGTACCCACAACAAACGGCCTGGAAAGATCTTTCCGAACCTCAAAATAACCTTCTCCTTTCAATTCAACTCTTCTGTGATCGTTAAAATTCAGGCTGTACCTGATCTGTGAATGACCATTCAACAAGACAATTGAGCTATCAGGCAAGATAATACGTGTTTTTTGTCCTGCAGGAGAGATGACCTCTGTAAACTGAGTAACTTGTTGCAGCTGATCCAGTTTGGTGCCCGTCCAGATGCTTAAAATAACCACGATTACGGCGGCGGCAATTTGTCCAACTCTTCGCCATAAATAGAAATATCTTTTAGGGGACTGGATTTGTTGCCGGACCTTCTGCCATGCTTTTGTCCTGTCAGGCAAAAAAGGGTCAGGGAAGCTTCCTGTAACCAGCCAAATATCTTGAAGGTCCCGGAATATTTTTTTGTTGTCATTGGAATCATCCAGCCACTGGCGTATTTCATTGGCACATTCTTCGCCGTTTGAGGCAATATTCCGGATGATTTTAGAAACGGGAACCTTATTTTCCATGATGCTGATAAATTGCTTCTTACTATTACAGCACTTAAATCACCTGAACCCCCCAAAACGAATCAAAAAAAATTCGCTACAATGAAATACCCATGAGAAAATATTCTCACCAACCGAAAATGAATATCTGGGTATTCCATCAGACCATTAAAAAACAAAATTTATACTGATGAAA
>JBAXKJ010000097.1:0-2650 GCA_037137375.1 Prolixibacteraceae bacterium
GCAGACTTTTTAATAAAACAAGCAGAAAAACAAACTGAATTAAAAAAGTACATTGGTTTATCTGAAAAATAGGATAAAATAAAAGCCGAACCGCTAACAGCGTTCAAGCGCCATAACCCTGGTGCAGGCGCAATACAGGGTTACAAGCGACTGCACGCGGAACGTTATGATAATAAATCAAAGCTTAATTTAATTTCGATGTTGGTCTTCAATGGTTCTCACCAGCCTCCAAACAATCCCCGGACAGAACGAGAAACCATTCCGTGTTGTGTAACCGTTTTGGTATAGTTGACGCGAAATTTCAGAGTAGTTGACCTGTCCTTCCTACATTTGGTAATGTTCGAAAAAAATGATTGCCATCAGTGGAACATCTGATCATATCCATTTTTTCATTGGAATGAAACCGAATTGTTGCTTGTCTGATCTGGTCAGGGAAGTAAAAAAATCAAGCAATGAATTTGTTAATGAGAATAAATTGTCAAAATATAAATTCTCCTGGCAAGAAGGTTTTGGGGCATTTTCATACAGCCATTCTCAAATTGATCTGGTAGCAAAATACGTACTAAATCAAAAGGCACATCACCAGTCAATTACCTTCAAAGAAGAATACCTCGATTTCTTAAAGAAGTTTGAGATAGTACATGAAAAAAAGTATCTCTTCGAGTGGCTCGAATAATGGAGACCTCGAAGAGGTCAAAGGTTTATCGCACATTGCCTCCCAGCGTATCTGCGACCCCGGCGGGGTCGAACTTAATTTTTCATGCCTGTTTCTATAAACCTTAAATCCCTCCGGGATTAAGGTTGGACTTGTCGATATCTTTATAAAATTCCAAACTGTCCCCCAATCGCACCCCCGCCAAATAAAAATCCCTGTTAACAAATTGCTTACAGGGATCTCTTTTAGTGGGAAACCTTGAAATACCGAACCTTTTGAAGCATTTTTACTTGGTTGTTAACTTGTATGGTTATATCGTAAATGATTCTTAATCTACCTCTTCAAGACAGACAAATTAAGAAATTCCACAAATTTAATTACTTGATATTTCCCAATTTACTAATAATTAGGAGATATTAGGAGATTCGATCATGCTTGCAATATCTCCTAATTTATCGCAATTTAGGAAATATTGTGAAATAGTTTTATATTTGTATGATTTCACAATTTATTTAAAATTAGGAGGTTTTAGGAATGAAACAATTAGAACACGCTCCTCAATGGGCTAATGAAAATATATATAGTGAAGTTTATAGACTAATACTTAACGGAGAGTTTCAACAATTATTAAATGAAATTAATGAGAGATATTTATATTGGGATAAAGTAAAGTATCAAAAATCTGATTTAGTTTCAAATCCCCATGCATTATGGATTGCTCTAAAAATAAGCAGAGGTCTTAATGCTAAAAATATTCAATTCGGAGACTATAAATTCACCTACAACCTCACAGATTTCATTCAAAAAGGACTTCATGAATTTGACTTACATATAGGTGGGCATTTAGGAACTAAAAATCTGATCCCCGAAGACGATAAAAAGAGATATCTGGTGAGTTCCATTATGGAGGAGGCAATTGCTTCAAGTCAAATAGAAGGAGCTGTTACCACAAGAAAACAAGCGAAAGAAATGCTCAGAAAAAACATTCGGCCAAAAAACAAATCTGAGCAAATGATACTAAATAACTATTTAACAATCAAGCACATTGTTGAAATCAAAGACGAATTACTAAACACTGAAAGATTTCTTGAAATCCATCGTCAAATTACCCATCAAACACTAGCCGACAGTGAGGATGAAGGGAATTATAGGAAAGACAACGAAGTAAAAGTAATAGATACAGTCAACGGTCAAATTGTCCACTCACCACCGGATTATCAAGATATCATAAAGTTGATGAATGAGATTTTTGTCTTTTTTAATAACGAAAAGGATGAGAAGTTTATCCATCCAATTGTAAAAGGCTGTATTATTCATTTTATGATTGGATTTATTCATCCCTTCGTTGATGGTAATGGTAGAACCGCAAGGGCTATATTTTATTGGTATCTACTTAAAAGTGGATATTGGCTGACGGAGTACTTGTCTATATCAAGACTGATTGTAAAAAGTAAAACACAATATGCCAAGGCATTTCAATATACAGAAATTGATGAAAATGATTTGACATACTTCATTTATTACAAGGTAAAAACGATGCAATTGGCATTTGATAGTCTTAGAGAATACATACAACTGAAAATTAATGAAAAAAGAAAAATAATTAATTTTCAGAAAATTAGAGGTGTAAATTCTCGTCAGGCAATAATCATTCAGTGGTTGTTTGAAGAGCCTGATCTAATGTTTAGTGTCAAAGAAATTGAAATCAGATTAACAACTGCGAACCAAACAGCAAGAACCGATTTAATGGAATTGGTGAATCGTGGGTACCTAGAAATGGTGGATATAAATAATAAAACGAAAGGATTCTGTCGTGCCACTGAATTTGAAAATCTTTTAAAAAAGGAACTACCAAAAGCTTAAAGCTTTTGTCTGAAACTGTCCCCCGTTCGTACCCTCCCTAAAATCAAGATCCCTGTAAACAATTTGCTTACAGGGACCTTTTGTAGCGGGGGTAGGACTCGAACCCACGACCTCCGGGTTATGAGCCCGACG
>JBAXKJ010000098.1:0-2473 GCA_037137375.1 Prolixibacteraceae bacterium
TGGAACAAAAACACCGATGGCATTCATGTGTCGGATATGGATTGGAAGGATCATCCTAAAGTGGGGAACAGTACCGGAACCCGCCTCATTGTCCGGGATTGCTTTATCCGAGCCAATGATGATGCTGTGCTGTTGAATGATGGAGTATCCTATTCGGAAATGAAAAATTGCCTGATTTGGGACGATGGCGGCGGAGCCTCATTTTGTATGAGCTGGGGTGGTCACAACAGGGTAGATTCATGTCTGGTTAGTCATTCTTATGTGATACACAAAGAGGGTAAAAATCCGGTATTTCGGGCAAACCACGCTGGCGAAGCCATTCTGCAAAATGTGCGATTTGAAGACATTACCATTGAAGGCAATGCTCCAACCTTAATCGGCTTGAAAATTTTTCACCACAGGTATGATCCTGATCCGGGATTGGGAGCCATCAGGAATGTTTCTTTTAAAAATGTCACACTGGAAGGTGTTACCAATGAGAACTTCATTGAAGGATTCGATGAGGAGCACAGGATTGAGAACATCACTTTTGAAAAACTCACAATTAATGGTAAACTGATCTTAAATTCCGAAGATATGAATCTGAAAATAAATTCATTTGTCAGGAATGTCCGTTTTGCGAAATAACATTTAAACAGAACAATGAAAATTTGAATATCAATGACATTAAGTAGACATGCCGTAGTAATTAATCATCCTACGCCGGGATTATTGAACCGTTACTACCTGATATAACTATTAATAATTCATAAATTAGGGGTTGATCTCGAAAAACGGCGGAAGGAGTTCAATTTAGCCGGCGTGTCCACCATAGCCGATAGTTATTTATTCGTCTGAATCAACTTTTAATTCCTATTGGCAAATCCATTCTTCGTTTTGTAAGTCTCCTGTTTCATTTTAATAAACGCTGCTTTATCGCTTTTCATAATTTCAATTTCAGGACTTTCTTTCATTATTTTATTGAGTCCTCTCACGTATTCATCACTCCATGCAGAAAGCTCTACAATGATAGGTGTTAAGGCTAAGCCCTTTTCAGTCAATAGGTACAGGTTTGTTTTTTTATTATCTGGAAGCTGATTTTTAGTTATAATCCCGAATTCCTCCAAATATTTTAGCTTAGAAGAAAGAATATTAGTGGCAATGGCTTCATCACTTTCGATGAAGTCTTTGAACGTCTTTTTGTCTTGTATCAGCATCAGTTTGATGATAACCAATATCCATTTATCCCCTAAAATATCAAGGGCGGATGTGATAGGACATTCGCACCGAAATTTATACTCCATATTAAATCAATATTAATTTTACTTGCAAAGAGCAATTTATTTTAATTTTTTACTTGTATTTCAAAAGTAATAATTATTTTTGCTTGCGAAACAAAAGTAATAATTAAAAATTAATAAAATGGAAAATCAAGAAAAAAACACTGAAAGCGGTAATGTAGTAAAACCTGCCTACATCATGGTTCATATGAAGGTTGATAGCCTTGAAGAACTAAATCAACGTTATGCACAATTTGCAATTCCTATTTTGTACAAGCATGGTGGGCAAATGATTGCAGGCACTCCTGAGCCAAAAGTAAAAGAAGGAGACTGGAATGGCAATTGGGCTGCCGTGCTTCAATTTCCTAGTATGGAAGCAGCAGAAGGCTGGTACAATTCTGAGGAGTATCAACCCTATAAAAACCTCCGTATTAATGAACTACAGTCTGAGGCAGGTAGAGTGGTAATTATACCAGGAATGTAATTTGTAGTTTTCACATTTATAAACCAAACTTAGTCAATTTCTAAGTTTGGTTTATTATTTAAAAATTTAATCAGACATAAAAAAATGAAAAAAGTATTGGTAACAGGAATTTCGGGATTCGTAGGTCAGCATTGTGCTGCCGAACTATTAAAAAAAGGCTATGCCGTAAGAGGCTCGGTAAGGAGTTTATCCAAGACAGATGAAGTTGTAAATGGCATTAAAAAAGAAATTGACCCAAAAGGCAATTTAGAGTTTTGCGAACTTGACCTGATGAAAGATGCAGGTTGGGATAAGGCAATGGAAGGCTGCGATTTTTTATTGCACGTTGCGTCACCTTTTGTTGTTAAAGTTCCAAAAGATGAAAACGAATTAATAAAACCTGCTGTTGATGGTACATTAAGAGCGCTGAAAGCTGCGAAAAAAGCTGGAGTTAAAAGGGTTGTGCTTACCTCATCAACAGTTGCCATGCATGGAGGGCAATCTGGCATTATAAAAATCAATCAGGACAGTTGGACAAATGTGAATGCAAAAAATGTAACTGCCTACTTTAAAAGTAAAACGCTGGCTGAAAAAAGTGCCTGGGATTTTATTAAAAATCAGACAGGTGAAAAGAAATTAGAATTAGTAGTGGTTAATCCGGGACCTATTTATGGACCAACGCTTACAGGGAATTTAGCTACTGAAGCAATGGATTTTTTTAAAAAATTAATAACAGGAAAAGTACCAATGT